>CAVZCI010000015.1:0-86200 GCA_963773815.1 uncultured Acidobacteriota bacterium
TCCGGGCCCGGGTCACCTCGATGCCCGCGGATCTCCGGATCTCTTCCAACCGCTCGAGCAGCTCCTCCTTCGGATGGACCTCGGCCTTGAACTGAAGCTCCCCGGCCGGCGTCATCTCCCCGGGGTAGGTGTAGATCGGCTTCCCTTTCGGAAAGTTCGCGACCGTCGAAAACACCTCTTCGGCCTCGAAAATCTCGAACCGCAGCCCCGCTTTCTTCGCCTCGATCGCCGCGGCAATCCCCGAAACGCCCCCGCCAACGATCGCGAGGTCGAGAATGTCCTCGTCCTTGCCTTTCCCGGAAGCAAAATCGGGCTCCCCGAGGATCGCCCGGACCGCCTTCGCGCCCGAGTCCGATGCGAACTTCAGAAGCGGAATTCCCGTGAGGTCGCCGACAATCCGAACTCCGGGAATCGCCGTCGTACCGTCTTCGCGGACCTCGGGGAGCGGCTCGACCGTCCCGGCGGGCCAGCGAGTATGGAGCCATTCGGCATAGTTCCGAAGAACGTTCACGACGACCTCTCCCCCGCGATTTGCGACTGCGCGAAAGGCAAGCTAGTTTACGCTCGCAAGCCCATGAATGACTTTACGATGACACGCCGCGAGGCGAGGTTTCTGCGGACCCTCGACCCGCCCTGGAAGATCCAAGAGTATCTCGACTCGATCGACTACGACGTGAAGGGAGCCCACTGCCGTTCTCCGCGGCGGGTGCTGCGCGAGAAGGTGGTCCAGTGCATGGACGGCGCGCTGTTCGCGGCGGCCGCCCTCCGGTTGCAGGGGCGCCCGCCTCTCATCTTCGACCTCGAGGCCGTCCACGACGACGACCACGTGCTGGCGGTCTACCGCGAGGGCGGATGCTGGGGCGCGATCGCGCGGTCGAACTACTCCGGGCTGCGGTTCCGCGAGCCGATCCATCGGACCCTTCGCGAGCTCGCCCTCTCCTACTTCGAGTCGTACTTCAACCTGCGGCGCGAAAAGACGCTGCGGCGCTACGCGCGGCGGCCCGTCGACCTTTCGCGGTTCGACGGCCGGAACTGGATGACCTCGGAAGAAGACCTCTGGTTCATCCCGCATTTCCTCGAAGACATCCCGCACGTGAGGCTCCTGACGCCCGCGCAGGAACGGCGGCTCGGCCGGGTCGATCGAAGGATGTTCACGGCGGGGAAAGTGGGGCGGGAGGAATGAGGCGTGAACGCGTGAGAACGTAAGTCGTAAGGCGTGAGGCGAAAGCCGTAAGTCGTGAATCGTAAGCCGTGAGCAGCAGCCCGGAGGAACTACTTATACTCACTACTCACTACTCACTATTCACTATTCACGCCTTACGCCAGGCGGCCGTCGACTCATGGACCTTCCCCTCGATGAAGATCGCGAGGAGCTCGGCGTCGAGCGCTCCCCGTCCCGCCTCGGAGCGGAGAATCTCGAGCGCTCCGTCGGGCGCGACCGCGCGCTTGTACGGCCGGTCGGACGCCGAGAGCGCGTCGTAGATGTCGCAGATCGTCATCATGCGCGCCGGCGGGGGCAGATCGTCGGCTCGCAGGCCCCGGGGATAGCCCGAGCCGTTCAGTTTCTCGTGGTGGAGGTACGCGAGCTCGGGGACGCGCGACAGCTCGGGGGTCCACGGGATCCGCGAAAGAAACCGGTACGTCTGGGTCACGTGCGATTCGATCTCGTGCCTCTCTTCGGGGTTCAGGCTTCCTTTCGGAATCCCGAGGTACGCCTCCTCCTCCGGCAGAACGAGGGGTTGGGGCTCGCCGTCGGCGTCGAACCACTGGAGTTTGCGCAGCTCTTCGATCCGCGAAGCGGTCTCCTCCTCGAGAACGGTCGGACGGTCGGCATCGAGGATCAACTGCCACGCGATCTCCAGGTCGCGAATCCCCCGGGCGATCTCCTCGCGCGCTTCCCGGGCCGGGATCCCCTTGCGCGCGGCGTTTTCCCAGACGCGGGCGGCGGTCGCGAAGCGGGCTTTTTCGAGCCGCTCGGCGAGCAGCGGCAGGCGTCCCGGGGGAAGTTTGTTCGCTTTCACGAGGACCCATTCGCGAACCCCGACTTTCCCGAAGTCGTGCAGCACGGCGGCGTATCGCAGCGCCGTCATCTCGGCCGGGGAGATCCGAAAATCGGCGTAGGGACCCCGTTCGATCCTCTGAGCGGCCTCCGCGAGCGCGCAGGTGAGCACCGCGACGCGCTCGGAATGCCCGGACGTCGTGGGGTCGCGCTGCTCGATCGCGGTCACCGCCGCGCCGACGAACCCCTCGAAGAGGCGCTTCAGGTGCTCGGTCAGCCGGGCATTCTCGAGCGCGACGGCCGCCTGCGACGCGAGTGAGCGCGCAATTTCTTCGTTCTGCTCGTCGAACGGCACGGTTTCCATCCGGATCATCGCCGTCGTGGCGAGGTCGGGAACGACGTGGCGTTTGCGATTCATGAGCTGGAGCACTCCCAGGATGCGGCCCTGGGTGTTCTTCATGGGAACGGCGAGCATCGATTTCGTGCGATACCGATTCGCCTCGTCCCAAGCCCGGTTGAAATGGTACGGCGCGCCGTCGGGAAGCCGGTACACGTCGTCGATCCGCAGGACCGAGGCCGTCGACGCGACGTAGCCCGCGATCGAGGAGGTGTCGACCGGCACGGAATGGTCCTCGAAATCGATCGCGACCGAATCGTTCTGGGCGACCTGAAATCGCAGCGTCCGGGGGTCGTGCGGCTCGATCAGGTACAGGCTTCCGGCGTTGGCCTGAGTGAGGTCCCGGGCCCGGGACAGGACCTCGCGGATCAGGTTCCGCGGATCGGTCTCGGCGGCGAGCGAGATCCCGATCTGGTTCAAGTTCTCGATCGCATGCGTGCGCTCCGCGAGAGCGCGGCGGGAACGCGCGGAAATCGTGCGCTCTTCGAGGAATCGGAAGACGGATCTCACGGCTCGGGCCAGATGATGGTCGGGCGAGGTCTCGGGAATAGAGAAATACACGCGCGGAGGCCAGAACGGGTCGGTTGCGCCGGCCCGGTCTCCGACGACGATCACGCCGACGCGCTCGGCGCCTTCCCCGATTCCTTCGGGAGGGGGAGCTGCCAGCTCGGCGTGCAGCGAGCGATCCAGCAACAGCACCGCGACGTCGTCGGGCCCGAGGGCCAGGCCGCCGCGGTTGAACTCGCTCGCCTCGATTCCCTCCCCCGGAAGCGACGACAGGAGGCAGTCGATCCCTTTTCCCCTGCGGTGCAGCAAGCACCGGCGAAAACTCTTCGTCGGAGGCCGGTCCTGCGACATCGATGCGTTCAGGCGCCCGTCAGGTCCTTGAGGAGCTCCGACACGGTTCCGGGAGGCAACTCCGCCTCGCCGCGATTCTCGCCGTGCGAAAGCACGATCCGGGCACGGCGTTCGGCCGCGAGCGCCGAAGTTCCGTCGGCTCCGAGCGGGAAGCGAATGTAGTGCACCGCCGAGATCTTATCTTCCCGGCCGTGGCCTTCCTCGAAATTCGCGAAATACCTTCGGCCGCCGATCTCCATCCAGAGGCTCTTCCCTTCGTCGAGGCCGATGAAAGAGTCCAGGACCGGCTTCACCCGGGCTTCTTCCGTCACCTCGACGAACAGCGTCGCCGCGACCTCCCCCGGGTCGGGCAGCAGCGAGTTGTAGACGTCGATCTCCTCCTGAATCTTCGCCGGCTCGACGATCCGCTCGGCCCGGAGCATTTCCTGGATCTGGAAGAGGACGGTGTCGCGGTCCTCGAAGACGAGCGTCACGAGAGGTCCAACGGACACGCGGCGAAGGGCCTTCTTCTCGATCACCTTCCGGCGAAACTCGGGCCGGGCGAGCTCGTATTCGTGGAGATTCCGCAGGTTCGCGATCGAGATCTTCTCCATCCTCAGACTTCCAATCCGTAGCATTCCGCGAATATCTGGATCGGATGGCGCGGCGAGACGCCCGCTCCCTGCCGGATCTGGAGTCCCGCCAGGGGACAATCCGTCGCGACGGCGTCGGCCGAAGTCTCGCGGATCTTCTCGAAAAGCGGTTTGCCGATTTCCATGGACATCGGAAAGTACTCCGTCTTCATCGACCACGTGCCGTCATGTCCCGAGCATTTCTCGATCGTTTCGATGTGGTTGCCCGGGACGAGCGCGAGGAGATCGCGCGACTTGAACCCGATGTCCTGAACTTTCAAGTGGCAGGCCACGTGGTATGCGATGCGGCCCGCCGCTTTCGGGAAATCGGTCACGAGCCTGCCCGCCGCGTGACGCTTCATCAGGTATTCGCTGAGATCGAGCGTCGCCTGGGACAGAGCGTCCGCATCCGCGTCTTTTCCGAGAAGCGGATATTCCTTTTTGAGTGTGAGCGAACAGGTCGGACCGGTCGTGACGACCGGAATCCCCCGGCGGACGAACGGGATCAGCGAATTCAGGTTCTCGCGGCGGTTCCCGCGAGCGGAGTCGAGATCGCCGGAATCGAGAAACGGCATTCCGCAGCACTTCTGGAACGGGACGATCACGTCGACGCCGTTCTTCTCGAGGACAGCGACGGCGGCTTTGCCGATGTCCGGATTGTTGAAATTCACCGAACACGTCGTGAACAGGACGACGGCGTCGTCGGATTCGAGCTCTGCGACGGACGTCTTGCCGCCCCGGCGCGTCCACCATTTCTCGAACGTCTCGCCGTGGAAAGCGGGGAGGAGCCGGTCCCGATGCACGCCGAGGGTCTTCTCCATCGCCCAGCGCACCGGACCGGCCCGATTCGCGAAATTGACGGCCGGAGCGGCGAGGGAAGCGAGCGAACCGAGCGCATCCGCCGAGCCGAGGATCCGGTCGCGCACCGGGGGCCTTCCTTCGCTTCGAACGCGGGCGGCGCGATCCCGCAGGACGAGCCGTGGGATATCCACGTCCCACCGGTGGGGCGGGTAGTAAGGGCAGTGGGGAATGCAGAGCTTGCATTCGTAGCAGAGATCGGTGAAAGCGTTCAGGTCCGCCTTCGGAACGCGGTCGATCTCGCCGTCCACTTCGGGCCGGTCGAGCGCTCGAAAGATCGTGTCGAACGAGGGGCAGAGGTTGTAGCACCGCCGGCAGGTGTGGCAGATGTCCATGATCCGCCGGTACTCCTTCTCGAGAGCGGGAGGATCGGAGAAATCGCGGGCGGAGGGGTCGAACGTCATGTCGTGAGACCCGGCGCCGCCTCGCAAGGGCGGCTGTCGCGAGCGAGGGAATCGGCCTTGTCTGAGCTGCTGTTCTTCCGCTCGAAACGAAGACAGGACTCCGGGAACGCCGCCGAGAAGGGCACAGCGATGCCGCGAGTTGCAATTCCCGAGCGAGCGAGTTGCCGCCTGAAGCGAGGCCTGGTTGCACCATTTCACGACCCGAGCGTGTCGAGCCCTTTCTGGAAGCGGCCCGCGTGGGACTTCTCGGCGCGCGCCAGCGTCTCGAACCACTCGGCGATCTCGTCGAAGCCCTCTTCGCGCGCGGTCTTGGCGAAGCCCGGGTACATCTGCGTGTACTCGTAGGTTTCCCCTTCGACGGCCGACTTCAGGTTCTCTTCGGTGTCACCGATCGGCACATCCGTCGCCGGGTCGCCGACTTCCTTCAGGAAGTCCAGGTGCCCGAAGGCGTGGCCCGGTCTCGGCTTCCGACGTGTCGCGGAACAAGCCCGCCGACGTCCGGGATATCCTTCGATGTCGGCGCGCCGCGCGAAGTACAGGTAGCGGCGGTTCGCCTGCGACTCGCCGGCGAACGCCGTCCTTCAGGTTCTCGTGGGTCTTGGTGTTGACGAGTTTCGGCATTTTCTTCTCCTTCTCGAAAAGCGGCTACGCTTTTCGTTTGTTTCCGCACTTCGGACAGTACCCGCGGAACTCCAGCGTGTGTCCCGTCACGACGTAACCCCGCGACGCGACGAGCGGGGCGACCCGGGAATCGCCCCCTTCCGGCTTCGGGAGGTCGGAGATCGAGCCGCAGCCGAGGCAAACAAAATGGTAATGCTCCGAGACGTCGGCGTCGTAGCGGGTGGGTTTTCCCCAGGAATCGATTGCCCGAACCCGCCCTTCGCGCTCGAGGACCTGGAGATTCCGGTAGACGGTCCCGAGGGACACGGTCGGGAGCCGTTTTCTCGCTTCCGCGTAGATCCAGTCGGCCGTCGGGTGACTGCTCGTCGAAGCAACGATGTGAAAGACGATCTCGCGCTGCCGGGTCTGTCTCGTCGGCGCCGGGCGGGAAATTCTCATATCAGTAATCATTACTATTAAGATTCTGCCTCAATGTCAAGAGGCTTCCGGGCCCTCCGGGCCCGGAGTCCGAACGTCGACCCAGATTTCCCGCGAGCGGGGGCCGTCGAGCTCGAGAAGGAAAACTCCCTGCCAGCGTCCGAAGCGCGGCCGCCCTTCCTCCACGACGAGGAAGCGAGAGGTCCCGATCACCTCCGAAAGGAAGTGCGCGGCCGAGTTTCCCTCCGAATGTCGAAACGGCACGTCGGGAACCCATTTCGCGAGAGCGCGCTCGAGGTCGTCTCCGACGTCCGGGTCCCAGTTCTCCCCCACCGTCAGCGCCGCGGTCGTGTGGGGCACCGAAACCAGCACCCAGCCCGAGCGCAAGCCGAGCGATGAAATGGCCGCCGACACTTCGCTCGTGACGTCGATCCGGTGGATCTTCCTCGCGGAGCGGACGACGATTCGTCGATGCGTATCCACGCCACGCAGTTTATCCGCTGGCCGCCGGCCGCACAGACCCGTTTGCATCAGGCAGCACTTGCCGCGTCCCGATAGAATCGCCCGATGAGTTTGAACCTGAGGATTCCCGGTTTCTCGTTTTCCGACCTCTACGACCCGCATCGCCTCGCGGCGCTCGACGGCGAGTTCGTTCGCGAGCTCGAGGGCTCGGATCCGGAGCTCGCCGCGATCCTGAAGTCCGGACGCTCCGATCCGGACGCGCTTTCGGCCCTTCAGCTCTCCGACTTCCTCGTTCGTCTCGCCCCGCATGTTTCCCGCTTCGTCGAAAAGATCTTTCCGATCTCCGGCGAGCTCGACGCGCTCCAGAAACGCGCCGCCGAAGAAGCCGTTCTCTCCCGATTCAAGCGCGACTTCCTGGTTCGCCGCGTCGCAAAGGCTCCCCTGCCGCCGGACCTCGCGTCGATCGACGTCGCGGCCGCCGCCGGGGAGCTCCGGCGTTTCGAGCGCACGCTCTTTCCCGAGCTCCCCTGGGATTCCGACGAGGAGATCGCGACCGCGCGCATGGGCATCGAGCTCCTCGAGCTCGAGAGCGCGTACGTCGAGGTCCTGAAGCAGAAGAAGAAGCCCGAAGTCGCGCCGGAGTTTCGGGCGCGGTCCGCCGCGCTCGCCCGTCTCTCCGGGCAACCGGCCGGAAACACGCCCGAAGCCGAGCTCGCGTGGCTCGAGGACCGCCTCCGGTACCTCGAGTCCGCCCTTCACCTGCGGATGAAGCATCCGGTCTGGCGCGCGCACATCGCGAAGTGGCCGTCGTTCCAGCTTCCCGAGAAGGTCGTCTACGAATCCCTCGTCGAGACGATTCGCCCCGATCCGAAGCTCAATGAGCGGAGGGAAGGTCCGCCCGAGCACCGCCGTCGGCGCGACGGATTCAAACTGACGGATCCCCGCATGAATTCGAGACAGGTCAACGCCGAGACGTATTACTGCCTCCTCTGCCACGAGCGCGAAAAGGACTCCTGCTCGAAGGGGTTCGTCGATTCGAAAACCGAGACCTTCCAGAAAAACCCCCTCGGCGTCGCTCTCTCCGGCTGCCCGCTCGACGAAAAGATCTCCGAAATGCACCAGCTGCGCCGTGTCGGTGATTCGGTCGCGGCGCTTGCGATGTCTGCGTCGACAACCCGATGTGCCCCGGAACCGGCCACCGGATCTGCAACGACTGCATGAAAGGGTGCATCTTCCAGAAGCAGACTCCCGTGAACATCCCCCAGGCGGAGACCGGCGTGCTGACGGACGTTCTCGATCTTCCCTACGGGTTCGAGATCTACGCCCTGCTGACGCGATGGAATCCCCTGAACCTGCGGCGCCCGTACGCGCTCCCGTACAACGGCAAGAACGTGCTCGTCGTCGGCCTGGGGCCGGCCGGCTACACGCTCGCCCACTATCTGCTGAACGAGGGCTTCGGCGTCGTCGGGCGTCGACGGGCTCAAGATCGAGCCGTGCCGTCGACTCGCCGACGGCTGCCGGCCGCATCCGAGAGCTACGAGACGAGCTCAAAGGGAGCTGGACGAGAGACCGCTCGCCGGCTTCGGCGGCGTCTCCGAGTACGGCATCACGGTGCGCTGGGACAAGAACTTCCTGACGGTCATCCAGCTGACGCTCGTGCGCCGAAAGACGTTCCGCGTCTACGGCGGCGTCCGGTTCGGCGGAACGGTCACGGCGGAGCAGGCGTTTAAGATGGGCTTCGATCACGTCGCGATCGCCGCCGGAGCCGGACGGCCGACGATCGTCGGCATGAAAAACAACATGATCCGCGGCATCCGCCAGGCGTCCGATTTCCTCATGGCGCTGCAGCTGACGGGCGCGTTCAAGAAGAACGGGCTCGCGAACCTGCAGGCGCGAGCTGCCCGCGGTCGTCATCGGCGGCGGCCTGACGGCGATCGACACGGCGACCGAGCTGCTCGCGTACTACCCGCTCGAAGCCGAAAAGACCTCCGGCAGTACGAGGCCCTCGCGGCCGCCCAGGGGGAAGAGCACCTGCGCCAGCACTTCGACGACGAAGAACGGGAGATCCTCGACGGCCTTCTCGCGCACGGGCACGGCCGTTCGAAACGAGAGAGAGCGGGCCGCCGCGGCCGGTGAGGCGCCCGATCTCGCGAAGCTGTGCCGCGAATGGGGAGGCGTCACGATCGTCTACCGCCGGACGCTCGAGGAATCGCCCGCCTACCGGCTGAACCACGAGGAAATCATCAAGGCCCTGGAGGAAGGGATCTCTTTCGTCGAGACGCTCGACCCCCTCGAAGCCGTGCCCGACGAGTTCGGAAAGCTCCGGGCGCTGCGCTTCCGGAAACCCTCCGGCGAGATGACGGAGTTTCCGGCGAGGAGCTGCTTCGTGGCGGCCGGCACGACGCCGAACATCACGTACGCGAAGGAACGCCCGGCATCCATCCCGCTCGACGAAAAGAAACGTTTCTTCGAGCCGCACCGCCTGCAGGTCCGTCCGGACGGCTCGCGCGAGCTCGTGGCCTGCCAGCCGAACGATCCGGGCGGGATCTTCACCGGCTTCCAGCGCGACGGAAAGTTCACGACGTTCTTCGGCGACAACCATCCCCGCTACAACGGAAACGTCGTGAAGGCGATGGCTTCCGCGCGGGACGGGTTCCCCTGGATCGCGGGACTCTTCGCGGGCGAGCTCTCCGCGCTCGATCCCGCCGGACAACCCGCCCGCGAGCGGCGCGTGGCGGGATTTTGCGAGCCTGCTCGACGACGAATGGATCGCCCGCGTCGTTCGCGTGGACCGGCTCACGCCGACGATCGTGGAAGTCATCGTGCGCGCGCCGGCGGCGGCCCGCGGCTTCCGCCCGGGCCAGTTCTACCGGCTCCAGAACTTCGAGGCGTCGTCGCCGAGAATCGACGGCGCGCCGCTGCTGATGGAGCCGCTCGCGCTGACGGGAGCCTCGACCGATCCGGGCGAGGGGCTCCTCTCGATGATCGCTCTCGAGCTCGGCGTTTCGTCGCGGCTGTGCGCGGCCCTGAAGCCCGGCGAGCCCGTCATCGTCATGGGACCGACCGGCTCGCCGACGGAGATTCCCGAACGTTCCACCGTGATGCTCTGCGGCGGCGGCCTCGGAAATGCGGTCCTGTTCTCCATCGGAAAGGCCTGCCGGGAACGCGGGAACCAGGTCATCTACTTCGCCGGCTACAAGAAGGCCGAGGATTTCTACAAGCGCGAAGACATCGAAGCGGCGGCCGACGTCGTCGTCTACTCCGTCGACCGCGGCGAGGGAATTCCTCCGCGCCGCCCCCAGGACCGCTCACTCGTCGGGAACATCCTCGAGGCGATCGTCGCGTACGCGAAGGGGACGCTCGGGGAGCCGCCGATCGACCTGAAACGCGTGGAGCGGATCGTCGCGATCGGCTCCGACAGGATGATGGCGGCCGTCACGAAGGCGCGGCACGAAGTGCTCGCGCCGTTCCTCTCGCAGGCCCACATCGGCATCGCGTCGATCAATTCGCCGATGCAGTGCATGATGAAGGAAGTCTGCGCGCAGTGCCTCCAGAAGCACAGGGACCCGGCGACGGGAGCCACAAAAGAGATCGTCTTCTCCTGCTACAACCAGGATCAGCTCATGGACGAAATGGACTGGGGGCACCTCGCGGCCCGGCTGCGCCAGAACACGGTCGCCGAGAAGCTCTCCGGCGGATGGTTCGACCTGCAGCTGCAGAAAAAGGACGTGCGGCTGGTCTGAGCTCTACGGCCCGAAGAGGAAGACGAGGTAGGGATTCACCGCGAGGCCGCGGTGGAAGTCGGGGACGTCTTCGGGGAGGCGGGTCACGGAGAAGTGCAGGTGCGCTCCGTGGGCGTTGCCGGTCGTCCCGACGTACCCGAGCAGCTCTCCCCTCTTGACCTTCTCGCCGGCCGCGAGACCGCGGGCGAACCGGGTCAGGTGGCAGTAATAGAACAGGTACCGATTCGAGGCGTCCCGCAGGTAGATCGCGTTGCCGCCCTTCTTCTCGCGCGCCGCCCGGACGACTTCTCCGTCGGCCACCGCGAGCACGGGCGTCCCTCTCGGGGCTCCGATGTCGAGCGCCAGATGCTGCCGCGAATGGCGGCGGGTGCCGCGGGGATCGAGGAACGAATCCCGCAGCTCGTCGCGCGTGACGCCCTCGACCGGAATCTGGAGATTCATGGAAATCAACTCTTCGAGGTATTCGTTTTCCGGCAAAAGGCTGGTCTCGGAGGACTTGGGCCGGAAGAGGTCGCCCACGTTCTTGACCGCCTTCATCAGGTGATTGAGCGTCGTCGGTTTCTTCGTCAGGCTCTCCGCGGGAACTTCCTCGAGATTCGCCCCGTCATCCCCGTCCTCTTCGCAGGTTCCCGCGGCGATCTCCTGGGGCGTACAGTCCCCATCTTCTTCGTGAACGTCCACGACGGCGACCTGCTGGATCACGTCATCCTTCGCGGGAAGCGTGTCCTTGAATCCCACCGGACGAGCCGGCCCGAACGGCTCGAACGTCGTGATGCCGTCGATCCGGGCTTCGGGAGCCAACCGAGCTGCCCGAGCTCGCCGGGACGCGGAGATATGGCGCCGGGAATTCAGGGATTTGGATTTTCTGGATCGGGAAACACGGGATTTCGAAGCGGAAGCCGCCACGGGGAGAGTCAGGAGAAGAATGAGGATGGGGGCGAGAGCGTATCGTCTCGTCTGCACCCGGGGATTATGGCGAACCCAAAGCCGCCGATCAACAAAAAAACTCCCCGAACCGTTGTTTTTTTGAATGCAAAAACGATGCCTAAGCGCGCTCGAGGTAGGTATCTTCCCGCGTGTCGACTTTGATCACGGTCCCGGCTTCGACGAATTGGGGGACATTGACGACGAGCCCCGTCTCGAGCTTCGCCGGCTTGTACGAAGCGGACGCGGTCGCGCCTTTCATCCCCGGCTGCGTCTCCACGACCCGGAGGTTCACCGTGTTCGGCAGCTCGACGCCGACGGGATTTCCCTCGTAGAAATCGACCGAGATCGCCGTGTTCGGAAGGAGGTACTTCATCGAGTCGCCGACGACATCGTCCGGAAGCGTGATCTGATCGTACGTCTCCTGGTTCATGAAGTGATGCCCCGACGGGTCGGAATACAGGTACTCCATCTCGTGGGTGTCGAGCGACGCTTTCTCGAGGCGGTCGCTCGAGGAAAAGCGGTGGTCGATCATCGAGCCGTTTCGAAGGTTGCGCATCCGGACCTGCATGAAGGCCCGAAGGTTGCCGGGGGTCCGGTGGGAAGCCTCGTGCACGCGGTGAAGCTCGCCGTTGTAGATGACGATCATGCCGTTGCGGATCTGCGTTGCGGGTATATTCATCTCAACTCCAAAGGGGCGCCAATCTAACACAAAAAAAGGCCCGCCGAAGCGGGCCCTGATCGAATTCCGGAAAACGGAACGTCAGCGCTGCCGGTCGCGCAAGGGAGAAGTTCCATTCTGCGAGTCGAAGAGCTCCCGAACCGGCACGACTCGCAGCTGGGGGTCAGCGGGAGGGAAAACGCTCATCAGAGACTGCCAGACGTCGATCGGAAACAGGCTCGCGCCCGTCGTCGGGGCGAGGCTCCGCCGGATCGTGTCGGCGCTCGCCGGAATGTCGGGCTCGAACATGACCGCGGCGACGTCGATCCGGGGAATCTTCGTTCCATACGTCGCGTTGAGGAATTGCACCGCCTCGTCGGCGACGATCGCGTAGCCCGTGTTGGTCGGGTGAACGCCGTCGTAGGCGAAGATGCCTCCCGTCAGGAATTTCGTCGTGAGAGTGATTCCGCCATAAGTTCGCCCGTGCACGACGATGTCTTTGAAGATCGCGTTGATGTCGAGAACGGGCGCTCCGATCGATGCCGCGGCTGTCGCGATCGCGGAGTTATAGGCGGCGTTTCGAGTGAGAATCGCAGCGACTTCATCCCCGTACAGAAGGACACCCGGGTGAAGTCCGTCGAGGCCGATGCCACCGTCGGGCAAAGGATGATCGCAAGCCGGGAGGCTCGGGGCGACCGCGCAGGGAATTCCGAAACCCTGCGCTTCCAGGGGAAGAGCTCCGAGAGTGACGAGCGTGCTCGTCGGGTCGACCTGCGCGACGCTTCCGTCGTGCTTCTCGCCGATCAGCGGAATGACGTGACCGGCGGGATCGAGGACCGGCTGCTGGGTGACCGGATTGATGACGACCGGCGGAACCGTCGTCGCAAACGGAATCGAGGTCACGTCGGGAAGATTGAACACGACGATCGTCGCATCCGGAAGGGCCCCATGCAGGGTCTGGAGGATCTGGGTGTACTTCGCCGTGAATTTGTCGACGGTGGTCAGGGTGATCCCGTCACAAAGCCCGTCTTCCGCGGGGTTCAGCGCGAGGCACGAATCGCTGATGACCGTGCCGGAGCCTGCCGCGTCGAGGTCGTCGTTGTTGCCAGCCCACACGGTCACGAAGGAAGGCGAAAGAGCGATCGCCTGCTCGACCGAATTCGTCCCATTCAGCGGCGACCCCGGAAAGTTCCGCAGTACCAGCGAAAAAATGTCGGTTCCGTTCGATGTGGTCTTGTCGATCTGATCGTAGCTGTGGGAGCCGGGAATCCCGAGGTTGTTGTAAGGCCGCGGAAGCAGCGAGTTTTCGGGCTGTCCGCCTGGCTGTCCGGCGTGAAAGTCGATCCCGAAGGATCCGTTCGAAAACGTGAGCGAATAGCAGGGCTGAGGGAGGCCCGGTTCGGTCACGAGCGGCTGCTGAAATTTTCCCGGCGAGGGGTCGGAATCGCCTTCCCCGGCCACTGTCATTCCGAACTGTCCGGCGAGCCTCGCCGGATAGGACCTCAGCTGGTGTCGCGCGACGAGACAGCCCGATTGCCAGCCCGCGGTCAGCGAATCGCCAATCGCGACGTAGTTCGAAAAGTCCGGCGCGGCCGCGAAGACGCTCGACGCGGCGAGAATCAGCGCCGCGAGGGGAAACACGTGAATTCGTTTCATCTCGAAATCCTCCATTTCTTCTCAGCCACGCTCAAAACGAGAGGCGGATGTTGACGCCGACGAGGTTCGCGGTCAGCTTGTAGCTGCCGTTGAAATTGTCCGAGCTCTGGCCCTTCGTGCTGCGGTCCTGGAACGGCAGGTACATGTCCGCGAGATCCACGCCGAAGTGATCGCCGTTATAGCCGAAACCCAGGCAGTAGCCGCGCCGGATCGAGTCGGGCAGGATCGGCCCGACGTCGCCGTCGGGCTGGGGCGACTCGTCGTAGACGAAGCCGGCGCGGACGGCGAACGCATGGAATTTCTGTTCCACACCCACCCGATACGACCACACGTTCTTCCAGCCGGTGTCGCGGTGGACGTTGGGCGCTTCGCCGTTCGGAAAGACGATGTCGAGCGAACCAAATCGCGACCACTCCGTCCAGACGGCGTCCGCGGAAAGCGTGAATGTGTTGTTCGGGCAATGGTATGCGACGCCGATGTCGCCGATCGCCGGCGTGTCGATCGACGTCGTCGCCCGAGCGCTGGCCGGCAACTGGGCGGCGACGAGCGCGTCGAAGATCGGATCGCCCGACGCCCGCTGCGTGAACTTCGCGTTCGCGTCGAAGTCGGTCTTGAGGTGCGACCGGTAAGAGCCGCCGAGGGAGAACATCGGTACGGGCTTCCAAAGAAAGCCGGCGTTCCAGCCCCATCCGTGCGCGTTGTCCGACTTGAGCTTTACATGAGCGATTTCGGCCTGCGACTGCGTGAACGGGTCCGTCATCGCTTCGTTGCGCTCCAGCTGCACGTTCGAGATCCGGTATTCCGCGCCCGCGGCGACCGAAAACGTCGGCGTCGCCCGAAACGCGAGAACGGGCTCCAGGCTGAACGTCTTGATCGCGGCGTTCTGCGAGATGAACCGGCCGGACCACGTTTCCGCGCTCTTCCACCTCGACGAGAGCCCGAACGGCGAGAATGCCCCGAAGCCGAACTTCAGGTTCGACGTGATCGGCGCCACGATGTAGAGCTGGCTCGGGAAGAACCACGTCTTGTGGTACGTCCCCTTGGCTCCTTCGCCCGGGAACGGGTTGTCGCCGGTGAACTCCGACTTCGTGAACGTCGTCACGGTCGTGCCGGCCATCACCGAGAAGTGATCCTGGAAACCGAGGCCCGAGGGGTTGTAGAAGATCGCCGACGGATCGTCCGCGACCGCGCCAAAAGCGCCTCCCATGGCCGTCGCTTTTGCTCCCTGCTCGAAAAACCCGAAGCCGGCCGGAAGCGCCGGCGAGGTCACGAGGAGCGCCGCGCAGGCGAGCCACAGGAAAGAGACCCGGTGGAACCGAAGTCGCGGATTCGCCACAAATCCTCCTATTGCAAAAGTTACCGAACGCATCGAAAATCTACGCTCCGCCCGATCCCCTGTCAACAGGGCGTTTGAATCATCTGCTGCTACACTGTTGCGGAGCAATGCCTCGCGTGACTGACCGACCGACGGGGCCTCTCGATGAAGCCCCCGGCCCGGGTGCCGTCGAGAAGACGCTTTCCCCGGGCGCGATGCTCGGTCCGCGGTACAGGATCCTTTCCGTGCTCGGGTTCGGAGGAATGGGCGTCGTCTATCGGGCGCTCGATCTGACCCTCGACCTCGAAATCGCGCTCAAACGCCTGCGGCCGGACAAGATGTCGACGGAGAAGCGCGCCGTTCTGCGCCACGAGATCATCCTCTCGCGCAAGGTGACGCACGAAAACGTCTGCCGCATCTACGACCTCCAGGAGATCGACGGCGTCGAATACGTCTCGATGGAATACCTCGCCGGCAAGTCGCTGAAGGAGATCGAGGAACACGAGGGTGTCCTCCCGCTGGGACGCGGGCTGTCGATCGCGAAGGGAATCTGCCGCGGCCTCGCGGCCGCTCACAACATCGGCGTGCTCCATCGCGACCTGAAGCCCGAGAATGTCATCGTCGACGAGGCCGGGCGCCCCCGGCTAATGGACTTCGGGATCGCGATCGAGCAGTCCCGGACCTCCACGGAGAAGCCAGGGACGGTTCCCGGCACTCCCCAGTTTCTCGCGCCGGAGCTCCTGCGGGGCGCGGCGCCCGACGCCCGCACCGACATTTACGCTCTGGGAGTGCTGCTCTTCGAGATGTTCACGGGCCGCGTTCCGTTCGACGACGGCGACACGACGAAACTGGTCCGAAAGGTGCTCCACGAGACCGCGCCCGAGATCTCCTCTCTCCGCCCCGATCTGCCTCCCGAGCTCGCCTCGATCCTCCAGCGCGCGATCGCGAAGGATCCGGCCGCCCGATTCGGCTCGGCCGAGGACGTCGCTTCCGCGATCGAGGGCTACGAAGGATCGTTCCTCGACAAGGCGCTTCGCGAAGTTTCGGTCGCCCGCGCGAAATCCGTCCGGCTCCTCGTCATGCTCGAAGCGAACAAAGCGCTGGCCGCGACGTTCGATCCGACGGAAATCCTGCGAATCATCCTCAAGACCGCGACCGCCGAGACCGACGCGGAGCGGGGGACGATCTTTCTCGTGGAGCCGGAAACCCGCGTTCTCGTCTCGCAGATCCTCGAGGGAGGCGCGGTCAGCCCGATTCGCGTTCCCTGGGGGCAGGGAATCGCGGGAGCCTGTGCGGCCGAAGGCAAGCCGATCCTCACGACGAACGTCGAATCCGATCCCCGGCACGACCGCGGCCCGGACTCCACGTCCGGGTTCAAAACGCTGTCTCTGCTCGCGGCGCCGATGAAGACGCCGTCGGGAGAAGTCGTCGGCGTGATCGAGGTGCTCAACAAGAGAAAAAACGCGTTCTCGCGGGAGGACGAGGAGTTCCTGGCCGCCGTGGCCGAGCACGCCGCCCTTGCGGTCTCGAGCTCCCGCCAGCATCAGAGCGCCGTCGACGAAGCGGCCGAGACCGCGCGCGCGGAGATGTTGAGCGCGCTGCGCCCGATGCTTTCGCCGGCGCAATGGCCGGAGACGCCGGGGTTCGAGTCGGAGCCCCTTCGCTGGCGCTCCCCGACGCCCCACCTCCTCGGCTACGAGGCGGCCTACCGCGACGAGTTCCTCACCCTCGCCCTCGCCGAAGACTCGCGGCCGCTGGCCGACGGCATCTTCGATCTTCTTTCCGCGATCACGGAGCTTCGCAGCCTCGGCTCCGGCCCCTCGCTCGGGCCCGTCGTGGCTTCGATCGGCCGCCGCATCGAGCGCGTCGTCGCCGCCCGGCTCGGAAAGGACGCGATCGAGCTCTACGCGTCGGGAGCGACGCTCCCTTTCCTGTTCCGGAACGGCCGGCCCTGCCCGTTCGACTCGGACCGCGACGGCGGCCTGCGCCGGGCGAGAGTTCCGCTGGCGCCGGGCGACCTCGTGTTGATTCCTTCGGAGGGGCTCGTGTCGGTTCTCGGCGACCGCACGGGAGAGCTCGAAAGCCATCTGCAGCGGGCCGCGAAGCTCGCCGCGACCGGTACGCTCGCCGGCACGTTCACCGATCTCGTCGCCCGATGGAAGGCCGAAGGAAAGAGCCCCGGGACGAAAGATCTGCTCCTTCTGGGCGCCCGAAAACTCTGACTCGCGAAAAGAAAAAGGGCGGAGACTTTCGTCTCCGCCCGGAAGAGCGACGTTCCGGTTTCGCCGGTCAGTACCGGCTGCCTCCTCGAAACCCGCCGCGGCTACGCCCTTCGCCGCCGCCCCGCGGGCGGTCCGTCTGGGGCCGCGCCTCGTTGACGGTCAGGTTCCGGCCTTTGAAGTCGGTTCCGTTCAAAGCGGACATCGCCTTGCGGGCGGAGTCGTCGTCGTTGAACTCCACGAAACCGAATCCCTTGGAGCGGCCGGTGTCGCGGTCCATGATGACTTTCGCGGACGCGACTTCGCCGTATTCGGAAAAAGCGTCTCTCAGGTCATTTTCGGAGGTTTCGTAGGAGAGATTACCCACATAGAGCTTCATCGAACAATCCTTTCCGAGGGGTGACGACATGCCATCCCTGTCCCGCCTCAGGGGGACCAATTCGATAACTTTTCCGGTGCAGGGGTTATTCCAGGAAGGTCAGCGGCCCGTTCCCCCGGCAAGGATCTGATTGACACGCGTGATGCTCATCTCGAGGGCCTCTCGGGTCGCCTCGTAATCCTTCTCCTGGGCGTTGAAAGCGACCTCGTCGCCCTGAAATTCGATCCGCGACGCCAGCACGGCCCGGGCCGGCGGAAGACCGAACAGCGACGCGCGAAACGCGCGGATCCAGGAGGGCGGGACCGATTCTTCGAGTCGGAAACTGTAGCGGCGCCGGCCGGGCTCGTTGCCTTCGGACACGGTCGGCGGACCGGGGCGAAGCCGGACGTTGGGGCCCGCGACGGGGTCCCCGGTCCGGCGGAATTTCTTTCGGTACACGACTCTGCGAGCGATAGACACCTCCCGTTTCGGGGGCATTTTGACTCGAATCCGCGGAGGCGTCAACCCGGACGGCCGGAACGGTCGTCGAAAGGGAGAGGAGGGAACCGATGAAAAGCTTTTACCGATGGCTGGTGTCCGCGGGAATCGCGGCTTCGCTCGTTCTGGCCTCGCCGGCGAACGCCGCGCGCGTCGTCATCCGCGTCGCTCCGCCGATACCGCGCCATGAAGTGATCATCGCGCGGCCCGGGCCGAACCACGTGTGGGTCCCCGGGTACTGGCGCTGGAGCGGGAGGGATTACGCGTGGGTCGGGGGCGTCTGGCGAGTTCCCCCTCGGCCGCGCGCGGCCTGGATCCCCGGCCACTACCGCCGCGTTCCGGGCGGACACGTCTGGATCGAGGGGCACTGGCGCTGAGGTTTCGCTCGCCGCGGAGCGGTCAAGCCCCGCGGGCGGCGCTCGAGTTCCTCCCTCGAGGAGAAGAACTCGCCCGCCGGTGGCATCCTTCCGTGATCGCTCGGGCAAGTTTTGTGCTAAGGACGCTTCGTGGTTGCATTCCTCGCGGCTGAAAAAATTTCGGCTCCTCGGGAGAGCACCTCGACCCGCGCCGCCCGCCGGCCCCGGCCGCTCCGTCGGCTTCGCTTCGGTTGAGCGCTCGAGCGAGTGGTTACGGCAGGACCGCGACTCCGAGCGCTCCCGGGCCGCCGTGCGCGCCGAGCACGGGCGAGCACTCCAGGATGAGCACGTCGGATGACGGGTAGCGCGTCCGGATCTCGCGCGCGAGCCGCTCCGCGGTCTCGAGCGCGTCGGCATGCACGACACCGAACCTCTGCCCGCCGCCCTCTCCCGCGGCCTCGAAAAGCAGGGCCATCATCTTTCGCACGGCCGCGGCGTGTCCGAACGCCTTCGCGGCCTCGCGCGCCTTCCCGTCGCGGCCGATCGTCAGAACGGGCAGGATGTTCAGCCACCGCGCGATCATGCCCTTCCCGGCCGACACCCGGCCGCCGCGCACGAGATGCTCGATCGTCGGAACGGCGACAAAGAGCCGGACGTTCTCGGCCGCCCGCCGGGCCTCCTCCGCCGCCTCCTCCGCCGTCGCGCCCCGCCGGACCGCCTCCGCTGCCGCGCGAACGACGAGCCCTTCGGCGATCGAAGCTCCCTTCGAGTCGACCGTGACGACGCGGGTGTCGGGAACTCCGCGGGACGCCGAAACCGCCGCCTGAAGCGTGCCCGAAAGGGCGCCCGAGAGATGGATCGACACGATCGACCCGTGGTGGACGGCGAGCGACTCGTAGACCTGGCGGAAATCGGCCGGGGGCGGCTGCGAGGTCTTCGGATACTCATCGCAGACCGCGAACCTTCCATAGAACTCGGAGGCCCGAATCGTCACGCGGTCGAGATAATTCTCGCGGCCGAAGTGCACCCGCATGGGAACCATCTGGATCTCGAGCTCTTCGAGAAGCGAATCCGGCAGGTCGCACGCGGAGTCCGTCACGAGGCCGACGCGGCCCTTCCGGCTCTCGTCGAATCGCTTTTCGTGCTGGTGCCGCATGTCCTCGACTTTCGTCTGTTCCACGGTCGCGAGCTCGGCGAGCTGCGAGAAGACGATCTCCGGCTCGTTCGTGTGGATGTGCACGCGCATTTTCGACGCTCCGCCCGCGATGACGAGCGAATCTCCGAGGAGGGCCATCTTCTGCCTCAACGAATCGCGGTCGAGCGAGATCCCCTCGAGCAGCGCCTCGGTGCAGAAGCGGAACAGGATCGACTCCGGGGAGCGGTCGAAGGTCGCCGCCGCAACGTCCGGAGGAGGCTCCGGAATGGCACGGCGCGCGGCATCGCGGACGTAGCGCACGATGCCTTCGAGCAGATACACGAACCCCTGTGCTCCCGCGTCGACGACGCCGGATTTCTTCAGAATGGCGAGCTTTTCCGGCGTCCGGGCGAGAGAGGCCGACGCCGCCGGCAGCGAACGCGCGAGGAGCGTGCCGAAATCCTTCATGTGCGAGGCCTGAGCGACGATGTCCTGGGCCCAGTCGCGGAGAACCGTGAGGATCGTTCCTTCCTGGGGCCTCTGGATCGCCGAGCGGGCCGACTCGGCTCCCTTCAAAACCGCCTGCCCGAACTCGTTCGTATCGATCCGCTGTTTCTCGGGAACGCCTTCCGAGAAACCCGTGAAGAACTGGGCAAGGATCGCGCCGGAATTCCCCCGCGCGCCGGACACCGCTTCGTCGGCGATCGCGAGCGCCGCCGCGCGCGCGCCGATCTCGGTTCCGAAAGCCGCGCGATGCGCGATGCGGGAAAGCGTCATCGCCATGTTCGTGCCGGTGTCCCCGTCGGGAACGGGATAGACGTTGATTCGATTGAGCGGTTCCGCCCGGTCGGTGACGAAACGCGCACCCGCGATCATGGCGCGGCGCAGCCTGCGCCCGTCGAGGTAACGGATTCCGGAATTTTCCATGTTCGCCGGAAAGGGACGATATCAGATGGCGCGGAGGGCGATCAGGGTTTGAGCGGCTCCCGCGAGGCTGAATTCGAGACCGCGCCCGACAACTCCGCGTGGCCCTGCTCCGTCCGCCTGTACTCGGCGGCGAGCACCTGGACCTTGTCCAGGTAGAGAAGGACGACGCCGCAGCTCATGCAGGCCCACGGATACGCGCGGTTGCGCGGCGCCGCCATCTTCAGGAATCCCGACCAGGGCGGCGTGTACACGATGTGCCAGCTGGGCTTCGAGCGAAGCATGTCGCCGGAGCAGAAGGGGCACTTGCGGACGAAAAATTTTCCCATCGCGTTCAAGCGAAAGATACCAGAAAGCGATTTTGCGCCGCGGCGAGCGAGATTGCGGCGCGAACGGTCAGAGGCCCGGCTTCCACCGGAGGATCGGATTCTTCGCCGCGCGGACTTCGTCGACCCGGCGGACCGGCGTCGTGTACGGCGCGTCGGCGAAGATTTCCGGCTTCTCTTGCGCCTCCTTCGCGATCGCCCGCATCGCGTCGACGAACGCGTCGAGCTCCGGCTTGCCTTCGGTCTCCGTCGGCTCGATCATGAGCGCCCCCGCGACGATCAGGGGAAAAGAGACCGTCGGCGGCGGGAACCCGTAGTCCATCAGCCGCTTCGCGATGTCGCCGTTGTGCACTCCGCGCTCGGCCTGTCGCTTGTCGGAGAAGACGACCTCGTGCATCGTCGGAGCGTCGTATTTCAAATGGTAGAGATCCGCGAGGCGCGCTCGGATGTAGTTCGCATTGAGAACGGCGTCCCTTGCGACTTCGCCGATCTCCCGCCCGTATGTGAGGATGTACGAGACGGCGCGCACGAGAACGCCGAACTGCGAGGAGAAGGACCTCAGGCGTCCGACCGATTCCGGCCGGTCGGCGTCGAGCCGGAACGTCCCGTCCGGGTCGCGTTCGACCGTCGGCACCGGAAGGTGCGGGACGAGCGCCTTGCAGACCGCGACGGGGCCCGCGCCGGGGCCGCCTCCGCCGTGGGGCGTAGAGAACGTCTTGTGCAGGTTCATGTGCATCACGTCGATCCCCATCGCTCCGGGGTTGGCGAGACCGACGAACGCGTTGAAATTCGCGCCGTCGCCGTAGAGGAATCCGCCCTTCCGGTGGACGACATCCGCGATCTCGGTGATCCGGCGCTCGAAGATTCCGAGAGTGTTCGGGACCGTCATCATCAGCGCCGCGACCTCGTCGGTCATCGCCTCCTCGAGAACGTGCAGGTCGAGGCGGCCGTTCGCGTTGGATTTCAGTTCCTTCACTTCGTAGCCGGCGAAGCTCGCCGTCGCGGGATTCGTTCCGTGCGCGGAGTCGGGAATGAGGACGTACTTGCGCGGGTTTCCGCGCTTTTCGAGGGCCTTGCGGACCATCAGGATGCCGGCGAGCTCTCCCTGGGCGCCGGCGCAGGGCGTGAGCGTCACGCGCGGCAGGCCCGTCAATTCCGCGAGGAAGCGCTCGAGCAGCCACATCAACTCGAGGTTTCCCTGGGCGAGAGCTTCCGGCGCGCAGGGATGCGTCGCCGCGAACCCCGAGAGTCGCGCCATCTCCTCGTTGATCCTCGGGTTGTGTTTCATCGTGCAGGAACCGAGCGGGTAGAGACCGTCCTCGATCCCGAGGTTCAGGCGCGAGAGCCGCGTGAAATGCCGCGCGACGTCGACCTCCGAAACCTCCGTTTCCCCTTCGATCTCTCCTCGCAGGAGCTCGGGAGGAATCGCGAGCTTCTCCTCGACGTCGAGCGGCGGGAGCGAATATCCCTTCTTCCCCGGCCGGGACCGCTCGAAGATCAGGGGCTCGTCGCGCGTTTTCATGAAATCTTCGCGAGCTCCGCCGGCGTAGAGATCCATCTCTTCCTTCGTATTCATCTCCGTCACGGCGACGAGCATCTCGTGGGTCCGGCCCGGAAACCACCGCGTCAACGGGACGCCCGCGAGGATCCTGCGCTCGCCGAGGAGCGCGACGACCTCCTCCGCGGGCCTCGGGCAGCGCACGCAAAATTCGTTGAAAACGGGACCGCGGGTTTCAATCGAGAATCCGCGCGTCGCCGCGATCCGGCCCTTCAGGTAATCCGCTTTCGAGGCGCACTGAACCGCCGTCTCCCGCAGCCCGGCCTTTCCGAGAAGGGAGAGGTACACGTTGGAGCACAGCGCCATGAGGCCCTGGTTCGTGCAGATGTTCGACGTGGCTTTCTCGCGGCGGATGTGCTGCTCGCGGGTGGAGAGGGTCAGGCAGAACGCGCGTTTGCCTTCCGAATCGACCGATTGGCCGGCGAGCCGGCCCGGCATCTGGCGCTTGTGCGCGTCGCGGCAGGCGAGGAATCCGAGCGCGGGAGCCCCGAAGGACATCGGGACGCCGAGAGATCGCGCTTCGCCGCACGCGATGTCGAGCCCGCATTCTCCCGGCGACTTCAGCAGGGCCAGGGAAGCCGCCTCGGCGACGACCGCGACGGCCGCCGCGCCGCTCGATTGCGCCGCCGTTCGCGCGGCCTCCCAGCTCCGGACGGCGCCGAAGAAATCGGGCGACTGCATCGCGACGGCGAAGGTCTGCGAATCGACCGCCGCGCCGAAGTCTTCGTCCTCGACTTCGACGAGATCGAGCGACAGGTTGCGAAAATAGGTCTTCGCCGTGTCGAGGTAGTCCGGATGAATGTTCCGGGACACGACGGCGCGCCGCCGGCCCTTGACGAGACGGCCGGCCATCAGCAGAGCTTCGACGAGCGCGGTCGCGCCTTCGTAGAGGGACGCGTTCGCCACTTCCATCCCCGTCAGGAGAGCGAGGTGGGTCTGCCACTCGAAGATCGACTGCAGCGTGCCCTGTGAAATCTCGGGCTGGTACGGGGTGTAGGACGAGAGCCATTCCTCGCGGTACAGCGTCTGGTCGGCGATCGCGGGAACATAGTGGTGATAGCAGCCCGCGCCGAGAAAATGCGCGTGGGTCTTCGCGTCGGCGTTGCGCGCGGCAAGCCGCCCGAGCGCCCGGCGGATCTCGATCTCGGACATCGGCGCCGGGAGATCGGGCTTCCCGCGCAACCGGACCGCGGAAGGCACGTCGTGGAACAGCTCCTCGACCGAGGCGACGCCGATCGCGGCGAGCATGTCGCGGCGCTCGTCGTCCGAAGAGGGGAGAAACTTCATCTCAGTGTTCTTGCGATTCTTCCTTGACGAAGGCCTCGTATCCCTTCGCGTCCATCAAATCGGTCACGTCGTCGGTCGAGAGCTTCAGCTTGATGAGCCATCCGTCGCCGTAGGAGTCCTCGTTCAGGGCGGCCGGATCTTCCACCGCCTGCTTGTTGATTTCGGTCACTTCGCCGGCGACGGGCGAAAAGAGCTCCGAGACGGCCTTCACGGACTCGACCGTGCCGAATTCCTGCCCGGAGTCGAAGACATGCCCGACTTCGGGCAGCTCGACGTAGACGATCTCGCCAAGCTCTTTCTGGGCGTACTCGGTGATGCCGACCGTCGCCGTGTCGCCGTCGACCCGAACCCACTCATGGCTGCGCGAATAATGCAGATCGTCGGGAAATTTCATTTCTCTCTTCCTCTCGCCCGTCACTTGGCTTTCTTGTAAAACGGCGTTTCGACGACCCGGGCCCGGGCCGGGCGGCCGCGAAGATCCACCTGAAATTCCGTCCCGACGGCCGCGTCGGCGATCGGGAGGTAGGCGAGTCCGATCGACTTGCCCAGGGTGGGCGAAGGAATGCCCGACGTCACGACGCCCGGGCCGGAGGGCGAGCGGGTCTCGTAGCCGTGCCGCGCGATTCCGCGGTCGAGCAGCTCGAAGCCGGCGAGCTTGCGCCGAAGGCCCTCCGCCTTCTGGCGGGCGAGCGCCTCGCGCCCTTCGAACTCGCCCTTCTTCATCTTCACGATCCACCCGAGGTCGGCCTCGAAGGGAGTCACCGTGCCGTCGATGTCGTTTCCGTAAAGCGCCATTTTCGCCTCGAGCCTCAGGGTGTCGCGCGCCCCGAGGCCGCAGGGCAGCACGTCGAATCGGCGCCCCGTTTCGAGGATCTCGCGGAAGAGACGCGGCGCGTCTCCCGGCTCGCAATAGATCTCGAACCCGCTCTCGCCCGTGTACCCGGTTCGGGAGACGATTGCCCGGGCCCCGGAGACGTCGGCTTCGACGAAACCGTAATAGGGAATGCGGGAGAGATCGGCCGCGGTCATGCCGGAAAGGGTCTCTTCCGAGCGCGGGCCCTGGAGCGCGAGCAGCGCGAAGTCGTCGCTTCGATCGTCGACCCGAACCCGGAACGGTCTCGAGACCGCGAGCGCGTGCGCGAAATCCTTCGGCGTGTTTCCGGCGTTGACGACGAGGAGGTATTTCTCCGGGCCGAACCGATAGACGAGGAGATCGTCGATGAAGGTCCCCTCCGGGGTCAGCATCGCGGAGTACTGGCAGCGCCCGTCTTCGAGAGCGGACACGTCGTTGCAGGTGAGCCGCTGCAGGAACGCGAGGGCATCCGGGCCCTCGACCGCGAATTCGCCCATGTGCGAAACGTCGAACAGACCCGCTCGCTCCCGGACGGCCCGATGCTCGTCGCGGATTCCCCGGTATTCGACGGGCATTTCCCAGCCGCCGAAGTCGACCATCTTCGCGCCGAGCTCCCGGTGCACCGAATACAGCGGCGTTCGCTTCAGGGCCGATGCGGTTTCCGTCGCCATTGAAGGCGCAAAACTACATCGCGCCTCCCCGCGAGTCAAACCGATCGCGCCGATAGAGATCGAGCCTCGCCGCGATAAGATCCCCGCGTTCCGATGCCGGCACCTCCCGACTTCTCCGAGCGCCTCCAGCGCGCCGCGCGCGCGGCCGAAAAAGCCCGGCTGACCGCCGAGGCCGACGATCTCTACCGGCTCGGGTTCGAGATCGATCACTACGTCCGGGCGAGCGGTTTTCCCGGCCGCGACGCCGCGCTCGCCCGAATCGCCCGGGCTTCGGGAAATCCCGCAGGGGCCGCGGATCTCGCCGCGCGGGCCGGAGATCACCTTCTGCTCGGCATCCTTCACGTCGAGGCCACTCGTCTCGACGAGGCGCGCCGGGAGCTGGACCTCTGCCGCAGCGAGAACCCCTTCGACGCGGAGGCCGCCTCCTGGCGGGGAAGGCTCAATTTCCTGGAGCACCGGCTGCCCGAGGCTCTGAAGGACTTTCTCGACGCGGAATGGCTCTCCCGCGAGCCGGGAGCTCCGGCGCCGCTGCAGCTCCGGGCGATCGTCGCGCTGCTGGATCTCTCGCCGGAGCAGCTCGAGGCCGCGACACGCGAAGCCTGGGAGCGGCTCTCCCGGGAGGCGATCGGGTCCGGCAGCGACTTTCCGGAGGGAAAGCGGGCACTCCGGATCGTCGAGGCCGCTCTGGGCGACGCCGAACCCCCGCCGCCCGGAGAGGTGATCGACCGCGCCGCGCGGTTGAGATCGCTGTCGAGCCTGGCCGAGCTCGACGATCGGGTGCTCTTCGAGATCGCCGGAATCGCCGAAATGCGGCGTTTTCGCGGGGGCGAGCGCGTTTTTCGGGCGCAGGACCCCGCGGGCGAGCTCTTCCTCGTCCTCGAGGGAAGAGTCCAGCTCGAGCGCGTGACGCCGGTCGGGCCTCAATCGCTCGGCGAGGCGGCGACCGGAGAATTCTTCGGCGTCGCCGAGGCTCTTCTCTCGTCCCGGCGGCTGTCGGAAGCGGTTGCGGCCGCGGATACCGTCCTGTTCTCGTTCGAGGCGCGCGCGATCTTCGACCGGGCGGGGTCCGCTCCCCTCGCGCCGCGGCTCGTGCGCGACCTGGGCCGGACGCTCCGCGCGCTCAACGAGATGTTCAAGACGTTCTTCCCGTCGGCGGCCGCTCCCGACGCGATCGCCGCCCCCGCGGAAGCGGGCGAGGCGAAAATCTCCTCCCACGAAAAAGCCCGCGTGCTCTCGCGGGAGGGGCTCGCGGCCGAAGACCTCGTGCTCTTCGCCATGTTCAGCTCCGAACAGACGTTCGCCGAAGGCTCGGTGATCTTCCGCGAGGGAGACCCGGGACCGTGCCTCTACGTCGTCGCGGAAGGGAAGGTCCGCATCTCGCGCCGCCTTCCCGGCGCCGGAGAAGAAGCGCTCGCGATCCTCGAGCGCGGCGCGATCTTCGGCGAGACCTCCGTCTTCGACCCGGAGCAGCCTCTGCGCTCGGCGGACGCGATCGCGCACGAATCCTGCACCCTGCTCGCCCTCGGGCGCGACGTTCTCGACCGCCTTCGCCGCAGCGCGCCCGAAAGCGCCGCCGCTCTCGCCGCCGTGCTCTGCCGCGAGGCGTCTCGCCGTGTCGTGGACACCTCGGAGACGGCTCGTTCACTGGAGGGTGATGGCGGGGCCGTTCTAGCAGGCTGCTGAAAAACCGCACGGGTCGCGTTCGGAGCGTCGCCGGGCCGGATGCGAGGCGACCGCGACGCAGGCGATGCCGGAGCATCGTTGAGGAGCGGCAACGAAGCAGATGGGCTGGCGCGCGACTCGCGGGGTTTTTCAGCAGCCTGCTAGGCGAGAACCCTACTCCTTGATCTCCACGCTGTCCTTCCCGGCGGTCGACGCGCAGACGACGCGGACGATTTTGTCGGGTCGCGCGACTCGCCGGATGACGATCTCGTGGACCATGGGTCCGGAAAGCTTGAGCGGCGCCGAGGGCGTGTACTGCGCGGCGGTTCCCGCCGGCTTCTCGTCGAGGGTGATTTCCGCCGCGCCGAATTTCGGCGAGAAAAGGACCCCGGAGGTCGTCGCGTAGTCCGCTTTCGCGACTTTCTGGTACGCGTCTTTCGAAACCCTCGTCATGTCGTCGCTCGCGGATTCGACGTCTTTGGCGGCGGACGAATCGGCGACGATCTGAAGATTCAGGTCTTTGTAGCCGGGCAGTTTCGCGTGGACGGTATGCGTCCCCGGCTTGAACGGAAACACCTGGCCTTCCCCATGATCGTCCCAATCGTCCGCGACGCCGACATAAATGCCGTCGATGAAGAGCCGGGCCTGATCCGGGCTGATCCGGAATTTCATTCCATGCCGCGTGCGGTACACGCGATCGACCGGCGTGGATCCTTCCGAAGTCGCCGCCGGCGCGGCGGCCGCGACCGTTTCCGAAGCGCCTCTCGCGGAGCTCGAGGTGCGCGGCTGACGTCCCTCGACACGGGAGCCTTTGGGTTCGGACGCGGTTCGCCGACTCGCCGGGGAAGCCGATGCCGGAGCCTCGGACGAGGACGTAGGGCGAGGACGATGCGTGCGTCGGCGCCGGGGCTTCGGCCGCCGTCGCCGCCGGGGCGGAGGAAGTGGCGGGCGCGGGCTTCGCCGCGGCCGCCGCGGGCTTCTTCGCGCTCAGGGAGAACTCGCCCGCGAGATACCGCGTGCGCAGGGGCTGGAGAACGACGTACAGAAACGCGGCGGCCGCGAGGACGAGCGCGGCGGTTCCAAACAACAGCGCGCCTCCCCTCTTCTGAACGATCACCGTGGGGGTGGAAGCGCCCGGAGGCGCGGTCGCCGACCGGGAAGCCGCGCGCACCCCGGAGGAACGGGAGAGCAGGCGGTCGCCGGATCCCGACTCGACCGCCGGGAACGGCACGACCGCGGTCGGCAGGGCGTCGCCGGTGTCCGGGACGAGCCGGTCCAGATCGCGAACGAACTCCCGCGCGTCGAAATGCCGATCCTCGCGCTTCTTGGCGAGCGCCTTTCGCAGCAGGTCCGCCGCCGCCGGGGACAGGTCCGGGCGAAGCTGGACGGGATCCCGCGGCTCCGTGTGGAGGATCTGGTACATCAGGCTGCTGACGGTGTCGCCGGGAAAAGGCCGGGAACCCGTGAAGAGCTCGTAGGCGACGACGCCGAGGGAAAACAGATCGCTTCGGCCGTCGAGCACCTCGCCGCGGATCTGTTCGGGCGACATGTAGGAAGGGCTCCCCACGAGCTGGCCCGCCTGGGTGAGCTCGGAGGCGCCGGGCAGCAGCAGCTTTCCGATCCCGAAGTCGGATACTTTCGCGACGCCGTCGGTTCGGATCAGGATGTTTCCGGGTTTCACGTCCCGGTGGATGACGCTGCGCTCGTGGGCGTGCGAAAGCGCCTCGGCCGTCTGCCGCAGGACGAGCAGCCGCTGCGCGTCCGACAGCGCGACCTCCGGCCGGAGGAACCGGGCGAGCGGGCGGCCTTCGACGTACTCCATCGCGATGAACAGGGTGTCCGCGTCTCTTCCCACGTCGTAGATCGTGACGATGTTCGGGTGCTGGAGACGCCCGGCGATCTTCGCCTCTTTGAGAAAGCGCGCCTCGACGGCCGCCTGCTGCTCGGGATCGGCCGTCGCGTCCCTTCGGATGATCTTGATCGCGACGTGCCGCTCGATCTCCGGGTCGATCGCGAGAAAGACGGCTCCCATCGCTCCCTGGCCGAGCGGCCGCTCGAGGCGGAACCGGCCGACGGTCGCGCCGGCGGAAAAGTCCGCCATCTATTCGTTCTCCGGGGGCTCCACCGGCCCGGAGTCGGTCAGGATCGAATCGTCCGTGCCGCCCTTCTTGAGCAGCTCGAACTCCCGCCGTCTCTTTTCCAGCAGCGCGCGCGCCCGCTGCGCGTCCTCGGGACGGGTCAGAACCCGAATTCCCGTCATGTCGCCGAAATTCACCGGCTCCATGTGGAACGTGCGGTTGTCGATCTCGGCGTCGATGCCCTCCGACTCCAGGAACCCGCGGATCAGGCCCGCTTCGGCGTCCTGCGCGACGGCCGCGACCTCCACCCACTCTTCTTCAGAACTTCCTTTCGACATTGGTGCTCCTTATCTCACGTTCGGCGCTTTCGCGCATCAGGATTCCACGGCCAGCGCCGCCGTTCCGCGCAGGAACGACGTTCCCCACGACCGCCGCTTCCGGCGCGCCGTTCTCGCGGCACCGGGCCGCGTATTCCTCTCCCCGGCCCCCCGGCACGCACACGAGAAGCCCCCCCGAAGTCTGGGCGTCGGACAGCAGGAGGAATTCATCGTCGCTCCAGGCGCCGCGCCAGTCGGTCTTCGCCCGGAAATTCCGGAAGTTCTTTCGGATCCGTCCGGCGCGACCCCCTTGCGAGCGATCTCGCGCGCCCCGCCGAAAACCGGGATCTTCGACAGGCGGAACACCGCCGTCGTTCCGGAGGATTCCATGAGATTCCAGGCATGGCCGAGCAGGCCGAACCCGGTGATGTCGGTCGCCGCGCGGACCGAGAAGGAAGGCATCAGACGCGAAGGGCCGGCGTTCAATTCCGCCATCTGGTCGGCGAGCTTCTCCAGGACCTCGTCGGTCAGCAATCGCCGGTGGAACAACCCTCCGAGAGAATCGGCCCGGCCCGCGGAGACCATCACGCCGACGCCGAGCGGCTTCGTCAGGACGAGCTCGTCGCCGGGCTTCGCCGCGCCGTGCTTCGTCAGCTCGTCTTCGCGAGCGAATCCGGTCGCCGCGAGGCCGTAGATCGGCACGTCGTGGTCGATCGTGTGGCCGCCTGTCACGGCCGCTCCCGCCTCGGCCACCTTGTCGGCTCCCCCGCGAAGGATCTTTTCCAGGACCGAGAGCGGCAGGACCTCGGACGGAAACGCGGCGAGCGCGAGCGCGACGGCCGGCCGGGCCCCCGCGGCATACAGGTCCGAAAGGGCGTTTGCGGCGGCGATCTGGCCGAAGCGGTACGGATCATCGATGACCGGCGTGAAGTAGTCGACCGTCTGGACGAGCGCCCGCCCGTCTCCGAGCCGGTAGGCCGAAGCGTCTTCCGAGTGGCCGAACCCCGCGATCAGGTTCGGGTCACCGGAAGAGGGCATCGTTTTCAGCAGCGCGAGAAGGTCGAACTGACCCAGCTTACAAGCTCAACCCGCGCTGCCGGAAAACGTCGAGAGGGCGGGAATTCCGCCCGGCCGGTCGATCACCGGAGCATTATAGTTTTTGTGATTTACGGATATTCCTCGCGGAACGTCTCGGAGAGAGCGCGCAGCGCGCGGCCGATGATGTAGAGCGAAATCGCGCGAGCGAGGACGCGGCCCTGCTTTCGCGTCAGGTAGACCCCCAGCGCGGCGGCCGCCGTCCAGAGGAACCACCGCCAGGATCGCGTGCCCCGGCGAGAGCGCGGCATCGCGGCGAGCTCAGTCGCGCCGGGAAAAGAGGAGCCCGACGAGGAAACCGACGCCGGCGGCGATCGCGAGAGAGGCGACCGGATTCTTCTTCACGTACTTCTTCACTTCGCCGGAAACGTCTTCCCACTGGTCGGGCAGCTGGGCGCTGACGCCCTTCCACTGCTTCCTCGCGTCGCCGAGGAGATCGTCCACGCGTTCGCGCGTCTTCTTGTACGAATCTCCGAGGTATTCCTTCGTCTGGCCGAGCTTCTCGTCGACGAAATCCTTGGTCTTCTCGAACGTGTCTTTCGCCATGTCGAAACCTCCGTAAGAGATCAAGCTTACAGCAAAGTCCCTGCCGATTCGCGCCCGAGACCAACGCGCCGCCGCAGCAAGCCATGCTATTTTCGCGTCCGGAGAGTGTCCCCATGCAAAGATTGAGTTTCTTCGGAGCCTGCGGAACGGTGACGGGCTCGAAGTACCTGCTCGAGTCGGACGGAAAGAAGATTCTCGTCGACTGCGGACTCTTCCAGGGAGGCGCGGCGCTCCGTCAGCTCAACTGGGAACGGCCGCCGGTGGACGCCCGGACCGTCGACGCGGTCGTTCTGACGCACGCCCACATCGACCATACGGGCTATCTCCCGCGTTTCGTGAAGGACGGCTTCGCGGGGCCGGTCTACTGCTCCGCGCCGACGCGGGCGCTGCTGGGCTATCTCCTGCCCGACGCCGGGCGGCTCCAGGAGGAAGAAGCCTCCTACGCGAACCGGAAAGGGTATTCGCGCCACAAGCCGGCCCTTCCCCTGTTCGCCGAGGCCGACGCCCTGTCCGCCCTCAAGCTCCTGCGGGACGTCCCGTTCGATCAAACCGCGCCCCTCTTTCCCGGCGTCGAGTTTTCCCTGCATCGGGTCGGCCACATCCTGGGAGCGGCGTTCGTGCGGATGCAGGCCGGGAACGTCTCCGTGCTCTTTTCGGGCGACGTCGGACGCAAAGACGTCCCGATCCTCAAAGACCCGGAGCCGATCCTCGCGGCGGACTACGTCCTGCTGGAATCCACCTACGGCGACCGCAGCCACGGCGACGAATCGCCGCTGACCGCTCTCGCGCGCGTCGCGGCAGACGTGATCTCGAGGCGCGGCGTCCTCCTGATCCCGGCGTTCGCCGTCGGCCGGACGCAGGAAATCCTGTACTACCTTCGCGAGCTCCAGCGCGCCGGGAAGATCCCCGCCGACCTTCCGATCTTCGTCGATTCGCCGATGGCGGTTTCCGCGGTCGAAATCTACCGGGAATTCACGGGCGAGCACGACCTCGAGACGACGCAGCTCGAGAGCTCCCGCGAAGCTCCGATCGGCGGGCCGTCCGTCCGGCTCATGCGGAGCGTCGAGGAATCGAAGTCGCTCAATCAGCTGAAGGGCCCGGCCGTGATCATTTCCGCGTCGGGAATGCTGAGCGGCGGCCGGATTCTCCACCACCTCGCCCGGCGCCTGCCGGATCCCGCCACGACGCTGCTCTTCGTCGGCTACCAGGCGGAGGAAACGCTCGGGAGGCTGATCGAGGACGGCGCGAAGACCGCGAGGATCCACGGAATGAGCGTCGAGATCCGCGCGCGAATCGAGCAGATCCCCGCTTTGTCAGCCCACGCCGACCAGGGCGAGCTCGTCGAGTGGTTCTCGAAGATCCCCGTCAAGCCACGCCGCACTTATCTCGTGCACGGAGAGGACGCCGCCCGCGAGGCGCTCGCCGGAAAGCTCCGCGCGCAGCTGTCGATCGACGTCCGGCTGCCGCTGCGAAACCAGGTCGAGGAGCTCGGGTGACGATCGGCCGCAAGGCGAGTCGGGTCGCGGTCCAGACGGCGAAGGGCTTTTTCGGGGACCGGGGGCCCGACCTCGCCGCTTCGCTCACGTTCTCCACGCTCCTGATGGCGGTCCCGCTCGCGGCGACGTTCGCGATTCTCCTCGCGACGTTCTTTCGCGAAAACGACCTCGCGATCCTCGACGCGGTCAACATGGCCCTTCCCTACCAGAGCGCGAGGATCACCGCGAATCTGCGCGAGTTCATCGACTCCGCGAAAACGGTTTCCGGCGTCGGAGTGGCGGTCCTCGTCGCGACTTCGCTTCGGCTGATCTTCATCATCGAGGACACGGTCAACCACGTGTGGGGGGCGCCGAAACGCCGCCGCCTTCTCGCGCGGATGATCGTGTACACGGTCGGTCTCTTCGCGGGGGCCCTCCTGCTCGGGGTCTTCGTCTCCGGGATCGGCCAGCTTCGCAAACAGGCCGCGCTCGAGAACATTCTCGCATCGGCGCTTTTCGGAAGGCTCTTCGCGGCCCTGGTCGTTGCGGCGGCGCTGACCCTCCTCTACCGATTTCTGCCGAACGCGCGCGTCTCCTGGGGATCGGCCGCGCTCGCGGCGGTCATCGTCTCGCTCTCGCTGCGCATCATCAAGATCGGGTTCGCGCTGTATTTCAAGTTCTTCCACACGATCAACATCATCTACGGGTCTCTTTCGCTCGTCCTCCTTCTCCTGCTGTCGCTCTTCTTTTTCTGGGAGCTCGTGCTCGCCGGAGTCGAGCTCACGTTCGTGCTCGATGCGGGCGAAGACGCCTCGGCGGATCGCGCCGGCGAGGGGCGCGCAGAATCCGCCGTCCGGCTCCTGATCGCGCTGGCCGCGCACGACACGCCGGTCCGTATGGACGATCTCAAGCGCGAGCTCGGCCGCTCCGACCTCGAATCGATCGCGAAGCAGCTCGCCGAAGACAGGCTCCTCTCCGAATCCGACGGGCAGGGATGGGGCCTCGCGCGAAAGCTCGAATCGATCCCCCTTTCGAGGGTCGTGACGGCCGTTTCTCCGGATCTGCTTTCCGTGGCGCCCGACGGCCACGATCGGGTCGCGCGAATTCTGCGAAGGCTCTTCCGGAAGCAATCCGCCGAGCAGCAGGTTCTGCTCAACATCACCGTGGCCGAGCTCTGCTCGCGAAAATGACTCTCGGGCGCGTCCTCGCGATGGTGTTAGCCTTGCTCGCGATGGGGGGCAATGGCAACAGGCTCGCGCACGAATCGAGCCCCTACCTCCTCCAGCACGGCCACAACCCGGTCGACTGGTATCCCTGGGGCGAGGAGGCCCTCGCGAAGGCGAAAAGCGAAGACAAACCGATCTTTCTCTCGATCGGATACTCGACCTGCCACTGGTGCCACGTGATGGAGCGCGAGTCGTTCGAAAATGCCGGCATCGCGGCGCTCCTCAACTCCGGGTTCGTGTCGATCAAGGTGGACCGCGAAGAGCGCCCCGACCTCGACAACGTCTACATGACCGCGTGCCAGCTGATGACGCATTCGGGAGGATGGCCTCTGACGGCGATCCTCACCCCCGACGGCCGCCCGTTCTTCGCGGGCACGTATTTCCCGCCCGACGACCGGCACGGACGCGCGGGCATGACGACGCTGCTGCCGCGGATCGTCGAAGCGTGGAAAACAAACCGGGCCGAGATCGAGCAGCAGGCCTCGCATGTCGCGGAGGTCGTCGAGCAGGCGATCCAGGCCCCGCCCCAGGGCGAGGCCGCGCCGCTCGATTCGGCCTTCTCGGACTCCCTCCTCGGGGACCTGCGCCGGCGATTCGACGCTTCGCACGGCGGGTTCTCCGACTCGCCGAAGTTTCCGCCGCACGGCGCGCTGCAGTTCCTGCTGTTTCGCTGCCGCTCGAAGAAGGACCCCGAAGCCGAGAAGATGCTGCGCAAGACGCTCGACGAAATGCGGGACGGAGGAATCTTCGACCACGTGGGAGGCGGGTTCCACCGATACTCCGTGGATTCCGAATGGTTCATTCCGCATTTCGAAAAGATGCTGTACGACAACGCGCAGCTGCTCGAAATCTACGCGCGGGCGGCCGCGCTCTTCGGCGACTCCGGTTACAGGGAAACGGCGAAGAGAATCTTCGAATGGCTCGAGAGAGAGATGCGAACCCCCGAGGGCGGCTACGCCTCGGCCCTCGACGCGGACTCGGAGGGCGTCGAGGGAAAATACTATTTGTGGACGGCCGGCGAAATCGACGCCGTCCTCGGAACGAAGGAAGCTCCCCTCTACCGCGAGGCCTTCGGCATCCGGGACGCCGGCAACAGCCCCGCGCAATTCGAGGAGGGCCGCGGAAAGAACCTCCCCCGCCGGGCCGCGAGCGACGAATCCCTCGCGAAGAAGCACGAGTCCGCTCCCGCGGAGATCGAGCGCCGCCTTTCGGCCGACCAGCGGGCGCTCGAGGCGGCGCGGTCCCGCCGCGTGCACCCGTCGCACGACGACAAGGTCCTGACCTCGTGGAACGCGCTCGCGGTCTCGGCGCTCGTCCACGCCTCCCGGGACCTCGGCGAGCCCGGGATGCTGGAAGCGGCGCGGCGCGTCGCTTCCCTGCTCGTCGAAAAGCACACAACGGGCTCGCGGGTCTGGCACGTCTCGAGGGACGGAAAAGCGAAGATCGACGGCTTCCTGGAAGACTACGCGTTTCTCTCGCGCGCGCTGCTCGACCTCTCGGAAGCCACCGGAGACTCGCAAATGGCTTCGCGGGCGAGATCGATCGCGGAGGAAATGATCGCCGGCTTCTCGGACTCCGCGGCGGGAGGGTTCTTTCAGACGGCCGCGCGGTCGAGGAAGCGGGGGCTCCTCGATTCGTCGAAAGAATTCCTCGACCAGGTCGTGCCCTCGCCGAACGGCGTGGCCGCCGAGGTTCTCCGCCGGCTGGAAGCGACCCGCGATTCTCCGAAGCTCCGGCTCGCGGCCGACGGGGCGATGTCGGCGGCCGCGCCTTACGCCCGAGCGTTCCCCACTTCCGCGACCACGTTCGCGATCCTCGCGGCGGCGCGCCCTTCTTCCCCGGCGAAACTTGCGTCCGAGGCGCAGTCGGGGCCCGTGCGCGTTTCCGTCGCGCGTCCGCCGGAAAGCATTTCTCCCGGCGGGAATTCCCGCCTCGCCCTGCGCGTCGAAATCGAGCGAGGCTGGCACATCCAGAGCCATCGGCCGAGCCGGGCCGATCTCGTCGCGACGGAAGTGCGGGCGGCCGGCGATTCGATCGCGTTCGGAAAGCCCGACTATCCGCCCGGCAAAGCAGCGTCGGTCGCGGGCGAAACGCTCTCGACGTATTCGGGCGTTCTCGAAATCGCGGTGCCGATCGCGATTTCGCCCGACGCACGTCCGGGAGAACTTCGCGCCGCGTTCACGATCGATTTCCAGGCCTGCGACGACCGGCGCTGCCTTTCGCCGTCCCGCCTGGAGGTCGCGGCGCCCGTCCGCGTCGCCGCCCCGAAGCCGTCGCGATGAACGCGGGAACCTGATAGAATTTTTCGCAGTGAATCTTCCCCATCGGATCCAGGAGCTCCTCGCCGAGCTCGCCGCTCGCGTCGAGCGGCCCACTCCGGAGTCGGTGCTGATGCCCGTCGCCCGCGAGATGGAGCCGTACCTCGGCTGTGTCCAGTTCAGCACGGAACGGTACATGCGCCACCCCGTTCTCCTGGCTCCGGATTGGGAGGTCATGCTGATCGCCTGGGAGACGGGGCAGAAGACGCCGATCCACGACCACCGGGGCGTGATGGGCTCCATGCTCGTGTTCTCCGGCAGCCTCGTCGAAGAGGTCTTCGACGCGCCGGAAAACAAGCCTGCTCTCGTCGAGCGCGCCGACCGCGCCGAGGGCGATGCGTGCCTGACGAGCCCGACTCTGCTCCATCGCCTCTTCCCGCGCCGCGGGCGCTCCGTCTCGCTCCACATCTATCGCCCGCCCCTGCGCGAAATGGGCATCTGGGAGCCGCAGGGAATGACCGAAATTCGGGCCTCCGGATACGATGTGTCCGCCGAGGCGTTCTCGGAACGCCGGCGCGCCTAGCCTAAATTTTTCTTCGGAGCGTTTCTTCGCCGAGGAGCTTCGAGCGCGCCGGGCGCGGGCGGGGTGTCAGCCCGAATTCTTCGATCGCATGCTTGCGAATGTGGTCGATCGCCTCGGAAATGGAATCGGTCAGCAGGAGCAGGTTCAGGTCGGCCTCGTCGATCGTCTTCGCGGCGACCATCCGCCGCATCATCTCCACGAGGGGCTCCCAGTAGGATTTTTCCATCACGACGACGGGAAACGAGAGGATCTTCTTCGTCTGGATGAGCGTCAGCGCCTCGAACAACTCGTCCAGGGTGCCGATGCCGCCGGGCATCACGACGAACGCGTAGGAGTACTTCACCATCAACACTTTTCGGACGTAAAAGTGATGGAACGTCACCCAGCGGTCGAGGTAAGCGTTCGGCTGCTGCTCCTTCGGCAGCTCGATGTTGCAGCCGACCGAGGGCCCCCCCGCGTCGCGAGCGCCGCGGTTCGCGGCTTCCATGATGCCCGGCCCCCCGCCGGTCAGGACGGTGAATCCGAGCCGGGAGATCTCCGCGCCCATCCGGCGCGCGAGTCCGTAGTAGGGGTGGTCTTCGGTGAACCGGGCGGAGCCGAATACGGTGACGCAGGGGCCCACGAAATGGAGCGCCCGGAACCCCTTGATGAACTCGAGCACGATTCGAACCACGGTCAGGAGCTCCTGCTTTCGCGAGCGCGGGCCCTGAAGCAGCGGCTCGGGCCGGGGACGCGAGGACTTTCCGAATCGATCCATGCCCGGATGATAATCTCCCTCTTCATGCCGAACCCGGAAACCGCCGCGATCCTCTGCCGCGGCCTCAAAAAGGCCTTCGGGCCCGTGCAGGCGGTCGCCGGCGTCGACCTGAACGTCGCTGCCGGCGAGTGCTTCGGCCTGCTCGGCCCCAACGGCGCCGGCAAGACGACGACGATCGAGATCCTCGAGGGGCTCACGCAACGGGACGGCGGGGACGTCTCGATCCTCGGGCTCCGGTGGGAGGACAATCCGGTCGCCATCCGCCGCCGGATCGGTGTCTCGCTCCAGGAATCCCGAACCACGGAGAAGCTCTCCGTTTTCGAAACCCTGCGCCTCTTCCGATCCTTCTACGACCGCGGGATCGACCCGGAGGAGGCGATGCGCTTTCTTTCGCTCGAGGAAAAGCGCGACACGTGGGTGCTCAAGCTCTCCGGCGGGCAGAGGCAGAGGCTCGCGGTGGCCTGCGCCCTCGTGGGCGACCCGGAAGTCCTCTTCCTCGACGAGCCGACGACGGGGCTCGACCCGCAGAGCCGCCTCCAGTTGTGGGACCGGATCCAGGCGCTCAAGGACCGAGGGAAGACCGTGCTGCTCACGACGCACTACATGGAAGAGGCCGAGCGCCTCTGCGAGCGGGTCGCGATCATGGATCACGGAAAGATCATCGCGGAGGGAACGCCGCGGGAGCTCATCGGCCGCCTCCAGGCGTCGAATATCCTGGAGTTCTCCACCGAGCCCGCGATCGCGGAGGCCGACGTGCACGGGATCGCGGGCGCGCGAGAGGCGCGGGCGCGCGACGCGGGGTGGCTCGTCTCGGTCGATTCCCTCGTCGAGGCGATTCCCTCGCTGTTTCCGATCCTCGACCGCGCGGGGACGCGCCTCGTCACGCTCTCGACCCACCGCGCGACGCTCGAGGACGTTTTCGTGAGCATGACGGGACGGGAGCTGCGGGATGAGTAGTACGCAGAATCCGAGGAGAAGCGTGAAGGGTTCAACGCATCCCCTCCTCGAGCTCACCCGGATCCGCCTCCTCGCGTTTTTCCGCGAGCCTGGAGCCGTCTTCTGGGTTTTCGTCTTCCCCATCCTGATGGGGCTCGCGCTCGGCTTCGCGTTCCGCGAGAAACCGCCCGAGAGAATTCCCGTGGGAATCGAGTCAGGATCGCTTTCGCCCGCCGCCTTCGATTCCGTGTCGAAGGACCCCGATCTCGCGGTCCGCGAGTTCCGCGACGAAACGGAGGCGCGCCGCGCGCTGACATTCGGAAAGATCGCCCTTCTCGTCGAGCCGGGGAATCCCCTGCGATACCGCTACGACCCCACGCGTCCCGACGCGAGGACGGCCCGGTTCGCGCTCGACCGCGCCGTGCAGCGCGCGGCCGGCTCCCGCGATCTCGTCGCGACCGCTCCGGACCTCGTGCGGGAAAAAGGCTCCCGCTACATCGACTTTCTCCTGCCCGGCATCCTCGGGCTGAACCTGATGGGCACGGGGATGTGGGGAATTGGCTTCTCGGTGCTCACTTCGAGAATCAAGAAGACGCTGAAGCTGCTCGCCGCGACGCCGATGAGCAAGCGCGACTACCTCGCGAGCCATCTCCTCGGCCGGATGGCGTTCCTCGCGTTCGAAGTGCCGCTCATCCTCCTCTTCGGCGTGCTCGTCTTCGGCGTGCCGATCCGCGGTTCCCTTTTGACGCTCGTCGCGGTATGCGTCCTCGGCGCGATCTCGTTTTCCGGGATCGGCCTCCTCACGACGGCCCGGGCAACGACGCTCGAGACCGGCTCCGGCCTCATGAACCTCGTCATGATTCCGATGTGGCTCCTGTCGGGCTCGTTCTTCTCCGCCGACCGGTTCCCCCGGGCGATTCAGCCCTTCATCCAGGCCCTCCCGCTGACCGCCCTGAACAACGCGCTTCGGGCGATCATGCTCGAGGGAAAGCCGGTCTCCGCGATCGCGGGCGAGTGCGCGATCCTCGTGGCCTGGGGTGTCGTCACGTTCGTCGTCGCGCTGAAGATCTTCCGCTGGCAATGAGCTCGCCGGAAACCCTCGTTCTGGATTCCGCGGCCGTGAAGCGGCTGCTCCCGATGAACGAGTGCATCGGCGCGATGGAAGGCGCGTTCCGCGCGCTTGCGGAGGGCCGGGCGCTGCTTCCCCTGCGATCGATCCTCTGGGCCCCCGACAGGGCGGGCGCGATCGGGCTCATGCCCGGTTATCTCGGGACGACCGCGGACGGCCTGCTCGGCCTGAAGGCCGTGACGGTCTTCCCCGGCAATCACGGCACGGAGCTCGATTCGCACCAGGGCGTCGTTCTGCTCTTCGAGGCGCGCCACGGCCGCCTCCTCTCGGTCGTGGACGCGACGGAGATCACCTCGATTCGAACCGCCGCCGTGAGCGCGCTCGCGACGCGGCTCCTCTCGCGAAAGGACGCGTCGGACCTCGCGATCTTCGGCTCCGGCACGCAGGCGCGCACCCATCTCGAGGCGATGCGAGCGGTGCGCGACATCCGGCGGATCCGCGTCTGGAGCCGCAATCCGGACAACGCCCGGGCATTCGCCGAACGGGAATCTCTGAGGCACGGAGTGAAGATCGAGACGGCCGAAACGCCGAAAAAAGCGGCGCTCGGCGCCGACATCCTTTGCACGGTCACGTCCTCCCGCGAGCCGTTCCTGCGCGGCGAATGGCTGTCCCCTGGCGCTCACGTGAACGCGGCCGGGTCGAGCGTCGCGACTTCTCGCGAGCTCGACTCCTCGGCCGTCGCGGGCGCGCGCTACTTCTGCGACCGGCGCGAATCGACGTACGCGGAATCGGGAGACTTTCTCTTCGCGAAGCGCGAGGGCGCCGTGACCGACGAGCACGTCCTCGGCGAAATCGGCGAGCTGCTCACGGGTCATTGCGAGGGAAGGACGTCGCCGCTGGACATCACGCTGTTCAAGTCGCTCGGACTCGCGATCGAAGATCTCGCGGCCGCCGGCCACGTCTACGAGAAGGCCCGCGCGAGCGGAGCGGGCACGGCGCTTCCGATCGGGGGCGCCCGGGAATGAAACCGGTCGGTCCGATCTCCCTCGGGGAGATCCGCGCGGCGACGGAGAGGATCCGCGGGTTCGCCGTCCGGACGCCGGCCGTTCGTCTCAACGCCGATTCTCCCGATTCCGGCGCGGAAATCTACCTGAAGCTCGAAAACCTCCAGCCGATCGGATCGTTCAAGATCCGGGGGGCGTCAACGCGATGGGGCTCGCCCCGCGCGAGGACCTTGCCCGCGGCGTCTATACCGCGAGCGCCGGCAACATGGCCCAGGGAGTCGGGTTCGTCGCGGAACGTCTGAAGGTCCCCTGCACGGTGATCGTTCCGGATCACGCTCCCGAGGCGAAGCTCGCGGCGATCTCCCGTCTCGGCGGAAAGATCGAAAAGCTTCCTTTCGACCGGTGGTGGCAGGTCCTCGTCGACCACGGAGCTCCCGGGCGTGAAGAATTCTTCGTGCACCCCGTGAGCGATCCCGCCGTGATCGCGGGAAACGGAACGATCGGTCTCGAGATCCTGGAAGACGTTCCGGATGTCGACACGATCCTCGTGCCGTACGGCGGCGGAGGGCTGAGCTGCGGCATCGCGTCTGCCGTTCGCGCTCTGAAGCCCGAGGTCCGCGTCTACGGCTGCGAGGTGGAGACGGCCGCCCCGCTTTCCGTTTCCCTCGCGGCCGGCGAGCCGCGGGACATCTCCTACACGCCGAGCTTCGTCGACGGGATCGGGGCGGGCAGCCTGCTGGCCGAGATGTGGCCGCTCGTCCGCTCGCTCCTCGCGGGCTCGATCGTCTCGAGCGTTTCGGATATTGCGGCCGCCGTGAAGCTCCTCGCCGAACGCAACCGCGTCGTCGCCGAAGGCGCGGCCGGAACGGCCGTCGCGGCGGCTCTGTCCGGCAAGGTCCCCGGGAAGAAAATCGTTTGCGTCGTCTCGGGCGGAAACATCGACTCCGCGAAGCTCGCGAAGATCCTGAACGGAGAGGTTCCCTAGGAGGGCCTCAGCCGAACAGGACCCAGCGCCCGCCGCCCGTCGCGACGACGACGAGGTTCATCACGGCGAGCATCAGGTCGTAGTGCCACCCGTTGCCCTTCTTGCCCCAGAAACCCGTGCGCCAGACGAAAATCTTCTTCTGGATCGCCCCGAGCATCACGAGGATCAGTCCGGCCGCGGCGAATTGACAAAGCATCCCGAACGCGACGCCGAGGCTGCCCGCGAGCTCGGCGACGCCGAGAAACCGCGTGAACTTCGGGCTCATGCCGATGCCCTGGGCCCGTTTCACGGGATCGCTCGCGTGGCTCCATCCGCTCCAGCCGAACACGATCGCGATCATGAGCCGAAGCGCGAGGAGCGCCGCATCGGCGCAGGCGGCCGGGAGGTGGAACATCGATCCAGTCTACCTCCCCTTGCCCGAGCTCTCTTTGCGCTCCTCGAGCTCTTCGAGAGTCTTCGGCCAATCGGAATGCATGAGGCGGGAGAGCGCGCGGTCGGCGAGGAGCTTGCCGCCCGTCTGACAGCGCGGACAGTAGTTCGCCTCGTTCTCGGCGTAGACGATCCTCTGCACGGGCGCGCCGCAGACAGGGCACGGCTTGCCGATACCGGCCGTGCACCGCCATCCCTTCCCGAAACGCCGTGACTTTTTCCGGCAGTCTTCCCCCGGATTCGCCGCGCAGCCGGTCGGTCCATTGCTCGAGCGTTCGCTCGCGTCGCCTCGCAGAGACGGCTCGACTTCCTCGGCCGAGAGCTTCGAGGTCAGCTTCAGGGGCGAAAGGCGCGCCGCGTGGAGAATCTCGTCTGAATACGCGTTCCCGATGCCCGAGAAAAGCCGCGGGTCGGTGAGCGCGCGCTTGAGCGTGTGGTTCTCCGAGCGAAGCGCGGCCTCGAACTCTTCCGGGCTCGCGCCGAGCGGCTCGATCCCTCCGCGGGAGAAGGCGGCGAGGGATTCGCTCCCCGAGACGAGGTGAATCGACGCGCGCTTCTTCTGGCTCGCTTCGGTCAGGAGGAGCGTGCCGGACGCGAAGTCGAGCGCGGCCAGGTGGATCCTGCCGCCGATCGTCGCGCCGCGCGGTTTCCAGTGGAATCGCCCCGCGATCATCAGGTGGACGACGAGAAAGAGATTCCCCTCGAGCTCGAAGACGATCCTCTTGCCGAGCCGCCGGACGGCGAGCACGCTCTTTCCCTCCGCGGCCGAGATCGGAGGATCGAAGGAGCGCACGACGAACGGGCTCTTGATCCGGATCTTCTCGAGAATTTTTCCGGCAAGCATCTTCTCGAGCGTTTCGGCGTAGACGACGACGTCCGGCAGCTCCGGCATGTGCGAATCGTGCCACAAGATAAGGATTCGTTCGCCGTCTCGGGTTCCGGTGCCCGCCGGTCCGCGAGGCTCGGCACTCGTCCGCTGGCACGGCGCGGTCGGTCGATATGGAATCGGTCCCCCGCGCCTCTAGCGTTCGCCGCGAGCTCTCTTCTCTCAACCTTCGGGACGGTTCGTCTTGCGGCTCACTCACGGCCTGCGGCCGAGCGCCATCGCCTCGCGTCCCAGCCGGACCGCACGTCTCGAGTGCCGCGGGCCGCCATCCGCCCTGTGATGGAATAGCGGGCATGCCCGCAGAGTCCCTCGCGTGACCCCCTGGCAGGTCGGGACGATGCTCGCTTCCGCGGCGGGGGCGGGGATGATGAACGCGATGGCCGGCGGCGGGACGATCCTGACCTTTCCGGCCCTCCTGCTGCTCGGCGAGTCCGCGATCACGGCCAACGCGACGTCGACGGTCGCGCTCCTGCCGGGCGCCGCCGCGAGCATGGCCGGCTATCGCCGCGAAGTCGGCGAGCACCGACGCTGGCTCAAATCCCTTCTCGTTCCGAGCCTGCTCGGCGGCGCGATCGGGTCGGCGCTGCTCCTTCGAACCCCCGAGAAGACGTTCGAGCGCCTCGCGCCGTTTCTCATCCTTTTCGCGACGCTCCTCTTCCTCGTCCAGGGCGCCGTCGCGAAATGGAGCGGCGCCGAGCACGGCGACCGCCCGTCCCGGGCCCGGTTCGTCGCGGCCTCGCTGCTGCAATTCGGCGTCGCGATCTACGGCGGGTACTTTGGCGCCGGAATCGGAATCCTCATGCTCGCGACGCTCGGTTTCCTCGGGCTCTCCGACATCCACGCGATGAACGGCCTCAAGAACTTCTTCGGAATGTGCATCAACTTCGTCGCCGCGGCCTATTTCATCTTTCGCGGCGCGGTCGACTGGCCAGCCGCGCTCATCATGGCCGGCGCCGCGATCGCCGGCGGCTACGGCGGGGCGCGATTCGCCCGGCGGATCGGCCGCGACCGGGCGAGAAAGGCGGTCGTGGCCATCGGATTCGCGATCACCGCGATCCTGCTCTTCCGGCGAACCCTGCTCAAATGACGAATTTGCATTAGCGGCGCCGATCCCCGGCGGTGGTATTAACGAATCGGGGAGGATTCCGATATGGACTCCGATTCAAAGTTCCGAGTGCTCCTGCCGATCGAGCCCGAAGAACCGGTGACGGACGTTTGCCGCCTGCTGCAAGCTCTCTTTCGGCCCGAGACCACGACACTCCGGCCCTTTTACGCGGCCCGGCCGCTGCAGGCCGAAGTCTTCCTGCCCGAAGCCTCGGCGGCGCTGCCGGAGCTCTGCCGGATCGATCTGGAATCGAGGCTCGCGGCCGAGGCTCATTTGAGGAAAACGGCAGCCCCGTTCTCGGAAGCCGGATTCGAAACCGAATCCGACGTCGTGTCCGGGCCTCCCGTGCCGACGATCCTCAACGAGATCGAGGCCTGGCATGCCGATCTCGCGGCCCTGCGCACGAGCCGCGTCGCGCGGCCCGAGGGAAGGATCGGCCACCTCACCTCGGCGCTCTCGCGCAGCGCGGCTTGCCCGATCCTGACGTACCGCGAAATCGCGGAGTCGTTCCGGGTGCGACGAGTCCTCATCGCGACCGACTTCTCGGAAAGCTCGCGGGCGAGCGCCGACTGGGGAATGGCGATCGCCGAGCTGGCGCGGGCCGAGGCTCACCTGCTCTACGTCGTCGCGCGCCACGGAACGCGAAAACTCGACTCCGCGCTCGTGCTGAGGGAGGGAACCGACGAAATCGCCCGATGGAGGAAGCGGATGGATCCCGCCTTTCCCCGCCCGCTGACCGACGCCCACGTCGTGTCGGCCGAGTATCCGGCGGAGGGAATTCTCAACTTCGCGGCGGACTCCGCGTTCGACCTGGTCGTTCTCGCCGGCACGGGCCGGACGGCGCTGGGCGGCATGCTCCTGGGCTCCAATGCGCGGGCGGTCGTCCGCTGGAGCGATCGGCCGGTGCTCCTGGTCCCCAACTCGAGCCGGATTTCCGCAGCCTCGATCCTCGGAAAGATGCAGGTCGGTGTCTCGAGCAGCTGAGTCCCGGAAACCGCTTCCGGCCGACAGGTCTGCTAGAATCCGGCGCATGCCGTCCGCTGTCCACGAAGCGATCGATCTGCTCTCCAAGAGCGGCGAAGCCGCGTTCGCGATCGACTCCGGCGACCGGATCGTCTACTGGAACCGTGGCTGCGAGGAGCTCCTCGGCTTCGAGCCGCAGAAGGTCCTGGGAAAGCACTGCTACGACGTCATGGGCGGCCGCGACGAGAACGGAAACGTCTATTGCTACCGAAATTGCCCCGTCGCCAATCAGGCGCGGAACGAAGACTCGCCGGAAGTGCACCCGTTCCACCTGCTCGTGAAGGACAAGGCGGGGAGGGAAAAGCGGCTCGCGGTCTCGATGTTTTCGGTTCCGGCCGTCCGTCCGACCCTCTCCGCGGTGATTCACGTCATCCGCGAGGAGGGAGCCCCTCCGTCCCCTCTGGAAAAGAGCCTCGCGGAGAGCGCCGCCGGCGCAACCGCCGCCCGGTGGCCCCTGACGACCGCGGAGGGCCAGAAAGTCGAGCTCACCGCACGCGAAAAGGAGATCCTTCGCTGCCTCGCGGAAGGCCTGTCGACTCCCGCGATCTCGGACCGGCTCTTCATCGCCCCGGTGACCGTTCGAAACCACGTCCAGAACATCCTGCAGAAGCTCGACGTCCACACGAAGCTCGCGGCCGTCGTCTTCGCCTACCGCCACCAGCTGATCTGACGATAGGCGAGGACCGGTCGAGCGGGTGACCGGCGGCGGATGCCGTCCGCCTGCCCGCTGGAGGGGCGCAAAGCCTGCGCAGATCACGAAACGCTCGAAGGCTCCACGGACAGCCGGAAGGTGACGCCGGGCAGGCCCCGCGAGGCCGGCCCGAGCAAATGATGCATTTGGAGGACTCCGGAAGGCTCTCGCGGGGAGGACACTGTCCCGGGAGGGAAATTCACCATGCAAGTCCGAGACATCATGACCACGGCGATCTGGTCCTGTCCCGACAACGCGAGCGTCGCCTCGGCGGCGAACACGATGCTGGACCACAACTGCGGCTTCGTTCCCGTCGTGAGCGGCGAGGGAGACGTCGTCGGGGTTCTGACGGACCGCGACATCTGCATGGCTCTCGTCCGGAAGAACGTCCGTGCGTCCGAGCTTCCCGTGACCGAGATCTCGAAGGGACGCATCGCGACGTGCTCGCCCGCCGACGAAATCCACGTCGCCATTCAGATCATGGAAGGCTCGAAGGTCCGGCGGCTGCCCGTCGTCGAAAACGGAAAGCTCCGGGGAATCGTGTCGATGACGGACGTGCTGCGCAACGCGGTGCCGATCCGAACGCCCGACGGGGACGCGCTGACCTGCGCGGACGCCGTCGGCGCGCTCAAGCTCATCAATCGCATCCCGCGGCCACACAAGCCGTGGGTCGTCGCGGCCGAATAGTCGCGGAAATAGAGGATATCCTCGGGCTCGTGAGCGCCTCCCCCGGGCCGACGCCCGCGTTTCTGCCGAAATCGTTCGTCGCCCTCCGGGGCTATTCGCGCCATCAGTTCCTCGCCGATCTCCAGGCGGGGCTCGTCGTCGGCGTCGTCGCGATTCCGCTCGCGCTCGCGTTCGCGATCGCTTCCGGAGTCTCGCCGGAAAAAGGCCTCGTCACGGCCGTCGTCGCCGGCTTCCTGATCTCGCTCCTCGGCGGAAGCCGCGTTCAGATCGGGGGCCCGACGGGAGCGTTCGTCGTGATCGTGTACGGCATCGTCCAGAAATACGGCGTCGACGGACTCGCCGTCTGCACGTTCCTCGCGGGCATTCTGCTCGTCGCGATGGGGCTCGCCCGGCTCGGAGGCGCGATCAAGTTCATTCCCTATCCGGTCGTCACCGGATTCACGAGCGGCATTGCCGTCATCATTTTCTCTTCCGAAGTGAAAGACCTGCTCGGTCTCCGGATGGGGACCGTCCCGTCGCCGTTTCTCGAGAAGTGGTCGGCGTTCGGAAAGGCGTTCGCCTCCTTCTCGCCCGCCGCGGTCGGCGTTTCCGCCGGGTCGCTCGCGATCCTGATTTTCTGGCCCCGGAGTCTCGAGAAAGATTCCGGGTCCGATCGTCGCGATTCTGGCCGCGACGGCGGCCGTCGCCGTATTCAGGATTCCGGTCGAGACGATCGGTTCCCGGTTCGGCGCGTTCCACGCGTCGATTCCCTCGCCCCGCCTGCCGGACGTCAGCCTCGCGCGAATCCGCGAGCTCGTTGCCTTCCGCCGTCACGGTCGCGATCCTCGCCGGCGATCGAGTCGCTCCTCTCGGCCGTCGTGGCGGACGGGATGATCGGCAGCCGGCACAAGTCGAACCTGGAGCTCGTCGCGCAGGGGATCGCGAACATCGCCTCTCCGGTCTTCGGAGGCATCCCCGCGACCGGCGCGATCGCCCGAACCGCGACGAACGTCAAGAACGGCGGGCGCACGCCCGTCGCGGGAATGATCCATTCGCGGTCACGTCTGCTCTTCATGCTTCTCCTGCTCGGCCGCTGGGCCGCGCTCATCCCGCTCGCGACGCTCGCCGCGGTCCTCGTGGTCGTCGCTTATCACATGAGCGAGTGGCGGTCGTTCGCGACGCTCACTCAGGGCGCCCCGGAGCGACGTGATGGTTCTCGCGACCACGTTCCTTCTGACCGTCCTCGTCGATCTCACCGTGGCCGTCCAGGTCGGGGATCGTCCTGGCCGCGTTCCTCTTCATGAAGCGAATGGCCGACGTCACGAACGTGGAGGCCATCGCGCGAGAGTTCCGCGAGGCGCCGGACGGGACCATGACGGCGGACCCCGGCGGTGTGGCGCGCCGATCCATCCCCGCCGACGTCGAAATCTATGAAATCAACGGCCCGTTCTTCTTCGGCGCGGCCGACAAAATCAAGGACGTCCTGCAGTTCGTCGCGAAGAAACCCCGGGTCTTCATCCTGCGGCTCCGAAACGTGCCCGCGATCGACGCCACCGGCATCCGCGTTCTCGACGATCTCTACGAACGCTTCTCCTCCCGGGGAATCGTCTTCCTGATCGCCGGCCTCCACGCGCAGCCGCTCGTCGCGCTCGACCGGGCCGGCCGCCTCGACCGCTACGGGCGCGAAAATCTCGCCGGCGACCTCGACGAAGCCCTCCTCCGGGCGGAGGCCGTTCCGCACCGCTGACCCGAGCTTTCTCCCCGGAAATAAGCCGTTTGCATCATGGAATCGCGGGCGTTTTCCGGCAGACTGAACGCGTCGAAAGGCGCAAAGCGCCCAGGAAAATGAAAATGCCAGCAAGCGAAAAAAAGATCGGCCCGGCAGAAGAACCAAAACGAGAGTTGATCCCGACCGAGTGGCTCAGCCGGCGGGATGTCGCTCGAATCTTCCAGGTCTCGCCTTCGACGGTCACCCGATGGGCACGGGAGGGACGAGTTCCCGCGAAGCGGACGCCCGGCGGCCACTACCGCTATCCGGCCGAAGCCGTCCGGCGGCTCGCGGGAGGGTCCGAACCGGTCGATCTCGTCCGGCTCGATTGAAGATCGGAAATACGGCTTTTGGCGCAACCAGCGCAAAGGAGTTGAGAATGAAATCGATCAGGAAAGCAGGATTGACGGTCGCGGCCTTCTATGTCGCGCTCGTCGCGGTTCAGGGCCTCGCCAGCGCGAAGGCGCTCTGGGTCAAACAGGCCAAGGATCTCGGGTACCCCGCGCAGAACTGCCAGTACTGCCACGTCGACAAGATGCCGAAGAAAGACACGTTCAAGGCCGACGCGCTCAACGACCGCGGCAAGTGGCTCATGTCGGAGAAGGACAAGCAGAAGAAGGACATCGATCTGAACTGGCTCAAGGATTATCCCGGCGGCAAGGAACAGAAGTAATCCCTCCGCGAGCCCGGCCGGCGCCGGTCGGCCGGGCCCGCTTCCCTTCTCCTTTCGAGGAGAGTTCCCGAGCAGGAGTCCCATGAAAAACATCGCGCTCGTTTCGCTCGTCGTCTGCCTGGCAACCTGGAACAGGGCGGAAGCCGCCCGCCCGAGGGCCGCCGCTCCGAGCGACAGCGACTGCCTGAGCTGTCATTCCGACTCGACCGCGAAACGATCGGACGGACGATCGATTTTCGTCGCGAAAGACAAACTCGCGCGTTCGGTCCACGGCGAAGCGGGCGTCGCGTGCGTCGACTGCCATGCCGGATTCGACCCCTCCGAGATCCCCCACAAGAAAAAGATCACCCCCGTCGCCTGCGCGAGATGTCACTCCGACGTTGGCTCGAAGCACCCGTTTCACCCCGAGATCGCCAAGCGCGGAAAAGGGAGGCGAGGCGCCGTCGGTCGATTGCCAGTCCTGCCACGGAAGCCATGACGTCGTCCATCCGTCCGATCCCTCCTTCCGCTTCCACAAGGATCCCGCGGCGGCGTGCGGATCCTGCCACGACGACAACGCGCTGGCTTATCGAGAGTCGGATCACGCCAAAGCGCTCTCCCTGGCGTTCGCGGCGCGCCCGATTGCCTCGACGTGTCACCGCCAGAGCTTCCCCCCGAGCGGAGCCGCGACGGCGGCCGCGCGGAAGATCGCTCTCGAGAAGCTCTGCCTTTCCTGCCACCTCCAGAACCCGGAAATCCGCGCGCTGATGCCGAGCGCGGGGTTCATCCGCTCGTTCGAGACGAGCGTGCACGGAAAGGCGCTCGCCCGCGGAGACTCCCGGGCCCCCACGTGCATCGACTGCCACGGCGCGCACCGCGTGCGGCGTGGCCTGGAATCCGGCTCTTCCGTCAACAAGGTCGAGATCCAGCGCGTGTGCGCGAAGTGCCACGCGACGGAAGCCGCGCAATGGGGAGACAGCGTCCACGGGAAGGCTCTTGCGCGCGGCCTCCACGACGCGCCGACCTGCACGGACTGCCACGGCGAGCACAACATCCTTCCGCGCCGCGATCCGAACTCCCCGGTCGCCGCGGCGAACATCTCGGCCCGCGTCTGCACGCCCTGCCACGGCTCGCTCCGTCTGTCCCAGAAGTTCAATCTCCCTTCCGACCGCGCGCAGAGCTACGCGGACAGCTTCCACGGGCTGGACGCGCGCGGCGGCGTCGCCCAGGTCGCGAACTGCGCGAGCTGCCATGGAGCCCACGACATTCTCCCGCTCCTCCGACCCGCGGTCCCGCGTCGCGAAGGCGAACCTCGCGAAGACGTGCGGAAGCGCGAAGTGCCATCCGGGCGCGAATGCCCGCTTCTCGACCGGCCGAATCCACGTCACGATGAAAGCGTCCCAGGATCCCCTCCTCTTTCTCATCGCGACGATCTACATCGTCCTCATCGTCGGAACGATCGGCGGCATGTCGCTCCACAACCTGCTCGACTTCTGGAAGAAATTCCGGCACGCAATGGCGGTGCGGCGCGGCGAAGTCTCCGAGCCTCCGGCCGGCCGGGCCCTCTATCTCCGCATGACCGTGAACGAGCGTCTGCAGCACGGCCTCCTCGCCTTCACGTTCATCGTGCTCGTCGTGACGGGGTTCATGCTCCGGTTCCCCGAGGCCTGGTGGGTGCGCGGAATCCGGCACCTCAGCGCGCGCACATTCCAGTACCGCAGCACGGTTCACCGCGTCGCGGCGGTCCTCATGGTCGCGACGAGCCTCTTCCACATCGGCTACGTCGCGCTGACCGTCCGGGGCCGCCGGCTCGTCCGCGACCTGTGGCTTCGCAAGAAGGACCTGACCGACGTGTGGGACACGCTCCGGTACAACCTCGGCGCCTCCGCGAAGAAACCGCGATACGACCGCTTCAGCTACATCGAGAAAGCCGAATACTGGGCACTCGTCTGGGGCACCATCGTGATGGGCGTGACGGGAACGATCATGTGGTTCGACAATACTTTCATCGGCCTCCTGACGAAACTCGGCTACGACGTCAGCCGCGTGATCCACTTCTACGAGGCCTGGCTCGCGACGCTCGCGATCCTCGTGTGGCACTTCTACTTCGTGATCTTCAACCCGGAGGCCTACCCCATGAACATGGCCTGGATCACGGGACGGCTGAGCGAGAAGGAAATGGAAGAGGAGCACCCGATCGAGCTCGAGCGGATCCGGTCCGAAGAGACAAAACCGCCCGGTCAATGACGCGAATCGGACGACTGTTCCTGCTGTCTCTGGCCGCGCTGGCTTTGCCGGCCGGCGCCCGCGCGGCGGAGGCCGCGCCACCCAGCTCCGAGGACTGCCTCAGCTGCCATGAACCGGGCCCGCGGCTTGGAAAGCGCAAGCCGGGAGAACCGCCCCCCTTCAACGCCGCCGCGTTGAAGGCCTCGCCCCATGCGGGCCTCGAATGCGTCGCGTGCCACTCCGACGTCAAGGAGGTTCCGCACCCGGACAAGCTCGCCCGAGTGGAGTGCGGATCGTGCCACGGCGACGAGCAGAAGCAGTACTCCGCGAGCGTGCACGGCCGGAAGGCCGCCGGAGGCGACGCCTACGCGCCCGGTTGCAAGACCTGTCACGGCACACACAACATCTTGCGCCCCGGCACTCCCGGCTCGCCGACTTACACGATGGAAATCCCGCGCCTGTGCGGCAGCTGTCACCGCGAAGGCACGGCCGTGAGCCTGACGCGGAACATCCCCCAGAAGAACATCCTCGAAAATTACATGGACAGCATTCACGGCGAGGGCCTGTTCAAGCGAGGATTGATCGTCGCCGCCGTGTGCACGAGTTGTCACACGGCGCATTTCGTGCTGCCTCACACGGACCCGCGATCTTCCATCGCAAAGCAGAACATCGCGAAGACCTGCACGCGCTGCCACGCCCAGATCGAGATCGTGCACCGGAAAGTCATCCGCGGCGAGCTGTGGGAGAAGCAGCCGCACCTGATTCCCGCCTGCGTCGATTGCCATTCCCCGCACAAGATTCGAAAAGTCTTCTACACGCAGGGAATGGCCGACCAGGATTGCCTCCGCTGCCACTCAAAACCCGAGCTGAAAGGCGCCCGCGCCGGAGAGACGGTCTCGATGTTCGTCGACCAGAAAGAACTGGCGGGCTCGCGCCATGCCCGGATCGCGTGCGTTCAGTGCCACACCGGCGGGGACCCCGCGGAGACGCGGCCGTGCCGCACGATCACGGCCAGGGTGGATTGCTCGATCTGCCATGCCGCCGTCGTCGACCAGTACAAGGAGAGCCGGCACGGACAGCTGTTCGCCCAGGGCAGTCCCGACGCGCCGGCGTGCAAGGACTGCCACACCTCCCACGGCGTGCTGAGCAAGAGCGATTCGAATTCACCGACCTTCTCGCGCAACGTTCCCGCGCTCTGCGCCCGGTGTCATCGCACAGGCGAGAAGGCGGCTGTCCGCTACAGGGGCAAGCAGCAGCACATTGTCGAGAACTATCTCGAGAGCATCCACGGGAAGGGACTGATGGGGGCCGGCCTGACCGTCACGGCGAATTGCGCCGACTGCCACAGCGCCCATCACGAGCTGCCTTCGGCGGACCCGCGGTCCAGCGTCAACCGCGGCAACATCGCGACGACGTGCGGGAAGTGTCACCGAGGAATCTACGAGCTCTTCACGAAGAGCGTGCACTCGCCGCTGGTGACGCAGACGAGCAAGGCGCTCCCGGTCTGCAGCGACTGCCACTCCGCGCACAGCATCCAGCGCACGGATCTCTCGAACTTCCGCCTCCACATCATGGACCAGTGCGGCCGCTGTCACGAGAAGATCGCCGCGACCTATTTCGACACGTTCCACGGAAAAGTCTCGAAGCTCGGATATCTCGCGACGGCAAAGTGCTACGACTGCCACGGATCGCACGACATCCTGCCCGTGACCGATCCCCGCTCCCACCTGAGCCGCGCCAACATCGTGAAGACGTGCGGAAAGTGCCACCCCGGCTCGCACCGGCAGTTTGCCGGCTACCTGACGCACGCCACGCACCACGATCCGAAGCGCTACCCGATCCTCTTCTACACGTTCTGGGGCATGACTGCGCTGCTCGTCGGGACGCTCGCGTTCGCAGGCACCCACACGGCGCTCTGGTTCCATCGATCGCTCGGGTACCGCAAGCCGGCGGCGAAAACCGACGGCGGCGGCGAACAGGTTTACGTTCGGCGGTTCACGACGTTTCAGCGCAACCTGCACCTGATGGTGATCGGGAGCTTCCTGGGGCTCGCGGCGACCGGAATGACCCTGAAGTTCTCCTACGCGCCCTGGGCCAAAGTGCTCGCCCGGCTCTTCGGCGGCTTCGTCGCCGCCGGCCTGATTCACCGCTTCTGCGCCGTCGTGACGTTCACGTATTTCGGCCTGCACCTCTGGGACCTCGTCCGCCAGAAGAGGAAAAGCGGCGCAAGCTGGCGGAAGCTCGTCTTCGGCCCCGACAGCATGATGTTGAACCGCCGCGATTTGCGCGAGTTCATCGGATCGGTCAAGTGGTTCCTCAAGAGGGGGCCGCGTCCCCAGTACGGGCGCTGGACCTACTGGGAAAAGTTCGACTACTTCGCCGTGTTCTGGGGCGTCGCGATCATCGGCATGACCGGACTGATCCTCTGGTTTCCGACTGTCTTCACGCACGTCATGCCGGGATGGATGGTCAACGTCGCGACGACGATCCACAGCGACGAGGCGCTCCTGGCGGTGTGCTTCATCTTCAGCGTCCATTTCTTCAACACGCACTTCCGCCCCGAGAAATTCCCGATCGACACCGTGATCTTCACCGGCGGCGTGCCGCTCGAGGAGCTCAAGCAGGACCGTCCGCTCGAATACCGGCAGCTCGTGGAAAGCGGCGAGCTGGAGAGCCTCAAGATGCCCGCGCCGCTTCCCGTAGCCCGGCGGAAGTGGCGGCGATTCGGCTTCACAGCGCTTGCCATCGGGCTCTTCCTGATCGGATTGATCCTCTATGCCATGCTTTTCGTCTATCGTTGATCGAACCGGCTACAATCTACCCTGAACTGGAATTCGAGAGTCTCAGGAAGGAGAACCCGGACGCATGAAGGAGTTCGCGAAAACCTGGCTCCGGCCGATCGTCTATCTCGGCCAGAATTCGATCAGCGTTCTCGGCGCCGTCCTGACGACGAGCTCGGCGCTCACGCTCCTCGCGTTCTGGATCTTCGAGCTTCTGCAGACGCGCCCGATTCACCCCTATGCGGGAATCGTCTTCTTCCTCATCCTCCCCGGGGTCTTTCTCGCGGGCCTCATCCTCATGCCGATCGGCTTGCTCGCCCGGCGGCACAAGCTGCGGCGCGCCGGCCAACTGCCGCGCGAATACCCGAGGATCGACCTGCGTCATCCCGTCCTGCGGCGGGCCGCGATCCTCGTCGGGACCGCGACGATCCTCAATTTCCTCATCATGGGAACCGCCTCGTACCTCGGGGTCGAGTACATGGATTCCGCCCAATTCTGCGGACGGACCTGCCACACGGTGATGCAACCCGAGTACACCGCGTACCTGGACTCTCCCCACTCCCGCGTCGATTGCGTGGAGTGCCACATCGGGGCCGGGGCGCCGTGGTTCGTGCGGGCGAAGATCTCGGGCGTGCGCCAGGTCTTCGCGGTCTCCCTCCACACTTACTCGACGCCGATTCCTTCGCCCGTGGAGCACCTGCGGCCGGCCCGCGAAACGTGCGAACGGTGCCACTGGCCGCAGAGATTCGTCGGAGACAAGCTGATCGTCCACACGAAATTCGCAACGGACGAAAAGAACTCCCGGACGCAGGACGTGCTCGTCGTGAAAGTCGGCGGCCGCACCTGGCAGGGGGGAGTCGGGATCCACGGCCGGCACCTGGACCACGCGTCGCGAGTGACCTACATCGCGACGGACGCGCGCCGGCAGGTGATTCCGGTCGTCACCTACATCGACGACTCCGGCAAGGCCGTGGAGTATGTTTCGAGCGAGGTGAAGGCGTCCCGGGAGCAGCTGGAACGCGGCGAGCACCGTTCGATGGATTGCATGGACTGCCACAACCGCCCTTCGCACACGTTCGAGATGCCGGAGCGAGCGGTGGACCGCGCGATGGCGGAGGGCCGCATCAGCTCCGATCTTCCTTTCATTAAAAAGGAGTCGCTGGCCCTGCTGAAGGCGGCATATCCCGACCGCGAAGTCGCTTCCTCGAAAATCGTCGAGGGAATCACCGGCTTCTACCGGACCTCCTATCCCGACGAGTACAAAGCCCACCGCGCGCAGGTCGAGGCCGCCGCCGATCAGACGCGGCAGATCTACCTCCGCAACGTCTTCCCCGCGATGAAAGTGGGCTGGGGCACATACCCGAACAACCTCGGCCACGAGGACTTCCTCGGCTGCTTCCGCTGCCACGATGGCGAGCACAAGTCCGCCGACGGGCGGGTGATCACGCAGGACTGCGACGCCTGTCATTCCGTTCTCGCGCAGGACGAAGCGAATCCGAAGATCCTGGCCGACCTCGGCCTGAAGTGAGCCGGGGCCGGGCGGGGGCCTCCGGCGGTCCGGATGCCTGAGTCCGCTCCCCGCGGGCTCTCGAACATCGAGGCGGCGCGGCGGCTGGAAATCCACGGCGAAAACCGCTATACGCCCGCCGGCCGGAAGGCGACGGTTTCCGAAATTCTTCGGACCCTCGCGGATCCGATGGCGATCATGCTCCTCGCGGCTTCCCTTCTCTCGTTCGTGGCGGGACAGCGTCGGGACGGCGTCGTGCTGCTCGTCGCGCTCGTCCCGGTCCTGGCCGTCGACGTGCTGCTCGAGGCGCGCTCCCGTTCCGCGTTGAAAAAGCTCGCGGCCGCCGTTTCGCCCCGCGCCGCCGTGATCCGGGACGGGGCCCGCGTCGAGATTCCGACCGAGCAGATCGTCCCGGGAGACATCGTGTTGATGCGCGAGGGAGACGTGCTACATGCGGACGGGACGATCGCCTGGTCGGCGAATCTCTCGATCGACGAGTCGATGCTGACCGGCGAATCGGTGCCGCTCGACAAGACCGAGGGATCGCCCTTCTACGCCGGATCGCGCGTGCTGACAGGGCAGGGGGGCGGCGAAGTCCGCTCGACGGGGCTCCAGACCCAGTACGGGCGGATTGCCGTTCTCGTGGCGGAAGCGCCTTCCGCGCCGACGCCGATCCAGCAGAAGACCTCGCGGACCGTGAGCCTTCTCGGGCGCATCGCGGTCGCCGTGGCAGCGGCGGTTTTTTGTCTCGCGTGGGCGCACGGGCATTCCCTGTCGAAAGCCTTCGTGTCCGCGATCAGCGTCGCGATGGCGGCGATGCCCGAGGAATTCCCTCTTGTTTTCACGCTTTTCCTCACTCTCGGCGCCTGGCGGCTCTCCCGCCGCCGCGTGCTCGTCCGACGCCTCGCGAGCGTCGAAACGCTCGGATCGACGACTGTGATCTGCACCGACAAGACGGGCACGCTCACGAAGGGAGAATTCGTTCTGGAGGCCGCGGTTCCGTTCGACGACTTCAGCGAGGTCGAGCTCCTGGAAGCGGGGGTCCTCGCGTGCGAGATCGACTCTTCCGACCCTCTCGAAAGAGCGATCCTGGAGTTCTCGCGCTCCGCCGGAACCGAGCCCGGCCGGCTCCACGGAACCGGCCGGCTCGTGCGGGATCATTCCTGGGACGCGCAGGGAAAGCACATGTCGCACGTGTGGCGAACCGATCCTCGATCCCCGGATCTCGTCGTCGCCGCCAAGGGCTCGGTCGAGGGCATCCTGGAGCACTGCGCGCTCCCGGCGAACCGCCGGGCAGAGGCGGAGACGCGGCACGCCGCTCTCGCGGCTTCCGGCCTGCGCGTGCTCGCCGTCGCCGGAAAAACCGAGCCGGGGACGGCGCCCGACCGCGCGGCGGACGAATCCGGCCTCGCGCTGATCGGGTTCCTCGGATTTCGCGATCCGCTCCGCCCGGAAATCGCGGGCGCCGTGGCGCAGTGCCGGACCGCCGGGATCTCCGTCAAGCTCGTCACCGGCGACCACCCGGTGACCGCCCGGTCAATCGCGGAGAGCGCCGGGATCGCAATGAGCGGCGACGCGGTCGTGACCGGAGACGAGCTCGCGCGCCTCGACCCCGCGACTTTTCAGCGGCGCGTCGCCGAAGCGTCGGTGCTCGCCCGGATCCTGCCGGAGCAGAAGTACGCGATCATCGACTCGCTCCGGGAGGCGGGAGAGGTGGTCGCGATGGCGGGAGACGGGATCAACGACGCTCCGGCGCTGCGCCGCGCGAGCATCGGGATCAGCATGGGGGCCGGAGCGACAGAGGTGGCGAGGGCCGCCGCCGACATCGTACTGCTCGACGACAACTTCGGTTCGATCGTCGAAACCGTCCGGGAGGGACGGCGGATTTACGACAACATGGAAAAATCGTTCCGCTACCTTCTCGCCTTCCACGTCCCGATCGTCGCGCTCGCGATTCTCGTTCCCGTCCTCGGGCTTCCGCTCCTCCTGCTGCCCGTCCACCTCGTCTGGCTCGAGCTCGTCGTCCACCCCGTTTCGGCGCTGCTCTTCGAAGGCGAGCCGGGCGCCCCGGATCTCATGCGAAGGCCGCCGCGTCCGCCGTCCGCTTCCCTTCTGGACATTCGGGCTTCGCGCCGTTCGCTCCTGTGCGGCGCCGCCCTCGCCTTTGCCGTCCTCGGGATTTACGCCGCCGCTCTCCGGGGAGGCGAAGAGGCGGCCCGGGGAGTCGCGCTGGCAGCGCTGATCCCCGGAACTCTCGTGATCATGTGGGCGGAGCGGGCCGGCGATCGCCCCTGGTGGAAAGTGCCCGCGCCGAAGGCCTCCCGGTTCTGGCCGATCGTCCTGCCGATCGCGGCGAGCCTCCCGCTCCTCCTGTGGGTCCCGTCGACGGCGGCCATCCTCCACGCGCGGTTTCCAACAGCGGCGCAGTGGGCCGTGGCGATCGTTGCGTCAATCGTCGCGACCGGATGGCGGGCCTTCGGGGCCCGGCGGCGGAGCCCTTAGCCTTTACTGGTGCCAGCGAACGTAGATGCCGTACCGGTTCGCGTCGTACGAGCCGAGGCCGCTCTCCGCGGCGGTGGATTCGCGGTACTTGTCCTTGCGCCATTCGGCGATGAGCGCCGCGTTCTTCATCACGTCGATGGAAGCGCGGACGCTCGCACGATCGATCTTGAACGGGAACGAACCGTCGTTCTTGAACTGTCCGTACGAGCCGTCGATCGACACGGGAGACAGCAGGAGTGAGAACCCGCCTTCGAGCGACCGCCCGTCTTCCTTGTGGATCGAGCGGTCCGCGGCGAGGGTCTGAGGAACGACGAACAGGATCTTGCTGTCGGCCTGGTATTTCTCCGCGGAAAGGTGCAGGCGGAGGGCCTTGGCCGGCCACCCCTCGACGGTCCCGCCGTACTGGCGGATCCGTCCGTCGTAGCCGATGCCCGTCCTGTCGTTCGAAGCGTCGATCTGCTCGGCGGTGGCGCTCAGCTGGAAGGCCTGTTTCAGGCTCCACGCCGCGCGAAGGCGATACCGGTCGCGGTCGAGGAAGTCCGTCCGCACGACGGGATCGTCGGCGCGCTCGCGGCGATAGTCGGCGCCGAGCGTCACGCCGCTCTGCGAGAAGGTCGCGCCGGCGTCGATCGTTTTGATCTTTCGATGAAACGTCCCTCCCTGTCCGCCGGGGAGAACGATTTCCGACGGATCTTCGTCGACGGTGACGTCCTGATTTGTCTGCGACCATCCGGCCCGCACGGCGAGCGGCCCGAACCGGCGAGCCTCGATTCTCGCGTCGAAAACCTCGTCCGTCCGCTCGATCGCGGTGTCGGACTGGAGAACCGAGAGAAGGTCCTTCGGGTCCACGCCGCCGAACGTCACCGAATCGAGATAGAGGCTGGAGACGAGCGCGAAACCGTCGAGCTCCGTATGGTTCTTGGAATAGCCGGCGACGAAATCGATCCCCTCGGCGAGGTTCACTTCGGCGCGGCCGCTTCCCCTCCACATCGTGTTGCGGGCGCGGGCGGACGTCGTGTCGGAGAGGCCGCCGAAGAAACGGCTGATCTCGAAGGACACGAGGCTTCCGGAGAGGTCTTCCGCGGACGAGGTGTCGGCTTCCGCCGCGGCGTGAATGTACGAGCCGATGAGCTTGACCCGCTCCCCGAGCCGTCCCGTCACGTAGGCGCTCGTCACCGGAGTGTTCGCGCTGGTCTTCGTCGTTCGATTGAAGTCGTTCAGCGAGACCGGCACCCCGAGGACCGTCCCGGGGTCGTTGCCGTCTCCGGCTCCGGCCACGAGACCCTGGGTCTCGACCTCGTTGAGCTTCCTCCACCCCTGGATGACCTGACCCGAGATCGGACCGGCGTCGAACGCCGCGCCGACCCGGAACTCCTCGTCCCGGTCGTCGAGCCTGTCGGTGAGCCGGAACTCGTCCTGGCCCACGTGGTACGTGGTCCGGCCCGGCCCTTCGTCGCGGTTGCGCGTGTAGCCGAGGATCGGCGTGATCACGGCGCCGGGAAACAGCCTCAACTCGACGTCGAGGACGTTGCGATCCCGGCTGTAGGTGTGCTGCCCCGGCACGATTCCCTGGTCGAAAAGCGGGTTCGCGAAGCCGGGAAGAGCGCTGTAGAGCTCCGTTCGACGATAGCTCAGCCGAAGGTCGTACTTGCCCGCGAGGCCCGCGCGGGCATTCAGGGACCCGGCCGGGCCGGCGCCGAGGTCGGTCGCGTCGACGCGGAACGTGTCGAAAAAGGCGGTCGGCCCCGGCGCGGTCACGAGGAACGATCGCAGGAGAAAGCCCTCGCGCTCGTTGATCTGGCTTCGATACATCTGCTCGTTTCCCGAGACATCGACGAAACGGTATCCCAGCTCGACATCGAGCGGCAGCGACTGCGCCGAGGCGACACCGAAGCCTGTGGCGGCGGCCGCGACGGCGATGGCGAGGAGGCGGCGGGCATTCTTCATCGCTTCCTCCGTTACTTCAGAAGTGCCGGCGAGCGATTCGATCCGTGAATCGCTGTATGGCAGGTTGTACAGTTCTGGTATCGCGGCAACAGGAGATTGTGGAACGACGGGGGCTGCGATCCGAGCGTCGCCGAGGTCAGCGTCGAATGGCATTCGAGGCAGAGCTGATCGACCCGGGCTCGGATGAGTTGTTTGGGATTCGACGAGCCGTGAGGCTGATGACAGCTCATGCAGTCGCCCGCCACGCCCGAGACGTGCTCGAAGACGAACGGTCCGCGTTTCTCCGTATGGCAGGAGACGCACGGCAGCTCGTCGGCCCGCGTGCGCCTGAGCGCCGACTCACCCCGTTTTCCGTGGGGATCGTGGCACGAGGCGCAGTTCATGCCCCCCTCGAGGCGGTGGGCAAATGGTTTGTCGTGGAAGGACGCCGCCTGGCCCGGATGGCAGGAAGCGCAGAGAACGACCGGTTCCTTCTTCAGAAGAGAGGCCGCCTTCGGGTCCGAAGCGTGCAGGGAATGACAGCTCAGGCAGTTGACGGTCGCCGAGTTGGCGTGCACGCTGTTCCGGCGGGAGCGGTGGTCCGTCGTCTGGTCATGGCAGGTCAGGCAGAAGCTCGCCCCGTCGACGCCGCGCATCGGTCGGGCAACCGGCTTCTCTCCGGAGGAGGCGACGTGCTCGGCCGTTTCACCGTGGCACGTGGCGCAGATCGCATCCCCTGTGATCCCCTTCTTCGCGAAGATCGGAAGATGCCCGTGCGGATTCCGCGCGAAGACGTTCGCTTCATCGTGACAGTCGGCGCACGCGACCGTTTCGACCTTCTGCGGAGCCGCCGCTTCGGGAGCCGGGGTCGCCTGAGCGGCGGGCTGCCCGGCTGCGAGCAGAGAAAAAGAGGCGGCGCCCAGTCCGAAGACCAGGAACGCCGCCAGGACTCCTCGATTGTTCTTCATCGTGCCCTCTTCGATCCGATTCGCCTCCTGGCTTATCTCGCGTGCACCTTGTCGACGCTGAACTCGTCGTCGGCCGCGTGGCATGCCGCGCACGCTTCTCCGAAGGGAGCCGTGTTCACGTAGGCGTGGGCCGCCGCTTCCTGGGTGTCATGGCAACCGAGGCAGGCGGCCGCGGTCGTCTGCTGGGGCGTGTACCACTCCTGCGGCGGAGGAGGAGTTTGAACCGCGAGGTTCGTCAACGGCAGCGGCGGGATGTACGAGGTCGCGGTGTGGCACTTCTGGCAATCGCGCAGGTCGCCGGGGAAGCGGATCTCGTTGAAGTTGTTCACGCTCCCGTTGAAACCGTAGATCGTGAAATCCTTCGTGAGGTTCTCGCCCCTGTGGATTCGATGGATCATCCGCTGGAAGGAGATCGACTCGGGTGAGCCCTTGTCTGCCGGGCGGAACGCGCTGTCGTTGGCGTTCGGATTGTGGCATGCCACGCACTCCTCGACCACGAAGCGCTGGCCGCCGTGGAGAGCCAGCCGGTCGTGGCAGACGTTGCATTTCGTGAGATCCACGACGGTGCGGCGAGGAACCGGGGCGCCGTCGGTCACGGTGAAATAGAAGATGGGATTCGTCGCGCCCTCCGTGACGGAGGGGTTCTGGTCCGAGTCGCCAACGTTGATCTTCACGGTGCGCCGGACTTCCATGCTCGCGAGCCATGTCCCGGAGGCATTCTGCGGCAGTGCCGCTTTCAGCGTGTACGTCGCGATCGTTCCGTTGAACGAGGCGCCGTCGACCCTTTCCCGGAAGGGCGTCGCGAGGCTGTAATCGACCGTGGGACCGCCGATCACGACGTTCGCGTTCGAGCCGAGAGTTTTCGGATCGACGACGGAGCCGTCGTTATTCGTGATCTTGAACGTGACCGTCGGGTTCTGGCCCGGCTGGGAGTTCGTCACGCTCAGAATCTGGGCGTTCAGGCCCGCGAGCTGCGTCGATTTGAGCGGGATCGTGTGGGCGCCGATGATCGAGGCGTCGAATTCGACTCCCTGCGGCTCGTGGCAGGTCGCGCACTTCGTGTCGTCGAGCGCGATTCCGCCCTTGTGGTTCTCACCGGTCGCGAAATTCACGTCGTCGTGGCAGGAGCCGCAGGCGGCGGCGCTGGGATATGTGAAGTAGTTGGTGCCCTGCGTGGCGGTCGGCGTGTGGCACTTCGTGCAATTCCGGATGTCCTGCGGAAATTCGACGGTCGAGAAATCGGAATTGCCGTGGCTGTTGATGATTTGATACGGCGTCCCGGCGGCGACGCTGGGGAGATTCGCGCCGTCGTGGATCTTGTGGATCAGGACCTTGAAGTCGACCGTGTTGCCCGTGTCCGGGTTGACGGACTGCGGCTGGTGGCACAGGACGCAGAGCTTGACGTCCTGGCGCGATCCACCGTGGGCCGAAAGAGGATTGTGGCAGTTGTTGCAGGTGGCGTTGTTCGTCTTGTCCCAGACGTCCGTCACGGTTCCGCCGTCGGGACGAAAATCGAATTCGACGTTCGCGTAGTAGTTCTTGTCCAGGATGTCTTCCGCGATCAGGTTGCGGGTCGCGTAGATGCCGAGGGTCGTCGTCATCGTCTGATCGAAGCCGGCGGGAAGCACGGTCTTGAAGCGGTACGTCGCATGGCCGAGAGCCAGATCGGTGAAACCCGCGTTGCCGGCCGAGTCGGTGCCCGCCTGGGTGACGGTGACGCCCGGATGCGGGCTCGTCGGAAGCGATGTGGCCGACCGCGTCGTGTAGGAGGTGTAATGCCGCGTCGCCGGATCCCACCAGGCGAGGATGAAGCTCGGCGAGATCGGGCCGGGCGTCGCGTTGCCGAGGCGATCGAGCGGCTGGCCCTTGTCGTCGGTCAGAGAGAAATCGACGACGGGCCGCCGGTCGGCCGGGATCGTGATGCTGTTGACCGTCACGTTCAGTCCGGGCCGGACATATCCGATCTGGTCCTCGGACATGTATCGTTCGGCGTCATTGACGCCGTAGACCTTTCTCACGGCACTCGAGCCGCCGCGACCGGTCATCGAAGGGGGCGAGGGGTTCGCGATGTCGCGACGCAGCGGCAGTGCGATACCCGCGGCCGTGAGTCCAAGGAGAGCAGCTCGTTTCAAGAATTGCATTGATCGTCCTCCAAACCTGAGCGTAAGTCTGATCTCGGCCCGTCCGTCTCGCATGATGCAAACGGCTTAATTTCAATGAGCCTTTTGATCCTTTTAGTCGATTCGGCCCAGTCGAGCAATTCGGCCGGACGGCGAAGCTCGTCAACTCCTTGTAATATAGGAAGATCGTGGTCTGAGTTCGGGACAGGCGCCCGCGAATTCGACCGGAAGGAGAAGAACGCCATGCGAATCCCTGTGACCCTGATGCTCGTTGCAGTCCTTGCGGCCTGCCGGGGCGAGAACGTGAGGGAGAAGCCCGTCTCGCAATCGAACGGCCCGTCGCCGGGCGCCGCGCCCCAGGCTTCGGCTCCGCCCGCCCCTGCCCCGCCGACGACCAACGTGACCGGAAGGATCCTCGAGACGATGGACTCGGGCGGTTACACGTATCTCAAGCTTTCGGTCTCGGGAAGCGAGGTGTGGGCGGCCGTCAATCAGTCGAAGGTCACGAAGGGATCGACGGTCACGGTCGTCAACGCGATCCCGATGGAAGGCTTCCAGAGCAACACGCTCCATCGAAAGTTCGACCGGATCCTCTTCGGCACGCTCGGCGCGGCCGGAACGGAACCGGCGGAACCGCTTCCCGCGGGGCACCCCGACACGTCCGACCCCCGGCTCGGGCAGATGGCGGCGCAACACGCGGCGGCGGCCCGCGGACCCGCGGACGTCGGCGACATCAAAGTTTCTCGCGCGACGGGAAGCAACGGGAAGACGATCGCCGAAATCTTCGCCGGACGCGCGGTGTTGAAAGACAAGCAGGTCGTCGTGCGCGGCAAAGTCGTGAAGTTCCTCGCGGGCATCATGGGACGCAACTGGATTCACCTGCGCGACGGATCGGGCAGCGCGCAACGCAAGGACAACGATCTGACGGTGACGACCGCCGAAACGGCCGTCGTCGGGGACGTCGTCCTGATCCGGGGAACGGTGAAAACGGATCAGGATTTCGGAGCGGGATACGCCTATCCTGTGCTCATCGAAGGGGCTCACGTCTCGAAGTAGGCCGCATGAACCGGAGGTAGCCCCATGCGCTACACGATCCTCTACACGCTCGTCGGGATCGCATCGGGTACGGGAGCGCCCCTCGGGGCGCTCCTGATTCGGCTCGCGACCGGAACGGTGAGCACGGCCGCGGAAATCCGGACCCATCTCTTCTATTACGTTTACGAACTCATCGGAACCAGCCTCGTCTTCGGAGTCCTGGGATTTCTGGCCGGAAGGCGGGCCGACCGGCTCGCGGCCTCCGAAAGAGAATTCCGCGAGCTGGCGGTCCACGACGAGTTGACCGGCCTCGGGAACCGGCGCGAGTTCGAGGAGCGATACCGCCGCGCGGTGGGACGGTCGTTTCGCTTCCGCGAGCCCCTGTCGCTCCTCCTCGTCGATATCGATTCCCTCAAGACGATCAACGACCGATGGGGGCACGCCATCGGGAACGACGCGCTGCGACACGTGGCCGGGATCCTGGAGAGCGAGAAGAGGACCGACGACACGGCCGCCCGGTGGGGCGGAGACGAATTCGTCCTTCTCATGCCGGGCGCGGAATCGGCGGCCGCTCAGCGGGTGGCGGAAAGGATCCTCGAAAAGACCCGGACGTCGCGGCTGGGGGCCACGGCAATGCCGGTCACGGTCACGATTGGAATTGCTTCGGACGTCGCGAGCGCGCCCGAGCACGATTATTTCGACACCGCCGACCGAGCTCTCTACGCCGGGAAACGGGCCGGCCGGGACACCAGCCGGGCACTCTCCGCGATCACGGAACCGCTCTCTCCCTGACGCCGCTCGCCCCGGCTCATTTCCCGAGGCGCGCCAGCGGGCGGATCTCAACCCCCGCTTCCTGAAGCCGGGCCCGGATCGCCTTCGCGAAGGCGGCGGCGCCCGGAGTATCGCCGTGCAGGCAGATCGTCTGAACCCTCACCGAGAGGCGCGCGCCGTTCGACGCTCGCACCGACTCGTCGGCCACGAGAGACAGCGCCTGCGCAGCCACCTTTTCGGGCGAATCGAACACGGCCCCGGCGACGCCGCGGGGGGCGAGCGTGCCGTCTTCCAGGTAGAGCCGGTCGGCAAATCCCTCCGCCGCGACGCGCAGCCCCATTCGGCGAGCCTCGTCGAGCAGGAGCGACCCCGCCTGGCCGACGACGATCCACGCCGGCTGGCGGCGCGCGACCGTCTCGAGGAAGCAGCGCGCCGTGTCGCTGCGGCGATTGGCGCCGTGGTAAAGCGCTCCATGCGGCTTGATGTGCGAAAGAACGGCTCCGGTGTCGGACGCCGCCTCGAGGATCCGGTCGATCTGGTCGGAGATCGTCGCGGAGAGCTCCGCCAGCGTCAGCGGCATTTCGCGGCGGCCGAAATTTTTCCGGTCGGGGTAACCGGGGTGTGCGCCGCACGCGACGCCGAGACGCCGGGCCGCCGAAAGCGTGGATCGCATCGTCTCGGCGCTTCCCGCATGCGCGCCGCAGGCGACGTTGCAGGATGTGAGAAACGGCAGGAGAGCGTCGTCGTCGAATCCCTCTCCGAGGTCCGCGTTCAGGTCGACTTCCCCGCTCATCCGGCGCTGCCCTCCAACATCATTTCCCGTTCGCGCAGGGCCCGCAAGGCCTCCTCGAGCGTGACCTGCCGGAAGCGGACGAGGCCGCCCGGCCGGAGCTGGCCGGCGATTCCCAGGTCGGCGGAAATGACGCCGGCAATTCTCGCATAGCCCCCCGTCACGGGACCTTCCGGCATGTGCACGATCGGCTCGCCGCCCGGGGGAATCTGGACGGCGCCGGCGACCGATCCCTCGGGCGCCATCTCCGGGAGCGCGGCGGTTTCCGCGGCGAACGCGCCGCGCGCCCCCGGAAGCCTCTCGCCTTCGAGGCGCAGACCCATCCGGTTCGAGCGCGACGAAACCCGAAATTCCGTTTCGAAAAAACGGCGGACGGCTTCCGGCGGAAAGCTCTCCCGCTGGGGCCCTGAAATCGCCCGAAGCTCGGCCGGGGACGCCGGCAGCGCGAATGGGTAGAGACGGCGCGGCGTCCCCGCGGCTCCTCCATTGAGGACGCCGATCCCGTCGTCTCTTTCGAGCTTGCGTCCCTTCCAGCCGCCGAATCCGGCCGAGAGGTGCGTGGAGCGGCTGCCCAGGATCTCGGGGACGTCGAGGCCGCCGGCGAGGGCCAGATACGTTCGAAATCCCGCCCGGGCGGCGCCGAATTCGAGGACGTCTCCGGCGGCGAGCGGGAGGGAGGAGCCCGGATCGAACTCGGAGCCGTTTCGAAGAACCGGCATGTCGGCGCCGGCGACGGCGATTCGGATCTCTCTCACGACCTCGAATCGGGCTCCCGACGCGGTCATCTCCAGAAGCGCGGCCCCCTCCGGATTGCCGACTCGCGCGTTCGCGAGCCGCGCCGAGTAGGGGTCGGCCGCGCCGGATGGAGCGACACCCCATCTCCGGCAGCGGGGCCTGCCGAGGTCCTGGACCGTCGTCAGCAGTCCTCCGTGCAGCACTCGAAGCGCGATCATGGCCACGCTCCGCCGGCCGCGAGCGCCCCGAAGCGCCACTCCTCGATCGGGACGAACTTCACGCGATCTCCGGCGAACAGCCTCACCGGCGGATTTCGCGAGGGATCGAAAAGCGGCAACGGAGTGCGGCCGATCAGCTTCCAGCCCCCGGGAGTCGTCGAGGGATAGATCCCGGTGTAGGAACCGCCGATCGCGACCGAGCCCCACGGGACGGACAGGCGCGGCGTCGCCAGGCGGGGCGACGCGAGGGCCTGCGGCAGGCCGGTCAGGTAGGCAAAGCCGGGGGTGAAGCCGAGGAAAGCGACCCGGTATTCCGCGGAGGAATGAATCTGCGCGAACTCGCCGGCGCCGATTCCCTTCGCCGCCGCGACTTCCTCCAGGTCGATCCCGGCGTTCGATCCGTAACAAACCGGGATCTCGTGCAGGCGGGGAGCGGGAAGGATCGCGAAGTCGTTCTCCCAGAACCGCGCCAGGCGCAGGGCGGACGACCGGTCGAACTGCAGCGGATCGAAAACCAGGAGGACGCTTCGAGCGCCGACGACGCACTCTTCGAAACCGGGAAGCGACGCCCGATCGAGCCGCTCCGCGATCGACCTCGCTTTTCGATTCGCGTCGATGTCGGACGCGGCGGGCCAGTCGAGCAGCAGCGCCCCGTCGCCGAGAGGGCGCGCCCTGCGCCCGTCCTCGGGCGCGTCGGTGCGGGACTCGTTTTCTGACTTGCGCATCTCGGGAAAACCGGGACGCGAGTTTAGCAGGCTCTTCTCCCGACTAGCGGTGCGGAGGCGGGGGCGGAGGCTCGAGCATCGGCGCGGACCCCTCGGGAACGTTCGTCGGAGCCGAGCCCTCCGGAACGTTCGTCGGGGCGGGCCCTTCGTACACCTTGCCCGACGGGGGAAACGCGAATGTTTTCCCGACCCGGTAGTCGTTTGGCGACGCCGGATACGCTTCTCCGACCCCGGGCCGATAAGGATACTGCTTCAACAAGCCTTTGGGCTTTCGGCGTCGCGCCGCGCGCAGCTGCTCCGCGACGACCTTCTGGTTTTGGGCGGCAGCCGCCGGAGAGGTCGGACCGACATCGAGGGTGTCTCCCGGTTTTCCGGGCGTCGCTGCCCGTCGAACCCGCGCGACGTCCGATACCCGAACGCTCATCACGGTTCCGTCGGCGGTCCGAAAAACGTACCGCCCGGATCGCTCGCCGGGTTTCGAGGCCGACCAGTACGTTCCTCCGCCCTTCAGGTCGATTCGGTAGGAGGCGGGAGCGGCGGGGAGAAGAAGGAGCGCGATCAGACCCACCATCGCCTTCATGAAGTTTCCAACTCCCTCCTGCAGAAAGAAATTCCCCGGAACGCCGTAGAATGCCGCGGTGCCACCGAAACCAACTCTCCGGGCTTCCGCTTCGCCGGCGGGCCTGGGCCACACGAAACCGAAGCACTTTCGCGAAATGGCCCGCGTGGCATGGGAAAACAGGGACCAGCTTCCCTACGCGTGGAGAATCCTCCGCCAGGGGACCTGCGACGGCTGCGCGCTCGGCACGGCCGGGATGACGGACTGGACGATTCCCGGAACGCACCTCTGCATGGTCCGGCTGGAGCTCCTGCGGCTCAACACCGCTCCCGCCCTCGACCCCGAAGTCCTGCGCGATGTCGGCCCCCTTTCTTCCCTCACGTCCCGCGAGCTGCGCGAGCTCGGGCGCCTCCCGTGCCCGATGCTGCGCCGCAACGGAGAGCGCGGGTTCCGGGAGATCTCCTGGGAGGAAGCCTTCGATTCGGCGGCGGAGACAATCCGCGCCACGGACGCGGGCCGCTTCGCCGTCTACCTGACGTCGCGCGGAATCCTGAACGAGCACTATTACGCCGCCCAGAAGGCCGCGCGGTTCCTCGGGACGAATCACGTCGACAATTCCGCCCGGCTGTGCCACGCGGCCTCGACCGCCGCGATGAAGAAGACGGTCGGACACGGCGCGACGACCTGCAGCTATTCCGACTGGCTGGGGACCGACCTCATCGTATTTTTCGGAGCCAACGCCGCGAACAACCAGCCCGTGACGATGAAATACCTCGTCGAGGCGCGCCGCCGGGGAGCGCGTGTCGCGGTCGTCAATCCGTACCGGGAGCCGGGCCTCGATCGCTACTGGGTCCCCTCGGTGCCCGAGTCGGCGCTGTTCGGCACGAGAATGGCCGACGATTGGTTTCCCGTCGACACAGGCGGAGACCTGGCCTTCCTGCTCGGAGTCTTTCGGGTCCTGTGCGAGGAAGGGTGGATCGACCGGGCGTTCATCGAGAAAAGCACGTCCGGTTTCGACGACGCGCGTTCCGCCGCGCTTCGCGCGCCGTGGGACGTTCTCGAATCGGGGTCGGGAATGACGCGCGCGGAGATGCGCCGCTTCGCGGAGATGCTTCGCGACGCCCGAAACGCCGTGTTCGTCTGGTCGATGGGCCTGACACAGCACGTGCACGGAACGCAGACGATCGAAGCCCTCGTCAACGTCGGGCTCGCCCGCCACTACCTCGGCCGCCAGAACAACGGCCTGATGCCGATTCGCGGGCATTCCGGCGTTCAGGGAGGAGCCGAAGTCGGCTGCGTGCCGAACCTCGAGCCCGCGGCCCGGGAACGGTACCGGCGCGCCTGGGGATTCGAGCTTCCCGACTCGAAGGGATATTCGGCGGCGGAGCAGGTCGACGCCGCGGCCCGCGGCGACATCGACGTCTTCTGGATCGTCGGCGGCAATTTTCTGGACACGCTTCCCGATCCGGCCCGAACTCGAGCGGCGCTCGAGGGGGCGGGGACGCGCATCCACCACGACGTCGTCCTCTCCCCGCAGATGCTCGTTCCCGCCCGGGACTCTGTTTTCCTCTTTCCCGCCACGACGCGCTACGAATCGCCGGGCGGAGGGACCGAGACTTCGACCGAGCGCCGGATCATTTTCTCGCCGGAAGTTCCCGGGCGGCGGATCGGCAGCGCGAAACCGGAGTGGGAGGCCTTCGCCGAAGTCGCGCGGCGGGTTCGTCCGGACGACGCGAACCTTCTTCGCATCGAATCATCGGAGCAGCTCCGAGCGGAGATTTCCGAGGCCGTCCCGCTCTACGCGGGGATCGAACGCCTTCGCCGGGCGGGCGACCAGTTCCAGTGGGGCGGATCGCGGCTTTTTTCCGGCGGGGTCTTCGCGACCTCCGATGGAAAGGCGAAATTCTCCGCTCTCGCCGTTCCCGCCGAAGCGCCCGGCCGTCCGTTCCGGCTCTCCACGCGGCGGGGAAAGCAATTCAATTCGATGATTCAGCGCGACATCGATCCCCTGAACGGCGCGAAACGGGGCGACGTCCTGATCTCCGCCGCCGACGCGGCGTCGCTCGGGTTGCGCGAAGGGGAAACCGTCCGGCTCGTCTCCGACTCGGGGAACCTTCTCGCGACCGTGAAGATCGAGCGGATCAAGGACGGAAATCTCCAGGTCCACTGGCCCGAAGGCCTCGTCCTTCTTCCCGCGGACCGCATTGACCCCGAGTCCCTCGAGCCCGACTACAACACGACGGTCAGCATCGAGAAGGTGTGATCGGGGCTCCCCTGCGCCGCAAGCCTCGTTGTGCGGCACAGGGCTTGCTTGATACCGGATGGTACGATTCCCAGGGAGGAAGCGCATGAGATTCATTCTCGGAATCATCGTCGGGATCGCCGGTTTTCTCGCCGTCGCCTACCTGGCCGCAACGAGCGGGCGGATCAGCGTCGCGGCCACGAGCCACGGGGGGATCAACGACACGATCGACCACTGGCTCGGCGAAGTCTCCGATCGCTCGATCGAGAAGCATGCCCCGGAGAAGACGAATCCGTTCGCGAACGATCCCGGCGCTCTCGCCGTCGGCCTGGCTCACTACAAGGAGAATTGCCTCGATTGCCACGGCGCGCGGTCCATCGACGGCGCGGAGTTCTCCAAGGGCCTCAACCCCGCTCCTCCGATGCTCGACATGAAAGGGACCCAGAAGATGAGCGACGGCCAGTTATTCTGGATCGTTTCGAACGGCATCCGCATGACCGGCATGCCGGCCTTTTCCCCCACCCATTCCGAGGCCGAGATCTGGAAGATCGTCGCGTTCGTGCACCACCTCCCGCAGTTGACCGACGCCGAGGTCGCGAAGCTCAAGCAGGGACGGGAAGACCCGGAGGAACACCACAGGGAAGCGGGCGGCGCGGCCGGCGAAGGCAGCCAACCGGAGGCCCCGATCCCGGCGCACTCGTAGCCGGGCGTTCACTCGATGCCCGCTCCGTTTTCTCCCGAAGAGCTCCGCCGCTATTCTCGGCATCTCCTCATGCCGGAAGTCGGGCTGGCCGGGCAGCAGAAGCTCCGGTCGGCCCGGGTGCTCTGCGTCGGAGCGGGGGGCCTGGGCTCGCCGCTCGCTCTCTACCTCGCCGCGGCCGGCGTCGGAACGCTGGGAATGATCGACTTCGATGTCGTCGACGAGTCCAACCTCCACCGCCAGATCCTCTACGGGACGAAGGACGTCGGCCGCCCGAAGCTGCAATCGGCCGCCGAGCGGATCCGCGACACGAATCCGCACGTTCGCTTCCTCCCGTTCGAGGAACGGCTGACCTCGGCGAACGCGCTCGAGATCTTTCGGAAGTTCGACCTCGTGGCCGACGGCACCGACAACTTCCCCACCCGCTACCTGATCAACGACGCCTGCGTGATGACGGGCAAGCCGAACGTCTACGCTTCGATCTACCGGTTCGAGGGACAGGCCTCGGTGTTCGCCGCGCCCGGCGGGCCCTGCTACCGCTGCCTCTACCCCGAACCTCCGCCTCCCGGAACGGTCCCCTCGTGCGCGGAAGGGGGCGTCCTCGGGATCCTGCCCGGCCTGCTCGGCGTCATCCAGGCGACCGAGACCGTGAAGCTCGTCCTCGGAGCGGGCTCGCCGCTCGTCGGCCGCCTGCTCCTCGTGGACGCCCTCGGCATGAAATTTCGCGAGGTGAAGCTCCGAAAGAGCCCCGAATGCGTCGTCTGCGGGCCGAACCCGTCCGTTCGGGAGCTCGTCGACTACGAAGAGTTCTGCGGCGTCCCGCGGGCGGGAACCGAGCAGGCCCCCGGGGGAGTGCCGTCGGTGACCGTCGAGGATCTCAAGAAGGAAATGGACCGCGGCGAGAAGCTCGTCATCCTGGACGTGCGGGAGCCCCACGAAATCGAAATCAGCTCGCTGCCCGGCTCGGTCAGGATTCCGCTCGGCTCGCTCCGGGAGAACCTGAACCGCCTCTCGACCGCCGACGAGATCGTCGTCCACTGCCGCACGGGCGTCCGAAGCGCGCGCGCGGTCGAGCTCCTGCGACAGGCGGGGTTCCGGAAGGCTCGCAACCTCGCGGGAGGGATCGACCGGTGGGCGCAAGTGATCGACCCGACGATCGCTCGTTATTGAGAGCCAAAAAAAGTGGGCGGGGGTTGCCCCCCGCCCACCGAACCGGACAGATACCGAAACTTAGTTGTGGCCCAGCCCTACCGGCCAGGGATAGAACCCGAAGGCGGCCTCGAGATACGTGTCGAGATCGGTGAGCCCCTCCGGGTGGCAGGTGCTGGGATCGAGCTGCGTGCCCGGGACGCTCGCGTTGACGAACGCGACACCCGAGGACATCTCGTAGTCGACCCACGCCTGGTCGAGATCCTTCGACGAGGAGACGTTGCTCTCCGCGCCGAGGAAGTTCATGTACGCCCAACCGTTGACCGCGAGCGCGCCGATCTGATCGACTCCCGTGCGCTGCGTTTCGTAGGGGAAGTTCAACGACGTCTTCGGGCACGGAGACGGGCAGCCGTTGATCTGCTGCGTTCCTTCATCCGAGTCGAATACCGTCGCCAGAATCGCCGCTTCCTTCGCGGTGCAGGAATTTCCCGTCAGATCCGTCAGGTCGTCGGCCGAGGCGCGCCACACCCGCAGGTTCGAGCTCAGACCGCCGCTGTTCAAGTAGCGGACGCCGTATCGAACTCCGAGCGGCTCGCGCTGATCGCCCCAGGTCTCCGAAACGAAGGGGAACACGGCCGCCATGTAGTTGCCCTCGTCTCCGTTGTTGATCACGCCCGTATCGGCGAAGTTGTAGCCCGTCGTGTCTTCCCAGTAGCGGGCGTAGAACGTCCGAACCGGCGACGTCTCGACGTTTTCGAAGGGCGGGTAATTGAACACATCGTAGCCGAGCGGAAAGAACGAACCCCCTCCCCCGAGGGTGGGTTGGGTCTCAACGGGAGCCACCGGCGGCGGCAGCAGGATGACAAAGCCTCCCATGGAAACCGTGTCGAGCGCCGCTTCGATCTGGACCGTGGAGGCTCCCAGAGTCGGGATGCCGCTGTTGGTCACGATGATGTAGTCGCCAAACAGGTTGTTCTCCCAGCCGGCCGCGTCCTGATCCCAGTACGCTCCCACCGACGGGTTGGAAAGGCTGCAGAAGTTCGCCATGTCGATCGTCACGTAGCCCGACAGGTTCCCGTTGCCGGAAACCGCGCTGCCCGTGATGTCGCCATCCGGCGCCGATCCGTCATCGCCGTCGCCGTCGCAGTCCCAGTTGGAGTCGTAGTCCAGAGCGTCGGCCAGGTCGGCCGCAAAGTCCGCCCCGAACGCCGGCGAGCTGTACTGCGTCGTCGCCTGGTTGTTGTCCTGGCCCGTCGTGTCGTTGGACGGCCGGAACCGCAGGAACGATCCATCCGTGTCCGGTCCGTCGGTGGAGTACGCCTGCGCCTTCGGGTTCCTCTGGCACACGTCCTTGCTCACATACGTTCCGTTGTCCGGCGTGCTCGGAATGATTCCCGTCAGCACGTCTTCCATCGACCAGCCGACGATGTCATAGCCCGTCAGCGCGATGTTGAAGTCCAGAAGCGGAACCGAACGCCGGTTCCAGATCACCACGTGAGCCAGCGTGGCTGCGCTCGACGCGTTCACAACCGTGATCAGCGTGTCGGTTCGCGTGGCGCTCGTGTCCACCGATCCGTCGGCATTCAGATGCACCTGGAAATACGGCACCAGGAGCGTCGCGGCCGGGTGCTGATCGATCGTGCAGGTCACGGCCATCGCGCTGGAGGCCACTGCCACCACCGCCACGACCACCAGCAGATAGGTCAACGTCTTTTTCACTAAAATCTCCTCACTCAAATTCCACAAGTTTCCAAGAAAATTCTTCACCGACAACCGGTCTCTCACTGCGATGCCATCACCTCCCGGATCTTCGTTCCGTTGCCGCGAATTGTACTCTTTCCCCGTGCTTCCCGCCAGCGAAGGTAGAACACCTCCAGCGCGTCGATATCGTCAGGATCGCCCGCGGCGAGGGACCACGGGTGGTGCCCAGGGACGGAATTGAACCGCCGACGCAGGGATTTTCAGTCCCTCGCTCTACCGACTGAGCTACCTGGGCAAGGACGCAAGGCAACACACCACATAGCCGAAAGGCGACACTCCAAGAGTCGCGAGGCGGGCAAAATAACAGAGGGTCGTGGCCCCGTCAATCCGGGGTAAGCTTTACGGGAATGGGCTCGTCAGCGAAAATGTTCTGCAACCTGATCGGAAAGCCATCGTTCAGCGGAGGATTTTTGAAAACAGCCACCTTCACCGCCGCTCTGATCGCGGCCTCTCTCGCCGGGCCCGCGTTCGCGCAGAACGCCGCAGCCCCCCCGCACTCCGCCGCGCCGACAGGTGCAGGCGCGACAGCCGCCCCCCCTCGGGCCGCCGCCGCGAACGCCCCGCCCGACACTCCCGGCCGCGCGGTCTGGGCGAAGAGTTACGACGACGCGCGGCAGCGGGCGAAGGACCAGGGAAAGGTCGTGTTCGTCGAGTTCACCCGAAAGGAATGCGGAAACTGCTTCCGCATGGACGGCCTCCTCTACCCTTCCGCCAACTTCGAAATGGCGTTGCTCCGGATGGCGCCCGTCAAGCTCGACTTCGACGGGGCCGAAGCCTCCGAGCTCAAGAGCCGATACCAGATCAACGACACGCCCGCGGTTCTCGTCGTCTCCCCCGGGGGCGCCCTGATCTTTCGGATGGTCGGGTTCGACAACGACAGGGCCTTCTACACTCACCTCCACAACTCGATGGTGGCCTGGGACCACCTCAATCTGAAGCTCGTGCATGAGCCGGAAACGATCCACGACGCGAAGTCCGAGCTCCTGCTCGGAGCGGAGTTGTTCCGGCGCTTCGACTCCGAAGAAGCGATCCCGCGCCTCCAGCGCGCCGCCTCTCCGAAGTCTCCGGAGGGAATCCGGGAAGAAGCCCTTGCGTATCTCGCGTCGGCGCAGATGGAACGGGAGCGCTTCACGGAGGCGGAAGCCACGGTCGATACACTTCTCAAGATCACGAAAAACGCCGCCTTCCGGGAGAGGGGCGAGCTCTTCCGCGCGCAGATCGCGCTCGCCCAGGGCAAGCGCGACGAGGCGCGGCGCGGGTTTCAGGCTTTCATGACCCGCCATCCCGCGAGCAAGCTCAAGGATCAGGCGAAGATGTACCTCGATCAGATGGGCGCCGAAAAGCCGAAATCGGAATGAAGGGTCTCGCCGCCGCATTCCTGCTCGTCGGCGGGTCGCTTTTCGCCCAGCCCGCGGCTTCACTCGTCGAGGTTCGCGCGTCCGTTTCGCCGGCCACCGTGGCCCCGGGCGGAACCTTCTCTCTCGTCGTCACGGCGAATCTCCGCGCCGGGTGGCACGTGAACGCCCACCGGCCCTCGGAGGACTATCTGATCCCGACGAACGTCTCCCTCGAACCGCTCGCCGGGATCACGTTCGCCGAGCTCCGCTATCCCGCGGCGAAACAGGTGAAGTTTTCGTTCGCCGACAAGCCCCTTGCCGTCTACGAGGGAACGATCACTGTCACCGGGCAGGGCTCGGCCGCTTCTGCCGCGGCCGGGGCTCGCGAGATCGCCGGCACCTTTTCCTATCAACCCTGCAACGACAAGCAGTGCCTGGCCCCCGCCCGGGTGGCCTTCCGGACCTCGATCAACGTCGCCTCCGCCGCGCCGAAAGGCGCGGGAGCGGCCTCGGCTTCCGAACCCGGCGCACCCGGGAGCGCGGGGCCCCCGCCCGCGGGCGGCGGTCCGGATCTCGCGGCCGTCCTTTCGTCGAAGGGGCTCGTCCTGTTCTTCGCGTTTCTCTTTCTTGGCGGCCTCGCGCTCAACCTCACGCCGTGCGTCTACCCGATCATCCCGATCACGATCGGATTCTTCGGCGGGCAGTCGGCGGGAAAATCGGGACGGCCCTTCGGCCTCGCGTCGGCCTACGTCCTCGGGATGGCGCTGACCTATTCGGCGCTCGGCGTCGCGGCGGCCCTGTCGGGCAAGCTGTTCGGGTCCGCGCTTCAGTCGCCGTGGGTGCTTGCCGGAATCTCGGCCGTCCTTGTCGCGCTCTCGCTTTCGATGTTCGGCCTGTACGACATCAACCCGCCGCGCTTTCTGATGAACCGCGCGGGAGCGAAGACCGGCCTCGGAGGCGCGTTCGGAATGGGACTGCTCGTCGGCGTCGTGGCGGCCCCCTGCCTGGGCCCCTTCGTCCTGGGCCTGCTGACGTTCGTCGCGGCGCGGCGCGATCCTCTCCTCGGATTCGCGATGTTTTTCGTGCTCTCGCTCGGGCTCGGCCTTCCTTACCTCTTCCTCGCGACGTTTTCCGGCGCGCTTTCCAGGCTGCCGCGGGCGGGAGCCTGGATGGTGGAGATCAAGAAGGTCTTCGGTTTCGTTCTCCTCGCGATGGCGGCGTATTTCCTCCAGACCGTTCTCCCGGAGCCGCTTCGGAGCTGGCTGCTCCCGGCGATTCTCGCGGCCGGCGGAGCCTTCGTGCTCGTCGGCATCCTGAAGGCCCGCGTTCCCGCCGTCGCCCGCGCGGCCGTCGCGGGAGGCGGGATCGTCCTGCTCGCGGGGGCGGCGCATTTCACCCCCCGTCCGGCAGCCGGAACGGCGCGCCTGTCTTTCCAGCCGTTTTCCGCGACCGCCGCGGCCGCCGGCGGCCGCGCCTCGATGATCGACTTCGCCGCCGAGTGGTGTATTCCGTGCCACGAGCTCGAGGACGTGACGTTCGCCGATCCGCGCGTTCGCCGGGCGCTCTCCGGGATGACGCTGTACAAGGCCGACATGACCCGCGGCGACTCGCCCGAGGCCGTCGAGCTCTCCGGACGATTCGGGATCATCGGTATGCCGACGATCGTTTTTCTCGACGCGAGCGGAAAAGAGGTCCCGGGGTCGCGTCTCGTCGGCTTCGAGCCTCCAGACCGGTTTCTCGAGCGCGTCGCGAAGCTGAAGTCCTGATTTACACCTTCCCCAGCTTCTCGAGCGTCGCGCGGGCCGCCTGGCGCTGGGCTTCCTTCTTCGAAGGCCCGCAGCCCTCGGCGAACGCCTCCCCGTTCCAGACGACCTGGATCAAGAACGTCTTTTCGTGGTCCGGCCCTGTTTCCTCGACGACCCGGTACTCGGGAAGCGGAAGGCCGAGGCGCTGAGCCGTTTCCTGGAGCGCTGTCTTGTAGTCCTGGAACGACAGATCCGCGAGGTTGATCGCGGCGACGTCGGACTCGAACACCCGGGAAATGAACGGACCGACGGCGGGCAGGCCTCCGTCGAGATAGATCGCCGCGAAGATCGCCTCCATCGCATCCGCGAGCAGCGAGTCCTTGCTCGATCCGCCGGAGCGCGCCTCGCCGGAACCGAGACGGAGGAACGACCCGAGGTCGAGATCCTTCGCCTTCTGGGACAGCGTCGCGGCCGACACCAGGTGCGCCTTGATTTTCGACAACGCCCCTTCCTGCAGCGCCGGGAAACTCTTGAAAATGAGCTCCCCGATGACGAAGCCGAGCACCGCGTCCCCCAGGAATTCGAGAGTTTCGTTGTGCTGGACGCGCGGCGCGCGGTTCTCGTTCGCGAACGACCGATGCGTCAGCGCGCGCATGAGCATCGCCGGGTCCCGGAAGGTGTAGCCGAGCCGCCGTTCGAGCGCGCTCCAGGGCTGGCGGGATGTGTTCACGAGGACCCGACTCGCGCTCGAGAAGTGCGCGCAGGTCGTTCGGAGCGATCGGCCGGCAGAAGAGAAATCCCTGCATCCCGTCGCAACCGAGCGCCCGAAGGATCTCGCGCTGCTCCTCGGTTTCCACCCCCTCCGCGATCACGCGAAGGCCGATCCCGTGCGCCAGATCGATCACCGCCCGCACGACCGCGCCGTCCTTCGGGTCCGCGACCATCTCGCGAACGAATGCCCGGTCGATCTTGAGCGTGTCGAGCGGAAATCTTTTCAGATAGCCCAGCGACGAATACCCGGTCCCGAAATCGTCCATCGTGATCCCGAGGCCGAGATTCTTGAGGCGCCGGAGAGTCGAGAGCACCTGTTCGGCGTTGTCCATCGCGATACTCTCGGTGATTTCGAGGTCGAGGGACGCGGGATCGAGGCCCGCGTCGTCGAGCGTCTCCGCGATCTGCGACACGAGCCCCTGCTGCTGGAACTGCCGCGCCGACAGGTTCACCGACATTCGAATCGAAGGCAGCCCCGCGTCGAGCCATTCCCGGAGCTGCCGGCAGGCCGTTCGAAGCACCCAGGCGCCGATTGGAAGGATCAGGCCCGTCTCCTCCGCCAGGGGAATGAAGTCCGAGGGCGGGATGAGGCCGTCCGGCGAGCGCTTCCAGTAAATCAGAGCCTCCACTCCCTCGACCTTCGACGTCTCCAGGTTGATCTGAGGCTGGTAGAGCAGCGTGAACTCGTCGTTGCGAAGCGCGGCGCGAACGTCGTTCTCGAGCCTCATCCGCACCTGCGCCCGCTCGTTGAGCTCCCGCGTGTAGAGCTGATAGTTGTCGCGGCCGCGCTCTTTGGCCCGGTACATCGCGATGTCGGCATTTCGGACGAGCGTCTCGGCGTCGTGGCCGTCGAAGGGATACAGGCTCACGCCGATGCTCGCGGTGATGAACAGCTCCTGGCCGCCCACTTCCAGGGACTTCTTGAAGCTGTTCAGGATTCGCTCCGCGATTCGCACCGCGTCGGCCACGTGAATCACGTTCGGAATGAGCAGAATGAACTCGTCGCCCCCCAGCCGCGCGAGGGTGTCTCCTTCCCACAGCAGCGCCTGGATGCGCCCCGCGATCTCCCGCAGCAATTGATCGCCGATCGAGTGGCCGAGCGAGTCGTTGATGACCTTGAATCGGTCGAGATCGACGAAAAAGACGGCCAGTCCTCCGCCGACGCGGTGCGCCTGCGCGACGGAAAGGGTCAGGCGATCCTGGAAGAGCAGCCGGTTCGGAAGATCCGTCAGCGGATCGTGGAACGCGAGGTGCTTGATCTGCTCCTCGGCGCGCTTGCTCTCGATCGCCGCCGCGACGTGCTGCGACACGAAATTCAGGAGCTCCGTCTCCTTCTCGGTGAAGCGGGTCCTGTCGGTGTAGCTTTGAACGACGATCGCTCCGAACGTGCGGCCGGCGCTCTTCAGGGGCGCTCCCAGCCAGTCGATCGAAGGCGATCCCACGGGTTCGACTTCCCCGCGGGCGAGCAGCTCGTCGAACACCTCCGGCGGCGCGAGAAGGGGCTGTCCCGTGCGCAGGACATACTCCGTCAGTCCCTTCTTGAGGGGCCGCGGCGGGGGCGGCGCGTCGTGCTCGTCGACCAGGTAGGGAAAGCTCAGCGTGCCGGCCCCGGCATCGTGGAGCGCGATGTAGAAGTTCCGGGCGTCCATGAGCTCCGCCACGATTCGGTGAACCGCGGCGTAGACTTCGCCGAGATCGGTCGCCGCGGCCGTCTCCTCCGCGATGCGATAGAGGGCCGACTGGAGTTTCTCGGACTTTCTCCGTTCGGTCACGTCCAGGAGCGTGCCGACGACCGCGGGGCGTTCCGCCGTATTCCATCAGCGAACAAAGGACCTCGACGTCGATCTCGGTTCCGTCGCGCCTCCGGCCGCGAAACGCGGAGTGAAGGCTCTCGGCGGAGCCGTCGACCGGATGCAGCAGGAATTCGGTCACCGCCGACCGGTCGCCCGGGACGACGACCTCGGAGATGGGGCAGGCCGTCAGTTCCTCGGCGCTGAATCCGAAAATCTCGGCCATCTTCGGGTTCGCATAGACGAAGACGCCCTCCCGGGCGATGAAGACACCCGACAGCGATCCCTCCACGAGTGTCCTGTACTTGGATTCCGCTTCGCGCAAGGCGGTCGTGTCGTGAACGATCGAGTGAAGGACCGTTCCTCCTTCGAGATCGACCGGGCTCGAATGCACTTCGACGTCGCGGATCTCCCCGGACGCGAGCCGGTGCATGAAGTGGAAGTAATTTCGCTGCTCCGCCACCGCCCGGCGGAGCTCCTGCTGGATCTCGCCCGGTGAAGCCGTGTTGAGATGCTCGATCGACTTCGCTTTCAGTCCTCCCGCGAATAGCCGTAATACTCGCAGGCGGCCGGGTTCGCGTCCAAAATGCGGCCGGTTTCGGGGTCGGGCAGCAGCTGAACGGCGCGGTTGCGCTCGAACATCTGCCGAAAGATGTCCTCGGGACGGCTCATCGTCGAACGAAGAGCTTCTCGAAGTTCGACGTTGTCGCCGCCGCGATCTCCTCGAGCGCCGCCCCTTTCACGTCCGCGAGCTTTCGGGCGGTTTCGACGACGAAGGCGGGCTCGCACCGCTTTCCCCGGTGGGGAACGGGCGCCAGAAACGGAGAGTCCGTTTCGACCAGCATTTCGGACAGCGGCAGTCCGCGGCGCGCTCTGCCGGATGTTGTCGGCTCCTTTGAACGTCAGCATTCCGGAATAGGAAATCTTGTATCCGAGGCCGATCGCCCGAAGGCCGAAGTCCGAGTCCTCGGTGAACGAGTGGAAGACGCCCGCGTTCTCGCGCCGCCCCGAGGCTTCGAGAATTTCCAGCATCGCGGCGCCGGACTCGCGGTTGTGGAGGAGCACGGGAAGCGAGCGCTCCCGGGCGAACTCGAGCTGCGAGCGGAAGCCGGCGAGTTGGGCCTCGCGCGAAGAGTGGTCGTAGTGAAAATCCAGCCCGATCTCCCCGACCGCGACCGTCTTGCGCGAGGCGAGCAGGTCTTCCAGGATCTTCAGGTCGCGATCCGGATCGAACCCGCCGGTCTCGTGGGGATGGACCCCGACGGCGGCAAAGAGGCGGTCATCGCCGTCGGCGAGCTCCACCGCCCTCCGCGAGTCCTCGACGGTGGTTCCCGGAATCAGCACCCGGCCCACGCCGGCCTGTTCCGCGCGCGAGAGAACGTCATGCAGCTCCGCGGGGGGCAGCATCTGGACGTGGCCGTGCGAATCGCAGAGCGTTCCCATCCGGCCTACTTCACCGCCGTTCCGGGAGGAACCTCCGAATCGGGCGCCAGGAGCGCCGGTTCGCCGCTGTCGGGGAGCGAGGCCGCGAGCACCATCCCGTTGGACTGTTGCCCCATGAGGGTCGCGGGCTGGAGGTTCGCGACGATGATGACGGTCTTCCCGACGAGTTGCTCGGGGGAGTAGCGGTTCGCGATTCCGGCCACGATCTGGCGCTTTTCGACGCCGAGATCGACTTCGAGCCGCATCAGTTTCTTCGATTTCGGCACCGGCTCGGCGGCGAGTATCCGCGCCGTCTTGAGCTCGATCCTTCGGAACTCGTCGATCGTGATCTTCGGGGAACTCTCGGGCTCCGGTTCCATCGGCGATCCTTCCTTCCGTTCGAAATACTCCTTCGGGTCCGCCCGGGGAAAGAGCGGCGCGGCTTCCGGCAGCGGCCTTCCGGTCGGCAGCCCGCCCAGCCCGCCTCCGACCCGGCCGGCGGAGAATCCGCTCCGAGCGCGGCGAGGGCCTTCGGCGACATCGAGGGAAGCGCGGGCGCGAGGCATGCCGCGGCGATCCGCGCGCCTTCCGCGGCCGCGTAGAGAATCTGCGAGAGGCGCGGCGTCGCGCCTTCGAGGCGGGCGATTTTCCAGGGCTGTTTCGCCGCGAGATAGCCGTCGACCGTCTTCAAGAGCGCGGCGACCGCTTCGAGACCGCGGGAAAACTCGAATCGCTCGAACGACTCGGAGAAGACGCGCACCGCCTCCTCCGCCGCCGGCCGGATCTCCTCGCCTTCGCCCGGCTCGGGAGGAGTTCCCCCGAACGAATTGCGGCAAAGCTGCGAGACCCGCGAAACCGCGTTCCCGAGGCCGTTCGCGAGATCCGCGTTGTAGCGGTCGAGAAAAGCCTCGTCGGAGAAATTCGCGTCCGCCCCGAAAACCATCTCGCGAAGGAGGAAGTACCGAAGAGCGTCGGGGCCGAAGCGCGCGACGAGGGCCTCGGGGCGAACGACGTTTCCCGTCGTCTTCGACATTTCTTTTCGTCGCGGAGCCACCACCCGTGGACGCAGACACGCGAAGGAAGCGGCAGTCCCGCCGAGAGGAGAAACGCGGGCCAGTACACCGCATGGAACCGGAGGATGTCCTTCCCCACGACGTGGACGCGCTCGCCGGCGGGATCTTCCCAGTAGCGGCGGTAGTTCGAGTCGTCGGGGCCGCCGAACCCGAGCGCGGTGATGTAGTTCGCGAGGGCGTCGAGCCACACGTAGACGACGTGGCCGGGGTGGTTCGGAAACGGAATGCCCCAGGACAGGTTCGTCCGCGAAACCGAAAGGTCCTTCAGGCCGGACTCGACGAAGGAACGCACCTCGTTGAAGCGGGACTCGGGGGAGACGAAAGCCGGATGATCGCGGAAGTGAGCCAGGAGCGCGTCCTGATGGCGCGACAGGCGGAAAAACACGTTCTCCTCCGACTGCCAGGCGCACGGGGTCCGATGGTCCGGACAGAGCTTCCCGTCGACGAGCTCCTTTTCCGTGTAATACGTCTCGCAAGCGGTGCAATACCAGCCTTCGTGCCGCGCCGTGTAGAGGTCGCCCGCGGCCTCGATCCGCCGGATCAGCTCGAAAACGCCGATCCGGTGCCTTTCCTCCGTCGTTCGGATGAAATCGTCGTTCGTGATCGAAAGCGTCTTCCACCAATCGTGGTATCGCGAGACGACGCGGTCCGCCAGCTCGAGCGGAGAGATGCCCTTCTCGGCGGCGGCGCGCTCGATTTTCTGTCCATGCTCGTCGGTCCCGGTGAGAAAGTAGACGTCCTCCCCCCGCGACCGGCGAAAACGCGCGACCGTGTCGGCGACGAGGGTCGTGTAGAGATGCCCGACGTGGGGAAGGTCGTTCACGTAGTAGATCGGCGTCGTGAGGTAATACTTTCCCATTGTTCGGTCAGAGAACTCCCCGCTCCTTGAGCGAAACGCAGCCGGTCCGGCCGACGATCACGTGATCGAGGAGCCGGATCCCGATCGACTCCGCGGCCCGCCGAAGGCGGCGGGTGAACTCCACGTCTTCGGCCGACGGGGCCGGGTCCCCCGACGGGTGATTGTGGTACAAAATCACCGCCGCCGCATCTTCCAGGAGCGCGTTCTTGCAGATCTCGCGCGGCTCCACGAGCGCCCGGTCGAGCGTTCCGCGGTAGCACTCCAGGTCCTTGATCAGCCGGTGCCGGGCATCGAGGAGCAGCGCGCCCGTGCGCTCCTGGGTGTGGCGGGCGTGGTTGGCCGTCAGGTAGGCTTCGACGACTTCCGGGTTCGAAAACTTCAACCGCTCGACTTTCTCGTTGGACACGCGCTTCGCGAGCTCGAGGGCGGCCGCGAGCGTGACGGCCTGAACCGGGCCGAGCCGGTTCCTTTTAACGAGCTGGGGAACCGAAAGCGTCGCGAGCCGGCCGACCCCGCCGGCCTCGGCGAGGATCGCCTGCGCGAGCGCGAGAGCGCCCTCCCCTTTCTTGCCGGTCCGGAGCAGAATCGCGAGCAACTCCTCGGTCTTCAACGCTTCCGCTCCGAGCCGCGCCAGGCGCTCCCGCGGCCGCTCGTTCGAGGGAAGATCCGCAGAAGCGAAGCCTTCATCGAACGAGCTCGCGGTACAACTCCTCGATCCGGCGGAGACGAACGTCGGAAGAGAACCCGGCCTCGACGCGCTCCCGGCCCGCCCGGGCGAGCTGCCGGCTCCGCGCGCCGTCGCCCGCGATCGCGACGATCGCCCGGGCCGCCGCTTCGGGGTCCGGACCGGAACGAGAAGGCCCGATCCCTGATCGATGACGGGCTCGGGATTGCCTCCCGCGGCGGTCGCGATCACCGGCTTTGAGCGGCATCGCCTCCCGAGGTGCCGTGAGGCCGAGCCCTTGGTAGGACAGGTCGATGCCGCGTGGCCGCCATCAGGACGTCCGGCATGTCGTAGCGAAGGCCGACCGGGAACCGCGTCGCCCACTCCCCGGCTCGCCGAAGTCGACGATTTCCTTCTTCTGTTCTTCGTTCCTGCAGGCCACGATCGCCGTTCTCAGCCGCGGCACCGACTTTCGCGCGATGGCCGTGGCCTCGACGGTGTTCCATCCCTTCCATTCCCGGGCGCCGACCTGAACGGAGCAACTCCTCCGGACCGATCCCCCACTCCGCGCGCACTTTTCCGCGGTCAGACGGGCGGGATCGAACACCGCGAGGTCGACCCCCGCGTAAATGACCCTCACCTGCCCGGGCGTCAGCCGGCCGGACTCCACGATGACTTTCTTGATGTCCTCGCACACCGTGACAACCGCGCCGAGCCGGACATGGAACTTGATGCGATTGAAGGCGTCGAGCGGGAAGGAGACTCCCCGGTTGACGACGATCACGGGACGGCGCGCCCCGAGGAACGTGGCCTCGAGCGCGATCGAATGCGCGATCCCTTTGTGAACGTGAACGGCTTCCACTTCGCGCTCGCGATAGATCCGGGCCAGGCGGGCGCCGAAACGAGGTCGAATTCGTTTCGCATCGGAAGGGCGAGAAAGTCGATGCCGGCCGCCTGGCACCGCTCGCGGATCGGCCGTCCCGCGGGAAACGACCGCGACCCGGTGGCCGCGCAGGCTCAGGTTCTCGGCGAGCTGAAACATCTGAACGACAGAGCCCGTGTTGAAGTGCCCCTTCTCGAGGATCTGTAGCACCGAAAGCGGCCGGGAGCTCATTTCCGAAAAGTCCTCACCTTTTCCACGACGAAGCCGGCGTCGGAGTCGGACAATCCGCGTACATCGGAAGCGAGAGGATCCTTCCGACGATCCGCTCGGTCTCGGGCAGCGGCGAAGGCGGGGGTTGGATGCGCGCCAGCGTGGCCGGTTGGCGGTGGTTCGGCATCGGGTAGTGGACGCCCGTTTCGATTCCGTGTTTCGAGAGGTGCCCCGCCAGCTCGTCCCGCCGGTCGGTCTGAATCACGTAGAGGTGATAAACAGGCTCCGCGCCTTCGGCCTCGACCGGCACTTCGACGATGTCCTTCAGGGCCTCGGAGTAACCCCGCGCGCGCGACCGGCGCCTTTCCGAAAGCCCGGGAGTTCCGCCAGTTGAATGCGTCCCACGGCCGCCTGGATCTCGTTGAATCTCATGTTGTAGCCCACGACCTCGTGAGTGTACTTGTCGCTGCGGCCGTGATCGCGGAGCTGCCGGATAGCCGTCGCCAGATCGTCGCGGTTCGTCGTGACCATTCCCCCGTCGCCGAGGACGGTCAGGTCTTGGAGGGATAGAACGAATACGCTCCCGCGTCGCCGATCGCGCCGATCGTCTCGCCTCGAAATCGGGCTCCATGCGACTGGCAGGTCCTCGATCCAGAAGAGCCCGTGTTGCCCGCGATGCGCCCGTAGCTCGGGAACTCGAACCGGGTGTCCGTACAGGTTCACCGGGACCATCCCGGCCGTCCGCGGCGTGATCTTCGCTTCGAGGTCGGAGGGGGGAAACCGTATAGGTCTCGTCGACGTCGACGAACACCGGGTCGCGCCGGTCCAAGACCGTTCACGGTGGGAAAGCGGTGTGCGCGGGCACCAGGACTTCCTGCCCCGGTCCGACACCGAGCGCGAGCAACGTCAGCTGGATCGTGCTCGTGCCATTTGCTGACGCGACGCGTGCTTCGTCCGATCGCGCGCGCGAACTCCTCTTCGAATTTCCGCGTTTCGGGGCCCAGGATGTATCGGCCCGAATCGACGATGCGCAGGATCGCGCCCTTCATCTCGTCGGTGACATGCGCGCGGGAAAGGGGAACTGGCATTCTTCTTCCTCTAGAACGTGATGACGATCTTGCCGTGCTGCTTGCTCAATTCCATTCGCTCGAACGCCTGGCGGACCGATTCGACCGAAAGGATCGAATCGACGCGGGGCTGAGCCGCCCTGCGAACACGGCCGAAGGAAGCGAACGGAATTCGCGGTCATTCGCCATCGTCGAGCCCAGGATCGAGATCTGGTTCCAGAAGATCAGCGGGATCTCTTCCTTCGGGTGCGGCCCGGAGGTCGCTCCGCAGGTCACGATGCGCCCTCCCCTGGTCACGTTCCGAAAAGATATCATCGACGTCGATTCGCCCACGGTGTCGACGACCACGTCGCATCCCCGCTTTTCGTGGCCGTGAAGACGGCCTTTCGGATGTCTTCGCTTCGGTATTCCAGGCCTCCTCCGCGCCGGCGGCGCGGGCCGCCGCGAGCTTTTCCTCCTCGGAAGACGTCACGAAGACGCGGGCGCCGGCGAGGAGCGCGATTTCGAGGGCGGCCCAGGCGACGCCTCCGCTGATCCCGTGGATCAGCACGGCTCGACCGGGCGAGGACGCCGGCCGATGAGCATCCTCCAGGGGGGCTGGTACGCGAGCGGAAACCGGCGGCCTGCTCGAAGGACATCGCGTCGGGAATCCGGAAAAGAGTTGCGAACGGCAGGGCGACCCGCTCCGCGAGGTCCCCGCGACGTGCTCTCCCAGGAGCGCGAATTCCACGCACAGGCTCTGCTCCCGGCGCGGCAGAATTCGCAGGCGTTGCAATAGAGCCCCGGTTGGATCAGGACCCGGTCGCCGACCCGGAGAGATTCGACGCCCGGACCGAGCGACTCGATGACGCCCGCTCCATCCGACCCGGAATGTGCGGAAGCGCGATCGGCACGTTCGGAAGGCCGTCGCGAACGAAGATGTCGAGATGATTGAGCGCGGCCGCACGGATCCGGACGACTGCGTTCCCCGGGCCGGCCGGGGGATCGGGCCGCTCCCCGATCCGCAGCACTTCGTTGCCGCCGTGAGATTCGAAATAGACGGCTTTCATGGGCCTCCCATCTTGCTCGGCCATCAAACCAAGTAGCCGAGGGACTTGAGCTTCTCCAGGTATTCCGGTCCGGTTGCTGATTCCTGTGCCACGGGCTCGCGCGAGATCCTGCTTCCGAACGTGGCAACCTTGCGCTCCTCGAGCGCTCCGGCCGCGAAGAGGGCCGCGAGAGGAGAGCGTTCCAGGTTTCGCGCGGGCGGGGTCCCGAGCCCGGCGAGGATCGTCGGCGCGAGATCTTCCCGCGCGCCGGAATCCCGGAGGCCCGTCGCCGCGGAATCGACGAAGGCCGCGCTT
>CAVZCI010000016.1:0-400321 GCA_963773815.1 uncultured Acidobacteriota bacterium
GACGTTCATCGAGAAGACCCGGGCGAAGCACTCCGCGAGGCTTTCGTTCATGCTCTTCGAAAGCGCGTAAGGAGAAAGCGGCCGGCCCTCCTCCCCTTCTCGCTTCGGCAGGGCGGCGGAGTCGCCGTAGACGCTCGAGGACGAGGCATAGACGACGGTTTTGACCGACTCGTCGCGAGCGGCGGAAAAGACGTTCGCCGTTCCGCTCAGGTTCACGGCGAGGCTCGTCGCCGGGTCCTTCATCGATCTCGGCACGGAGCCCAGAGCGGCCTCGTGAAAAACGAACTTCACGCCCGCGCACGCGCGCCGGCACGCGTCCAGATCGCGGATGTCTCCTTCGAAGAACTCGATACGGTCGGACTCCGTTGCGAGATTGGAACGCCGACCCGTCGAAAGATTGTCCAGAACCCTTACGCGGGCCCCCCGTTCCACGAGCGCGTCCACGAGGTGCGAGCCGATGAAGCCCGCGCCGCCGGTGACGAGAACGGGAACGCCGTCGAAATCGGGGATGGGGGTCATGGCGGCGCCTTCGGTTGACCTAGCCCCCGGCCCCCTCTCCAGGTGGAGAGGGGGTAGAGGAGGGCCTGGCAGGATGTTCAATTCAAAATTCGACGTTCAGAATTCATCATTCGCGCTAGGCGCGACGACCACCACCGGCGGCGTGAACGCCAGGTGCAGGGCGTTTCGAGTGTCCACGACGAGACTCGCGTTTCGGTAGAGCTCCGGGTCGAGGAATTGCGAGTGCGCCGTCGAGATCACGAGCGCGTCGTATTTTCCAAACTCCTCCGCGGAACACGGAACCGACTTCAGATCCAGCCGATGCCGTCGCCCTCTTCGGGCAGCCGGGATGTGCGGGTCGCAGTACGCGATTTCCGCGCCCATCTCGCGAAAGAGCTCGAGGATCTCGAAGGACGGAGACTCGCGGTCGTCGTCGATGTCCGGCTTGTAGGAGAGCCCGAGCACCAGGATGCGGGCTCCCTTGACGCTCTTGCCCTGCGCGTTCAGGGCCTCGGCGGTGCGCTGCGACCACGTAGCGCGGCATCGAGGTGTTGATCTCGCCCGGCGAGCTCGATGAAGCGCGCCCGCGATCCCGTCTCGCGCCGCCTTCCAGGCCAGGTAGAACGGATCGAGCGGGATGCAGTGCCCGCCGAGGCCCGGGCCCGGATAGAACGGCATGAAGCCGAACGGCTTCGTCTTCGCGGCGTCGATCACCTCCCAGACGTCGATGCCCATGCGCGTCGAAGATCGATCTTCAGCTCGTTCACGAGCGCGATGTTCACCGCGCGGAAGATGTTCTCGAGGAGCTTCGACCGCCTCCGCGACCTCGGGCGACGAGACCGGCACGACCGTGATCCGATCGACCGCCGATAGAGCGCCTGCGGCGATCTCAGCGACGGCTGCGTCGATGCCGCCGACGACCTTCGGGATCTTGCGTGTCGGGAATTTCTGGTTGCCCGGGATCGTCGCGCTCGGGCGAGAACGCGAGGAAGAAGTCGCGCCCGACTCGCAGGCCGCGCGCTCGAGCATCGCGCGGAGCACCTCGCGGTCGTGCCCGGGATACGTCGTCGACTCGAGGACGACGAGCTGGCCCGGCCGGAGGCGCCGCGCGATCTCGTCGCGCCGCGCTCGACGACGTAGCGACAGGTCGGGGTCGCGGTGGCGCCGAGCGGCGTCGGGCACGCAGATGAGGATCGCGTCGCAGTCGCGCGAGCCGAGCGAAGTCGGTCGTCGCGCGGAGCCTGCCGCGCGCCGACCGCCGCGGCGACCGCTCGGCCGCGATGTGCTCGATGTACGACGCCTCGCCGCGCGATCGATCTGCGACCTTGTCGCGGTCGAGGTCGAAGCCGAGGACGCGGAAGCCCGCGCTCGGCGAACTCGAGCGCGAGCGGGAGGCCGACGTAGCCGAGGCCGATGACGCCGACGGTGGAATTTTGAATTTTGAATTTTGAATTTTGAATTGGATCTTCTCCGAGCCTGAAAATTTAAAATTTAGAATTCATAATTCGGCGCGCGCCGCGCGCCGGTACGCCTCAATCGTCTTCTTCAACCCTTCCTCGAACGGCGTCGTCGCCTTCCACCCGAAAAGCGCCTCCGCCCGGGAGACGTCGAGCTTTCTCCTCGGCTGGCCATTCGGCCGGGAGGTATCCCACACGATCCGGCCCTCGTACGCCGTCAGCCGCCGGATCGTCTCCGCGAGCTCCTTCATTCCGATTTCATTCGAGCAGCCGAGATTGACGGGGTCCGCGCTCTCGAGCCGTTCGGCGGCGGCCAGAATTCCCTCCGCGGCGTCTTCGACGTAGAGGAATTCACGGGTCGGCGAGCCGTCTCCCCAGAGAACGACTTCCGGGGCCGCGGCTCCCTTCGCCTCGAGGAACTTGCGGATCATGGCCGGAATGACGTGGCTGGTCTCGAGGTCGAAGTTGTCTCCGGGGCCGTACAGATTCACCGGGAGCAGGTAGATTCCGGGGAAGCCGTATTCTTCGGCGTACGCCTGGAGCTGGACGAGAAGCATTTTCTTCGCGAGCCCGTAAGGCGCGTTCGTCTCCTCCGGGTAGCCGTTCCAGAGATCGTCTTCCCGGAACGGAACGGGCGTGAACTTCGGATAGGCGCAGACGGTTCCGAGGCACGTGAATTTCCTGCCGGCGAATCGGGATGGCGTCGCCTGCCAGTGGCGGCGCGCTTCCTCGATCAGTTGAATGCCCATGATCGCGTTCTCGTAGAAAAACGAGCCCGGCCGGGCCCGATTCGCCCCGATCCCCCCGACGACGGCCGCGAGGTGGATGATCGTTTCGGGATCGTGGTCTCGAACGATCGCTTCGCAGCTTTCCCGGTGCCGCAGGTCGTACTCTTCCCGCCCGGGCGCAAAGACCGCCGCTCCGGCTTCCGTCAGCTTTCGCACGACATGCGAGCCGAGAAACCCGGCTCCGCCGGTGACGAGAACGCGGCGGTTGGGCCAGTAGGTCATGAGGGAAGAAGTAAGCAAGTGAGCGCGTAAGTCGTAAGCGCGTAAGAAGTGAGCGAGTGAGTGGTCATCCCCGCGAACGCGGGGATCGCTCGGTGGAGTACGACCAGAGGGATTCCCGCTTGCGCGGGAATGACAATCAACGATGCGGCGATGACGGATTCGCGGGCCACTCCTTTACTCCTCACAACTTACGCCTTACTCCTTACTTTACTGACAGGCTCCGCCCCTGTCGGTGTACACGCCGACTACTCCGCTCCCCGGATCGGGACACCCCGGCGCGGGCGCTCTAGGCGACCGCGGCCGAGCTTCCGAGACGTCGAGTCGCCGAAGACATGAGCGCGCCGGCGCTCATCTCCACGGCAACCGCCTTCCTCAGAAGCGAGATCGAAACGATCAGCCGGCTCTTCCCTTTGTCGCGAACGACGACTCCTTCGTATCCACGGAAGGGACCTTCGGTCACGACAACGGCTTCCCCGGGCGCGAACGTCTTCAACGGAACGAGCGAGGCGCCGGCAAGCTGCAGCCGGCGCAGTTGAAGCAACTCGGCCTCGAGCCGATCCTGGTCTCGAACCGCCAGGATCTCGCTGACGACCTGACTCTGGAGCGCGACGAGCCGCTCCTGGCGTGTCCCACGAAAAAAGACATATCCGGAGAAAAGCGGCAGGTACGAGGTGAAACTGCGGTTTCCCCGGCGAACGACCTGTTCCGATTGGGGAAGGTAGAACGGAACTCCGAACGGGAGGAGATGGCGCGCAAGCGCCTTCTCGTGGCGCGACTTCACCCTCGCGACCCACCACGGGGAATCGGCCGTCTCGAGTTCAAAGAGCCCCTCCGGAAAGATTTCCGGCTCACGTTTGAGGATCGCCATTGGGTGGGGTGATTCTAGCAGATCTCGCTGAAAGACGTGGGAGTTAGGCCGCCTGCCGAAAAGCCACACGGGGCCGCCGGTGGCGCATCGCGCGACAGGACCTCACCCCCGTCCCCTCTCCCGCCGGGAGAGGGGTGGCCGAGAGGCCGAGGAGAGGTCGGCCCAAGGCCGTGGGGGGATTTGCTCATCTCGCGATGATGCTCGCCGAGGGCTCGACGGGCCCCCCGAGCGTGGCTCGGACCCAGAAATTGCGCCTGCCTTCCAGCCCGTCGAGAGGGACGGTCAGCGTGGCGTGATCGGCGACCAGGAGCGAGCCGGCACGTCCCTGGTTCCAGCCGTAGGTCACCAGTGAGTCGTGAGTCGTGAGTCGTGAGTCGTCGGAACGAATCAGCCAGATCGACCCGAAGCACACGGCCGCGGGTGCGGAGGGGATCGAGGCAGAGGGAGAGATTTCCCGGGGAGAGCCACTCGGAGGGTGAGATCACCCGCGAGCCCGCGGTCGGATCGGGCGGGCGCGAGAGTCCGGTCGCTGACGTCAGGTCCCGATCGGCAGACGACGCGGCATCGCGATCCCCGATGGCGAGAGCCACGTCGCGCCTCACGATCAGCGCCTCGCACTCCCCGAGAGCGTTCGGAGGAAGTCGTTCGAGAGCCCGGCGCGCTGCGGCGCCATCTCCTCGCCGCAAACACGCCCGGGCAAGGTCGAGCACGTATCGGGTCCATTCGAACGAGCCGGCCGACGGAGAATGTCGCGCGAGCTCCTCGGCTCCCGGCTCGTCTCCCGACAGGAGAAGGACGCGAGCCTGGATGTAGTCCGGCACGCCGGAAAGCGCGGAGAGCGCGCTCTCGAGCCCTTTCGCCGGCGCGCCGTTCTCGCGGCCATCGAGAAAGAAGCGCACGATCGCGCCCCGCGGGTCGGCGGCCCACGTGCCCGGGTCGTCCGGCGGCCACCGCTCCAGCACGCGAGCGACGTCCTGCCGCCCGGCAGGGTCGTCGAACTCGAGAATCGAGTGTTTCGCGATCCAGGCGTTGCAGGCCGCGCGAAGGCCGTCCGTATCTCCGAGCCGAAAACGCTCGTCGATCTTCGCCAGGTCCGCGCGGCGCTCGGCCCTCTCCGCGCTTTCGCGCCGCCGCTCGACAAGAGCGGCGCCTTCGATATCCCCTCGGCCGGCAAGCACCGAAAATGCCGTCTTCAGAGAAGCCGCCTCGTCCGGGACGAGGCCGAGCGCCCGATCGCGGCCCAGAAGGAGGATTGCGGGAGCGAGACCGGACGAAACGAAATCGGGGTCGAGAAAGCCGCGCTTCAGGACCTCCGCGGCCGCGGGCCTCGCGGATTCCGGGACGACCTGCCATGTTTCGAGATACGAGCCCGCGAGGAAACGCCAGATCCAGTCGTCGCCCGGAGCTCCCGCGGCCGCCTCTCGCAAGGGGACCGCCCAGCGTTCCGGATGCAGGGCCAGATCGCGATCCTGCTCGCGGTTCATCCGGACGTAGACGAGCTCGCCGAGCAGAAACCGGTAGTAGGCCCATCCCGGACGCTCCGCGATCGCCTGCCGCACGAGGACCTCCGCGGCGGCCAGCTCGTCGCCGACCTTCGAAGCGCTGTCGAGCCAGAGACGCCGCATCCGCGGGGTCATGCGCGAGAGAGGAACGTCCTCCGTCGCGTCGGAGAGCGAGCTCGACGCCGCGATGCCGGCCGTCCAGTCCCCCGACGGGGAAAGCGGAAGCGAATCCCAATCGAGAGGGCGACGCTGATCGAGGGTGAAGAGAGTGAAGAACTGCTCGGTTCGCCGGCGCGTGGACAGATCGCGCTGGTAAACGCGGACCGAGACGAGAGCGAGGAAGAGCGAGACGGACGCCGCGAGGAGGGAGAGGGGGGTGGAGAGACGGGTGGTCACGGGAGTGGTCAGGCGCTCGAGCGCCACCTCTCGCCATGACCGCACCTCGGCCTGACGGCAACTCTTGACCATCTCCCCCGGCCTCCGGCCACCCCCTCCCGCGTCGACTTAGCATTTTGAAGGCTGCCCGCCGGGAGAGGGGGACGAGGGGGTAGGTCAAGCACCTCATAGCCCTCAGACTTGACCTCTCCTCCGTCACGCCTTCGCCAAAGTCTCGGCGCGCCACCCCCTCTCCCGCCGGGAGAGGGGGACGGGGGGGTGAGGTCAAGCGTCATTCTTCCGATCGAGGACTTTGACGATCCTTCCCAAGACGCTTTCAATATCGGAGAAGATCTCTCCGTTGCTGAATCGAAGCACCTGAAATCCAACGGTCTCAATATACCTTTGACGCTCGGCATCCTGACGAATTTGGGATCTGTGAATCTCCCCGTCGACCTCAACAACAAGCCTCGCTTGCCAGCAGCAGAAATCCACGACGAACTGACCAATCGCGAATTGCCGGCGAAACTTGTAACCGCCGAGCTGACCTCTTCGCAGGGCACCCCAAAGGATATCCTCGGCAGGAGTCGGCTCCTTGCGATAATCCCGAGCGACCGCTTTCAGTCTCAACCACAGGGCACGGGGAGAGGCGTCAAAGCTTTGTCTTCGCTTCATCGCTCATTTCAGAACTTGACCTCTCCCCCGTCGCGCCTTCGCAGAAGCCTCGGCGCGCCACCCCCTCTCCACAACTTGTGGCAGCCGTCGGACCGACAGGTGAACGCGGGAGGGAGCTGGGAGGATGACTTCAAATGAGAATCGAGCATTCACGAAATCGAGCAATCGGTTCACGCCCCCACCCACGGCAGCGGGCGCCCTTCGATCAGGGCGAGCGGGTTCGCGTCGAAGATCCCCTGTTCCGCTTCCGGGCCCCATTTGCGCCGGACATTTTCACGGGCCGCCGCGAGACGAGGAGGACGCGCCGCGAGGGAGTGCGCGTCGGATGCCACGAGATGCACGAGGCCGAGCTCGAAGAACTTCTTGCACGCCGCGCCGGCGCGCGAGCCGAAGTCCCCGGCGATCGCGCCCGCCGTGACCTGGACGCGGGCGCCGAGGCCGACGAGCCGCGCGAGACGCTCGGGCTCGAACGTGAAGAAGGGCGACCTCTCGGGATGCGCGATCACCGGAGTCACGCCGAGAATCGAGAATTCGTGGAAGGCGGCTTCCACGGACCGAAAATCGATTTCTCCGGAAAACTCGACGAGCAGGAAAGAGGAGCGGTTCAACCCCGTCAGGGGGCCGCTGCTGCCCCGCTCCCACAGCTCGACGGCATCGGAGGAGAAATAGTATTCGCAACCCGCGAGGACGGCGGGAGTCCCTCCGAGAAGGGCATTGAGCCGAACAACCAGCTCGTCTCTTTTCCTGGCATCTTCGTTGAGCCACGGATCTCGCAGCACGTGCGGCGTCGCGACGATCGTCGCCGTCCCCTCGGCCGCGGCGGCACGACAGAGGGAAACGGCCTCGTCCCAATCGCCCGGGCCGTCGTCAATCCCGGGCAGACAGTGGAAGTGAACGTCGATCAACTCTTCCGGGTTGCTGCCGCGCCCGCGAGGGACTTGTCCGCGGGCTCTTCGCCGTACCCATAGGCCCCGTAGCTATATTGATTGCCGTATTTTCCGCCCGGCTGAACTTCCAGATTGTTGATCAGGACACCCAGGATTCGCACGCCGCTTCGCTGCAACTTGTCGCGCATGCGGCGAACCTGCTCGCGCGCCGTCTTCCCGCCGCGGACGCACAACACGACGCCGTCGGTTTGATGTCCGATGACGATCGCGTCCGCGACCGGCAGCACGGGAGGAGTGTCGATGATCACGAAGTCGAACGTCACGGCCGCGCGAGCGAGAAACTCCGTCATCGCGGGAGAGGAGAGAAGACCGGAAGGGTTCGGGGAAATCGGTCCGGCCGGCAAAATGTAGACGTCCGGGATCGCGGTCTTCACGATGACCGACGAGGGGTCCACGTTTTCCGCGAGCACGGAGACGAGGCCCGCGCGATTCGAGACGCGAAGGATCTCGTGCGCCCTCGGCTTGTGGAGGTCGGCATCCACGAGAAGGACCCTCTTGCCGAGCTGCCCGAACGCGACGGCGAGATTCGCGGATGTCACCGACTTCCCCTCCCGCGGGAGGCAGGACGTCACCGTGATCGATTTCACGCCGCCGGCTCGCGAGAGAAGCAGCGCCGTTCGCACGGCGCGGTACGCCTCGGCCACCGTCGAGCGGGGCTGCGTGTGCGGAATGAGCTCGATCGTGGGTCCGTCGCCCGTGAGCGTCGCTCGCTTTCTGGGCCTTGAGGGACTTTCGTCTCGCTCCATGGCCATAACCGTAGCCGTAAGCCCTCGTCGATTCGGCGCCCACCGAGGGAATGACGCCGAGTGCGGGAAGTTTGAGAAAATTCTCGACCTGCTCGACCGTCCGAAGGCTTCGGTCGAGGTACTCGAGGAAGAAACAGAGAGCGAGCCCGGCGGCAATTCCCATGAAGAGCCCCCGCGACGCGTTGTGGCGATACGACGGAGAGAAACGGTACGTCGGCTTCAACGCAGGATCGACGATCCGAACGGGCGTGACCCTCTCCCCTGTCGTCCTCGAGATCATTTCCATCTCGGTCTGCTTCTTGAGGAGCGCGTCCAGCAGTGTTCTCTTCGTGTCCACCTCGACGCGCAGGTTGTTGTACTCGATCGAGCTGGAGGTGAACTGCACGGCCTGCTGCCGCTGTTCGCGCACCGCGGTCGTGAAGCCCTCCTCGCGGCGAACGGCCGTCAGATAGTCCGTTTTCGCCGCTTCGCGGGCCTTATCCGCGGCGTCTTTCGTCACGGCCGACAGATGTTGACGGCCCTTGTCGATCTCGGTCTTGAGCTGGCGCATGGCGGGCCAGTCCGGCTTGAACACGTTCAGCTTCTCCGCGTATTCGCGCTCGAGCTTCGCCTGATCGGTCCGAAGCTGGGTGATCAGGGGGTTCGTCGCGGCGTCGGCGAGCGTGCTGTCGGCGGCATTCCGCGCCTCGTCGTAGCGGGCCTGCTTCGAGATCCGATCCGCGACGGCGGCCGCGTACTCGTTCTTCATCGAATCGGTCCCCTGGAGCGTGCTGACGATCTGCGAATCCGTCCCGCCGAGATTCTTCGGACCACCGAACTGATAAAGCTCCTTCTGTTTCGTTTCGAGCTCGCTGCGAAGCTGCTCGATCTGCGAGGAGAGATAGCGCGAAGCCTGGCCGATCGCGCGGTACTTCGATTCGGCGGTCCAGTCGATGTAGGCCTCCGAAATCGCGTTCGCGATGTCCGCCGCCCGTTTCGGATTGGAGTCGACGTAAGAAAGCTCGACGAGGTTCGTGTCCTTGATCTGATTGACGGCGATGCCACCCTGAATGCCGAGTGCCGCCCCGGTGATCGCATCGTCCGTGGTGCGCTCCTGGTCCGACGCCGGTTGACCCTTGAGGAGTCCGCTGACCTTCGGGTTGAGCGTCCGGTCGGCGACGAGGTTGAGGCGCTCCGCCGCCCTTTCCGCCATTTCCCGGCTCGTGAGGAGCCGCAACTGCGTCGGGAGATAGTCGGGGTTGTACGAAAAGAACATTTGCGCCGTCGACCCCGCGTCGAGCGGATTGCCGCGGTCCTGCTCGATGTCGAGCACGGCCGTCGCGCGGTAGCTGGGAGGAGTCAGGATCGTGTTCAAAACTGCCCAGCCAAGAAAAAGGACAATGCACGCGACGATGAGCTTCCACCTCTTGACGACGACCTGCCAGTATTCCGCGAGATTGAATCCCGAGCCGGTGTCGTCTGCCGCGGCAGACTCGGAGGAGCCGAAGGTCTCGTCCGACATCAGAAAAAAGACTCCTTGACCATGACGATATCCTCCGGCTGAAGCGTCACATCCGGGTCTTTGCCCGAGAGGATTCTGGCGTAATTCACTTTGATCTCAATGACCTTGCCGTCGGGCTGCTTTCGCTTGATGCGAAGGGTGTGGGACGCGCGATCGGTCAGCCCTCCCGCCTTCACGATCACTTTCAGGAGAGAGATCGGCTCGTCGCTGTCCATGGAGACCGGGCCGTTCGTCTTGACATCCCCCAGGCAATACACCGTCACGGTGGACCGCGCCGGGATCGTGATGGAATCTCCGGAGATGATCGGAACGTTCCATTTCGGGTCGAAGCTGCGGTAGAGCTCGTCGGTCGTGACCGTCAGCGTGTCGGAGAGGCTGTTATCGGAGCGGCGGAAGATCTGAATCTTTTTGCCGGCGTTCTCGGCCAGTCCTCCGGCGGCCGTGATCGCCTGGATGAGGTTCCATCTTCCCCCGCCGAGATTGCCGGCGTGGCCCACGGCTCCGAGGATCGTGATCGGCTTGTTCGAGAATTCCTTGACCGTCACGGAGACGTCCGCGCGATTGACGTATTTCGCCGTGAGCATCGCCTCCAGCCGGTCGCGCACGTCGCCCGCCGAGAGGCCGGCGACGGGGAAGTCCCCGATCATCGGAAGGTCGATCTTGCCCTCGCCCGAGACGCGGCGATCGACATTGAGATCGGGGATCTGAAGGACCTTGATCTCGAGCAGATCTCGCGGCCCGATCCGGTATTCTCCGACGTCCTGCGCCGAAGCGAAACGCGAGAGAGCGATCGTCGCGCCCGCGAGCGTGAAAAAAATAATCGCCGTGCGCTTCATTGGGTCCCCGCCTTGATCGCGACTCCGGACGCGAGCTGGAGATTCAAGCCGCCCGTGATGCGAAGAATGTTCCGGGAAGATCCGGGCACGTTCGAGTCGTAGCGCGTCTCGAACCCGTTCACCGCGAATGAGACCTTGCGAGCGATCTCGAAGGAAACCCCGCCTCCGTAGGTCGTCACCCTGTCGCGGCGACGCTCGACCGAATTCGCAACAACGGGATACTGGTTCGTCCCGAGCTCTCCGAACGCCTGAAGAGAAAACCGGTCTCCGAGGCCAAGACTCACATTGGCGCCGCTCATGTTCTCGAAATAATACGGCGCAAACAGGCTGTATTGCGTATCCCGATGGCCGTAAAGCTGAAAACTCAGACGCGGCCTGGCCTTCCAACCAATCGCGTACGAGCCGGTTGCGGTCCTGTAGGGCGGAAAACCGGACCCCTGATAGGGCGTTCCCTCCCGATAGCCGCCGGAGAGATGAACGGTCAGAATCGGCCCGTCGAGGCCGACGCCGAGAAGGTAGCCGGTCGTTTCGCTGGCGCCGAGCGCGGAGGTATCGACGAACGTTGCCCGCGTCTTCTCGGCCTGGGCGTCGAGCGAGAAATAGGTCGAGAAACGATATCGAAAACCTCCCCGAGCCGCCTCTTCGGTTCGATCGAGCTGCTGCGGGGGCGGGACGAGGCCGGAGGGAAGCGCGGGGCTCTCTTCGAAACGGTATCGGTTCGCAGAGCCCCCGCCGACGAGCAGAACGTGAGACGTCATCGCGAGCTCAAAGTCGGCAGATCCTGAAGTCAGCGTCTGGAGGATCCGCTGGTCCGTTTCCGAATTCAGGGTCGTACTCGTTCGTGTCGAATTCCCGGCCATTTGCACCGTGAATCGGTTGAAGAGAAGCAGGAGCGCATTGTTCGCCGTCCAGCCGAACTTTCGCGCATCCGGGGTTCGCGCGTACCAGATGTAGCTCGGAAGCGCGTTGCCTCGAAGGTAAACCTTCGGACCGAACCTCACGAGCCACTGCGTGCCGAGACCGAACGTCGCCGTGTAGTCCGACTTTTCGACGGGCGAAGTCCCGAAGATGTTGCTGACGTAACCCGCGTTGCTGAGCGTGAACTGCGGAATCAGGTATACGGGGCCCAGCACGAAGCGGCTGCTGCTCATCTGAGACTCGATGTCTTCGCGAATCGGCAGCTGTCGCTCGCGAGGAACTTCGCTTCCCGTGACCTGCGCGCTCGAAATGGAGGAGAGAAGAAGAAGGGAAACCGCCAGGACGCCGGTGAGCCTCAATTCCAAAAGCGGGGATTCGCGCCCTACGGCCGAAACGGAGAAACCGGTTTGCCTCCGCCGCCGCCGTGGTTGTTGTTGTAGATGACGACCCCGCCGCCGAGCGCCGCCGCTCCTGCGACCCACTCGATCGGAAGAATCCCGCAAGCGCACTTGCGGCACTCTTCGTTCGCCTTGAGGTCACCGGCGGACGTGATGAAACTGACGATCCCGTCGCAGAGGAACCCCGGGGGCACGGCCGACTGGCGATCGCCCGTGAGCCCTTCGACGAGGTTCTTTGCATACTTCTTTTCGTCGCTCGTGAGCTCGGGGACGGGGCAGTCGGGCTTCACCGGGACGGTCATCGGAGGAGAAACCGTCGCGTGTCCTTCCGAGTCCTTCACTTCGATGTAATAAATGATGCTCGTCGTTCCCGGGGCCACCTTCGGAAGCATGCTCCAGTACAGGTCGCCGTCGCCCTTCTTCATTTCGTGGTAGTGGTCGCCTCCGTGGTACGGCGGGTGGAAATAGACCTGCCCCTTCGGGTCCTTGAAGAAAGAACCCTCCTCGTCCTTCTTCAGGCCGCGCCCCTGCGCCGCGTGAAAGAAGAGATCGCCGTCGGCATGGAAGTAGACGCGGACCGAAGTCGGTGTGCCGGCATTCTCGATCGTCGCCGAAATCTTCGCGTTCGTGTCCTTTTCGACGGGAGGAACGCAGTCGAGAGGCGTCACGATGATCTTCGGAACATCCTGGCCGCGCGCAACCCCGACGGACAGGGAAACGACGATCGCTGAGAGAGCACAAAAATATTTATTCATGACTTACCGGCTGGAAGTATAACCGCTGCCCCCTCCCGAGGCAAGCCGCAGATTCGGGCCGATTTTCGCTCCCGGAGCCCTTACTGGCCGAGGATCTTCTTCGCATAGAACTGAGTATACGGGGTCGAGGCGATATGCGGGAGGGCCCGTTGGAGGAAGGGCTTTGCCCGATCCGGATCTCCTGTTTCATAAATGACGACGGCCGCGTAAAACATGTAGGGCTCCTCCCCGTCGCGGAACGGCGAAAGGGCGGAAAGCTGGGCCGTCGCGATTTTCCAATCTTTCGCGAGGCAAGCCGCCTCGAGAAGCGCGAGGCGGACTTCCCTGCGGTTCGGCTGGGAAGGGACGAGAGCGAGCAGCTGTTTCTCGGCCTCCGCGGGCTTCCCCGCGACGATGAGCTGCCGGATCTCCGCGATGCCCGGCACCGGCTGTTCCGGCGGAGGCTTTGGCGACGCCGCCGGCGCGTTCGGAGCGGGCGGCGGGGCCGCGGGCGGGGGTGGAGCAGCCGCCGGGGCCGGCGACGGGACGGCAGCAGGAGGAGGCGTTGCCGGAGAAGCCTGAAGCGCCGCCATGCGCTCGGCCTCCCGGGCCGCCTGCTTCTGGGCTCGCGCTGTCTCTTTTGCGAGGCGATCCTTCGCTCGGATGACGTCTTTTCGGCCGAGGGACTTTTCGGAGAGCCCCGGTTGAAGGGATTGCGCCGCAGCCCAGTCCTTGAGAGCCGCATTGCACACGAAAAGGTCCGCGACGAGCTCGGGATCGGCATTGAGCGTGTCCGGCGGCAGCGCCGAAAGGTCCGCGCGGGCCTTTGCGTAATCGGAGCGCGCGGTCAGCTCGTGGCCGCGAAGCGCGAGCGCTTCGTTGTTGCCCGGCGAGGCTTCCAGCGCGCGACCGGCCCATTTGACGACGTCCTTTCCCCGGCGGCGAGCGGCGGCGAGCTTCGCCATCTCCAGTTGCAATGCCGCGTTCTGCGGCTCCCGCTCGGCCTGAGCCTGCAGCGCCTTCTCCTTCTGCGCCGGGGAAAGCTCTTCGGGACGCTGCTCGGGAGTTTGCTCTGCCACTCTTTGCGGCTTCGCCTCCGGGACCTTCGCGGCCTTCGCCTCCGCCGGCGGCACGTCCAGGGGAATCGAGGGAATCGACCGCAGCGTCGCCTCGGGGATCGTCTTGACGAGAAGAGCTTCGAAATCCTTTCGGATCTCGGGCTCGAGCGCCGCCTGGGCATAGGTCGGGAACCGCCGCTCGACCTCCAGGAACCGCGAAAGCGTCTCCCTCACGTCATCCGGCTGTTTCGCTTCCGATTCGGCGACGGCGAGGCGCACGAGGCCCTGGGAGAGGAGAACGGGCCGGTCCAGAAAGCCGAAGCAGGCGATGCGAAATTCGTTGACCGCGTCGTCGAACCGCCCGGCCTGGACGGCGGCCTTACCGGCGGCGAGCCGATCCGTGTAAAAATCCTGCGCCCGGAGCCGCGGCGCGAGCGCCGCGAGAAAGACGAGAAGGACGAAACGGATGAAGCGTTGACGGGCGGTCATCGGGAGAAGGACCTCGCGGCCTGGATCGGGTTCGGGCTGTTGCTCGCCCTCGCGGCGAGCGCCCCGTTTCCGTATGGCGCGGTACTGCCCGCCGGGGAGCTGAAGATCGAGATCGCGGCATTCGGTTGTCTCGCGCTCGCGTTTCTCTCGCGCCCGCGGCGCGGCTGGCTCGGCCGGGCCGCATTGCCCGCGGCCGCGGCCGCGGCGATCGCGGCCGTCGGCCTGTTCCAACTGCTTCCCCTTCCACCCGGAGCGCTCGCCCGCGTTTCTCCCATCAGCTCGAAAATCTACCACGAGACCGCGGGAATCCTCCGCACGGCCGGCACGCCGGCGCCGTCACCGAGGATCTCGATCGCGCCGACGGACACCTCGCGGACGATCCTTCTCACCCTCGCCTATATCGCCCTCTTTCTCGGGGCCGCGATCCTTCTGCGTTCGCGAGCTCGCCGCCGCATTTTTGCCGCGGTCGTCGTCGCGAGCGCGGCCATCCAGATGGGGGCGGCGGCCGTGTCGGCCGGAGTGGAGGAGCGGCTCCACGGGCCCTTCATCAATCCCGACCACTTCGCCGCCTACCTCGAGATCTCCCTCGCCCTCGCGTTCGGGGCGCTGTGGAGGGAAATTCTGACGGGCGGAGACGCCGCCCGGGGAATCGAAGAGGGCGCGGCGCGGGTGGAAACGAGAATCCTTCGATTGGGCGGATGGATTCTCCTCTGGGGCTTCATCGGAAGCGGAATCGTCCTGACCCGATCGCGCGGGGGAATCCTCGCGGCCGTCCTCTCGACGTTCGCGCTCGTCGCGATCGGGTTCGCGAGCCGCCGAAGGAGAAGGCGGTTCCGCACGACGATCGCGGCCGCGCTCGCGCTGCTGCTGGGCCTCGCTTTCGTCGCCGGCGCCACGAAGAAAGAGGCGATCCTCCGCTTTCTCGCGTCGGATCCCCGCGACATGGGCGCCGACCTCCGGGTCGGGATCTGGAAAACGTCCGTCGAAACCGCGAACGCATTCCCCGTTTTCGGCTCCGGGCTCGGAAGCTTTCGCGAAGCGTTCCGCCGGTTTCAGCCGCGCGGAATGGAAGGGCTCGTCGAGCAGGCCCACTGCGACGCTCTCCAGCTGTTCGTGACGGAGGGCTGGATTGGCCTGATCCTCGGGCTCGCGCTCGTCGCGTCGCTCTTCGCGGTTCTCGGCCGCGCGCTCGCCCGCCAGCCGCATCGGGAGGAGAACGCTTTCGTCCTCGCCGGCATCGGCGCCCTCCTTTCGCTCGTCCTTCACGGGCTCGTGGACTTCAACATGTCGATTCCCGCGATTCCGGCGACGCTGGCCGCCGTGCTCGGCGCCGCGTGGGCGGCAGGCAGGGACGAACGCGTCCATCGCGAGAGGCCGCGATCCGAAAGGTAATTCGCGCGGAAAGATTGCCGCCGCGAAGCCGGTCGTGTACGATCGACGCCAGCAATCCGATGGAGGTTTGAATGACGTTTCGCCGACTGGTTGGAACAGCGATCCTTTCCGTCAGCATTCTTCTTCTTGCCGCCGGCGCTTGCGCGGGATGCGAATCGTCGATCGGCATCGAGGGAGGCGTGGACTGGACGAAAGCCTCGTTCTCGTCCGACACTCCCGGTTTTCGCGCGCAGGGATCCGCCCGGACCGGTCCGGAGGGCGGGCTCATCTTCAGCGGCCAGTGCGCGGACCACTTCGGCCTGGCTCTCGAAGCGTTATACGTTCGCCGGGAGACGAAATTCTCCTTTCCCCAGGCGGGCGGTCTCCCGCCGATCGATGCGCTCTACAAGGTCGACTACATCGACTTTCCGCTGACCGCGTATTTCCTTCTCGCCGAAGACGACAGCCCGATTCGCCCGATCCTCTTCGTCGGCCCCTCCTTCTCGGCGAGGATCCGGGCGAAATCGGAAAACACGGCCGACGGAGCTATCGCGGGAGTTCGACGTCAAGAACCAGACCCGCTCGACGATGATTTCGATTGTCGGCGGCGCGGGCGCGCGCTTTCGGATCGGGCACCGCGCCTGGTTCACGCTCGACGGGCGGTACGTCTACGGCCTCACGAACATCTCGCGTTCCGGCAGCGACTGGAAGACGCGCGACATCCAGGTGATGGCCGGGTTCCTGTTCGGGTTGTTCTAGAAGAAGCTCGGCCCGATTCGCGGCGCCAGCCCCGCGGGTTCGTTCGCAACACCTTCTCGTCGCGGCCGCGAAACTCGCCGCGTCTTGAAGGGCCTCGCCATCCGCGGTTCCCGACTCCGGCTCGGCCATGTCCGGTCGCTCAGACAACGACGTCGGTTCCTCGAAGGAGTTGCTCACGAACCCATGAGCGACCTTCCGAACCGGCCCTTCGCTCCGGTGATTGCTATTTCGGGGCCTTGTAGACGACCCGCCCCCGCCGGTCGAACAGGACGAGCGACGAGGCTTCGGTATCCGCGCTCGCTCCCGTCCCCGCTTCCTTGAGCGCCGTGCAACCGAGCGAGGCGCGAATCGAGCCGTCGTCGTCGAGCAGCTTCAGGGTCGGACAGCCGTCGGACCGCACCGCCACCCGCGCGCGAGGCTTTTCCGAGGAGCCGGCCAGGCTCAACGCCGCCTCCCCGTCCGCCAGGATCGCGAGCGACGCCCGGGGTTTTCCCGGCTCGTCGGACAGCTCGATCTTCGGAGCGCCGGAGAGCGACAGCTCCGGTGAGCCGTCCCCCGCGAGCCTCAGCGAAGCTCTCGAAGAATCCGTCCGGTCGAGAAGGTCCAGCCGCGGCGCGCCGTCCTCCCCGACGACGAGGGCGGCTCGCGGATGCCCGGCGCCGTTGTTCAGCGAGATCGTCGCGCCGCCCCGGCCGACCGCGAGCGAGGCGCGAACGGTGCCCTTCTGGTCGACGAGACGGAACTCGGTCGCCTCCACGAGCTTCGTTCGGGACTTCGAGGCCGCGGCTCCGAGCCCGAACCAGGCGGCGCCGGCAATTCCGGCGAGCATCGTCGCGCGTTTCCATCGACGCGCCTGAATTTCGAGTTTTGCAATGCGATCTTCCAGAGTTTCAGGATCTCGTTCCATGGATACGACCTCCTTTTCCATGATCTCACCTGCCAACCCCACCCCAGGACATGAAGGATAATGCGCGAACCTTGATGAATCCCGGTACCCGGCTCGGACCCTACGAAATCCTCGCGCCCCTCGGAGCAGGCGGCATGGGAGAGGTGTACCGGGCGCGCGACTCGAAGTTGAAGCGCGAGGTCGCGATCAAGGTCCTGCCCGAATCTCTCGCGAAAGACGCGGACGCGCTCGCCCGATTCGAGCGCGAGGCCCACGCGGTCGCGGCGCTCAACCACCCGAACATCCTGTCGATCCACGATTTCGGGAACGAAAACGGCGTCGCCTACGCCGCGATGGAGCTCCTCGAGGGGGAGACGCTCCGCTCGAGGCTCGACGGGGGCGCGCTTCCCCAGCGGCGCGCCGTCGAGATCGCGATCCAGATCGCCCGGGGCCTCGCGGCGGCGCACGAAAAGGGAATCATCCATCGCGATCTGAAGCCGGAAAACGTCTTTCTGACCGCCGACGGCCGCGTGAAGGTGCTCGACTTCGGCCTCGCAAAAAGGGTCGGAATGGAGTCCGCCGGGACGAACGCGCCGACGACGCCCGCGGCGACGGAGCCGGGCACCGTCATGGGCACGGTCGGGTACATGTCGCCGGAGCAGGTGCGCGGGCGCGACGTCGACGCGCGGACGGACATTTTCGCGTTCGGAGCGATCCTCTACGAAATGCTCTCCGGACGGCGCGCGTTCAAGGGCGATTCTCACGTCGAGACGCTGAACGCAATCCTCAAGGAGGAGCCGCCGGAGCTGCTCGAGTCCGGCCTTCACGTCTCGCCCGCTCTCGACCGGATCGTCCGGCACTGCCTGGAAAAGTCGCCGGAGGCGCGTTTTCACTCCGCCGGCGACGTCGCGTTCGACCTGGAGAACCTCTCAACCACTTCGTCGGCTGCCTCGGGATCGGCGCGAACCGCGAGGCGTTCGGTCGGCTGGCGCACGGCCCTTCCGATCGCCCTGCTGCTGGCGCTTCCGCTCGCATATCTCCTCGGCACCCGGGCGCGGCGCAACGATCAGCCCGGCTTCCGCGCTTTCACGTTTCGCCGCGGAACGATCCGTTCCGCCCGGTTCGCGCCGGACGGGCACACGATCGTGTACGGTGCGGCATGGCAGGGCGAGCCGATCCGCCTCTTTTCGGCGAGCACGGAGCATCTCGAATCCGCCCCGATTTCCCTTCCCGACGCCGACATCTTCGCGATCAACACCCAGGGCCAGATTGCTGATCTCGCTCGGCCGCCGGTACCTGTCGACGCACCACAACGTCGGGACGCTCGCGCTCGCGCCGCTCTCGGGAGGCGCCGCCCACGAGATTCTCGAAAACGTCCAGGCGGCCGACTTCGGGCCGGATGGAAAGAGCATCGCCGTGATCCGCGAGGTCGAGGGGACGGAACCGCCTGGAATACCCGGTCGGGACCGTTCTGTGCGAAACGCTCGGGTGGATGAGCCACCTGCGCGTCTCGCCGCGGGGGGATCAAATCGCGTTCTTCGATCATTTCGACCGGTGGGACAACCGGGGGACCGTCGCGGTCGTCGATCGGAAGGGCCGCAAGAAGACCCTCACGCCGATCTACACGAGCGAAGAGGGCCTGACCTGGTCGTCCTCCGGGGACGAAATCTGGTATTCGTCCGGCTACGGCCTCGGAGGAGATTCGGTCCATGCCGTGACGCCGGAAGGAAAATCGCGCATCGTCTACCAGGGTGTCGGCGACCTCGCGATCTTCGACACCGCGCGCAATGGCAAAGTCCTGCTGAGCCGCGCGCTCAACCAGAGAGAGATGATGTTCGGCCGCATGGGAGAGGCTCGCGAGCACGATCTGTCCTGGTTCGACTGGTCGCTGCCGATCGACATGCTCCCGAGCGGGAAGGAGCTTCTCTTTTCCGAGACCGGCCTCGGCTCGGGCTCGACCTACGGCGTTTTCGTTCGAGGCACCGACGGATCGCCGGCGGTCCGCATCGGGGACGGCGGCCCTCAATCTCTTTCGCCGGACGCGAAGCTCGTTCTCGTCCACACGCAGACGAGCCCGCCGCAGACGGTGTTGCTGCCGACGGGGGCCGGAGAGCCGAAGACGCTGCGCTTCGGCGCCGTCGAGGGCGACGTGGCCCTCTTCTTCCCGGATAGCCGGAGGGTCCTCCTCGAAGGCCACGAGCCGGGACATGGGGCGAGGCTGTTCGTCACCGACATCGACACCTCGCCGCCCCGGCCGATCAGCGGGGAGGGTGTCCACTTGAACGGCGACAACCCGATTTCCGCGGACGGCCGGTCCGTGACGGCGACCGGCCGCGACGGAAAGTCGTACGTCTACCCCGTGGAGGGAGGCGCGCCGCGCGCGATCCCCGGCCTGACCGAAGACGACGAGATCAGCCGCTGGGCTCCGGACGGAAAATCGCTCTACGTTTTCCGCCACGGCGAGCTCCCGGCAAAAATCGTCCGGCTCGACCTGGCGACCGGAAAACGGGAGGCGTGGAAGGAAGTCATGCCGAGCGATCCCGCCGGAGTCGTGACGATCACGCCGATCCTCCTCACGCCCGACGGGAAGAATTACGCCTACAGCTACCCGCGAATCCTGTCGCAGCTGTTCCTCGGGGAAGGGCTGAGATAGTGCCGCCAATGCTGTCATCGCGAGGCCGCAAAGCGGCCGTGGCGATCTGCTCTGGGATCAGATTGCTTCGTCGCTTCGCTCCTCGCAATGACGGAATGGTGCCGGTTCGAGCATGACTCTGACCGCGGGAGTTCGCCTCGGTCCCTACGAGATCCTCGCGCCGATCGGTGCCGGGGGCATGGGAGAGGTCTACCGCGCGAAAGACACGCGCCTCGGCCGAGACGTCGCCGTCAAGGTGCTGCCGTCGCACCTCTCCGACAGTCCCGAGCTCAAAGCGCGATTCGAGCGCGAAGCGCGGGCGATCTCGCAGTTGTCGCATCCGCACATCTGCGCTCTCTACGACGTGGGCAACGCCGACGGAGTCGAATACCTCGTCATGGAGCTGCTCGAGGGGCAGAGCCTCTCGGAACGGCTCGAGAAAGGCCCTCTCCCGACGGATCAGGTCCTGAGATTCGGCGTGGAGATCGCGGACGCCCTGGACAAGGCTCACAAGCAGGGGATCGTCCATCGGGACCTGAAGCCGGGGAACATCATGCTGACGAAGTCGGGGGTCAAGCTCCTCGATTTCGGGCTCGCGAAACTCGGAGCGGCGACCGCGGCGAAAGAGATTTCGCAGCTCTCGTCCCTTCCGACCGAGCTCTCCCCGTCGCAGCCCCTGACCGAACAGGGCACGGTCATGGGCACGTTTCAGTACATGGCGCCGGAACAGCTCGAAGGAAAGGACGCGGACTCCCGTTCGGACATCTTCTCGTTCGGCTGCGTGCTCTACGAGATGTCGACGGGCCGGAAGGCGTTCACCGGACGGAGCCGCGCGAGCATGATCGCGGCGATCCTCGAGCACGAGCCGGCGCCGATCTCTTCGATCTCGCCGATGACGCCGCCCGCTCTCGACCGCGTCGTCAAGAAGTGCCTGGCCAAGGATCCCGAGGAGCGATGGCAGAGCGCGCGCGACGTCAAGAGCGAGCTCGCGTGGATCGCCGAGGCGGGATCGCAGGCGGGGGCGCCGGCGACGGTCGTCTCGCACCGGAAGAACCGGGAGAAGCTCGCGTGGATTCTCGCGGGCGCGGCCGCCGCGATCGCGCTCGCGCTCGGCTACCGGATCGCCTCCGCGCCGAAACCCGTGAAGCGGGCGCCGCACTTCGCGCTGGCCAAACCCGCGAACGCCCCGTTCGAATATTTCGATTCGGTGGCCCCTTCCCCGGACGGCAGCCTCGTCGCGTTCGTCGCGCATTCCCCGGACGAAAAGCGATCGCTCTGGGTGCGCCCGGTCGATTCGCTCGAGGCCCGGGCTCTTCCCGGCACGGAAGACGTTCAGTATCCCTTCTGGTCTCCCGACAGCCGCTTCCTCGGTTTCTTCGCCGCCGGAAAGCTCAAGAAGATCGACTCGCGCGGCGGGCCGGCCGAGAACCTGTGCGACGCGCCGGAACCGTACGGCGGCTCGTGGGGCTCCCGCGGCGTGATCGTCTTCGAGGGAAAGGACCTCGGCGGGATCTCGAAGGTTTCGGCGGAGGGCGGGAGCGTGACGCCGGTGACTTCGCTCGCGCCGGGAGACGAAGCGCACCGCTGGCCGGTCTTTCTTCCCGACGGCGACCATTTCCTTTTTCTCGTCGACGCGAACAAGACGGAGGGCCACTGGATCGGACTGTCCTCGGTCACGTCCGGCCGCGTCACCCACCTCGCGCACGCGATCTCCGATTTCGCTTACAGCCCGAGCGGGCATCTGATCTTCGTCAAGTCGGGGAGCCTCGTCGCGCAGCGGTTCGACCCGGGAAAGCTCCGCCTCTCCGGAGACCCCGTTCCGATCGGCGACAACCCCGTCGAGATCGCGCCGAATCACCGCTTCGACTTTGGAGTCTCGGCGAACGGACTGCTCGTCTACCTGAGCGCGGACCCGAGGCGGCAATTCGTCTGGTTCGACCGGTCGGGAAAGCGCCTCGGCACGGCCGGCGAGGCGGGCCGCTACGGGATTTTCGAGCTCTCTCCGGACGACGGCCGCGTCGCGTTCGAGAAGCTCGACAACGACGGGAGAAATGGAAATCTCTGGGCGCTCGACCTCTCGCGCGGCTTCACGACGCGCCTCACGACCGATTCGGGGTCGGACTGGAGCCCGCTCTGGACTCCCGACGGCAAGTCGATCATTTTCGGATCCGGCCGCACCGGCGTCGGAAATTTCTACGAGACTTCTTCCGCCGGCGGAGGCGAAGACCGAATGATCCTGAAATGCGCCGCCGGCAATTACTCTTACTCGGTCTCGCCCGACGGAAGGAACCTGATCTATTCCGTTTTCGGCGAGGGCACGAAGGAAGACCTCTGGCTCCTGCCGCTCGAGGGACGCCCGACCCCCGGCCGTTCCGAGCCACTCCGTTCGCCGAGTCCCAGGCTCAATTCTCGCCCGACGGCCGGTGGGTTGCCTTCACGGCCGACGACTCGGGGCGCCCGGAGGTGTACGTCCGCTCGGCCACGGACCCGTCGGAGCAGTCGAGAATCTCGGCCGACGGAGGGATGCGGCCGAGGTGGCGGCGCGACGGCAAGGAGCTCTTTTTTTTCAGCGGCGGCAGGCTCATGGCCGCAAGCGTCTCCGAGAGCCCCGCGTTCCGCGCCGGGGAGCCGAAGGAGCTCTTCGCGGCCCGGATCTGGAGCGACTACGCGGTCTCGAAGGACGGCCAGCGCTTCCTGATCTCGACGAGCCCCTCGGAGCGCGCGGAGCCGGCGGCGGTCGCCGTTCTGAACTGGACGGCCGCGATCAAGGAGTAGAAAAACCCGCGCGGGCGCGTCGCCTGCGAAACAGAGTCATGGTTCGGGGAGGAAGGATTCGAACCTTCAATAGGCGGCTCCAAAGGCCGCTGCCCTACCGTTAGGCGACTCCCCAGCGGAGACGCCGCAGTCTACTGCGAAGCGGTGTCCGAGGATATCGTCGGCCGCGCCTCGGACTCCTTGTCGTGGAGGCCGAGAACCTTGAACAGCGGCACCTGGGATGCGAGGCCTTTGAGCGCGAAGAACCCCATCTGCGCGGCGCGCACGTTTTCCTTCACGGCTTCGTGGGTCTCCGGCCCGATGACGATGTCGCCCGGCGCGGCGACGAACTCCTCGATCCGGGCCGCGATATTCACCGCGTTGCCGAGAACCGTGTAGTCCACGCGCCGGTCGGAGCCGATCTCCCCGACGACGACCTCGCCGGAATTGATCGCGATGCGAACCTCGACGGCGCGCTCCCCTTCCGATTCGCGCTGCCGGTTCCAGCCCTCGATCGCCTCGCGGATCTTCAACGCCGCCTGAATCGCGCGCCACGCGTGGTCCGGCTGGTCGATCGGCGCGCCGAAGAACGCCATCGCCTCGTCGCCGATGAACTTGTCGAGGGTCCCCCCGACCGAGAACACGGCTTCGGCCGCGAACGTGAAGAACGTGTTCAGCAGCGTCGCGATCGCCTCCGGCGCGAGGCGCTCCGAAAGCGTCGTGAAACCGACGAGATCCGCGAAGAGCACGGTGACGTTTTTCGTTCTCGCCCGCTTCAGGGAGCCGGTCGCGGCGGAGTCGGCGATGATTTCGTCGATGACGGCCGGCGAATGGTACCGCTCGAGCCGCATCCGGATCCTCTTGTCTTCTTCGATGCGGGCGTGCAGGCTCGCGCGCTCGATCGCGACCGCGGCGAAATTCGCGAGCGCGGTCAGGAGGTCGAGATCTTCGCTCTTGAACGATCCGACATGGAGCGGCGAGTCGACATGAATGACTCCCGTGACGTTACCGCTCTCCCACAGCGGCACGCACATCGCGGAACGAATCTGCTGCATCCGAATCGACTTTCCCATGTCGAACCGCTCGTCGGCCTGCGCGTCGGAAGTCAGGAACGCGACTTTCTGTCGAACGACCATGTCCAACGATCGTGCGCGAAAACGGCGCCTCGCCTTCGGCGCTCACCGGCACCCGCGCGGACTTCACCCGGGCGACGCGCGTCTTGAGCTCTCCGCTCTCGTCGGCGAGCAGCAGGAAAGCCCGATCTACTGGAAGGTACTCGAAGACGAGGTCCATGACCTTGTCGAGAACCGTCTCCACCTTCATCCGCGGAAATCAAGGTCTTGGCGACCTGAACGAGGATCTCGAAGACCTTGTTCTTGTACGCGAGGTCGAGCACGCCGCGTTTGCGGAGCATCGTCGACTCTCCGGCGAAAGGGGTTCCCTTCTCGAGGCCGAAACCTTCGTTGAATTCCGCGAGCGGGCGGATGAACGTGGACGTCGAATCCTTCTTTCCGGCCGGGCGGGGGTACGTCGCGATCGAGGGGTCGTCGCGCATGCGCAGCGTGAACGTTCCGACGGAAATCTGGTCGCCGTCCTTGACGACCGACTGCGGCAGCGGCTTTCCGTTCACCCGAACGCCGTTTGTCGAACGGTTGTCCTTGAGCACCCAATCGTCTTTTTCCTTGACGATGATCGCGTGCTTTCGCGAGACGGAAAAATCGTTGAGCACGACGTCGTTTTCCGACGATCGCCCGATCGACACTTCTTCTTTCAGAAGGGTGTAGACCTGGGGCCGGCCGTCCACTTCGTAGAAGAGCTGGGATCACTGCGGAGATTTTATCCCGAAAGCCTCGCTCGCCTCGACCTCGGGGCCGCCCGGTCGCCACCTTCCGGCTGTCCGTGGAGCCTTCAAACGGTTCTTACTCGCGCCAAGGGCGTTCCACTCCAGCGGGCAGGCGGAAAGGTATCCGGCGCAGGACCCTCGGTCAGGCATCGCTCCGGAGGTCGAGCTCCAAATCCGGACCCCAAGGCTCGCGCCGAGCGACCTACTCCGGCGGCTGAAACTGGATCCGCACCTGTCTTCATCGACGCGATCGGGCCCCGGGACCCGTCGCGGGCCGGTACTTCCACCGCGAGACCGCCTGCACGGCGGCGTCGGTCATTCCCATCAGCCCCTCGCGCTTGACCTCGACCTTCGTCACGTTTCCCTCCGCGTCGATCGAGATCTGGAGGACGACGGTTCCCGACGCCCGAGCCGCGAGCGCGGCCGCGGGATAGATCGGATCCACTTTTTCGACGAGGACCGCCTGCGCGATCGGGAAACTCTCCGGCGCGACGCCGGCGGGAGGAACCGTCTCCGTCGCCGGCTGGGCCGGGGGCGCGGCCGGCGTTCCGTCGTGAAACGGCGGCTCGGACGCGATCGGGGGATTCTCCTCCGAGACCGCGATTCCCCGCACGACCTTTCCGGAGCCGGGCACGAGAGCGGGCTCCGACGGGTTCGCCGGCACGATGTCCACGTCCCGCGAAGCGACGAAACCGAGACCGCCGTCGGGCAGCTTGACCGCGTAGAACGCGTGGTCCACCGAATAGATGTCGAGCGAAGCGCCCTGTTCCGCCCGCCCCCAGACCGGGGCGAAGGAGAACGGAGCGAGGAGCAGCGGGGTCGCTTCCGCAACGTCTCCCGACAACGGCTGGAACTTGAAGATCGTCTCGGCCCGCCGCGTGCGCGCCGCCCGGTCGGCTTCCCGCTCGACGGAGCGGGTCGGCACGAAGCCTTCCCGCGTCGAACCGGCGCGAACCCGGCACCAGAGGCCGCGCCGTTCGAGGATCGTCACCGGAGTGCCCCGGGCCAGGTCGGTGACCCGCGCGGCCCGGGGGTCGGCGTCGGTCCGCACGACCGCTTCGGCTTCCGAGACGACCGCGGCTTCGGGGCTCGCGGTCTCCTCCGGCGGAGGAACGAACCGCCGCGACCGCCGGGGCGCGAAGATCAGCGTGAGAACGAGGAGAAGAGTCGACGCGACCCCGATTCCGACCGGGAGGAACTTCTTCACTTCCGGCCGCTGCCAGAAACCGGGGGGCGGACGCCGCGCCGGGGACGGGGGACGATTCTCCGCGTTCACGACATCAACGAGACGAGAATCGCCTTCTGGGCATGGAGGCGATTCTCCGCCTGATCGAAGATCGCGGACTTCGGCCCGTCCGCGACGGCCGCCGAGACTTCTTCTCCGCGGTGGGCCGGCAGGCAATGGAGAAAGATGGAATCCGGAGCGGACCGGGCCATCAATCGCTCATCGACCGTGAAGCCCCGGAACTTTTCGATTCTCTCGGCCGCTTCCTTTTCCTGCCCCATCGACGCCCAGACGTCCGTATAGACGATATTCGCCCCGGCGACGCCTTCGTCCGGCGAGTGCAGGACGTCGACGCGGGCTCCCGTCGCGCGCGCGTCTTCCTTCGCGGCGGCCACGATTTCGGGCTTCGGGCCGTATCCTTCCGGCGTGACGATCGAGACCGAGAGGCCCGTCTTCGCGCCGCCGAACAGCAGCGAGTGCGCCATGTTGTTTCCGTCGCCCACGTAGGCGAGCTTGAGCCCTTCGAGACGCCCGAACCTCTCCCGGATCGTCTGGAGATCGGCCATCACCTGGCAGGGGTGAAGCAGGTCGGTGAGGCCGTTGACGACCGGAATCGTCGCGTGCTTCGCGAGCTCCGTGACCGTCTCGTGCGCGAACGTCCGCGCCATGATTCCGTCCACGTAGCGGGAGAGGACGCGCGCGGTGTCCGCGATCGGCTCGCCCCGCCCGATCTGGAGATCGCGGGACGAAAGAAACATCGCGAGCCCCCCGAGCTGGTACATCCCCGCCTCGAAGGACACGCGGGTCCTCGTGGACGATTTTTCGAAAATCATCGCGAGCGTCTTGCCCGAGAGCGCCGTCCGATACTTCGGGCGGTTCTTCTTGACGTCGGCCGCGAGATCGAGCATCGCCGCGATCTCGCCGGGTGAAAAATCGTGAATCGAAACAAAATCCTTCTTCATCTTCTCCTCAGGACGCGGCGGCCGACACGTAGGTTCCATTTTTTCGATCGAGCGCTTCGGTGAGCGACTCGGGATTCGTGATCAGGACTTCGCGGCCGCCCGATTCGACAAAGCGCGCGGCGGCGTCGATCTTCGGCCCCATGCTCCCCTTCGGAAACTGTCCTTCGGCGAGGAGGCGCCGGGCCTCCACCGCCGTCAGCGAGGGAAGAGCCTGCTGCGACGGCTTGCCGAAGTCCCGGTAGACGCGCGCGACGCCGGTGAGCACGATGAAGAGGTCCGCCGAAAGGGAAGAGGCGAGCAGCGACGCGACGTAGTCCTTGTCGATCACCGCCTCGACGCCGCGCATCTCTCCGCTCCCGTCGAAGACGACGGGAATTCCGCCTCCTCCCGCCGCGATCACGATCTTCCCCCGGTTCACGAGCCAGGCGATGATCTCCGTCGAAAGGACCGCCTTCGGCTTCGGCGACGCGACGAGCTTTCTCCACCCCCGCCCGGCGTCTTCGGCCATCGTCCAGCCGTGCGTCTTCATCAGCTCCCGGGCGCGCGTCCCGTCGAAAAAGGGCCCGATCGGCTTGCTCGGGTTCTGAAAGCCCGGGTCCGCGGCGTCCACCTCGACCGTCGTCACGAGCGTGATGATTTCCTTCCGGAAGCCCGCCCTTCCGAGAACGTTCGTCAGCGCCGTCTGCAGCAGGAACCCCATCGAGCCCTGCGTCTGGGCGACGCACACATCGAGGGTCTGGGGAGGGATCCGGTCCGCCGACCCCTCGACCTGGAGGAGGAGGTTTCCGACCTGCGGCCCGTTGCCGTGCACGACGATGAGCTCGTAACCCCTGTTGAGAACGGGCAGGAGCCAGCCGGCCGCGTCTTCGGCCCTTCGCTGCTGCACGTCGAGCGCGCCCGAGTCCTCCGGGCGAAGCAGCGCGTTGCCGCCGAACGCGACGATCGCGAGGGGGCGGACGAAGGAAAAGAAGGACTGCGGGCTCAAAGGTCTTTCCGGGCGAGCGGCATCGTCATGCAGCGGGGTCCGCCGCGCGCGCGGGAGAGCTCCGGGCCCGCGATCTGAATCGCGTACTTCTTGTCGGTCCAGAGCTCCAGCTCTTCCCTTCCCATCAGGATGTCGTCTTCATAGAGAATCTTGTAGCCCTTCCGATCCAGCTCTTCGGCCGTCCGGACGTTTCGCTCGTAGCAGATGATCACTCCCGGAGCGAGGGCGAACGCGTTCGCGCCATCGGTCCACTGCTCGCGCTGCTGGGAGATCACGTCGGTTCCGCCGCACGGGATCGGCTTCAGGTCGATTCCGTTCTCCTTCAGGACCTCGAGCAGGGAGCCCTTCGACGTGTACGTGATCTCGCGGCCGGTCAGGGTGACCTGGTACACGTCGGCCTCTTCCGGGCCGCCCTTTTCGATCATCGGCGTGTAGCACAGGCACTCGTCGCGGTTGACCATCGTGAAGACCGTGTCGAGGTGCATGTACGAGCGCCGCGCGGGGATCTCGACGGTGAAGATCTTCTTGATGCCGACCTTCCCTCCTTTGAGCGAGGCCGCGAGCTGCTCGACGGTCGCCTTGGAGGTGCGCTCCGAGATCCCGACGAGAAGGATGTCCTCCCGCGGGATCAGGATGTCGCCCCCTTCGAGGGAGGGCCGGCTCGCGGCGGTCGAGAGACGGGTGAAGTCCGTCGAAAACTCGCGGTACAGGAAGAAGTCCTTCGGCCGCTCGATCCGCGGCGAGTACTGGAAGACGTATCCGGACAGGAGCGGCTCGCGCAAACGCGCCGCGGTCGCCATCGACCCGAGCACGACCCGATCGCCGAGAACGACCTGCGGGTCCCGCATGAAGAAGCAATTCGGAAGCGGCGGCAGGAGATACAGCGTTTCGAGGCGGTCGGAAATCTGGCCTCCCTCGCGCACGATACCCTCGATCAGCATCGCCGCGGCCTGCTCGGGAGACGCCTCCCAGATCGGCCGCATCGCGGCCTCGGGGATCTGGAGCTTCAAGGCGAGGTCCGCGAGGACCTCTTCCTTGATCGCGGGGACCATCAGGATCTCCTCGAGCAGGTCCTGGAATTCCAGCACCTCGACGGTGTCGGCGTCTTCCTTCCACGCCGTCCGGAGGATCTGCTGGAAGCGCCGGTGCTCTTCGCGGGCGCCGTCTCCGTAGAGGATGTCGTCGAACAGCAGCTCGTCCATCATCGACGGAACCATCCGGTCGATTTCCTTGCCCGGCAGATGGACGAGAACGGATTCCAGCTTGCCGACTTCGGAGGTGACGTGCAGCTTCATAATCAGTCGTTTACGCTCGTCTGGTCCGCCGACGACGCGAACGGTGGAATATATCAGACGGTCGAGGTCGCCCAGAGGTAGGCGGCAAACGCGCAGGCGGACGCCTCGAGCTCGTCCGAGGTGGTCGCGTCGCGGCCGAGAGGCAGCTCGAGGCCCAGGCCGCGAAGAATGTCATGGCGCGCCCGGCGACCTGCGGGAAGAGCGATCCGGGGCGGCCGGCGCCCGGCCCACTCCTTCCACAATTCCTCCGGGCACGCTTCCAGAAGCGAGACGTCATTTTTCGGGGCTTCGCCGAGAAGGCCGAATCCCCTCCTTCCGAGCGCCGCGAAGAGGCGCTCGGCCTCCGAACCCCGCGAAGAGCCGATCGCGAGGACGAAACCCTCCTGCTCGGCTTCGGGAGGGACCAGGCCCTCGGCGCTCTCCTCAAAGGTCCAGGTGCGGAATCGTACGCGGCGCCACCGATCCATCATCGCGACCGTGACCGGGTGAACGTGCCCGGCATGCGGAGCCTCGACGGAAGCGCCGAGAAACCAGCCCCGCGCGGCCGGCGCGAGGCGAGCCCCGGACGCGGAGACCGCGCCTTCGAGGGGAAGCGCGCTCTCCCGGTGAGAAAGGCGCTGCAAGCCGTCGTACGCCGCGTACTTGAAACACTCGGAGAGCGTCGGAAAATTGAAGACCATGTCGAGGAAATCGTCGAGGCCTCCGCCCTTCGACATGACGACCTGGGGAATGTGGACGAGCTCGGTCGCGCTCCCTCCGGCCAGGTGAGCGCCGAGAAGCTCTTTGGTCTTCGGGTCGAAAACGAGCTTCACGAAGCCGTCGGGGTCGCCGGTGATCTGCCCGCGCGCGTTGTTTTCGTATCGCGCGCGCCCGACTTCGTAAGGCACTCCGGCCGCCTTCAGCTCCTCTTCGGTCTTTCCGATCGAGGCGATTTCCGGAATCGTGTAAACGCCGTAGGGGAACACCGGCGAAGCCGCCGTCTTGAAAGGAAGGCCGAACGCGCGGCAGATCGCGATGCGGGCCTGTTCCATCGACGTCGCGGCGAGCGCCGGGAATCCGATCACGTCGCCGGCCGCGTAGATCCCGGCAACCGAAGTCTGGAAGCTGGCGTCGACGGAGATCTTCCCCGCTCGTCGGCGGCGACGCCCGCGGCCTCGAGTCCCAGCCCTTCCGTGTTTCCGCGGCGCCCGGCCGAGAAGAGAACTTTGTCGGCCTTCAGGACCCGGCCCGAACGAAGCCGGCAGCGCAGCGCGTCGCGCTTCCGGCCGGGCTCGCGGTCGATCGAATCCACGGCGTCTCCGAGGAGGATCTCCGCGCCCATTCGGTCGAGAGCGACTTCGAGCGCCGCCGAAAGCTCCCCGTCGAGGAACCCGAGCAGGCGGTCGCGCCCCTCGATCAGCGTGACCCGGGTTCCCAGCGCGGCGAAGATCGACGCGTACTCGCAGCCGATGACCCCTCCCCCGACGACCGCGAGACGGTCCGGGATGCGGTCGAGGTCGAGGATGCGGTCGGAATCCACGAGGTCGGGGTCGTCGAACGCGATTCCGCGCGGCGGAATCGGGGAGGATCCGGTCGCGATCAGGATCACGTCGCTCGTCAAACGCCGGATCTCCGCTCCGGACGAATCCTGGACCGCGACGGTTCGGGAATCGAGAAAGAGCGCGTCGCCGCGAACGAGCTCGATCCGATGCCGCTCCAAGTTCCGCCGGATCTGGCGCTCCTGGCGCTGCGTCACGTCCCGCAGCCGGCCCGTGAGCTGGCGGAGATTCTTGCGGCGGTCGAGCTTCAGGGTCATGCCGTACAGCTCGCCGCGCCGGAACCCCGTGAGGTAGAGCGCCGTCTCGCGCAGAGTCTTGGAAGGAAGCGTGCCCGTGTGCACGGAGGCGCCCCCCGGCTCCGGGGCGCGCTCGACCATCGCGACGCGCTTGCCGAAGTACGCCGCCTGCGCCGCGCCCTTTTCCCCGGCGGGCCCGGAGCCGATCACGACGAGGTCGAATTTTTCCGCGGCCGGCACCCCGAAATCATAGCGCCGGGAGCGAGGCCGGTCCCTATTCGCGGCGCATCCTGTCGAGATAATTCCGAGGCGAAACGACGCGGACTCCCTGGCAAGATCCCGCGGGGTAATGGCGAAGATTGCCGGTTACGAGGACTGCGTCGGCAGCAAAAGCAACTTCGAGGAAAGGCTCATCGTCGGGATCCGGGAGCCGGCTAGCCATGGGCCGCCCAGACACCGGAAGACCTTCGGCTTCGAGACCCTCCAGCAAGAGACGTATCTGGAGCGGATCAAATCGGAACTCCGGGCGAGACAGAAGCTCATCGTACTCCGAGAGGATCCGCTGATCGTACGCAATCTTCAGCTTTCCCACGAGAACGGCCGTGAGAATTCTTGCGGGAGTTCCGTGAGGCGTCAGTAAAGCCGAAACCAGGACGTTGGTATCGAGAACGAGATCGGCGGGAACGTCACCCACGCGAGCGGCGCCGGCGCCCAGACCGAGCTGCCTTGATCGCCCGGTTGATCTCTTTCAATTTCATTTTCGACACGCCCGTTTCCACGGAACGTCTCTGCAGCGCGTCGACGGCCTGCAGCGCCGCCGCGCGGCGCAGCGTTGAAAGCGTTCCGTCGAGGCTGTCTTCGGTGATCGAGAGCATCAATGCAAACGGCTTCCCGTTCGCCGAAACTACGACACGCCCCTCTTTCCCCACGGTCTTCCGAACCTGAGCAGGCCGTGTGCGGAAATCACGAACGGTGACCGTCTTCATGGCTCGAGGATAACAAAATGGGTGACAATTGTCACCCGAGACGTCCCCGAGGGCAACGCTCGGCGCCCACAACGCCGTTGCGTGACGAAGCGTCCGGCGGCCTACTTGTCGGGAATCGCTCGAAGGGCGGAGGAATTCGCCGTATCGTCGGACCTCGCGACCGGCCGCGGCTCAACTTCAATTAGCGTCGGCTCCAGGATGTCCTCGGAGGCAGCTGAACCCAGGTCTTTGAACTTCCTCGCGCCGGTAAGAACGCGCGATTCGAGTGATCCGACGGCGCTGTTGTAGGCCGCGACAGCGGCTGAAAGTGATGACCCGACCTTTCGAACATGATCGGTCATCGTCCGGATTCGATCGTAAAGGTCCTTCCCGAGTTCGCTAATTCGTTGAGCGTTCCTGGCGAGAGATTCCTGTCTCCAGCCATAGGCAACCGATCGAAGCAATGAGATGAGCGTCACGGGGCTGGCGGGGATCACCTTCTGGTCAACGCCAAATTCGATCAGGGTGGGATCGTACCGAAGTGCCGCACTGAAAAACGACTCGCCAGGCAAGAACATCACAACGAATTCCGGAGTTGGCGTGAACTGGTCCCAATAGCCCTTCGCAGAGAGCTTTCCGATGTGATCGCGAACCTGCCGCGAATGATCCTTCAAGAGGACTTCACGCACGGCATCATCCGCGGTCTCGACGCTTTCGAGGTAAGCGGAGAGCGGCGCCTTGGAATCCACGACCAGAATTCGATCCCCGGGCAATCGCACGATGAGATCCGGCCGTAATCTTCCGTCGTCGGTCTGCCGGCTTGTCTGCTCCATGAAGTCACAGCGATCCAACATGCCGGCCATTTCAACGACGCGTCGCAATTGCATTTCGCCCCAGTGGCCGCGGACGTGTGGCTGTCGAAGTGCCTTGACCAGGTTTGCGGTCTCTCCGTGCAACTGTTTTTCAGCATGAACCATCGATTCGAGCTGTTGCTTCAGTGCGCTTTGCGAGTCGATTCGCGCCTTCTCCAACTCGCCGAGCTTTCCGTCCACCTTGTCCAACGAGTCGCGGATAGGCTTGACCAGGTTGTCGATCGCTTCCTTTCGCTTTTCGAGTTCGCTCCCCGCCGCAGCATGAAACTCGTTGAGCTTTGTCGTTGCGAGATCCAAAAAAGTCTGGTTGTTTTCCCGAAGAGCGTCAGCGGAGACCGCTTTAAACGCGTCCCGGAGCTTGGCCTCGGCCTCTTCGAGCAGTCGGGCTTTGTCGTCAGCTGCGCGGGACCGTTCCTCGCTACGAGCATTTGCCGCCGCAATTTCAGGGCGATACCGCACGAGAGCCAGCAACCAACCGATCAGTGCTCCCGCCGCCGCAGCCACTGCTGCGATCCAGGTCATCCTATCGCCGTCCCGAGATCAGGTGCACGATCGCGACGAAGAGCGCCGCGCCGATGATCGACCAGATGACCGGGAACGGATGATGCTCGATCGAGATCGCGAGAAGATCGGGAAGGTGCATCTTCCGGGCGAGCCACGACCCGAGAAGCGCCCCGATGAATCCCACGGCGATCGACACGAGGCACCCGCCCCGCGTTCCGCCGGCGATCGCGCGCCCGATCGCGCCGCAGATCGCGGCGACGAGCAGAAGAATCAGAAATCCCGTGAACGAGAACGTCATGGCGCGGCCCCTCCAAATCTGCGAGAATAATACAGTCTGTGGTCGACGAAGAGCGCGAGATCGATTACCTGATCTGCAGGGAATGCAACACCCCCTGCTACATCTTCGAAATCGAGGGCGGCAGCGTGAGCGAAGCGCTCTGCCAGGTCTGCGGCAACGATCTGCCGGGACGGTTCGCGATCGGCGAGGTCGAAGAAGCGTGACGGATCTTCGCCACGACTCCTATTCGGATCCGCTGACCGAGCGATACGCTTCCCCCGACATGTCGCGGATCTTCTCCGCGCGGTTCAAGTTCGAGACCTGGCGCCGCCTCTGGGTCATCCTCGCGGAGGAGGAGAAACGCCTCGGGCTCCCGATTTCCGACGAAGCTCTCGGCCAGATGCGGGCAAAGGTCTCGGAAATCGATTTCGACGCCGCGGCCGCCCACGAGAAGGAAACTCGCCACGACGTCATGGCGCACGTGAAAACGTTCGGAGAAGCCGCTCCCGCCGCCGCCGGGATCATCCACTGGGGCGCGACGTCCGCCTTCGTCGCGGATAACGGGGACCTCGTCCAGATGCGCGACGCCCTGCGCCTGCTCGAGGGACGGATCGCCTCGTTTCTTCGAAAACTGCGAGCCTTCGCGTGGGATCACCGCTCGCTCGCCTGTCTCGCGTACACGCACTTCCAGCCCGCGCAGCCGACGACCGTCGGAAAACGCGCCTGCCTGTGGGCCCAGGAATTCCTGTGGGACCTCCAGGAGACTCGAAGGGTTCGGGAGGGCCTTCGTTTTCTCGGCGCGAAGGGCGCGACCGGAACGCAGGCGTCGTTTCTGTCTCTCTTCGAGGGCGACTCGACGAAGGTGGAGGCGCTCGACCAGGCCGTGACGGAAAGAGCGGGGTTCGCCCGGCGACAGCTCGTTTCGGGCCAGACCTACTCGCGCAAGCAGGACGCGTTCGTGCTTGCCGCTCTCTCGGGCTTCGCCCAGTCGTCGCACAAGTGCGCGACGGACCTTCGGCTGCTCCAGCACGAAGGGGAGCTCGCGGAACCGTTCGGCAGGTCGCAGGTCGGATCTTCCGCAATGCCCTACAAGCGTAATCCGATGCGCGCCGAGCGGGCGTGCGCGATCGCCCGCCACGTGATCGCGCTCTCGCTCGACCCGGCGTTGACGGCGGCCACCCAGTGGCTCGAGAGGACGCTCGACGACTCCGCGAACAAGCGCCTCTCCATTCCCGCCGCGTTCCTCTCGTGCGATTCGATCGCGCTCATCTTCGACGAGATTTTCGGCGGACTCGAAATCCGCGCGGACACGATCGCCGCGAACCTCGAGCGCGAGCTTCCTGTCCTCGCGACGGAGAACCTCCTCATGGAAGCCGTGCGGCGCGGCGGGGACCGCCAGGAGCTCCATGAAGCGCTCCGCGTGCTGGCGCGGGAAGCGGCGAGCCGCCGCGACACGGCGACGCTCGCGGAAAGGATCGCCGCTGACCCGCGATTCCGCCTGACGCGGCAGGAGGCCGACGCGGCCGCCCACCGCGGGCTGACCGGCCGAAGCGCCGAGCAGGTCGAGACGTTCCTGCGCGAGGAGCTCGATCCGGCGCTCGCGGAGGTCGAAGCCGCGAAGCCGGAGGGGCTGAGGGTCTGAACGCATGGTCTTTTCGCGTTCGCCGAGCATCCGCGCGGCCCTCGGCCGGCAAATCCTTCGCTCGTGAATCGGAACTCGCCGCCTTGCGCCGACCGCTGCGGTGTGGAAAGGAAGCGCCGCCACAGTTTTCCGCCGCGTCGGGCAGAGAGGGCTCACCTTGGGTCGGCGCACGAGACGGCGGCTCAGACAACCGATTCACTCGCTCATGACAGCCGACCGAGTGCCGCGCGGGAAACGGGGTCCCCTCCACGCGAGCGAAGCCAGTGCCGCCGCGTCGGAGCGGGCCGCAGGCGCCTCCCGAGAGGAGCGTAAGTTTTTTCGCTGGACTGCGTCTGAAAGTGTCGAGGACTCAGCTCGCGAAAAAATTTGCCCGAGGAGCGCGCACGGACAGGATTCCACCGCGGGGCGCGCTGCGTCTCCTCGAGGGAGGCGCCGAGAGCGGCTCGGGCGGGAGCGGCCGATGGCGAGCGAGCGCTCTGGCGCCGCTCGTCCTCGCCTGTTTGCTTCTCGCGTCCTGCGCGAAAAAGCAGCCCGCGACGGTTCCGCGGGCGCGGGTCGTTGCGCCCCCCGCCGTGCCGGGGCAGACGGAGGAGGGACTCGCGTCCTGGTACGGCGGCAACGACGGCTTCGAAGGAAAGCCGACCGCCTCGGGGGAGATCTTCGACGGGTCGAAGATGACGGCCGCGCACCGCACGCTGCCGCTCGGCACGTGGGTCGAGGTCCTCAACACGTCGACGGGAAAAACCGCGCGCGTGCGCATCAACGACCGCGGCCCGTTCGTCAAGGGACGGATCCTCGACCTCTCCCACGTCGCGGCCGTCGCTCTCGGCGTCGTCGGGCCGGGCGTCGCGCCCGTGCGAATCACGGTCGTCGAGCCGGGGCCGGCCGTCCTCGAAATCTCCGCGACAGGCCGCTGGAGCGTTCAGATCGGCTCGTTCGCGTCGGCGTATCGGGCCGAGCTCCTCGCGGAGAAGATGCGCGCGGCCGGTCACCGCGTCTACACGGAACCGTTCGGCGGCCTGACGCGCGTCAAGGTGGGGCCCGTCAGCTCGAAGCCCGCCGCCTTGAAAGAGCTGCAGCGCCTCGAGGCGGAAGGACAGGAAGGCATCGTCACTCCCGAAGCTTGAACCGAATCAACGCGCCTCGCCCGCCGGCGTGGACCGCCCCCTCCAGACCACGTTCCCCGAAACGATCCGGCGCGACACGGATCGAAGGGCGATTCCCGCCCAAACCGTGACCATCAGCGGGTGGAAAGCGGCGCTCCAGGCCGGCGTTCGCGAGATGCGGGCGACGGCGAGCCGGCCGGCGAGGATCGCGGCGATCGAGCCCGCGGCGAGGAGCTTCGCGAAACCGCCCGCGCCCGACAACAGCACGACATAAGGAGCCCAGGCGAGACCGGTGAAGAACAGGACGAAGCCGAGGACGAGCGCGGAAGAGCGGAAGAGGAACGCGACGTTCTTCGTGAAACCGTCGACGACTTCGCGGAAGCCTTCGTACATCCGGACGCTCACGTCGTCGCACGCGGTGAACGCCCTCACGCCAAACCCGGAGGCTTTGACCTGGCGCGCGAGCGCGACATCGTCGATCACGCGGTTGCGAAGGGGACGGAGGCCGCCGCTCGCCTCCAGGGCTGTCCGGAAAACGAGATTTCCGCTCCCCCCGCCGATCGCGAGCCGCCGGAGTCGTGGGGAATTGAACAGAAAGCCGGGGCCAAGATAGAGCAGCGCGGCGAGGTTCGGCATGAGCACTCCTTCCCAGAACCCGGCTGTCACCATCCGGGGCAGAACGCAGAGAAGGCCGAGGCTCTCCGCAACGGCCATCGAGACCGCCTGGCGGAGCGCCGTGGGCGCGTACTCGACGTCCGCGTCGACGATCAGAAGGACCTCCCCGATCGCCGCCTCGACGCCGCGGGCCAGCGCGTTCGGTTTGCCGAGCCAGCCGGGCGGCGGCTCCGCTCCCGGGACGACGCGCAGCCGCGGCTGACCCGAGCGCATTCGATCCAGGATCGCGGGCGTCCCGTCGGTCGAGCGGTCGTCGACGACGACGACCTCGAAATCCGGATAGTCGGACGCGAGGTGCGAGGCGACCGCGCGCTCGAGGCTGCGCTCTTCGTTTCGGGCCGGAACGACGACCGAGACGAATGGCCAGCCCGACGCCGGAGGAGGGCCGGGCCGCAGCGGCCGGAAGGAACGACGGTTCAGAAGCAGGCAGGCGAGCGAGAGAAGCGAGGCGGCCGCCGAAATCCAGGCGAGAACGGTCACGACAGGATTTCGGAAAGCGCGCTGCGGCCGCCGCCCCCGGGCTCGATTCCGAACCACACTTCCAGCGTCGCGGCGAGGTCCCGGAACGTTTCGCGGACGCCGAGGTCCGCGCCCGGCCGCACACACGGACCCGCGACGAGCAGAGGCACGAGCTCGCGCGTGTGATCGGTCGAGGCGTCGGAGGGATCGCAGCCGTGATCCGCCGTGAGGAAGAAGAGATCGGCGGGACGCAGGCACGCGAGCAACTCGGGGATCTTCGCGTCCAGGCGGCGGAGGTTCCGCGCGAAGCCTTCGACGTCGTTTCGATGCCCGTACTTGCTGTCGAAGTCGACGAGGTTCGTGAAGACGAAGTCGTCGTCGGACTCCCGCAGGCGGGCGACGGTCTTTTCGATTCCGTCCTCGTCCGAAACGGAGTACTCGCGCGACGAGAGCCCGCGGCCGGCGAAGATGTCCGAGATCTTCCCGATCCCGTGGACCTTCAAGCCGGCGCCGGCTGCCCGGTCGAGAAACGTGGGCCCGGGCGGCTCGAGGGAAAAATCGCGGCGGTTCGCCGTCCGAACGAACTTGCCCGGCTCTCCGAGGAACGGCCTCGCGATGACGCGCCCGACCGCGTGCGGCGGGGCGAGGACCCGCCGCGCCCTCCGGCACATTTCCCAGAGCGCCTCCGCGGAAATCACGGTTTCGTGCGCGGCGATCTGAAAGACGGAATCTCCCGACGTGTAGACGATCGGGCGGCCGGTCGCGAGGTGCTCCGCCCCGAGGTCTTCGAGGATGCGCGTTCCCGAGGCCGGCCGGTTTCCGAGCACCTTCCGTCCGATCGCGCGCTCGACCGCCTCGATCACGTCGCCGGGAAAGCCGTTCGGGTAAACCGGGAAGGGGCGAGCCGTCGCGAGCCCCATCATCTCCCAGTGGCCGGTCGTGCTGTCTTTTCCCGCCGAGACCTCCCGCATCCGGCCGAACGCTCCCTGCACGGCACCGCCCGTTCCCGTTGCGACGCGGAGCAGGCCGAGAGCCGCGAGATTCGGGAGGTCGGGGGACTCGCAGCTCGAGAACGTGGCCGGCGGTGTTCGCCCCCTCGTCGCCGTACGCGCCGGCATCCGGCGCGCCGCCGACGCCGAGCCCGTCGCACACGAGAACCGCGGCGCGGCGCTTCAACGTATCAGTTAGAGAGAGCCGGCCCGGGACTGCGCGTCGCTCAGGTAGAGCGAGTTCGGGTAATCGTTCACGATCCGCTGGTAGGTCGCCTTCGCGTCGGCCGGAGAGCCCGATTTCTCGTACAGGCGCGCGAGCTCCATCAGCAGCGCGTCCTTCGGCACGGCGGTCGTCGACGACTCGATCGCCCTTTTCGCCCTCTCGATCGCGTCGCGGGTTCTCCCCTGCGATTCGAGGGTCCGGATCGCGTCGAGCTCGGCGGTCGCCGCGAGGAGGGAGTGATTCCCCCGCGAAAAGCGATCGAAGCTGCCGAGGTCGGCCTTGCCCGGCGCGGAGCGGGCGGAGAGCACGATCGAAGCTTCGCGGCCGGATCGGGTCGCGCTGAAATCCGCGGCGGCCTTGAGCTCCTTCTCCGCGTCGGCATCGCGAAGCGCCGAGGACGAATAAGAAGCTCCCGAAGCGTCGATCGCGGAAGGTTCGCCGGCGACGGGACTGGAGAGGATCGTCAGCGCGCGAGAAAGGTGATGCGCGGCCTCGGACTCGCGGTACGACCGGAACGCCACAAAAGCCCCGACCAGGACGGCGAGGCCGGCCGCCGCGGCGATCGCCTCCAGGGATCCCTTCCGGTGCGACGAGACGAAATGAATCCCTTTGCCGAACGTCTCGAGAACTTCGTCCCGCTTCAATTGTTCGCGGCTGAGCTTTTTCGTCATAAACGGGTAACCTATAAGAAGGAGTAGACTGTCGTCAATGGCTCCCAAGGTTCCCGTCGCCCTCGCGATCGCAGGCACGGACTCGGGAGGGGGCGCGGGCCTGGCCGCGGACCTCCTCACGTTCGCGGCGCACCGGGTCTTCGGGACCGTCGCGGTCGCCGCGATCACGGTGCAGAACACCCGGGAAATCACGCGCTCGCAGGCCGTCGCGGCGGACCTGCTCTCCGACCAGATCCACGCCGTCTTTTCCGATTTTTCGCCCTCCGCCGTCAAAATCGGAATGCTCGCGACTTCCGCGAACGTTTCGGCGACGGCCCGCGCCCTGCGCAAATGGAAGGCGAAGAACATCGTGCTGGACCCCGTTCTTCTTTCGACGACGGGAGTGCGATTGCTCGCCCCCTCGGGGGTCGGGCCTCTCAAGAAAGAGCTCATTCCGCTCGCGGCGGTGCTGACGCCGAACCTCCCCGAGGCCGAGGCGCTCGTCGGGTTTCCGATTCGCGACGAGGGAGACCGGCGCCTGGCGGCCGGCGTGCTCGCCGATCTCGGCGCCGCGTCGATCCTCCTGAAGGGCGGCCACACGAGCGGAAACCAGATCAGCGATCTCTTCTTCGACGGCAAGCGCTTCCTCGAATTCCACAATTTCCGCCTCGCGACGACGGCGACGCACGGTACCGGCTGCGCGCTGTCCTCCGCGATCGCCGCGAATCTCGCGCGCGGAGCGAAGCCGGCGGAAGCGGTGAAGAACGGGATCGAGTACCTGCGCGGCGCGTTGAAGCGCGGAATCTTCCCCGGCCAGGGCTTCGGAACGCCGGGCCACTACTAGGCCGGCGCCCCGATTCCCGCCGGACCCGATTCGGCCAGGTACATCATTCGCGAGACCGCGCCCCGCTCGGAGAGAGCGATCACCGTCTCGAGGTAGGCGCGCTGGGACGCGTACCGCTCCGCGCCCTCGACCCTCTCGAGCTCTTCCCGGTGAGCGATGCGGGACGCGAGGCGTCCCTGCGCCGACGCGATCAGCCCCGCGGTCCGGTCGGCGCTCTCGACGAGACGCAGCCCGGCGCCTTCGAGAGACCGCTCGTTGAAACCGGGAGGAACGAACTGCGTGAAGCCGTGAACCGCGCGCCGGGCGGTTTCCGCGTCCGACACGGCTCCCGACGCGACTCCCGCGTCCGTGAACAAAAACCGCGCCCCGGGCGCGAGGACTCGCGCGACCTCCCGGAACACGGCCGTCCGGTCCCGAAGGTGGAGAACGACGTCGATCGAGACGGCCGCGTCGAAACTTCCGGAGGAAAAAGGCAGCGGATCGTTCGAGTCGCCGACCCGGACCTCGACCCGGCTTTCGAGGCCGAGAGACGCGGCGCGCGCCTTCGCGGAAGCGATCGCGGCCGGACTCAGATCGATCCCGGCCGCCCGACAGCCGGCCTGCAGCGCGAGGAACGTCAACGGGCCGCCGGGACCCGAGCCCAGATCGAGAAGGCGGCTCGACGGCGTCAGCCGCAGCCGGGGAATGTCGAGCATCAATTCTTCGGCCGTGACCCAGGAATGCTGGCCGATGTCCCGTCCGTACGCCTCCTGCCGATGCCGGCGCATCAGGGGCGAATCGAACTGCTCGTAGGAGAAGTCGTAACCCCGGGCCTCGCCCGGCTTCGAATCGGCCAGGGTCACCGCCTGTTCCCGAGCTCCGACGTGCGAGAAGTGTCCGTCGCGGCCTTCCTCGGCCGCCGGGTCAGGATGACGTGCGTCGCCCGTTCACCGTACACCCACTTCGCGCATTCGTAGCCGAGCGCGTGTCAGGTCGAGGCCATGGAAGAGATGCTCCCCGGAGCCGAGCAGAACGGGCCGAAACGCGAGGTGCAGCTCGTCGATCAGGCCGGCGCCGAGGTACTCCCGGATCGCCGCCACGCCGCCGCCGAGGCGGATGTCGCGCTCCCCGCCGCGGCGCGCGCCTGCTCGAGGGCGGAGTGAATACCCTCGGTGACGAAGCGGAACTCCGTGCCGCCCTTCATTCGAAGGGGAGCGCGCGCGTGGTGCGTCAGTACGAACACCGGCGTGTGGTACGGCGGCTCGTCGCCCCACCATCCTTTCCAGCTGTCGTCCGGCCAGGGGCCCCGCACGGGACCGAACATGTTGCGCCCGAGGATCCACGCGCCGATCCCGGCCATCCCCTGTTCCGCGAATCCGTTGTCGACGCCCGTCTCTCCGCCCGCCTCGCCGTGCATGGCTTTCCAGACGCGCGTCTGAAAGAACCATTCCATCAGCTCCGGCCCCCGGACGCCGAGGGGATTCTGGAGATCCTGGCTCGGCCCGGCGCCGATAGCCGTCGAGCGAGACCGCAAAGCATCGGACGAGGAGTTTCGGCATCAGAATTCCTTTCGGAGCCGCTAGACATCGCCGGTCGGCACGATCGCGGCCGTTTCGACCATGAGAATGACCGCTCGCTCCGGCGCGCGCGTGCGGTGGACGACGCCCCGGGGGACGACGAAGCCCTGCCGCGGGCCGAGGTCGACGACCCGATCCTCCAGATCGACGAGGAAGCGACCTTCCAGGACGAAGAAGAACTCGTCGTCGTTGTCGTGCTTGTGCCAGTGATATTCGCCCTGCATGACCCCGAGCCGAACGACCGAGTCGTTGACCTTGCAGAGCGTCTGGTTGTACCAGCGGTCGGTGACCGCGGCGACGACCGAGGGAACGTCCACGACGGCGAGCGACGGGAAGAGGATGTTGAGAAACGTTGCGTACGGATACTCGGTTTTCTCGTTCATCAGGACTCCTTTTCTCTAGCTCCCACCCGCACGACGTTGCCGACCCGGAGGCGTCCGAGGACGGTCAGGCGGTAAGCCTTTCCCGGGCCACTTCCAGCGCCGCCACCGCCTGAGCTCGGCTCACCGAAGGAAATTCGTCCAAGAACTGGTCGAGCGTCTCCCCTGCTTCCAGAAAATCGATAAGGTTCCTGACAGGGACGCGAGTACCGCGAAACACCGCCGTACCGCCCAGGACATCCATCGAGCTGTCGATGATCGCGCTGATATCTGTCACTACAAAACCTCGAGGAAATTATAGCGTGCCATCAGCCGCGAACGACCTGGCTCAAGCGGCCGCAAAGCACAGGAGGCGAAGGGAGCACCTACGTTGAATGGAAACTCCGCTTCGATCACGCAATCACCCTTGCGTCGCCCGACATCTGGTTCGGTGGATCGGGATGTAATCGATTTCCATTGCTCGAAAAATCATACCTCTCTGCCCTCCTCACCCCCTCCTTGCAATGCGGGGAGGGGTGGCGTGTCGAGCGCCGGGGTGGGGTCGGACACGGGCAGATTGCCTCGTCGCTACGCTCCTCGCAATGACAAGGGGGAGGCCCCGATCGTTCTCCACTCCCCATCCTTCTCGACGCTCCGGATCGCGAGTCCCGCGGCTCGCAGGCCCTCGACCGCTGCGGACTCCCGCTCGTCGAGGATCCCGGACAGCACGACCGTTCCTTCGGGGGATAGAAGCTTCGCGATCGAGGGAATCAACGGCGCGACTTCTTCCCAGATCATGTTCGCGACGACGCGGTCGAACTCCCCCGCGAGACACTCAACGCCGCCGAGAAAGAGCGAGACCCGGCCCTCCATCCGGTTGCGGACGAGGTTCTTCCGAGCCTCGAAGACGGCCTCCGGATCCACGTCGAACGCGACGCACCTCTCCGCGCCCAGCCGCGCGGCCGCGATCGCGAGGATCGCCGTGCCGCACCCGACGTCCAGGCAGCGTTTGCCCGAAACGTCGTCCTTCTCGAGGAATCGGAGGATCCCGCGCGTCGATTCGTGCAATCCGGTCCCGAACGCTCCGGCCGCCGGAATGTGGAGGAACCTCTGCGCCGGGCCGGATCGCTCGCCCGGCTCGTCGCGCGCGTCGATCGTGAAACCCGCGACCGAAAACGGCTCGAGGTTCGCGCGGTACGAGGCGCTCCAGTCTTCTTCTTCGACGGCTCTTTCGGCGCTCGCGGCGATTCCCCTCGCGCGGAGCAGTTCCCGAGCGCAGCGCGCCTGCTCGGCGGAAGGGAAGACGGCGACGAAAACAGGCCCGGCTTGCCCGTCCGTCTCGAAGCCCCCGGCCGAGCCGCACCGGTAGAGGACCTCGGCGGCGCGCTCCGCGTCGCCGGCCGGGATCTCGATTCGAAAGAACGTCAACCTTCGAAGATTTTCTTGACGCGCGCGAACGTCTTTTTCTTCGAGACGGGCGCGTCGATCAGCTTCGCGTAGCTCTCGAGCAGGTCGCGCTCTTCCTTGCGGGGAGACTTCGGGACGGCCACGTTCAGGCGGACGATCTGGTCGCCGCGCCCGGACGAGCCGAGCCGCACGACTCCCTTGCGGCGCAGCCGGACTTCCGTCGCCGCGGGCGTGCCCGGGGCGATCGTGATCGCATCCGTTCCCTCGAGCGTCGGGACCTCGACCTCGCCGCCGAGGACGAAAACGGGAAAAGGAAGCTCCATGTCGAGGATCACGTCGTCCCCCTCGCGGTGGAAGAGCTCGTGCTCGGCGACGGACAGGACGACGTACAGGTCGCCGGCGGATCCTCCGCGCGGCGCGGCATTGCCCTCGCCCGTGAGCCGCAGCCGCGAACCGCTTTCGACTCCTCCCGGGATCTTGATCGTCAGGGTCCGCTCCGCGGGGAGGCGCCCTTCGCCGCGGCAGGCCGCGCAGGGTTTTTCGATCTTCGTGCCCTCGCCCTGGCAGGCGGGACAGGTGCGCGCCATCGTGAAGAAGCCCTGCGAGAACCGGACCTGACCCCGGCCGCGGCACGTGGAACAGGTGACGGGCTGCGAGCCTTTCTCCGCTCCCGTCCCCCGGCACTCCGCGCACGGTTCGTAGCGCTCGAGCGTGACGGGAGACTCGGCCCCGAATGCCGCCTCGGAAAACGACAGCTCGAGATGAACGACGACGTCGCTGCCCGAAGATTGCGGGCGGCCGAAGCCTCCGCCGAAGAACTGGCCGAAGAGATCCGAAAAGTCGGAAAAAATCGACGGATCGAACCCGCCCTGGGCAGCTCCCCCCCGGAGCCCGTCGTGGCCGAATCGGTCGTATCGGTCGCGCTTGTCGGGGTCGGACAGGACGGAGTAGGCCTCCGACGCCTCCTTGAATTTCTCGGCCGCTTCCGCGTCGCCCGCGTTCTTGTCGGGATGGAACTGGATCGCCAGTTTCCGGTACGCCGACTTCAATTCCCCGATCCCGGCGCTTCGGGCGACGCCCAGGATCTCGTAGTAGTCGCGCTTCATGCCGAGGAACCCGACCGCGAATGGGTGAGCATGGCCTGGGTCAGCGCCCGCGCTCCCGATTTCAGAGCGGTGATAGCCGCCTCGATCTGCGGCATCGAATCCGTGCTGCAGGCGTCGCGCGCGGTCTTCAACGCCAAGGAAATCTGCTCGCGGTCCTCCGCCGAGAGATGCCGGCCGAATTCGGAAAACACCTTCTCGTTGGAGCGCAGCATCCCCTCCAGACGAGTCCGGGCGATGCGCGCGTCGCGCCTCGCGTTGTCGGCGCCCTCGTTCTCCTGCGCCTCCTGGATCAACCTTTCGATCTCCGAACCGGAGAGACCACCGGCCGGAGTGATCTGGATGCCCTGCGCCTTGCCCGTGGCCTGGTCCTTGGCGGAGACGTTGACGATGCCGTTGGAATCGATCGCGAACGTCACCTCGATCTGCGGGACGCCGCGCGGCGCCGCCGGCACGCCGACGAGGTCGAAGCGGCCGAGCGACTTGTTGTCGCGCGCGAGGCCGCGCTCCCCCTGCAGGACGTGAATCTCCACCGCGGACTGGTTGTCGACGACCGTCGTGAAGATCTTGGAGTTCTTCGTCGGAATCGTGGAGTTTCGCTCGATGAGCTTTTCGAAGATCCCGCCGTGGGTCTCGATCCCGAGAGACAGGGGCGTCACGTCGAGCAGCACGACGTCTTTGATCTCGCCCCGCAGGACGCTGCCCTGGATCGCCGCGCCGACGGCGACGACTTCGTCCGGGTTGATGTCCCGCGAGGGCTCCTTCCCGAAGATCTCGGCGACGATCTGCTGCACCCGCGGAGTGCGGGTCTGCCCTCCGACGAGGATGACGGTGTCGATTTCGCCCGGCTCCAGCCCCGCGGCTTTCAGGGCGTCGTGGCACGGGCCGGCCGTTCGGTCGATCAGGTCGCCGACGAGCCCCTCGAAGACTTTTCGCGTCAGCACGGTGTTGATGTGCTTGGGCCCCGACGGATCCGCGGAGATGAAGGGAAGCGTGATCGACGCCTCCTCCGCGGTCGAGAGCTCGCACTTCGCCTTCTCGGCCGCCTCCTTGAGCCTCTGCAGCGCCATCCGGTCGTTTCGCAGGTCGATGCCGGTGGACTTCTGGAAGTCCCCGAGGAGCCAGTCCATGATGCGCTTGTCGAAATCCTCGCCGCCGAGGTACGTGTCGCCGGACGTCGACTTGACCTCGTAGATCCCGTCTCCGAGCTGGAGGATCGAGACGTCGAACGTGCCGCCACCCAGGTCGTAGACCGCGACGATCTCGCTTCCTTTCCGGTCGACGCCGTAGGCGAGCGCGGCGGCCGTCGGTTCGTTGATGATGCGCTTGACTTCGAGGCCCGCGAGGCGGCCCGCGTCGCGGGTCGCCTGGCGCTGCGCGTCGTCGAAGTATGCGGGAACGGTGATGATCGCTTCGGTCACGTCCTCGCCGAGCGCTTCCTCGGCGAATTGCTTGAGCTCCGTCAGGACGAACGCGCTGATCTCCTCGGGGCTGTAGTCGCGCCCGCGCACGCGAATCTTCACGTCGCCGTTGGCGCCCTCGGCGATCTCGTACGGCAGCACTTCGCGGGCCCGGGCGACTTCCTCGGCGCGGAACTTGCGCCCGATCAGTCTCTTCGTCGCGAAGATCGTGTTGACGGGGTTCGTGATCGCCTGGCGTTTCGCGATCTGGCCGACGAGGCGCTCGCCGTCTTCCGTCAGGCCGACGACCGACGGCGTCGTGCGCGCGCCCTCGCGATTCGCGAGAACGGAGGGATGCTGGAGCTCCAGCACCGCGACACAGGAGTTCGTCGTGCCGAGGTCGATCCCGAGAATGCGACCCATCTCAGGTCTTCGTCTCGTCGTGCGCCGAGGAGGCCGCGACTTTGACGAAGGCCGGGCGCAGCAGCCGGTCGTTCAGGTAGTAGCCTTTCTGCAGGACCTGGAGAATCTCGTTCGGATCGTGGTCTTCGCTCACGGCCCGCGCAACGGCCTCGTGAATGTTCGGATCGAACGGCCCGTCGGTCGCGACCTCCGTCAGGCCCCGTTTCTTGAGAGCGTCGGTGAGCTGGCGGTAGATCAGCGTCACGCCCTCGCGGTACTCGTCGTCGGCCGCGTCGCTGTGGGCGAGCGCGCGTTCGAAATTGTCGAGGACCGGCAGGACGTCGCGGAAGAAATCGGCGAGCGCGAAGCGGAAATAGTCCGACTTCTCGCGTTCCGTCCGCTTCTTGAAGTTCTCGAATTCCGCGAGTTTGCGCAGCTGCGCGTCTTTGAGCTCCTGGATCTGGCGCCCGGCGGCCTCGAGCTTCGCGCGAAGGCCTTCCTCCCCGGCGGCCAATTGCTCCGCCTCGTGCTGGGACAGGATCTCTTCGAGCGATTCCGTCGGGGGCTCGACGATGACGACGTCGTCCCGCAACGAATCGTCGTCGCGAGCCTCCGGATCAGGACGATCCCGGCGATCGGTCATCTTTGGGCTTCCCTCCTTCGGACCCCTTTTCCAGTCTTTCGGAAAGGGTCCGACCCAGAAATTCTACCAGCGGAACGACCCGGGGATACGACATTCGAAGCGATCCGATGATCCCCAGGACCCCCTGGGGACGATGCTCTCCCCCGTACCGGGTGACGACGGCCGAGATCGGCTTTCCGGAGGTGAGATGGCTTTCCGACCCGATGACGATCCGGGGGCCTTCCCCCTCGAGGCAGCGGTCGAGAAGCTCGACGAGATTCGCTCTCTCTTCGAACGCCTGGTAGACGCGTTTGATGCTTTCCGGCTGGGCGAACTCCGGCCGGTCGAGCAGGAGCCGGGCACCCTCGGTGTACACGTCGTTCTGTTCCGAAGTGGAGAGCGCGCGGCGCGCGAGGTCCAGGGTCTCGAAGAGAACCCGGTCGAACCGGGCGCGCTCCTCCTGCATCGCGAGCGTCACGCGGTTGCGCATGGCGACGAGCGTCGAACCTCCGAACTCCGCGGTGAGCTTCCTCCCCGCGCGCTCCAGCGCCGCGGCATCGAGCCGGCCGCCGGTCTCGATGAGGCGGGTGAAGACGAGGTCCCCTTCCCCGACCTGGATCGCGAGCGCCTTGTCGCGGCCGATCGGCACGAATTTCAGCTCCCGGACGACGGAATGCCTCGCATCCGGCGCGACGACGATGCCGACCTCTCCGGAAAGACGCGACAACAACTTCGAGACCGCCGGGTAGAGCAGGTTCGGGTCGTGCCCGGCTCCCGAAAGATCGAGCGCGACGAGCTCCTTCGTGTTCGAGCTCACGTCTTTCGGCTTCATGAGGCTCCGCACGTAATGCCGGTACCCTTTGTCGGTCGGCACCCGCCCGGCCGACGTGTGCGGCTGGGTGAGATACCCCGCGTCCGTGAGGTCGGCCATCATGTTCCGGAGCGTCGCCGCCGAGCTGTGGAATTTCGTCAGCTTCGCGAGCGATCGGGAGGACACGGGCCGGCCCGTTTCGGCGTGGATGCGAATGATCTCCCGCATGACCTCGCGGGCCCGTTCGTCCATCGGCTCTTTGGGTTTCGCGGAGGATTGCAACCCGGTCTCCTTGCGCGTTCGCGCGACGTGCTAGATTGGAAGCTTAACCGAAATGCGATCGACACCGGCCCCTCCGCGCCGCCTCCGGGTCGGAATCCTCGGCCTCGGCAGGGCCGGAAAGGCGCTCCGCAACTCGCTGCGGGCGGCCGGCCATTCGGTCTCCCCTCTCCCGCGCGGATCCGCGCCGCCGCGCGGAGACTTCGACATGATCGTGCTCGCGGTTCCCGACGACGCGATCCGCGGGGAAAGCCGGCGCCTCGCCCGCGAGGGAGCCCGCTGCCGGGTCGCGATGCACCTGTCCGGCGCCCTCGATTCTTCGGCGCTTGCGGCTCTCGGGAAAACGGGAGCGAGCGTCGTTTCCTTCCACCCCCTGCGCAGCTTCTCCGGCAAGCGCGGAGAGAGCTTCCGGGGATGTTCCGTCGCGATCGAAGGAGAACCGCCGGCGGCTCGGACCGCCCGCCGCCTCGCCCGGGAGCTCGGCGCGGCCCCCTGGAGCGTGTCTCCGGAGGCGAAGCCGCTCTATCACGCGGCGGCCACGCTTGCGGCGGGGGGAACCGCGGCGCTCGTCGCGGCCGCGTCTGTCGCCGCCTCCGAGGCGGGGCTGCCCGCGCGGGCCGCTCTGCGCGAATTCGCCGCCCTCGCGGCCTCCGCCGCCGAGAACGTGCGCCGGCTCGGCTTCCCGGAGGGCGCGACCGGTCCGCTGGTCCGGGGCGACCGGGCGACTCTGAAGCTCCACCGGCGGGCGCTCGCGCGCCAGCCGTCGCTTCGGCGGCTCTACCTCGAGCTCGCGCGAGCCTATCGGAAGTTAATGGTCGTTGACCGGCCCCCGGGGCGACACTAAAATACCCCCGTCGCTCAACTTCTCGTTGGAGCAAAGGTTTCGATGGTTTTTTTCAACTATGCCACGATGCAGATGGCGGCCAAGGTCGTTTATTACGGCCCGGGGCTCTGTGGAAAAACCACGAACCTGCATCACATCTACGGCAAGACGTCTCCGACCTCCCGCGGGGAGATGATCTCGCTCGAGACCGAGACCGACCGAACCCTCTTCTTCGACCTCCTTCCGATCGACGTCGGGATCATCGGCGGCTTCAAAACCCGCCTCCAGCTCTACACCGTTCCGGGACAGGTCTTCTACAACACGACGCGCAAGCTCGTCCTCCGGGGCGTCGACGGCATCGTCTTCGTCGCCGACTCGCAGCGCGCGATGAAAGACGCCAACGTGGAGAGCTTCCAGAACATGGAGTCCAACCTCGGGGAAATCGGCCTCACGTCGAGCGACATCCCCCTGGTCCTGCAGTTCAACAAGAGGGACCTCTCGAACATCCTTCCCGTTCCGGAGATGATCGATTCGCTCGATCCGACGCGACAGTTTTCCTACCTCGAGGCGAGCGCCCTGCGCGGGGACGGCGTCTTCGAGACACTCAAGGAGATCTCCAAGCTCACGCTCAAATCCCTGAAACGCAAAATGATGGGCGAAGATCGCCCCGTTTCGCGCCCGGCGGCGTCCCGCCCGAAGGCGGCGCCGGCCGCCGCGACCGAGCCTCCTCCGCCGGCTCCCCTGCCGCCCGCGGAGGAGCCGAAGATTTCGCTGTCGGACCTGAGGGCCGACGCCGAAGCCGCGGCATCGGCGCTCGCGGAACAGCTGGAATCGGACGGATTCTTCGAGTCCGCCGAGACGGTCGGCGAAATCGCTCCCGACGTCGAGCCGGTCGAGGAGGATTTCTCCGCCCCCGTCATCGAGTTTCTCTCTCCCTCGGACGAGTCGCCGATGCCGGAGGCAGATCTCTCCGCGGCGCCCCCGGCGGCGGCTCCCGCGCCGGCTCCCGAAGAGCCGGTCCAGATCGACTTCGAGCAGGCCGCCGTGCCCTCCACGGGAGACGTGGTTCGCCACGTGAAAGTTCGCTCCAACGTGGACATTCTCTCGGAGCTGGAAAAGCTGCGAAAGAACGCGACGCTCAAGCCGATGCCCGAGACCGCCCCGCCGCGCCGCCCGACGGCGAGCGAAATCTCCCTCGACGATCTGCTCGCTTCGGGGTCGAACCACCGCAAGGAGGTCCAGCGGCTCGTCGAAATCGACATGAAGAAGAAAGAGCTCAACCGCGCGAGCCGGATCGTCGTCTCGCTCCGCCTCGACGATCCCAAGAACAAGGTGATCGGCGAAGAGCGAAGCTACGACATCGACTTGAGCGACATGAAAGACGTGGAGAAACTGCTCGTGTCTTTGAAGCTCCACGTGAACGGAAAATAGCGTACAATCCCATGGTGCGGCCCAGCCGGCCCGGCCTTCCACGCGCTCTCCCGACTGTGGCAGCGACCCTGCTTTCGCTGGCCCTTTCTTCCTGCGCGCCCGTTCAACGGCCGAAACTCGCAACCATCGCGGTCCCCGCGCCTCCGTCCGTGCCTTCCCTGATCGAGCGGGCGAGCGACTTTTTCTATTCCGGAAAGAGGGCCGCCCTTTCCGGCGACTTCGCCTGCGCCGAAAGTGAATTTCAGCTCGCTCTCAACGCCGTCGTCCCTCCCGCCGGGCCCCGCCCGGAGGCTTCCGATGTGACCGAGTTCTCCGCCTCGCTGTACGAGAGCATCCGCCGCTACGAGGCGATGGCCCAGTCCTCCGCCGAAGCCGAGCCGCAGGAAGCGCGCGAGACGCCCGACGAGCTCGTCGGGGTCTCGGATCAGAATTCCCCGGCGGACCTCGCCCTGGCGAGCGAGGAAGTGAAGACCGACGACCGCGCGTCGGCGTTCGACCTTCCGGTCGCCGTCAACGAGCAGGTCCTGAACATGGTCGCGAGCTTTACGTCCCGGCCGGGAGTTCGCCGCCGCTTCGAAGAAGGCCTTCAGAGGGCCGGCCGGTACATGCCGATGATCCGCGCCGTCCTCGAACGCGAAGGGCTTCCGAAGGATCTCGCCTACGTCGCAATGATCGAATCGTCGTTCAAGACCCGGGCCCGGTCGCGGGCGCGGGCGCAGGGCGTCTGGCAGTTCATCGGCGCGACCGGACGGCGCTACGGGCTCCACCGGACCGCCGCGGTGGACGAACGTTCGGATCCGGTGAAGGCGACGGAGGCGGCGGCGGACTATTTCAAGGATCTTCACGAGATCTTCAACGACTGGTACCTCGCGATGGCGGCCTACGACGCCGGCGAAGGACGGGTCGCTCGCGCGATCGCGAGGACCGGGGCCGAAACCTACTGGGAGCTCTGCCGCCTCGGGGCGCTTCCGAAGGAAACCCGCCTTTACGTGCCGTCCGTGATCGCCGCCGCGCTGATCGACAAGAACCAGGCGCACTACGGTTTCCACGTCGCGCCGGAGGCTCCGGTTTCGTTCGAAACGGTGCGGCTGAACAAGCCGGTCAGCGTCCGCCGGCTCGCCCAGGTTTGCCGGCTCGACGCCGACGAGCTCCTGGATCTCAACCCGGAGCTCCGGGGATCGACGACGCCGAAGACCCCGTCGGGATACGAGTTTCGCGTTCCCGTCGGCGCGGCAACGATCGTCAACGCCCGACTCGGCCAGGTCCCGGCCGCGGCGGCCCCGGCCCTGCGGCGGCACCGCGTTCGGAAGGGCGAAACCCTCGCGAGGGTGGCGCGCCGCTACGGCGTCTCGCTCGCATCGCTCGCCGAAGCGAACGACCTCAGCACCCGCGCGCGCCTCGCCCCGAGGCGGATGCTCGTGATTCCCGAGCGGGAGGAGGCTTTCGCCTCGCGCCGGCCGAAAAAACGGGACAGCCGGCGAACCGCCGAGGCGAGAGAGCCGGCGCGCGCGCGAGCCCGCTCCGCCTACAACGTCCGCAAGGGAGACACGCTCTTCTCGATCGCGAACTCCCACCACACGACCGTCCAGAAGCTTCGGGAATGGAACCGCCTCGACGCGAGCAACGCGATCCAGCCCGGCGACCGCCTGAACCTCGCGCCCGCGAACCGCTGACGCGCGGAAGGCCGGCTTTCTCGCCGGTCTTGTGAACCGCCCCGGGATAGGCTAAGCTTTCCGGGTCCTCAGCGAACAATTTCGCATCGGTCCGTTCTTCGGCCCTCCGAAGGAGGAACCATGCTGTCCTGCGTCTATTCCGCCGCCATCGACGGGCCCGACGCCCGCATCCTCGAAGTCGAGGCCGACGTCTCCCAGGGTCTCCCCTCTTTCTCGATCGTCGGGCTCCCCGACGCGGCCGTTCGCGAGAGCCGGGAAAGGGTTCGCGCCGCCGTCCGCAATTGCGGGTTCGACTTCCCCCCGAGGGCCGTGACCGTCAACCTCGCGCCGGCCGATTGGAAGAAAGAAGGCTCCGCGCTCGATCTCGCCGTCGCCGCCGCGCTGCTCTCGACCTCCGGCGTTCTTCCCGCGGACGGGAAGCGGCGCGTGCTCGTCGGAGAGCTCGCGCTCGACGGGACGGTCCGGGCGGTTCGGGGCGCGCTTGCGATCTCCGCGGCCGCGGCCGACGGGAAATTCGACGAGCTTCTGGTGCCCTGCGAGAACGCGAAGGAGGCCGCGCTCGTTTCGAATATTTCGGTGATCGGAATCGCCTCGCTGCCCTCTGCCGTGGCCCATCTCCGGGGCGACGCTCCGCTCTCGCCGGAGCCGGTCGGAGACCTCGAGGAATCTTCCGCGGGCTTCCGCGACGATTTCCGCGACGTCGCGGGCCAGGCGGTCGCGAAGCGGGCCCTCGAAATCGCCGCGGCGGGCGGCCACAACATCCTGCTGTTCGGCCCGCCGGGATCGGGAAAGACGATGCTCGCCCGCCGCCTGACGACGATCCTTCCGCCATGGACGCGCGAGGAGGCGATCGAGGCGACGCGGATCCATTCGCTCGCCGGAATGCTCCGGGCGGGCAGCGGGCTCCTCGGCGAGCGGCCGTTTCGATCGCCGCACCACACGATTTCCTTCGCCGGCATGATCGGCGGCGGCTCGCACCCGAAGCCCGGCGAGATTTCGCTCGCGCACCGGGGCGTGCTGTTCCTGGACGAGCTGCCGGAATTCCACCGCGACGCGCTCGAAGTGATCCGCCAGCCCCTGGAGGAGAAACGCGTGACGATCGCGCGGGCGAGCGGCGCGAGCGTGTTTCCCGCGCAATTCGTCCTCATCGCGGCGATGAACCCCTGCCCGTGCGGCTATCTCGGCGATCCCCGGCGGGCATGCCGCTGCTCGCTTCACGCGATCGCGCGTTACCGATGGAAAATCTCGGGGCCGCTGATCGACCGCATCGACCTGCACGTGCGGGTCCCGGCGGTTCCGTTCCGCGAGCTCGATTCCGGCCGGGCCGGTGAGTCGTCATCGACGATCCGGGGGCGGGTCGTGAAGGCGCGGGCTCTCGCGGCGGCCCGCCTGCCCGAGCGCATCGCCTCCTGCAACGCGGAGATTCCGGCGGTTTCGCTTCGGCGGCTCGCCTGTCCGTCGTCGGAGGCCGTTGCGATCTTCGAGTTCGCCTCGCGAAAGATGAGCCTGTCTGCCCGGGCGATCCACCGGGCGCTCAAAGTCGCCCGGACGATCGCGGATCTCGCAGATTCGGAAAGGGTTGAGGCTCCGCACGCGGCCGAAGCGATCGGGTACCGCGCCCTCGACCGGATCGTGCCCGATGCCCAGATTTAGTGTCCCGGAACGGAAATAACTGTTGCGGCGCGCCAGCGGCTTGCGGGCGAGATCAAGGCGCTGCGAGGGGACAGATGCCGTAGCGATCGGACCCGAGCTGCAACGCCGAGATCGCCCGCAATGTGCTGACGCCCAAAGGGTTCGGGCGGCGTCAGGCCGTCTGCTTCGTTGCCACTCCTCGACGATGCTTCGGCATCGCCTGCGTCGCGCCGCCTCGCATCCGCCCCGACGGCGCTCCGAACGCCGCTCCAGCTATTTCCGTTCCGGGACACTGGGGTTGACACCCGCTCGGACCCGGTTATACTGCCCGAGCTTAGGCCCCGGCCGCACATCCCGAATTCTCGACTCTCGAAGGGGAGGAGACTCGACACGATGGCCCGGAAGTACAACACGATCATCTTCGTCCCCCATGCCCGGGCGAAATTCCGGAAGCTGAAGATCTCGAGCGAGTTCCTGTGGAGTGTTGCCGGAGCGGGACTGCTCCTTCTTCTCACGGCAGTCACGTTCACGACGCTGTTCTTCGTTTCGGCCCGGAAAGACCGCCAATACCGCAAGACCCTCGTCGAGAACGAGCGCCTGAAGTCGAGCGCCGAAAAGATGACCGCCCGGCTCTCGCTGCTCTCCAAGAAGCTGGACGACTTCGAGGAACGGACCCGCCGGCTCGCGATCGTGGCCGGAATGCCGACTCTCGCGGACTCGGGACGGGGAGGAGTCGGCGGAGCGATCCCGGAAGGGGAAAGCGCTTCCTTCGACCTCGTCGGACGAGGAAAGTCCCTCGGCGACCGGCTCGCCCTCCTCGAAAAGTCGATCGCCCGGCAGAACGGCCTTCTCGCGGGGACTCCGTCGATCGAACCGGTGCGCGGCCTCGTCACGTGCGGCTTCGGCGAGAGAAGCGATCCGTTCACCGAAGAACCCGCGTTCCACACGGGCCTCGACATCTCGAGCCAGCGCGGCCACCCGGTCGCGGCGTCGGCGGACGGAACGGTCGTCAAGGCGGGCTGGGAGAACGGCTACGGCCGCTGCGTGGAGATCGCGCACGGAATGGGCCTCCGGACGCTGTACGGGCACATGGACGAGATCCGCGTCATCGAAGGCCAGCACGTTTCCCGCGGCGACGTGATCGGCGTCGTCGGCACGACCGGGCGCTCGACCGGGCCTCACCTGCACTACGAGGTCCGCCTGGACAATCGGCCCGTCAACCCTCTCCAATACATCCTCGACAACCGCTAACGCAGCAAGCGGCGCGATAGCTTCGCTGCGAGGCTCCTGCTCGCCTCCGGAGCCCTGCGACGTACTTGTTCAGTACGCCTCGGGCCCCTCCGGCTGCGCGGGAGCCCTCTCGCATCGCTCTCGCGCCGCCTCAAGATCGGCCGGCTCGGACTGCGTGCGACCTCTCTCGCGTCGGTCTCGCCCGGTCGCTCGGTGCCCTTTCACGCCGCCTTAGAATCGAATACGCTCGCGCGCCCGTCTGGCTCGCCTCTCGTCGCGCCTTCGTCCTGTCATTGCGAGCGAAGCGAAGCAATCTGCCCCGGCGCCAGGGCGGAGGCGCTTTTGCGGCAGGGAATCGTTCTGGTATCTTAGGGGTTTACATCGGAGCGGAATGTTCAGCGTCGAAAAGATTTTCACGAAAATCACCGGCACGCAGGGGGAGCGCGACATCAAGCGCCTGCGCCCGCGGATCGAGCGGATCAACGCGCTCGAACCTCAGATCACCGCCCTGTCGGACGACCAGATGCGCTCCCGAATCGCCCAGTTTCGAGCCGAAGTCCGGGAAAAACTCGGCGATTTGCCGGAAGGAATCGAACGGGAGGTCCGCGTGGAGCGCCGGGCCCGCATCGACGAGGTGCTCGACCCGTACGCCGAGGAGACGTTCGCTCTGGTTCGCGAGGCGGCCAGGCGCGCGCTCGGGCAACGGCATTACGACGTGCAGTTGATCGGCGGCTTCGTTCTGCACGAAGGCAAGATTTCCGAGATGCGAACCGGCGAAGGCAAGACCCTCGTCGCGACGCTGCCCTCGGTGTTGAACGCGCTGACCGGGCGAGGGGTCCACGTCGTAACTGTCAACGACTACCTCGCCCGCCGCGACGCCGACTGGATGGGGCGCGTCCATCGCTTCCTGGGACTGACGGTCGGCTGCATTCAGAATTCGCTGTCGGACGCGGAGCGCCAGGTCGCCTACGGGTGCGACATCACGTACGGAACGAACAACGAGTTCGGGTTCGATTACCTCCGGGACAACATGAAGTTCGACCTGGAAGCGATGGTCCAGCCCGGCTACAACTTCGCGATCGTCGACGAAGTCGACTCGATTCTCATCGACGAAGCCCGGACGCCTCTGATCATCTCGGGTCCGTCGGAGGAGTCTCCCGACCTCTACTACCGCGCCAACCGCGTCATCCCCCGCCTCGTGAAGGGAACCGAGGAAAAGGACAAAGACGGGCGCAAGTACACGACCGGCGACTACATCGTCGAGGAGAAGAGCCATACCGCGGTCCTCACGGAAGAAGGTGTCGCCAAGGTGGAGCAGCTCGTCGGGGTCGACAATCTCTACGACATGCGCAATGTCGACATGCTGCACGCGGTCGAGCAGGCTCTCAAGGCTCACACGCTGTACCGAAAAGACGTCGAGTACGTCGTCAAGGACGGCCAGGTGCTGATCGTCGACGAGTTCACGGGCCGAATCCTTCCGGGACGCCGCTGGTCGGACGGACTTCACCAGGCCGTCGAAGCGAAGGAAGGCGTCCAGATCGAGAAAGAGAACCAGACGCTCGCGACGATCACGCTCCAGAACTACTTCCGGATGTACGACAAGCTGTCCGGGATGACGGGAACCGCCGACACCGAAGCGGACGAATTCCACGAAATCTACGGCCTTGCGGTCTCCGTGATTCCCACGCACCGCCCGATGGTCCGGATCGACAATCAGGACACGATCTATCGAACCGAGGCGGAGAAATTCGACGCGATCGCCGACGCGGTGCGCGACCTCAACGAGAAGGGCCAGCCGGTCCTCGTCGGAACCGTTTCGATCGAGAAGTCCGAGCGCCTGTCGAACCTTCTCAAGCGTCGGGGCGTCCCGCACGTCGTCTTGAACGCGAAATTCCACGAGCGCGAGGCGGACATCGTCGCCCAGGCGGGACGGAAGGGCTCGGTCACGATCGCGACGAACATGGCCGGCCGCGGAACCGACATCGTTCTCGGCGGCAACGCCGAAGCGATGGCGCAACACCGGGCGAAGGAAGCGGAGAATCCCGAAGCGTTCGAAAAGCTCAAGCAGGAGCTCGCGGCGAAAGCGGCGGAAGAGCAGAAGGAAGTCCTCGCGAACGGCGGCCTGTTCATCGTCGGGACCGAGCGGCACGAGTCGCGGCGCATCGACAATCAGCTCCGCGGCCGGTCGGGGCGGCAGGGCGATCCGGGAGAGTCCCGCTTCTACCTCTCCCTCGAGGACGACCTGATGCGCATCTTCGCGTCGGATCGCCTCTCGAACATCATGAAACGCCTCGGCATGGAAGAGGGCGTTCCCCTGGAGCACCGGATGGTGTCCCGCGCCATCGAGCGGGCCCAGAAGCAGGTCGAAGGGCGCAACTTCGAGAGCCGAAAGCACCTGCTCGAGTACGACGACGTGATGAACAAGCAGCGGGAGGCGATCTACAAGCTACGCCGCGACATCCTCGAAGGAAAAGAGGGAAAGGATTACGTCCTCGGCCTTCGGGACACCGTGCTCGACTATCTTCTCGACCGGTGCTGTCCCGAAGCGAAGGATCCGCGCGACTGGGACCTCGACGCGCTCAAGGGCGAGCTCCACGAATATTTCGGATTCGACCTCGAGAAGAGCGGCATCGACCTCGAGACCGTTTCCCGCCGGGACCTGCTGGTCGCGCTTCAGGAAAAGACCGACGAGATCTACGAGTCGAAGGAGAAGCTTCTCGGGCCCGAGGCGATGCGGAGCCACGAACGTTACGTGATGATGCAGGTCGTCGACCAGCTCTGGAAGGACCATCTCCTCGCGATCGATCACCTGAAAGAGGGTATCGGCCTCCGCGGATACGGGCAGAAGGACCCGCTCGTCGAGTACAAGAAGGAATCGTTCGAGCTGTTCACGGTCCTGAAGGAGCGAATCGAAGACCAGATCGTCAAGTATCTCTTCCGCCTGCAGCCGGTCGTGTCGCAGGAAGAAGAAGAGGAAACGGCGGCCCCGGCGCCGCTCCCCCGCCGGGCCGCGCCGCGCAACGTCACGTACTCGCACGGGGAGGAACCGGTCGAAACGGTCCATCGCAGCGAGCCCAAGGTCGGCAGGAACGACCCGTGCCCGTGCGGCTCGGGAAAGAAATTCAAAAAATGTCACGGAGCTTCGGTGGGAGCCTCCGCTTGAGCGAGAGCTCCCGGGGGACGCGGGGCGCCGGCCCGAACCGCGACGAGAACGCCGCCCCCCTCGCGCTGACGTTCGACGACGTCCTGCTCCTTCCCGCGCGCTCCTCCATTCATCCCCGGGAAGCGGACCTCAAAACGATCCTGACCGCGAAGATCGGATTGAACATCCCGATCATTTCGGCGGCGATGGACACGGTCACGGAGTCGCGGCTCGCGATCGCGATGGCACAGCAGGGCGGCCTCGGCGTGATTCATAAGAATCTTTCCGCGGAAACCCAGGCCGCGGAGGTCGACAAGGTCAAGCGATCCGAGTCGGGAATGATCGTCGATCCCGTGACGTGCCATCCGGAGCAGCCGATTCACGAGGCGCTCGCCCTCATGAACCGCTACAAGATTTCCGGCGTTCCGATCGTCGACCACGCGGGCAAGCTCGTCGGCATTCTGACGAACCGCGACCTCCGCTTCGAAACGAAGCTCGACCGCCCCATTTCGACGCGGATGACGAAGGAAAACCTCGTCACGACGCCCGTGGGGACCTCTCTCGTCCAGGCCAAGGAGCTGCTCCACCGGCACCGAATCGAAAAGCTCCTCGTCGTGGACCGGGAGGGCAACCTCAAGGGGCTCATCACGGTCAAGGACATTCAGAAGCAGATCAAATATCCCAACGCCTGCAAGGACCGACTCGGGCGGCTGCGCGTGGCCGCGGCCGTCGGCGTCTCGGGCGACATGATCGAGCGGGCGGCCGAGCTCGTCCGCGCGCAGGTCGACCTTCTCGTGCTCGACTCCTCCCACGGGCACAGCGACGGCGTTCTCGACGCGCTGACGAGGATCAAGAAGAAGTTCCCGGCCGTTCCCGTCGTCGCCGGCAACGTCGCGACGTTCGAGGGAGCGCGCGATCTGGTCCGGCGCGGAGCGGACGCCGTCAAGGTCGGAATCGGGCCGGGATCGATCTGCACGACGCGCGTCGTGACCGGGGCCGGCGTTCCGCAGATCCACGCAATCCGCGAGTGCGCGCGCGCCGTCAAAGGCACGAAGATCCCCGTGATCGCCGACGGGGGCATCAAGTACTCGGGCGACATCACGAAGGCGATCGCCGCGGGGGCCCACGTCGTGATGATCGGGTCGTTGTTTGCCGGAACGGAAGAGTCCCCGGGGGAGACGATCCTCTACCAGGGCCGGACGTTCAAAGCCTACCGAGGCATGGGTTCGCTCGCCGCGATGAAGGCCGGGTCTTCCGACCGGTACTTCCAGGACAGCATCGACGCGGAGCCGCCCGCCTATTCGCTGACCGGCGACAACGGCGGCGTTCTTTCCAAGCTCGTCCCGGAGGGGATCGAGGGCATGGTCGCGTTCAAGGGCTCGCTCTCGGGCCTCGTGCACCAGCTGACCGGCGGCCTCCGCAGCGGCATGGGCCTGACGGGGTCCAAGGACATCGAAACGCTTCGCACGAAGGCGAAATTCGTTCGGATCTCCGCCGCGGGCCTCAAGGAATCGCATGCCCACGACGTCGTCGTGACGAAGGAAGCCCCGAACTACCGCGTGGACTGAGGCTTCAGCGCGGCGGCAACGCGCTGGGTCAAACGCATCAAGGCCGACCCTCGGATTGCTCCGACAATTGCCCTGTGAAGACAAACAACGGAGCGCCGGTCGACTCGAGCTCCGGCTACTCCCCGGTCCGCAGCCCCGTCGACCGGCGCCGGTCGGCGCGATGGCGCAAACGATCCACCTCGCTGGTTCTCCTGGCGACCGGCGTGTTGCTCGGGTTGCTCGCTCCGCTCGGCTCATTCCTCCTTCGGATCGGGATCCACGGTGTTGGCATGCGGGACCTCGCCGACAATCAGTTCTTCTACCTCTACGAGCTGATCGGGTCGGCCGTCGTGTTCGGGCTCTTCGGTTTCGTCCTCGGAGTCCGGGTGGATCGCCTTCGCGGCCGCCGGGACTGGTATCGGGAAAAGGCCGATCACGACGACCTCACCGGGTTCCTCAGCCACACGGCGTTTCGCCGGGAGGTTGCGAGCGCCGTGGACTCCGCCCGCGAGGCGCGCGAGCCCCTCGCGATCCTGCTCGTCGCCGCCGGTCCCCTCCCGGGCACCGAGACCGACCGCGGCTCCCACTCGACGAAGGCCGTTCTCCTCCATGTCGCCGCTGCGGTGCGCCATGTCTGCCGGATCGAATACACCGTCGGCCGATGGGGAGGACTGGAGCTCGGGTTGCTGCTTCCCTCCTCGGACCCCTTCGAGGCCGAAGAACTCGCGAGAGACCTGAAGGCGCGAGTGCTCGACCGCCCGGTCTTCGATTCCGGCAACCGAACGTTCTGGCAGCTGACGGTCGGCGGCGTCGCGGGCGTCCCCGCGCTGCCCGGCGATCGCCTTCTCGCACGGGCGCAGGACGCGCTCGGCGAAGCCCATCGCTCCAAAGAGGGAACCGTCATCCTCAGCACGTAAGCCGCGCGGGTGCGTTCGGCCCGGCTAGTTCTTTTCCCGCGACTTCTTGCGCCGGATTTCGAGAAGCTTCTCGAGCCTTTCGAGAAGCTCCTTCTCCTCCCCCGCTCCCTTCGGCTCGTAGTAGCGCCGGCCGCGAAGCGACTCGGGGAGACAGTCGAGACCGGCGGTTCCCTCCGGCTCGTCGTGCGCGTAGCGGTACCCCTTGCCGTAGCCGACCTTCTTCATGAGCTTCGTGACGGCGTTGCGGATGACGGGCGGGACGGGTTCCTGGGGAAATTCCTCGATGTCGGAGCGCGCCTTCCCCTCCGCGACGTAGAGCGCGTTCGATTTCGGAGCGAGCGCGCAGTACGCCGCCGCTTCGAGGATCGCGAGGATCCCCTCCGGGGGTCCGAGGAAGTCGAAAGCCTCCTTCGCGTCGAGCGCGACGCGCAGAGCCCGCGGGTCGGCCAGCCCGACGTCCTCGGACGCGAAACGCACGATCCGCCGGACGAGGTAAAGCGGCTCTTCGCCGGCATCGAGCATCCGGAGCGTCCAGTAGATCGAAGCATCCACGTCGGAATCGCGCATCGACTTGTGGAGAGCCGAGATCAGGTTGAAATGTTCCTCGCCGGACTTGTCGTAGAGCAGGATCTTCTTGCGCGAGATCTCGCGCAGGCGCTCGATGCCGATCTCGGCCGGAGTTCGGGCCTCAACCCCGTTCCCGACGCCGCGTCGGAAACCGCCGCCTCGACGAGGTTCAGCGCCCGGCGGGCGTCTCCGCCGGCGAACTGCGCCGCGAACGAGACGGCGTCGTCCGAGAACATGACGCCCGACCGCCCGAGGCCGCGCTCCGAGTCCTGCAGCGCCCTTCGAATGATGCGTGCGATCGCTTCCGTCGAGAGGGGGTCGAACACGATCGTTTCCGACCGCGACAGGAGCGCGCCGTTGAGCTCGAAGGAGGGATTCTCGGTCGTCGCCCCGACCAGCACGATCTCCCCCGACTCGATGTAGGGAAGAAACACGTCCTGCTGCGCGCGATTGAACCGGTGGATCTCGTCGAGGAACAGGATCGTGCGCTGGCCGGTTTTCCGAAGCAGAGTCCGCGCGCCTTCGAGGATTTCCCGCATCTCCTTCACGCCGCTCGCGACCGCTGAAGCGGCGAGGAACCTCGCCTTCGTCCGGGCCGCGATCAGCCGCGCGACCGTCGTCTTGCCGACGCCGGGAGGGCCCCAGAAAATCATCGAGGGCACCCGGTCCTCCTCGATCGCCCGCCGCAGGAAGCTGTCCGGGCCGAGGAGAGCCGGCGCCCCTTCCACTTCGTCGAGCGTAGCGGGGCGCATGCGGTCGGCGAGCGGCCCGGACGCCGCGGGCTTCTCCCTTGAGGGTGCCTCGAAGTCGTCGCCGAAGAGCGAGTCAGACATCCCAAACACGATAGCACCGAGGGGACTCGCTCGGCCCCGCCTCGCGGCTCGACCAGCGCCGGCCCGACAAGCGGGTCCTGTCGCGGGACTCGCTCCTCTTTTCCGCTCGCCGCGAACCTGAGGACTTTGCTACGCCCGCGTCGCGAGCGGCAAAAGGGAGTCTCGCCCCGCGCCACCCGCTCTCCTTTGCCGGCGCGTTGGCCCCGGCCGCTCGCGGGCCTTCGCTCGGGGATTGGGCCCTAACCCACGAGCGAAACCGACGGGGCGGCCCGGGCTCGACGCGGGTCACAGGCGCCGAGTTTCGATTCCGAGCGAACGATAGTCGCCGGAGTATTCAGCCCTAGGACTTCGCGGCGCGCAACTGCGAGATCTGGACCTGCAGGTCCGAGAGACGCGGCAGTTCGGGATGCTCTTTCTTCAGGCGGTCGAACGCTGTCTGGGCCTTCTGGGCGTCTTTCAAGTCGAACGCGTAGACGAGCGTCATGTTGAGGAGCGATTGGGCGTGGGTCGGGGCGACCTTCTGAGCGCGCTCGTACATGTCGAGCGCCTTCTTGAACTCGCCGAGGTTCCGGTAGCTCGAGCCGAGATCGGTCAGCACGTTCGGATCCGTTCCGTGCGTGGAGAGGGACTTTTCATAGGCCTGCGTCGCCGAGCTCCAGTCCGCCATGTCGTAGTACGTGTTCGCAAGCTGCAGCTCCAGGTCCGCGTTCTGCGGGTCGCGCACGAGCGCGTTCTGCAGGTCCTTGACCTTCGCGAGAAGCTCGGGAGAAGAGGAGACCGCCGGCCCTCCGCCGCCCGCCGCCGCGGCCGCGCTCGACGACGCCGACGAAGCGGCCCCGGCCGGAGCGTGTCCGCCGGAACCCACGAAATAACCGACGATGAACCCCGCGAGGAGCCCGCACACCGTGAAGAGAACGTTGTCCCGATTCATTTCTCCTCCTGATCCGACGGCTGTTTTCGGGCGCTCCACGTCCCCGAGGAGGGCGCGCCGCCCGACACATCCATCGACTCCCAGGTCCCGGTCAGCGACGAGCCGTCCTGGGAGAGTCTTCCGTAGTAAACGGCGTTGAGACCCAGCCGGGAGTCGACGCGGTCGAGCTTCAGCCGATCCGAGACGAGCGTTCCGCGCACGGACCCGTTGAAGCCGCCTTCCAGCGTGTAATTCCCCGAGACGAGAGTGCCGTCGAGCGACAGGTGAAGGTCGCCTTCCTGTTCGCCGGGATCGATTCGCATCTTCCAGTTGCCCGAAAGCAGGTCCTCCCGGCGTCCCCGTCCGCCGGAATCCTTCTCGAGCCCCGCGATCCGTTCGCGGACGTCGGCGATCCGGCCGAGGCAGAGACGCTGATCCAGGACGAGCGACCTCGACGGCGGACGCCGCGCGCGCAAGCGCATCTGCCGATTCGCCCCAGGCTCCGTCGGGCCGCGACGCGGCATCGGACGCCGCCCGCGACGTAGACGAAAGCTCCGCGAGGGCAGCGTCGAGCTTGTGCGTTGCTTCGTTGAACCGACGGTTCTCGGTCGCAAGTTGCCGCCGCTCGAGCGCGAGAATCGAGCGGACCGCTTCCGAGCGGGCGTCGCCAAAAAGAAATGCCGCCATCGAAATGGCGGCAATCGCGATCAGGAACTTGCCGGGCCTTGCCATGAGGCAGGTCGTCAGTTCGACGCGGACTTTTGCATCGACCGGGCGAGGGCCCGATCCACCCGGCGCGTGACTTCTTCCTCGCTCGACCCGTCGATCACCGCGATCTCGGAAACGATGAGGTATTTCGCGCGCTCGTACATCTTCTTCTCGCGGAACGAAAGGGCCTTCTTCTGCATCACGTGGTTCAAGGCCTTCAGCACCTCGGCGATGTCCTGCAGCCGTCCGCTCTTCATCTTGTCCAGGTTCTGCTTGTACCTTCCCTTCCAATCGGCCAGCGGAGAAACCCGCCCGTTGGCCAGGGTCCGCAGCAGAGAATTGACTTCCTTTCGGATCGTGAGGCGACGGAGCCCGATCAGGTCGCTATTTTCGATCGGGACCATCACCTTGGAATTGTTGGAAATCAGTCTCAGGTGAAGATAAGTGTTTCGCAGGCCGGCGATTTCCGATTCGCGGATCTGCTCCACGATCGAAACCCCGTGGTTGGGATAGACAATCTTCTCACCAACTCGAAATCCCAAATCAGCCTCCTTCGTCGAGCCCCCAATTCTACCCGAACGGGTCGGCCGCGTCAAATCGGCATGGGTGGTCTTGTTCTTGACTGTCCCGGCAGGCGATTCGATAATCGCGGCGCGCCGGAGTGGTGAAATTGGTAGACGCACGGGACTCAAAATCCCGCGGGGGCAACTCCATGTCGGTTCGATTCCGACCTCCGGCACCAAATGCTTCCTCGGGCCGTTCCACCGCGCATCTGCACAAAATACGGAGGAAAACCCCGGACGTTTACAGCAGGGCGCCCGGAATATCAGCGCCACGGCTTTGTCATCCAGAGAGATCGCCGGGCGCACAGGCGCTTCGATTTCGCGCCAGGCGGGCGTGCCACGAGACCTCCGGGATCACCTCGTCGACGACGCCGAGCCGAAGGGCCGAGGCTGCGTCGAAGACTTCGCCCTCCGCGAAAGAGCCGCCGCGCCGCCGCGGCGCCGAGCAGAAGGGGCGCGAGAACCGTTCCTCCCCAGCCCGTGATGAATCCGAGGCGGGGGCCGGGATGGCAGAAGGTTGCGCGAGCGGAGCGAGACGAATGTCGCAGCCCATCGCGAGATCGAGCGCCCCGCCGAAACACGCGCCGTCGATCTCGGCGACGATCGCCGCCGGAATCCTCGCGAGGGAAAAGATCGCCTCCTGTCCCCGGCGGGCATAGGAGTGGGCCTCCGGACCGCTCAACTCGCGGATCCGGGTCAGATCGGCTCCCGCCGCGAAGAGCCCTTCGCGGAGCGATTCGACCGTGATCAGAGCGCTTCCCCGCCCGCTCTCGGCCGCCGCGCCGGCGGCAAGCTCCTCGAGAAGCCCGGGCGAAAGAGTCTGCCGTCCGTCGTCGGAATCGAGCCGAAAGCGGGAGACCGGGCCGTCCCGCTCGATTCTCCAGAAGGCCGTCACGCCCTCGGTCTCACGCCTTCTGTCTTTGTCCGATTTCCTGCTGAATGAAGGAGACGATGTCGCGGGTGGACGATCCGGGGAGAAAGATCTTTCGGATTCCGAGCTTCAGAAGGGATTCGGTGTCTTTCTCGGGGATGATCCCGCCGACGAAAACGGGGATGTCCGCGCCTCCGCGCCTTTTGAGCTCTTCGAGCGTCTCGGGAACGAGCACGTTGTGCGCCCCCGACAGAATCGAGATCCCGACGCAATCGACGTCTTCCTGCACGGCGGCCGCCGCGATCTGCGCGGGGGTCTGGCGCAGGCCCGTGTAGATGACTTCCATCCCCGCATCCCGCAGAGCGCGCGCAACGACCTTCGCGCCCCGGTCGTGGCCGTCCAGGCCGGGCTTCGCGACGAGGACTCTCAGCGGATGATCCATCAGGTGCGGGGAATTCTAACAGATCCGTTCCCGGTCACCCTCGCGTAAGATTCTTCCGTGCCAGGCCCCCTGTCTCCCGACCAGGCCGTCCGCGGAGCGTTTCGGTCCGGGCTCCTGCCGAACGCGTCACGCCTGTTGCTCGCCGTCTCGGGGGGCGCCGATTCGATGGCTCTCGTCGGCGGCGTTTCGGGAGGTCGCCCCGGAATTCTCGGTCGACTTCGCGGCGGCCCACGTCGACCACGGGTGGCGCGGCGAGGAAGGACGGGCCCACGCCGATTTCGTCGGCCGCTTCTGCCGGAGACGGGGCATTCCGTTCCACCTGGCCGCGGGACGGGTCGACTCGAAAGGCCGGTCGCGCGAGGAGGCGGCCCGGGACTTTCGATACGGCCGCCTCCGCTCGATCGCTCGCGAGATCGGCGCCGCCGGCATCGTAACGGCGCACACCCTGGACGACTCCGCGGAAACGCTGCTGCTCGCGCTGCTGCGCGGAAAACCGCTCGGCGGCCTGGCGGGGATCCGCGAACGGCGCGAGGATTCCGTCCTTCGCCCGTTTCTCGGAGTGTCGCGCGAGAGCGTCCTTCGGTTCCTCCGCTCGCGGGGCGTCGCGTACCGCTCCGACTCCTCGAACCGGGACATCTCGCTCGACCGGAACTGGATCCGGCGGAAGGTGCTGCCCCTGCTCGTCCGGCGGTTCGGGCACTCGGTCGGCGCGAACCTCGCGGCGTCGGCCGAAGCCCTCTCGCGAGACCGCGAATGGATCGAGGAGATCTTCCGGCGCGAGACGGAGTCCGAGGTCGAGCTCTCCCCCGGCGCCGCCAGCGTGCGCCTCTCCGCGCTCGCCGGGCTCCCTCCCGCGGGGGTTCGCCGCCTCCTGCTCGTCATGGCCCGGGCGGCGGGCGGAGACCGGTTCGCCCCGACCCGGCGCGAGCTGCTCGCGATCGAGCGGCTCGCGGGCGGCGGCGAAGACTTCCGCTTCCAGGCGGGTCGGAGAGTGGACTTCGTCGCCCGCCGCGGCCGCCTGCGCGCGATCGCGGCGCCGCGAAACGCGACCTCGAAAACGAGGTAGAATTCCGCCGGCCAGAGCATGCAGCCCGAGTTGACCCTGAAATACACCGCCGAGGAGATCGAGTCCCGCGTTGCGGACGTGGCCGCGCGCATCGGAAGGGACTACCAGAACCGGCCCCTCGTGATCGTGTCGCTCCTGAAGGGATCGGCGTTCTTTCTGGCCGATCTGAGCCGGAAGATCGAATCGCCGCACGGCTACGAGTTCATCAACGTGACCCGCCGCGAGTCCGGGGGCAGCGAGTCGATCGAGATCGACTTTTCGACGCCGCTCTCGATCGCCGGCAAAGACGTCGTCGTTCTCAAGGACGTCGTCAACACCGGCATCATCGAGGCGTACCTGATGAACCAGCTGCGAACGGACGGGCCGGCCTCGATCCGCTTCGCCGCGATCGTCGACAAACCCAACGAGAGGCGAACCTCCGTCCTCGTGGACTACGCCCTCTTCACCTCCCAGGACGCCGACCTGCTCGTCGGCTACGGCATGGAGCAGGGGGGCCGGTTCGGGTACCTTCCGCACATTGCGTCGATCCCGGCTCCCGGCGGCCAGAACGGGCAATAAATCCGGCCCCGGTTCCGTTATGCTTGGGGCGGGCATCGGCCCCGGCAAGGAGAGATCGCTTTGAATTCGATGGTCAAGAACTTCCTCCTGTGGATGGTGATCCTCGTCGTGATCATCCTCGCCTGGAACGTGTTCCGCGGCGGCGCGCCCGGCACGAGAGAGCTCACGTTCTCCGATTTCCTCGATTCCGTCCATGCCGAGAAGGTGGACGAGGTGACGATCCGCGGCAACGAGATCCACGGCATGCTCAAGGCCGCGGGCGCCGTGCGCCCGGCCGAATTCAAGACGTATGCCCCGAGCTACCCGGACCTCGTCAAGGAACTGCGGCAGGCCAACGTTCGAATCAAGGCCGACGAGCCGAAGGATTCGACTTTGACGGCCATGCTCCTCTCCTGGGCGCCGCTGATCGTCCTGATCGTGATCTGGGTCGTGATCATGCGCCAGATGCAGATGGGCGGAAACAAGGCGCTCTCCTTCGGCAAGTCGCGCGCGAAACTGCTGACGCCGAACCAGAAGAAGGTGACGTTCAAAGACGTCGCCGGGTGCGACGAGGCGAAGGTCGAGTTGCAGGAGATCATCGAATTCCTGAAGGATCCGGGCAAGTTTCAGAAGCTCGGCGGCAAGATCCCGAAGGGCGTCCTCCTCATGGGCTCTCCCGGCACGGGCAAGACCCTGCTCGCGAAAGCGATCGCGGGCGAAGCGAACGTCCCGTTCTTCTCGATTTCGGGATCCGACTTCGTCGAGATGTTCGTGGGTGTCGGCGCCTCGCGCGTCCGGGACCTCTTCGAGCAGGGAAAGAAGAACGCGCCCTGCATCATCTTCATCGACGAGATCGACGCGGTCGGCCGCCATCGCGGCGCCGGCCTCGGCGGAGGGCACGACGAGCGCGAGCAGACGTTGAACGCGCTGCTCGTCGAGCTGGACGGCTTCGAGACGAACGAGGGCGTCATCATGATCGCGGCGACGAACCGTCCGGACGTGCTCGACCCGGCGCTCCTGCGGCCGGGACGCTTCGACCGGCGCGTCGTCGTCGACCGCCCGGACCTCAAGGGACGGGAAGCGATTCTGAAGGTCCACACGCGGCCGATTCCGCTCTCCGAAAATGTCGAGCTCGCCGTGATCGCGCGCGGAACGCCTGGATTCTCGGGCGCCGACCTCGCGAACCTCGTCAACGAGGCCGCGCTGATGGCCGCGCGCTTCGACAAGAAAAAAGTCGAGATGACCGATTTCGAGTTCGCGAAGGACAAGGTGCTGATGGGTCCGGAGCGAAAGACCATGATCATGAGCGACGAGGAAAAGCGGAACACCGCCTACCACGAGGGCGGCCACGCCCTCATCGCCGCGATGCTCCCCGACGCCGACCCGCTCCACAAGGTCACGATCATCCCCCGGGGTCGAGCGCTCGGCCTGACGATGCAGCTTCCGACCGAGGACAAGTACTCCTACACGAAGGAATACCTCGAGGCGACGATCACGGTCATGATGGGCGGGCGAATCGCCGAAGAGCTCTTCATCGGGCGGATGACCACCGGCGCCGGAAACGACTTCGAGAAGGCGACCGAGATGGCCCACAAGATGGTGTGCGAGTGGGGAATGAGCGAGCTGGGGCCGCTCACCTACGGAAAGCCCGACCAGGAGATTTTCCTCGGCCGCGACCTCGGGCGGCGAGCCGATTATTCGGAAGCGACGGCGATCCAGATCGACACCGAAGTGAAGAAGATCGTCACGTCCGCCTACGAACGCGGCCGCCGGCTGATCGACGAAAACCAGAAGGCGATGCACCGGATCGCCCGCGCGCTGCTCGAAAAGGAAGTCCTGGACGGCGAGCAGATCCTCGCGATCATCGCGGAAGAGTCCGGCGTCGACATCTCGAAGATTGCGCAAATCCGCGCCCGCCGAAGCCGCCGCTCGTGCCTCCGCCGAACGCGGTCGCGACGACCGGGGATGCGCCGGGCGGATTGGTACCAGAGCCGGCGTAGCAGTATGCCCCTCTGGGCCGGCCTCGAGCTCGACTGCCCCAGCCTCTCGCCGCTCGGCCCCCTGCGACGTATGATTCAGTACGGAGAGGGCTGTCGGTGAGGACCTGAGGAGAGGCTCGCCCGCACGATTCACCGCTGAGATAACCTCGCCTCGTGGACTGGCCTTCCCTGCTCGCGGACCGCCCCCTCCCCCTCGTCATGGGGATCGTGAACGTCACGCCCGACTCGTTTTCCGACGGCGGGTTGTTTTTCTCGCCCGGGGGCCGCGGTCGAGCACGGGCTGCGGCTCGCCGGCGAGGGCGCCGACATCCTCGACATCGGCGGCGAGTCGACGCGCCCGCTCCGCTACGGCGCCGCCGAGGAGGTCCCGGTCGCGGAGGAGCTCCGCCGCGTCCTCCCCGTCGTCGAGAAGCTCGCCGGCCGCGTCGGGATTCCAATCTCGGTCGACACGCGCAAAGCCGCGGTCGCCCGCGCCGCTCTCTCCGCCGGAGCCTCGATCGTCAACGACGTCACGGCGCTCCGACACGATCCGGAAATGGCGGAGGCCGCCGCGTCGGCGAACGCGTGCGTCATCCTGATGCACATGCGGGGGACCGACCCGGCGACCATGCAATCGGACCTCGTTTACGCCGACCTGATCGGAGAGGTGCGGGAGTTCCTCGCGGATTGCGCCGCTGCGGCCGTCCGGAGCGGAATCGCGCCCCGGCGGATCGCGCTCGATCCGGGGCTCGGCTTCAGCAAAAGCGCGGCGCAGAGCGCGGCGCTGCTTCGGGAGGTCCAGTCGATCCGCAGCCTCGGCTATCCCGTCGTCATCGGGGCCTCGAGGAAGAATTTCGCGAGAACCCTCTCGGGAGCGCCGGAAGAGGGGTCTTCTGCGACCCGACTGCCGGGCTCGCTCGCGTGCGCCGGTTTCGCCGCCCGTCAGGGCGCGGCGATCGTGCGCGTCCACGACGTCGCCGAGACCGTCGCGTACCTGAAAATGTCCCGGGCGATCGAGAACGTTACAATGGGGCGATGATCGCGGCCGGCTCGATTCCGATGTTTCTCCTCGGCCACTATCACCTGAGCTGGCGCGACGCCCTGGACATCGCGATCGTCGCGATCGTCATCTACAACCTCTTTCTTCTCGTTCGCGGAACGCGGGCGATCCAGATGATCCTCGGACTGCTCGTCATTCTCACGATCTACTGGATCGCCGCGCTGCTCAAGCTGTCGACCCTGCGCGGCGTTCTGAAGGAAGTTCTGTTCTACCTGCCGCTCGCGATCATCGTTCTGTTCGCCGCCGAAATCCGCAAGGCGCTCCAACAGTTCGGGCGAAATCCCTTCCTCGCGTTCGTCTCCGGCTCGGAGACCGAGGACGTCGTTTCCGACGTCGTGCTCGCGGCGACTTCGCTCTCCGCCAAAAGCATCGGGGCGCTGATCGCGATCGAGCGGCGGGACGGCCTGAAGACGTACATCGAGAACGGCGTGCGCCTCGATGCGGCCATCTCGTACGAGCTGCTCGTCAACATCTTCGTTCCGGGAACGCCTCTCCACGACGGCGCCGTCATCGTCTCCGGAAACCGGGTCGCCGCCGCGTCGTCGTTTCTTCCTCTCACCCAGCGGACGGGCCTGCCGAAGGAATACGGAACGCGGCACCGGGCGGCGATCGGGCTCTCCGAGGAAACCGACGCCGTCGTCGTCGTGATCTCCGAAGAGCGCGGAAGCATCTCGCTCGCGCGCGACGGCCTGCTCACGGACGGTCTCGACGGGAAATCGCTCCGCGAGGCGCTCGCGCACCTCGCCTCCCGCGCCCCCGAGGTCGCCCCGGCATGAAGCGCTGGCTCCTTCAGAACCTCGGCTGGAAATTGCTCGCGCTCGCGCTTTCGGTCTTTCTGTGGTTCTCGCTGTCGGGCCAGCGGCGCGAACGGGTTTCCGAGCGCGGGTACGTGATTCCGCTGACGGTCGTCAACGTTCCGCCGCAGATGGTGATCGCCTCGAGCATTCCGGATTCTGTCGACGTCCGCCTGAAGGGCCCTTTCACGTCCATCCGGCTCGCCGACCCGTCGAAAATGGAGGCCGTCATGGATCTCTCCGGGGGCGAGCCGGGAGAGCGCATCTACAAGCTTTCGGGGGACGACATCAACGCGCCGGAGGATCTCGAGGTGATCGGCATCTCGCCCAACGCCGTTCGACTCCAGCTCCAGAAGCTCGTCGAGCGCAGCGTCGCGATCGTTCCGCGGCTTCAGCCTCCGGCGGCGGATGCCTCGACCGCGGTGGACCCTCCCCGGGCGAGGATCGCGGGACCGGAAAACGAGGTTTCGCGGATCTCGATGGTCGCGACCGATCCGATCTCTCTCGCGGGGCGCCCGGCCGATTTCACGACGCCCGCGACGCTCGTGGCCGAGCCGAACATCCGAATTCTCGAACCGCGCGGAATCGTCTCGGTGCGCGTCCGGCGCAAGAAATCCGAATGAAGCTTTTCGGGACCGACGGCATCCGCGGCGAGGCGGGGGAGTTTCCTCTCGACGATTCGACGATTTTCCGGGTCGGGCGCCTGCTCGCCACCGAGCTGCGGGACAACCGGAACGTGATCGTCGGAGGGGACACGCGGGAGAGCACTCCCCGGCTCCTCGCGGCGATCGCGGCCGGCCTCTCGGCGGGGAGAGCCGGCGTCGAGAACGCGGGGACCGTCCCGACGCCCGCCGTCGCGGATCTCGTCCTGGAGCGAAAGGCCGCGGCGGGGATCTCGATTTCCGCGTCCCACAATCCGTGGCGAGACAACGGCGTCAAAATCTTCGCCGGGGACGGGCGAAAATGGCCGGACGACGGAGAGCGCGAAATCGAAGCGGGTCTCGCGGAAGCGGGCGAGCCCCTGCCCCCGCCCCCGTGGAATCCGCCGGCCGTCGATCCCGCTCTTGCCGGCCTCGCGCTTCGGCGGCTCGCTCCCGCCGCTCCCGGCGGCCTGCCGGGGTTTCCCGTTCTCCTCGACTGCGGCAACGGCGCGGCATTCGAGCTCGGGCCTCGCGCCTTTCGTGCGGCCGGCGCCCGCGTCGAAGCGATCGCGGCCGAGCCGGACGGCCGGAACATCAACGAGAACTGCGGGGCGCTCCATCCCGAGAACCTCGCTTCGCGCCTCGCGGGATCCGGCGCCCGGATGGGAGCCGCGTTCGACGGCGACGCCGATCGCGCGATTCTGTGCGACGAGAAGGGCCGCATTCTCGACGGGGACGACGTTCTCTGGATCCTCGCGCGGGTCGAAAAGCGCGCGGGACGCCTCGATCCCCCCGTCGTCGTGGGAACGGTCCTGTCGAATTTCGGGCTCGAAACCGCGCTCGCGAGCGAAGGGATCTCGCTCGAGCGCGCGCCGGTCGGCGACCGGAACGTCGTGCGCCGCATGCAGGAAACGGGGGCCTGGCTCGGCGGCGAGCCTTCGGGCCACGTGATTCAGCGGCGGCTCTGCCCCACCGGCGACGGCATTCGGACGGCGCTTTCGATCGCCGCGATCGTCCTTCAATCGGGCACCGAGCTCTCGCGCCTCGCGGACCTCGTCAAGACTCCCCAGATTCAAAGAAACGTTCGCGTCGCGCGGCGCGTTCCGCTCGACGAGATCGCGATCCTCGCGTCGGAGGTCGCCCGCGCGGAACAGGAGCTCGCCGGCCGCGGGCGGGTGCTCCTGCGCTACTCCGGGACGGAACCGCTCCTTCGGGTCATGGTCGAAGGCGAAGACGCCGCACAGGTTTCCGCGAGCGCGGCTCGTCTGTGCGAAGTCGCGGAGCGGGAGCTCGGCGTTCGGAGCTAAGTTTCCCGGAAGATCGTGTCGTGCGGCTTCGAGCGCTCGCTCTCCGGGCGCCCGTTCGAGTAGTAGTAGAACGACACCGATTTTCGCGACATCCCGGCCGGGCACGCGAGAGGCCGCGGGTGGCCGTGAAACGAAAAATCCGTCGTCGAAAAGACGACCGTGCGGTTGAAGATCGGAAGAATCTTCTGCACGCACCGCGTCATGTCCCGGTCCCACAGCTCCAGTTGGCCGCCGTATTCTTCTTTCCAGTCCCGGTTCAGGTAGACGAGCGCGTTCAATCGCCGGTCGAGCTGGAGGATCGGGTGCCAGTTGAAGTCCGCATGGACCTTCAGGAATCCTCCCGGAAGGATCTGGTGCGGCCCGCCTCCCCCGAAGTACGGGTCGGGGACCAATCCCGGGATTCCCGTCGAGCTTTTCGAGGAACTCGAGCACGCGCCACGAATTCATGAATTCCATGAATGCCTGAATCCGCGGCCCGACGACGCTCGTGCGGTGGTCGTAGCCGAGCTTCTTCTCTTCCGCGTTGTCGAACGTCCGCCAGCCCGGCTCCTCGGCCGGGGGAAATTCCGAGAGAACGCCGTCCAGCTCCGAATCGGGGAACAAACCGTCGAGAACGATGTGCGGGAACGGCTCGGCCGAGACGTATCGGCTCTGGAGGTCGAATGGATCGGCGAAAAGCTTCAACGCCGGCGACGCGCCCTAGCGCTCGATCACGTCGGAGAGCGTGCCGGTCTCGTCTTCGGGCTCGTTGAAGATGAGGCCCGGTCTGGGAAATCGGGGCGAACACGGTGTGCTGGCGGCCGGAGAATTCCATCCAGAGCTCGTAATAGCCGTTCGGCAGAATCGCGACGAGCGTCGCGGGCTTGTTCTTGATCTCCATCGCGGGCGAAAAGACGATGACCTTCGAGGGCAAGTCCATGATGATTTCTCCTTCCCGCCCTCGCTAGCCTGCGGAAGGCCTGGCCGTCTCCTGGGCGCGGTATTCCTTCAGCTTGCGCTGAAGGGTCCGCAGGCCGATGTCGAGCATCCTCGCCGCCTCGCCGCGCCGGCCGTTCGTGAGCCGGAGAGCCTCGAGGATCGCCTCCTTCTCGATTTCCGCCATCGGCCGCAGGGGGCCTCCCTCGCGCGGGGCGAGGGTGCCGGGCGCGCCGTCCGTCAGAGGAGCGAACAGCTCCTCCGGCAGATCGGTCTCTTCGATCCGCGAGCCGTTGCCGAAAATGACGAGGTTCTCGAGGACGTTCTTGAGCTCGCGGACGTTGCCCTGCCACGGGGCCTGCTGCAGCACGCGAAGAGCCGAGAGCGAAAGCTCGAGCTTCGGGCGCCCGTGCTCCTCGGCGAAGCGATCCAGGAAATGCCGCACGAGCAGCGGAAGGTCCTCCGAGCGCTCGCGCAGCGGCGGGATCTCCAGGGTGACGACCTTGAGGCGGAAATACAGGTCGCTTCGAAAGCGCCCTTCGCGCACCTCGACCTCGAGGTTCTTGTTCGTCGCGGCGATGAGACGGAAATCCACGTCGATGATCTCGCTGCCGCCGACTCGCATGATGCGGTGGTCCTCGAGCACGCGAAGCAGCTTGACCTGGAGCTCCGGCGAGAGCTCGGAAATCTCGTCGAGAAAGAGGGACCCGCCCTGCGCGAGCTCGACCTTGCCGATCTTTCGCCCGATCGCGCCGGTGAAAGCGCCCTTTTCGTGGCCGAACAATTCGGATTCGAGAATGTCCCGGGGAATCGCCCCGCAATTGATCGGGAGGAACCGGCGCGCCCGGCGCGGCGAATTCTGGTGGAGCGCGTTCGCGACGAGCTCCTTCCCGGTGCCCGACTCCCCGACGATGAGCACGGTCGTCTTCGTCGGCGCGACGACCCTCATTCGCTCGAACAGGAGCTCCATCGCCTCGCAGCGGCCCACGATCGTCTCGAATCCGTACCGCTTGTCGAGACGGGACTGGAGCAGGACGACTTCGCTCTCGAGACGCTTTCGCTCGCGGCAGATCATGACCCGCTTCCGGAGACGGTCGCGGTCGACGGGTTTCTCCAGGTAATCGTCGGACTCGGCCAGAACGCGGTCGGCGATGGAGGAATACGCCGTCACGAGAATGACCGCGAGATCGATCTTCCGTTTCCGGACTTCCTGCAGGAACGCGGCGCCGTCCATTCCCGGCATCACGATGTCGCAGACCGCGACCGAGACTTCCGGGTGCTCCGCGGCGTATTCGAGAGCCCGGGAGGCATCGTCGAATTCGACGACCGGGCCGATCGAAGAAAGCGACTCGGCCATCGCCCGGCGCGATCCCGGATCGTCGTCGATGATCGCGACGGTCGATTCAGGCGCGCTCATTTCTCCAATTCCTTCAGCACCTCTTCCCAGGAGAGAATCGGGACGCCGAGCTCCCGGGCGCGGTCGAGCTTCGACCCCGCCTTTTCTCCCGCCACCACGAGGCTCGTTTTCTTCGAGACCGAATTCGACACCCTCGCCCCCGCCGACTCCAGCTTCGCGGCCGCCTCCTCGCGGGAAACGCCGGCGATCGTGCCCGTCAGGACGACGGTCTTGCCGGCCAGGGTTCCCCCCGAAGACGGTGCGGTTTCGCGCGCCTCGAAGTCTACTCCGTGTTCCGCGAGTTTTCTCAGCAGCTCGCGGTTCGCCTCGTTGCCGAACCAGTCGCCGATCGTCCGGGCCGTGTTGGGCCCGATTTCGGGAACGGAGGTGAGCTCCTCGATCGTCGCTTTCGAGAGCGCCTCCATCGTGCGAAACTGCCGCGCGAGGATCTTCGCCGCCTTCTCCCCGACGTGGCGGATCCCGAGGCCGAACAGCAGGCGGGACAACCCCGCCCGCTTGCTTCGCTCGATCTGCGCCGACAGGTTCGCCGCGGACTTCTCTCCATAGCGCTCCAGCGCGGCCAGGCGCGCCGGGTCGAGCTCGTAGATCGACGCGAGCCCCGCGAGGAGCTTTTCGTCGAACAGCTTTTCGATCAGCTTGTCGCCGAGCCCCTCGATGTCCATCGCCTTGCGCGCCGCGAAATGACGCACCGACTCTCTCGCCTGCGCCGGGCAGGACGCGTTGACGCACCGCACCGCGACCTCGCCCGGTTCGCGAACGACGGGCTCGCCGCACGCGGGGCATCGGTCGGGCATCCGAAATTCGCGGGCGCCGGCGGGCCGCTTCTCGAAGAGAACGCGCGTGACCTTCGGAATCACGTCGCCTCCCTTTTCGACGGCGACCGTGTCGCCGACGCGCACGTCCTTGCGGGCAAGGTCCTCGTAGTTGTGGAGCGTCGCGCGGCGCACGACGGTCCCCGCGATCGCGATCGGATCGAACTGGGCGACAGGAGTCAGCGTTCCGGTCCGACCCACCTGCACCCCGATCTCGCGAACCACCGTCATCGCCTCTTCCGGCGGAAACTTGAAGGCGACCGCCCAGCGAGGAGACTTCGCCGTCGCCCCGAGCCGCTGCTGGACCTCGACCTCGTCGACCTTGACGACGACGCCGTCGGTCTCGTATTCCAGGTCGTGGCGCTTGCCTTCCCACTCCCGCACGAAGTCCTCGACGCCTTCGAAAGAATCGAGTCTGCGGAAATGCGGGTTGACGCGGAAGCCGAGACTCGCGAGGCGGCCGAGCATCGCGCTCTGCGATTCGTCGAGCCCCGGCGGATCCGCGATCTGGTAGAGCCACGTGTCGAGGCCGCGCCGCGCCGTTTCGCGCGGATCGAGGAGCCTCATCGTGCCCGAGGCGGCGTTTCGCGGGTTCGCGAAGATCGGAAGCCCTTCTTCTTCCCGCCGCCGGTTGAGGCGTTCGAACGAAGCCCGCGGGAAGTACACCTCGCCCCGGACCTCGAGCGCTCGGCGCTCCGGAATCTCGAGCGGAACCGAGCGAATCGTCCGAACGTTCGCCGTCACGTCCTCGCCCCGCGTCCCGTCGCCGCGCGTCGCGCCGCGGACGAGCCGGCCGTTCTCGTACCGCAGGGCGATCGACAGGCCGTCGATTTTCAACTCGGCGACGTAGCCGAAAGGCCGGCCGCCGGCGAGCTTGACGGCGCGGTCCCGCCATTCCGCCAGCTCGTCGAGCGTGTACGCGTTCTCGAGCGAAAGCATCGGCGACGCGTGCTCCGCCGGAGGCAGCGATTCGACCGGCTGCCCCCCCACCCGGCGGGTCGGCGAGCTCGGGTCGTCGAATTCCGGGAACTGCTCCTCGAGCCGGCGCAGATCCCGCAGCCGGCGATCGAACTCCGCGTCGGAGATCTCGACGCGATTTTCGACGTAATAGAGGCGTTCGTGCCGCCGGAGGTCCTCGCGGAGCGCCTCGATTTCCCTGCGTGCGTGCGCCCGATTCATCGCGAAAAAGTTTATCGCATCGCCGGCGGCACAAAGCGTGCTACAGTTTTTCGGAACGATGCTGCGCAAGATTTCGGCGGCGACCTTCGCGGCGGGACTGGCCGCAGCGCTCGCCCCCGATCTCGGCGCGCAGCCGCTCGCCGCCTACAGAATTTCCTGCCGTTACGACGAAGGCAAGCGAACGCTCGAGGGCACCGAGCGCCTCGACTGGAAGAACGCCACCGGCGGGCCCGTCGGGGTCCTTCGGTTCGAAATGGCGGGCAACGCCCTTCGCAACAACCGCTCGACGTACTGGCGGGAAGCCCGCGCCCGCCGCGCGGAGCCCGATTCCCGGGACGGGTCCTGGGGCTCGCTCTCGGTCTCGCGGATGACGGGCGCGTCGGGCGAGGACCTGCTCGAGCAAGGAAGATTCGTCGCGCCCGACGACGCCAACCCCGAACGATCGAACGCTCCTCGAAGTCCCGCTCGAGAAACCCCTTCCTCCCGGCGGCGCCCTTCGCCTGGACATCGATTTCGTCGCGCGGCTGCCCCGCCTCGGCCTCCGCGGCGGATGGAAGGGCGGGTTCGTCCTCGCGAGGGACTGGTTCCCGGCGATCGCCGTCCTCGGGGAGAACGGCTGGGCGACGCCGCAGATTCATTTCGGCGCCGAAACCGGTTCGGAGTCGGCGGATTTCGACGTGGTCCTCGATCTTCCCTCGAAATTCCGCGGCCGGGTCGCAGGATCGGGCCGTCTCCTCGAAGAACGCGAGGCGCCGAAAGACCGGGTGCTGGAGCACTTTCGCGCCGAGGCGGTCCGCGGGTTCGCCTGGGCCGCGGATCCGGACATCGAGCTCGAGACTGAGCGGATTTCCGCTCCCGGCTCGCCGGACGTCGGCCTGACTCTGCTGACCCAACCGGAGCATCGGATCTACCGCCCGCGATTCCTTCGAGCCGCGAGAGTCGCGCTCGCCGACCTGCGAAGCCGTTACGGGCCTTTTCCGTTTTCCTCGCTCACGATCTGCGACATCCCGTGGGGCCCCGGGGGAGCCGTCCGTATCACCGCGCCCGGCTTCGTCGCGGGCCGCGTCGGCCTTCTCTCCCCGGACCGGGTCTGGGCGGAGGGATCGCCGGAAGCAATCGTGCTGGAAGGCGTCGCCGCGCAGTGGTTCGAGGAATTGCCGGCGCCGGAGCCTTCGGAACGGCCCCGTCTCGGACCCGCGCTGTCGCGGTTCGAGGCGGCGCGAATCGACCGGCTCGCCTACGGACCCTCCCACGGCGTGCTGCCGCTGTTCGGATACCCGATCGTTCTCCGCGGGGCCGAAATCCGGCCCGGGTCCGAAATTCATCCGGCCGACGATTCGGCGCGCCTGGAGGCGGCTCTCGCCACGTTCGATCGCGCGGCGGGCGAGAAGGCCGCCGACGCCGCGCTCTCGTCCTACCTTCGCGGCGCGCGGCTCCAGCACTCGGGGCAGGCCGACTTCCTGCGGGCGGTCGAAGGGGCGGCCGGGCGGCCGTGGGCCGGATTCTTCCGAAGCGTGCTTCGCGGCTCCGGCATCGATCTGTCCGTCGCGAAAGCGGTCTCGATTCCGTCGATCCCGCCGGCGGGAATCCTCGAGGCGGAAGGCCGAACCTCCGAAGTGTCCACGGCGGCAGCGCCGCGCCGGCGAGGCTTCGACACCGAGGTTCTCGTCGTCCGGCGAGGCGAAGCGGTCGTCCCGGCGGAAATTCGCCTGGATTTCGAGGGCGGAAAAACCTATCGGACGGTCTGGAACGGCGCCTCGGAATGGATTCGATTTCGAGTCGAAGACGGGCCGAGGCTCCGGCAGGCTTCGGTCGACCCGGACGCGAAAATCCTGCTCGACTCGAATCGGGGCAACAACGGTTGGATCGTTCGGGGAGACGCCGCGGCCGCGAATCTCTGGACCGCCCGCGCGTTTTTCTGGTCCGAGAACCTGATCGACCTCTTCCTGGAGCTCTGGTGAGCGCCTTCTGGAGCGGGCTCAACGCCTCTGTCCGCCGACCCCACTTCGCGATCGCGGTGTGGCTCGTGGAGGCCGGGCTGGCGGCCGTGCTCGCGCTTCCGATCTCGAACTTCCTCCACGCCGAGTTGAATCACTCGATCGAGCGCGGCGCGATGATCTCTTCGCCGAACCTCGTCTGGTGGCAGACGCAGCGGCGCGAGCACCCGGACCTCGTCGGGAACTTCCCCGAGGCGGCGCTCTCGCTCGTTTCCCCGCGCGGGGCGGCGGGCTTCTCCTCTTTCACCGGAACGAAGGGAATCGCGGCCGCGTTTCTCGGCCTCGGCATCCTCGGGGTCGTGCTCCACGCCTTCCTCCTGGGCGGGATCTTTGGAAGCCTGCACGACGAGCAGGGAAACAATCTCGCGATCTTCGCGCGGGAAGGCGCCCGCCGGCTGCCCGCTTTTCTGATCGTGACGATCCTCGCGGCGTCGCTGTGCGCGGGGCTGTATCACTCGGTCTTCTACCTGAGCGGGCGAGCGCTCCGGACTTTTTCCCTCGATCTCCCCGCCGAGGGAAAAGCGCTCGCCTTCGTCGCCCTGCGCGTCGCCGCCCTTTTCGCTTGCCTGACGGTCGTCAAGATCGCGGCGGACGCGATCCGCGTCGCCCTCGTCGAGAGGCCCGACCTTCCGCCCGTGACGCGCTACATCGTCGGGATCGGCTCCGCGCTCGGGAGACTTCCGTCGATCGTCGCGACGCTCGCGCTCGCAACGCTCTCGACGGGCCTGCTCTTCTTCCTCTGGTCGCGCCTTTCGGTCAATTCCGCGGCGACGACGACGGGCGGCGTCGTGCTCCTCGTCGCCGCCCAGCAGGTATTCGTCTTCCTCCGGTCGATCGTCAAGGTCGGCTACTACGCCGGCCTGCGGGAAGCGATTCTCCGGCGCTCGGAACGGCGCCCGGCCCGGTCGCCGGTACGGTGGGGACCGGGGAATGAAATCGCCCCTTTCCGGGAAGACGGCGCTCGTCACGGGGGCCTCTTCCGGCCTCGGCCGCGCACTCGCGCTGGAGCTTTCGCGCCGCGGCGTGAGCGTGTTCCTCGTCGCCCGGCGGGAGGCCGAGCTGCGATCCGCGGCGGAGGAGATCGGCGAGGCGGGCGGCCAGGCCGAGTTCTATGCGTGCGACCTGAGGTCCGTCCCGGCCGTCTTCGACCTCGTCGACATCGTCCTCTCCCGGCTCAAGCGCCTCGACATCCTCGTGAACAATGCCGGCGTCGGGTTCCAGGCTCCGCTCCTCGGAACGAAGCGCTCGGAAATTGCCGAGGCGATCGAGACCAATCTCTGCGCCCCGATCTACCTGACGCAGGCGGCGCTCCCGGCGCTCCTCCGCGCGGCCCCGTCGGAGATCGTCAACATCGCCGCCTTCGCGGGCCTCCACGCCTCCGCCGAAGCGACGGTCTTCTGCGCGACGAAGTTCGGGCTCGTCGGCTTCTCGCGCGCTCTCGCGATGGAGCTCCAGCCCGCCGGCATCCGGGTCACGACGATCTGCCCCGGTTCCCTCGACACGCCGATGCTCGACCGCTTTTCCGCGCGGCCCGGGCCCGAGAGCCGGCTCGCGCCGGCCGAGGCGGCGGCGATCGTCGCTCAAGCGCTCGAGACGCCGCTCGGGATCCTGCACGGCGAGATCGCGATTCGCCACCAATGAAGAAAATCCTGATCGCGGACGACCTTCCCGGCTCACCTCGACCTGTTCGAGGTGATCCTCCAACGCGCGGACTGCCGCCTGTTTCGCGCGGAGGACGGCGTTTCCGCTCTCCGGATCGCTCGCGAGGAGACGCCGGACCTCGTCTTCCTCGACATCGAAATGCCGGGCATGAACGGCGGCGAGGTCTGCCGGGTGATCAAGGCCGATCCCCTTTCGAGATCGATACCGGTCGTTCTGGTGTCCTCCCGCTACGGGCCGGAATTCGCGGAGAAATTCGGCGCGAACCAGTTCCTGCCGAAGCCGGTCGAGGAGCCGGTGCTGCTCGGAGCGCTCGAGAAATACCTCCACCTGCATGCGCGCGGGGAGGATCGCCTCGCGATCCAATGGCCGATCGCCTTCTGGCGGGAGGGAAACTCGCACCAGGGCCGGATGCTCGACATCTCGCGCACGGGTTTCTTCCTCGAGGCTTCCGCGCCCCAGTCGATCGGAGCGCGGCTCGCGATTTCGTTCTCGCTCCCCGAGAACAAGGACGGAAGCCGGGGCTTCGTCGGCGAAGCGATCGTCGTTCGGTGGGAGAACGCCGCCCGGCGCGGAATGGGATGCCGGTTCTTCCGGACGACGCAGACCGGCCAGTCCGCGCTCGAACGCTACTTCGCCTCGCTCCCCGCGGAGTCCTGAAGCGAGATCAGCTCGATGCCGGCGTCGCGAGCGACGCGGAGCGAGCGCTCGTCCCGGTAGAATTCCCCGTAGTAGATCTTCCGGATTCCCCCGTTCGCGATGAGCTTGAAGCAGCCCCAGCAGGGCGAGGCCGTCGTGTAGATTTCGGCTCCGGCGATCCGCACGCCGTTCTTCGCCGCCTGCAGGATCGCGTTCGCTTCCGCGTGCACGGTCGCGACGCAGTGGCCTTCTTCCATCATGCACCCGACGTCCTCGCAATGCGGCAGGCCGGGAAGCGAGCCGTTGTAGCCGGTCGAGAGGATGGCCCGGTCGCGAACGATCACCGCGCCGACGTGCTTGCGCGGACACGTCGAGCGCGTCGCCGCCTGACGCGCGATGTTCATGAAGTAGGTGTTCCAATCCACGCGAGTCGTCATCGAAAAGAGCTCTCTCCTCCTCGGGTATGATGGAAATTATATGTTGGACCGGCGCGTCGTCGTGACGGGACTGGGAGCCGTGACGTCCATCGGCGCGGACCTGGAATCCACCTGGAAGGCCCTCGTCGAGGGCGAGTGCGGCATCGGGCCGCTCACGCTCTTCGACCCCGCGCTGTACCGGACGCAAACGGCCGCGGAAGTGAAACGAATCCGCGACGACTTCATCGCGCCGTCCGTGCGGCGGCGGATGTCGCGCGCGGATCGGATCGGGATCATCGCCGCCCGGGAAGCGCTCGCGAGCTCGGGAATCGACGTCTCGGCGGAAGATCCGCACCGGATCGGGGTCATCCTCGGCGGAGGCGTTTCGGGCCTGCTCGACTCCGAGGCGAGCTACGGCGATCTGCTCCAGGGAAAGAAGCCCCGTCCTTCCCGGTTTCTGAATCACCAGCCCGACGCGATCACCGACCGCGTCTCGCAGTTCTTCGGCCTGCGGGGCATCAAGTCCACGATCACGACCGCGTGCTCTTCGTCCGCGGTGTCGATGGGATATGCGTTCGACGCCATCCGCATGGGCCTGGCGGACGTCGTTCTGACCGGGGGGTCGGACGTCCTCGCGCGGCTCACGTACGCGGGCTTCAATTCGCTGCGCTCCGTCGACCCCGAGCCCTGCCGCCCGTTCGACCGGAACCGCAAGGGTCTGTCGATCGGAGAGGCGGCGGGAATTCTCGTCTTCGAGGAAGCCGGGCGAGCCCGCCGGCGGGGAGCGCCGATCCTCGCGGAATTCCGCGGCTACGGTGTGACGTCCGACTCGTACCACATGACGGCGCCGGAGCCTTCCGGGCGGGCCGGCGCGAGAACGATCGCGGCGGCGCTCCGTTCCGCGCGCCTCGACCCGTCGCAGATCGATTACATCAACGCCCACGGCACCGCGACGCCCGCGAACGATTCCGCCGAGAGCGCCGCGATCAAGGTCGCCCTCGGATCGCGCGCCCGGAACATTCCGGTCTCCTCCACGAAATCGATGCTCGGGCACACGCTGTGCGCGGCGGGAGGCATCGAAGGCGTGATCTCGGTCCTCGCGATTCGCGACGGCATCGCGCCCCCCACGATTCATCTGGAGGAGCCCGACCCGGAGTGCGACCTCGACTACGTTTCCTCGGGCGCGCGAGACCTCGAGATCCGGGCCGTGCTGTCGAATTCGTTCGCCTTCGGGGGCAACAGCGCCGTCGTCGCTTTCTCGCGGTTCGAATCCGGATCGCACGCTTGACGGCCGTCGTCACGGGACTCGGCGCCGTCTCGAGCCTCGGGCGCGGGGTCGAGCCCTTCTTTCGGCGCCTCCGGGCGGGAGACAGCGCGATCCGGCCGTTCCTGCCCGAGGAGCACCCGGGGATCGACGCGGAAGGCGTCGCTCGCGTCGACGGCTGGACGCCCCAGCCGGAGATTCCCGCCGGAAAGGCGCGGCGGATGGACCGGGGCTCGCAGTTCGCCGTCGTCGCGAGCCTGGAGGCGGTGCGCGCCGCGAACTATCCCCTCGAGGAGCGCCGGGAGCGGCTGGGCATCGCGCTCGGCACGGGGTCGGCGGGGTCCGGCGCGTTGACCGAGTTCATTCGCGTCCTTTTCGTGGAGTCTCCCGAAGCCGCGCCGCCGTTTCATTTTCCGAACACGATCGCGAACGGACCGGCGTCGCAGGTCTCGCTCGAGCTCAAGTTCCTGGGGCCGAACGTCACGATCACGCAAAAAGATCCTTCCGCGCTGAACGCGGCGATTTACGCGGCCGGCTGCCTGGAAGATGGGCGAGCGGACGCGATGCTCGCGGGAGGCGTCGACGAATGGAACGCCGTGTACTCCCTCGCGATGGGGCAGATGCGCGCCCTTCGAGGCCCGAAGATGCCCTCAGGAATCGTGCAGGGCGAAGGGTGCTACGTCGCGCTCCTGGAGACCGAAGAAGGCGCGCGCGCGCGCGGCGCGCGGATCCAGGCGAGGCTCGCGGGCTTCGGGTTCGCGGGCTCCCCCTCGCCGCCCTACGGCTACGCGCCCGACGCGGGCGCGGCGGAGAGGGCGATGCGCGACGCGCTGGATCGCGCGGGATGGGAAGCCTCCACCGTGGATCTCGTCCTCGCGACGCGCAACGGACGAATCGAAATGGACGAAATCGAATGCCGCGTCCTCGGCCGCCTGTTCGGGGGACGGATCCCCGAAACGATCGCCGTGAAGGCGCAGATCGGCGAAATGGCCGCCGCGGGCGGCGCCCAGATCGTCGCGGCCTGCCGGCGGTTCGCCGAGGAGGGCGGGCCGAGGAGAGCGATCATCAACTCCTTCGGGGCCGGAGGAAATTTCATCTCCCTCGTGCTGGAACGCGGATGAGCGGCGTTCGGGCGCGCGCCGTTCTCGAGGGCTTTCGAATGGAGATCCCCGTGCGGTTCTCGGAGTGCGATCTCTACGGCGTCGTCTGGCACGGGCGCTATGCCGTCTATCTCGAAGAGATTCGAAACGCGGTCTGCGCGAAGTACGGCTGGAGCGTCGCGACGGCCCGGGAGCGCGGCTATCTCGTCCCCGTGACCCGGATGGAAATTCTCTACCGCGCTCCCGCGCGCCTCGATTCGAGGGTCGCGGTCACCGCGCGCCTGCGGCCTCCGTCCGTCGCGAGGATCGTCTTCGATTACCAGGTTCGCGACGAGGCCGGCCGGCTCCTGACCGAGGCGGTCACCGAACAGGTCGTCACGCGCGGGGACGGCGAGCTTCTCGTCTCTCTGCCGGAACCGATTCGCGATCTCCTCGAGCAGATCCTGCGCGGCCAGGACGATCCGGCGCTCCGCGAAGTCTCGTAACGCTCGCTCGGCTCGCGGGTCCTGTCACGGGACTCGACCCGTCGTTCCGACTCGCTGCGGGTTGAGGACTTTGCTACGACTCCGCGCCGCGAGCGGCAACGAGGGTCTCGTCCCGCGCCACCCGCCAGCCGAGCGAAGTCGGGCGAGCGGCCGGCGCTGGGGCCAGGCCGCGAGGGTCGGCGAGCGAACCCTGATTCAGTGGAAGATGCAGTCCACGGGCTCCTCCCCCGCGAACGACGGCTCGATGTAGGAAGGGTCGTTCGAGCGATTGTTCGTCACCGATCCGTACGCGAAGAAGTACGGCCGCGACCCCGGTTCGGCCGAGCTCGAAGACACGAGGTGCGCGCGGGCGGAAAAGCCAGAGCCTCTCGCGCCGAAGGACGCGAGCGGCTGGTTCCACTGCACGTGCCCGAGCGGAGGAAGCGCCGCCTGCAGGGACCCGACGGCGAGCCCCTTCGAATCGAAGAAATCGACCGCGATCACGACCGACGTCGACGGGTCCGAGCCGTTCCAGACGCCGACGTTCGTCCGGAAATCGTCGCTCTCTTCGAGGCCGGTCAGAACGAGAGAGTCCGCCCCGACCGGGGCGGCGCCGGGATTCGCCTGGTCGTAGTAGGGCGATCCGGTCTCGAGCGTCCCGACCCCGCCGGACGACGCGTCGTGAACCCGGGCCTGGACGATCAGCGGAGCGACGACGGCGCGAGCGTCCGCGCGCGAGCCGAAATACAGCATCGCGCCGAGCGCCGTCGAAAGGCCGAAGCCGTTGAGCAGAACGTCCGGCGCAAGCCGGGATCCTCCCGCGGGGATCGGCCCGAGCTCGACGACGCGCCCGAGCGCGTCGCGGTTGTCCGTGCCTCCGGTCGGCAGGAAGACGAGGTCGACGAACGCCGGAGAATCGCCGGCGTTCCAGATCGTCAGGTCGGTCACCCAGGTCGAACCGAACGCGCCCGCCGTGCGGCCGACGCTCAGGAGAACCCCCTGGTCCGACGATCGAAATCCCGCGCGGCAGACTCCGGCGGAAAACAGCGTGGCGATCAGCGCGGCCGTGACAGCCTTCATGCGGACTCCTCCTGCGCCCTCTCGGGCAGGCGAACGGAAACCACCGTCCCCTCGCCGGCTCGCGAGGAAATCGACAGCGTTCCGCCATGTTCCTGGACGATTCGCGAGGCGACCATCAGTCCCAGCCCGCTTCCCCCCTTCTTCGTCGTGAAGAAGAGGGAGGGGATCTTCCGCAGGGTTTCCTCGGGTATGCCCTCCCCGCGATCGGTCACCCGAATTTCCACGGCGCCGTCGGCCCGAAACGCGTCGAGGACGACCTCCTTCCGGGAGGCCGATCCGCCCGACTCCGTCGAGGCGTCGACCGCGTTCCGGATCAGATTCCACACGACCTGCCGGATCTTGCCGCCGTCCCAGCGAACCGTCCCCTCCGCGACCGCCTCGCATCGAACGTCGACTCCCCTTCCCTTCGATTCGAACGAGGCGAGATCGCAGGTTTCCTTCAGAAACGAAGGGAGGGAGAAGTCCTCGAGCCGCAGGGGGGACGGGCGCGCATAGGCGAGGAAATCGCCGACGAGCCGGTCGAGGCGCTTCACCTCCGACCGCGTCAGAACGAACCTCTCGGATTCGCCAGGATAGTTGTCCTGCAGGTTTTGAAGGCTCAACCCGATCGCGTGAAGAGGATTTCGAATCTCGTGAGCGAGCCCCGCCGCCACCTCGCCGAGCTCGCGGAATCTCCGGTCCTCCGCCCGCGCGATCTCGAGCTTCCGGTTCCGCTCGAGCAGCCTCCAGAGAAAAACGTCGGTCGCCGCGAGGGCCGCGAGCGCGATGATTCCGCAGAGGGCGGTCTTCTTCACGAGATCGGACCGAAGGGACTTCAGGCGCGCCTCCACGGCGTCCTTGGACACCCCGATATGGACGAACCCGATGTTCTCGATCGGGACCGCGATGTCGTAGTCGCGCGAGGTCTCCGTCGAGCGGCGGCCGGTGCCGTCGGGCAGGTCCAGCGAGGGGGTCGGACGCTCGTCGAAGAATTGCCGCCTTCCTTCCGCGCGCCCCTCGTAGAGGCGACGCCCGTCGCGGTCCGTGACGGCGATGTATTCCACCGTCCGTTTCTCCTGCAGCACCGAATGGAGATAGAGCTCCGTTTCCTTCGTTCGCTCGCTCACCCGCAGGGCGGCAGACGGCGAAGCGAGCTTCCGGGCGATCGACTCGGCGTCCGCCCGCGACTCCTCGAGCGCCGACGCGACGAACCGCGACGAAAGGGAGCGAAAAATGAGGATGGAAAAGGCGCCGAGAACGAGCAGGAACAGCAGGCCCGAAGCGATCGAGACGGCGAGAAGGCGACGTTCGAATCGGCGGGCCGCGTCCACGCGATTATTCTATTCCGCCGCGCCCTTCTTTCTTTCGCGGCGCAGGTAGCGATAGTCGCGGATCCCGAACTCCGACATCTTCGCGATCAGCGAACCGCGGGAGATGTTGAGCAGCTCCGCGCCCTTGCTCTGGTTGCCTTCCACTTTCCTCATCACGCGATCGATCACCTGGCGCTCGACCGATTCCACGATCTTCTTCAAATCGTCCACCTCGTGGAGGACGAGGCCGGCTTCCGCTTCGCGAAACTTCGGATCGAGCCGTTCGAGGCTGACGGGCTCCGTCGGCATGCACACGGCCGCCAGGCGCACGACCTCGTTCTCCAGCTCCCGGGCATTTCCGGGATAACGATAGGTGAGAAGCGCGTTCAGGGCGTCGGGCTCGACCGGACCGAGGCCCGACGGGGCATGGCGGCGGACGAAATGTTCGAAAAGCGCCGGGATGTCCTCGCGCCGCTCCGCGAGCGACGGCAGACGCACCGTGAGAACCGCGAGCCGGAAATAGAGATCGCGGCGAAAGCTGCCCGGTCTCGACCGCGGGCAGCAGGTTCGTCGAGGTCGTGGCGATCCATCGGATCCGGCTGCGGTCGCCTTCGCCCGAGAGTCCGCCCATCCACTCGAGGAGCCGGGACTGCGAGGCCTGCGGCAGGTAACCGACCTCGCTCAGGACGAGCGTGCCGCCGATCGCTTCGTCCACTTTCCCGGGGCGCCGGCGGTCGCCCCGGCCCGCCGGGGCGGGCCGCCCGAAGAGCTCTTCCTCGAGACGGCTCATCGAAGAACAATCCACGACCACGTACGGGCCGGAGGACACGTCGCTTTGCCGGTGCAGCGCGATCGCGACCAGGTCCTTTCCGGTGCCGACCTCGCCCGATACCAGAACCGGCGCGCGCGACCTCGCGATTCGGGGAAGATCCAGAACGAGCCTCCGCATCACGTCGGAGGCGGCAACGATTTCCGATTTCCTGCGGCGCTTCCGGCGCGGAAACGGGTTCCGCCGGCATTCCCGGCTCGGCGGACGGCGTCGAGATCGAGGTCCACGCGAGATCCGCCATCTGCGCAGCCTCTTCCACGAAGCCCGCGGCCCGGGCCGGCAGGCGCTGAATCTCGCGGGCGGCGAGCACGACCCTCCGCTCCCCGACGCGGGCGGGCGAGGAGAAGAGAACGAGGGGGCGGTCGCCGTCGAGGTGAATGGGGCCCATGGCCCTCTTCAAGTCGTCCGCGATTCGGACCGGGAAATCGAAAGATTCGCGGAACGTGCTCGCGAGCTCCCGAAAGCTCCCCGCGGGGTCGAACAGGCCGACGGCCCACTCGTCCGGGCCGAGCTGTTCCGAAAGAAAGCGGGCGAGCTCCCGGGCCGAGGCCGAAGAGTCCGGCTCGCGCTTCAGGCGCCGAAAGAGATCGAGCCGCAGCCCGCGGTATTCCGCCTCGGACAGACCCGTGGCCGCCGCGGGCACGGGAGTGGGAGCGAGCGGGGCGTGGCCCGGAGTCGGCGGCTCGTCCGCCGCGTCGACGCCGACGACCGGCGTGACACGGCCCGATGGCCGGCCGTTGAGCAGCGTGAGCGCCGCCTCTCCGATCGTGATCCTGTCCCCGATTCCCAGCGGCCCTCCGAGCGTCTCCTTCCCGTTCACGAAGACCGGTTCGACGCCCCGGAAAACGTCCAGAAAATAGCCGCCGTCTTTTTCGACAATTCTGGCGTGCCGTCCCGACACTCCCCGGGCTCGGACCACCACCTGGTTGCCCGAAGATGCTCCAATTGTGACCAGAGGTCCGGTAACGCGTCGGACTTCGGCATCTCCCGATTTCTTACGAACTTCCAAACTCAGCATTCGCTCGACTCCAGTAGTTACTCGTGCGGTTAATCTCGAGCCGCCGTCCCAGTGCTCGTTTTTTGAATCTCGAAGATAGAACAAAGACCTCCCGAGATCAACGGACCCCGACAACCGCGGGTGGATTCAAAAAACACCGGAACTTGTGGGCGACGCGGCGGGACCCCCAACATATCGTAGATTTCCACGAAACTGTCTGGTACTCTCCCGGGCATGTTTCACCTCGAGAGCCTGAGCATTTCCGGCTTCAAGTCGTTCTCGGAATCGGCGCAACTCGCGTTCCCGGGCGCCATCACGGCGGTCATCGGGCCGAACGGGTGCGGCAAGTCGAACATCTGCGACGCCGTCGCCTGGGCGCTCGGCGAGCAGAGCGCGCGCATCCTCCGCGGCGAGAAGATGGACGACGTCATCTTCAACGGCTCGGGCAAGCGCCGGCCGCTCGGGATGGCGGAGGTCACGCTCACGCTCAAATCGAACAACGGCGATTTTCCCGAGAACGACAGGCCGCGTCGCGATCGGCCGCCGCGTCTACCGCGAGGGCGAAGGCGAGTACTACCTGAACGGCAGGAAGGTGCGACTCAAGGACGTCCAGGACGTGCTGTTCGGCACGGGGCTCAGCGTCCGCGCGTACTCGATCATCGAGCAAGGCAAGATCGACCAGGTGCTCTCTTCGAAGCCGCTCGATCGCCGCAAGCTCATCGAAGAGGCCGCGGGCATCACGAAATACAAGGTCAAGAAACGCTCGGCCGAGCTCAAACTCGAAGAAACCCGGGCGAACCTGACCCGCCTCTCCGACATCCTCGCGGAAGTCGAACGCTCGTGCGCGTCCCTGAAACGTCAGGCGTCCAAGGCGGAGCGGTACACGGAGAAGACGGCGGCGCTCCGCGCGAAGCGGACCCGGATCGCGCGGCTCCGCTACGACGCCCTCGAGCTCGCGCTCCGCCAGGCCGAGGCCGCGCTCGGCGTCTCGCGGGACGAGGAAGCCGGCCGATCGGCAGACCTCTCCGCCTGCGAAGCGGCCGAGGCCGAATCCCGGCGACTGGCCCTGGATGGCCGCGCGCGGCGAGACGCCGCGCGCGAGGAGCTTTCCGCGCGAACGTCCGGCGTCGAGCGCGACGACTCTGCGATCGAAGCCGCCCGCCGGGCGGAAGTGGAGATCGCTGCGAGGCAGCACGCCCTGACCCGCGATTCCGACGAGCTCGCGCGGGAAACGGAACGCCGCCGGCGAGGCCCGGGCGGCCGTCGAAGGAACGTGCGAGCAGAGAAGGGCCGAGCTCGAGGGCGCCCAGGCGGCGAAGAGCCGGGCGACGGACATCAAGCGCCTCACGGAAGAGCGGATCGGCGGGATCGAGGAAGGCCTGGAGGCCGTTCGCCTCGCGATCGCGTCGCTCGCGGGCGAGCGGGCCCGGGCGCGCAACGAACGGCACGAAACCGACCTCGCGCTCGAACGGATCGCCGCGGCGAGGTCCCGAATTGCGGAAGCGAACGGACGGTTCGAGCTCTCGATCGCGGCGATCGAGGCCGAGGTCGCGGAATCGGAAGCGGAAAACCGGCGCCGCGGGGAGCAGGCGGCCGAATGCGCCGCCGCCGCCCAGCGAAACGAGTCGCAGCTCCAGGCCGCCGTCCGCGAAGTCGCCGACCTGGAGATCGAGCGCGGAGGCTTGCGGGAGAGCCTCGCCGCCGAAGAACAGCGGCTGCGGGCGCTCGAGGAGATGAAGGGCTCGCGCGAGAAGGGCGCCCAGCGCGTCCTCGATCACCTCCGCGCCCGGGGCGAGAGATCCGACGGCACGGTCGCCTCGAAGCTGGTTCCGAGAGCGGGATGGGAGGGAATTCTCGACCGGCTCGCCTCGGAAGAGCTCGACGCCGTCGTCATCGACGGCGAAGGGTTCGAGGCCGCCTCCCGCTTGCGGGAGGCCGGCGTGGGCGGAACGGTCCTGGGATCCGGCTGGCAGGCGCCGTCGGCGCCGGGCGGGTGGGACGGGGTTCTGGAGAACTTCGGCGAGCTCTCCCCCGCGCTCGTTTCGATCCTCCCTCCGGTTCTCTTCGTCGAGGACGCTTCCGCGGCCCGCGCCGCGGCTCGCGCGCACCCCGGAATGCTCGTCGCGAGCCGCTCCGGAGAGATCGTCCGCGGCGATCTGTGGCGCGTTCCGGGGTCGCACCCCGAGGCCGCCGGCCCCCTCTCGCTGCGGCGCGAGATCGAAGAACGTCGCGAGAGCATCGAGCACCTCGGGAAACGGCTCTCGGATTGCGAAGCCCGCCTCGCCGGCGCCCGAGCGCGCCGGGCCGAGCACGAAGCGCGGGCGGTTCCCCTCGCGGGCGAGCGCCGCGAGGCGGAAACGGCCGCCGCCGCGCACGCCGCGCGGCTCGCCGAACGGACCGCGGAGCGCGAGCGCCAGCGTCGCGAACACGAGACCCTTCGGACGGAAGACGAAATGCTCGAACAGGACGTCGCGCGGCTCTCCGCGGCCCGGCGCGGAAACGCTCGCGAGGGAGGCCGGCCTCGAGCGCGCGCGAGCTCGAACAGCGCGGAATTTCCGAGGAGCACCTCCGCGAGCTCGCGGAGCTGCGCCCGCGCCTCGCGAGCGAGCTGGAAAACGAGGCCGCCGCCCGCGAAAACCTGGAAGGGGCGCGGGAAAGGCTCGCGTCCGCCGAGCGCGAGCTCTTCGCGCTCTCTTCCCAGGACGAGGCGGCCACGAAAAAGAAGGCCGAGTGGGAGCAGGAGACCGGCGCTCTGCGGGAGCGCCTCGCGACGGCGACTCGCGAGGCCGAGGAGGCCCGCCGCCGCCGCGACGAAAACGTGATCGCCCGGGACGCGGCGGCCCGCGCCTTCGAAGGCCTGTCGGTGGAATCGGAGAATCGCGCGCTCGAAGCGGCGGAAGCCGAAGACGCGGTCAAGCGGGTGCGCGTCCTGTTCGACGTGGCGCGCCAGAAGCGGTTCGACGCGGAAATCCTCCATGCCCGGCTCGCGTCCGATCTCGGCCACGCCGAGGAGGACTCCCGGCGCGAGTTCGGCGTCCCGCCCGGCGAGCTCCCGGCGGCGGCGGCCCTGTCCGACGAGGAGCGCGAGCGGATGGAGCAGGAAGCCCGCGAGCTCGCCGACCAGATCGAGCGGATGGGGCCCGTGAACGTTCTCGCTTTCGAGGAGTACAAAGAGCAGAGCGAGCGTCTCGAATTCCTGACGGCTCAGCGCCTCGACATCGACACGGCGATCTCGTCTCTCCTCGACACGATCCGAAAGATCAACGCGACGTCCTCGGAGCGTTTCGCGGAAGCGTTCGCCGCGATCAACAAGAATTTCTCGGAGCTCTTCCAGCGCCTGTTCCGGGGCGGCTCTGCGGAGATGAGGCTCCTCGACGAAAACGATCTGCTCGACTCCGGAATCGAGATCACCGCGCAGCCGCCCGGAAAGCGCAACCAGTCGATCCTCCTCCTGTCGGGAGGCGAAAAGGCGATGACCGCGATCGCCCTCCTGATGGGAATCTTCCGCTACAAGCCGTCGCCGTTCTGCATCCTCGACGAAGTCGACGCGCCGCTCGACGACGCGAACATCGACCGGTTCGCGCAGCTCATCCGCGAAATGAGCGAGGAAACGCAGTTCATCGCGATCACGCACAACAAGCGGACGATGGAAGCGGCCGACGCGCTCTACGGCGTGACGATGGAAGAGCCGGGCTGCTCGAAGATCGTCTCGGTGAAGTTCGACTGAGATTCACGGCGAACGCGACCGGCGGGTCCTGTCACGGGGTTCGACCCGGCTTTTCCGCTCGCTGCGAATTCTCGGACTTTGCTACGACTCCGCGCCGCGAGCGGCAAAAGGGGTCTCGCCCCGGGCCACCCGCCGGTCTCATCCGCCCGACCTTGCCCGGGCTTCGACGCGCTGCTATGATCGCCGCTCTTTTGGGCCGATGTAGCTCAGTTGGTAGAGCAGCGGTTTCGTAAACCGCAGGTCACCGGTTCAAGTCCGGTCATCGGCTCCAACCCTTCCTTTCGCCGTCAGGCATCGCTCTTGCAATCTTCTTCCGGCGACTGCCTCGGAAGGGGCGAAAGGAGCGCTGCAATGCTGTGGACCATCTTCGTGATACTCCTGATCCTCTGGCTCCTCGGAATGGTCACCTCGTACACCCTGGGCGGGTTCATCCACATTCTTCTCGTGATCGCGCTCGTGGTCCTCGTGATCCGGCTGATTCAGGGGCGCGGAGTCTGACGGGATCGTAGCGCCGGAAGGCTCAGCCCCGCGCGCCGGCCCTCGGGCTGGCGCGCGGCTTCTTCTTGGCGGCTTTTCGGGCGGCAGGAGATTTCTCCGCGGCCTTCGCCGGCGCCTTGAGGACGACCGAATGGCCCAGGACCGAATCCACGGCCGACACTCCGACGAGAGGCGGGTTGGAGAGGACAAAGGCCCGGTGCACGATGTTGCGCAGCTCGCGCACGTTGCCCGGCCAGGAGTGCTTGTTCAGGAGAGCCATCGCGCCGGGCTCGAAATCCCGAAAACCGCCCTTTTCCTTTTCCTCGATCCGCTCCAGGAAATGGTGGGCGAGAAGCTCGATATCGTCCTTGCGGTCGCGCAGCGGGGGGAGAGTCAGGGGAAAGACGTTCAAACGATAGTAGAAGTCCTCGCGCAATTTCCCGCTCTTGATGGCCTCCGGGAGATCGCGGTTCGTGCTCGAGAGAATCCGCGTGTTGATCGCGAGCTCTTCGTTGCCCCCGACCCGGCGAAACGTCTTCGTTTCGAGGACCCGCAACAGCTTGATCTGAAGCTCGGTGGACATCTCCGTGACCTCGTCGAAAAAGAGCGTCCCGCCGTGGGCCAGCTCGAAGTAGCCCTGGCGGCGCTTGTCGGCCCCGGTGAAGGAGCCCCGTTCGTGCCCGAAAAGCTCGCTCTCGATCAGGGAGGGTGAAATCGCGCCGCAGTTGATCGCCACGAAGGGCTTCGCCCGCCGCCGCGACAGCTCGTGGATGGTCGCGGCCGCAAGCTCTTTTCCCGTGCCGCTCTCGCCGATGATCATCACCGGAGCGTCGGATTTCGCGACTCGGGCGATGACGCGGAAGATTTCCTGCATCGCCTCCGACTTGCCGACCATCGAGCCGAACCTGCCCGTGTGGGCGAGCTTCGATCGCAGGTCGTCGACCTCGCGCTCGAGATCGAGTTTCTCCGCGAACCGCTCGATCACGACGGAGATCTGAGCGGGTTTCAGCGGCTTCAGCAGATAATCCGACGCGCCCGCCTTCATCGCCTCGACCGCCGTATCGATCGAGCCGTGCCCCGTGAGGACGATGTATCCCCGCGCCGAGTCCGCCGCGCGCGCCTCCCGGATCAGGTCGAGGCCGTCTCCGTCGGGAAGCTGCAGGTCCACGATGCAGAGGTTCGGCGAAAAATCGTCCATGATCGCGCGCGCCTTCTCGAGCGTGGCGACGCTGCGGGTTTCCGCGTGCGACTCGGAGAGGAGCTGTTCGAGGCCCTTGCGCGTCGCCGCGTCGTCCTCGACGACGAGGATCTTCACGAGTCCCTCTTCCGGAACCTCAGGACGGCGCAAACCTCTTCGCCGTCCTGTCGCAGCTCGAGCTCCGCGCCGTTGCCCTGCGCGGCGCGCCGCGCCCGGAGCAGCCCGAACCCGCGCCCCGGGCTCGCCTCTCTCTTCGTGACTCCGAAAAGGTGCTCGGGGTCGCCCGCGGGGATCCGGCCGGACGACCGGCACGTCAGAACGACTTCCGAAGAACGATCCTCGATCGACCAGCGGATCGAGCCGGGAACCGAGGAATGGTCGACCGCATTTCGCATGAGCTCGGCGATCGCGAACCCGACGTCCCGCGGCGAGGCAAACCACTTCGGCTCCGGCGCGGCGGGCGGAACCTCCAGCCGAAGGCCGCGGGCCATCGCCTCCGCGCGAAACGGCTCCGAGGCTTCCGAGAGCGACGCGGCGAGCGAAAACTCGGCCGGCGCGTCGAGGTCCTCGTGGGAAGCCTCCGCTATCAAATCGAGCATCCCCGCCGCGCTCTCGAGCGACTGCTGGCACGTCTTGAGATTCTCGACGACGGCCGTCGGATCGAATCCGCCGGGCCTTTGCAGCCGCCGAAGGGCGACCTCGAGGTGGAGGTTCGCGCCCGAGAGGGGTGTGGAAATCTCGTGCCGGAAGCGCCGAAGGAAGCTCTTCAGGGCTTCTCCCCGGTCTCGCTGGTAGAGCGTCTCGCGCGGGATCCGCCCCGTCTCCTGCATCGCGAAGACGAGTCTAGCATAGGGTCGCTGCTAAGATCCCCGGAGCGATGTCGCGCATTCTCCTGATCGACGATTCCCCGGAAACGGATGCCCTGATCCGGGGATTCCTTCCCGCCGGCGGGCCGCAACTGGAGACCGCCCGGGAAGCCGGAGAGGGGCTCGACGTCGCGCGGTCGATCCAGCCCGAGCTGATCTTCATCAACCTCGCCCTCCCCGGAATTCCCTCCTGGCGCGCGATCCGGGAAATCAAGCGGGACCTCTTCCTCTCGGCGGTCCCCGTCGTCGCGCTCTCGAGCGCCACCGAGGGCGGCGAACGCGAGCGCGCGCTCGCGGCGGGGTGCGACGATTTCCTGGCCAAGCCGATCTCCCGCGAAGCCGTCGAGCGCGTCCTCTCGATCCACCTCGCTCCCGCCGACCTGGAGCGAACCCGGCCCCTCGCGATCTCGACGCCGGCGGTTCGCGGGGTCCTCCGCGCCCGGATCCTGCTCGCGTCGGCCGACGCCGATTTTCTCCACCTCTACTCGCCCGCTCTTCAGTTCGCGCGCTACCGGATCGAAACCGTCGCGTCCGGACACGAGCTGTTCGAAAGGATCGAGTCGGCGCGGCCGCACCTCGTGATCCTCGACTCGCGGCTTTCCGATCGCACGGGCGCCGAGGCGGCGGCCCAGATCAAGGCCCGTCAGAGAGATCCCTTCCTGCCGATCCTCCTGCTGACCGAGGGCCGCGCGGAGGCCGACGCGGGCTGGAACGCGCCGGCCGACGACTTCCTCGCGAAACCGTTTCCGGAGCCGGAGCTGAAGTTCCGCGTCCGCAAGCTCCTTCTCCTTTCGAGCGCGATGCAAAGCGAACGGGACCGTTCGCGACAGCTCGCGACGGTCGCCCGCTACATGACGCGGGGATTGCTGCTCGTCGACGGCGAAGGCCGAATCACCCTGATGAACCGGCCCTGCGCGGAAATCCTCGGGAGCAAGGCAGATCCGAGGGGCCGCGCCGCCCGCCACCTTCTCCGATCCGCCGGCCTTCGCGACTCGGAAGGCCGCGAGCTGCCCGCGGATTTCAATCCCGTCGCGAAGCTCCGCAAGCTTCGCGTTCCTTCCCTGCGCGAGATCTACGCGATCGAGAGCGAATCCGGCCAGAGCACGAAGATCGAGATCGTCTCGACGGCGATCGCCGAGAAGGGCAAGCGAGCGAGAGGCGCCATCCTCCTCCTTCGCCGAATCGGCGAGGACGCGGAAGCGCAACGCGAGCTGCACGAGGCCTATGAGCGCCTGATGGAAGTCGATCAGCTCAAGTCGCAATTCCTGTCGACCGTCTCGCACGAGCTTCGCACGCCCCTGAACACGATCATCCTGCTGTCGCACGTTCTCACCCGCGAACCCGGCGAAGGGCTGCCGGAGGGAAAGAAGGAACACGATCTCCAGGTGATTCAGCAGAGCGCGACGACCCTGCTCCACATGATCAACAACCTGCTCGATCTCGCGAGGATCGAGGCGGGACAGGCCGAGGTCACGCCGGAAAGCCTTCTGATCGAGCCGTTCCTGAGGGAAACGCTCGAGATCCTCGCCCCCCAGGCGGAGAGCCGGGGCCTGCGCCTGCGGCTCGCCGCCTCTCCCGCGGTGCCCGAACGGGCGGCCTTCGACCGCGAGAAAGTCCGCCAGATCCTGCTGAACCTGATTTCCAACGCGATCAAATTCACGCCCCGCGGCTCGGTCGAGCTCGCCGTGGCGCCGGCCGGAAACGGAAATGCGCTGTTGTTCTCCGTCCGCGACGAAGGGCTCGGCATCCCGCCGGACAAGCTGTCGTTCATCTTCGAGCCGTTCCGCCGGATCTCGCCGGAAGAAGGAGCGACCGCGGGCTCGGGCCTGGGGCTCTCGATCGTGAAGGAGCTCGTCCGGCTCATGGGAGGCGAGATTTCCGTCGAAAGCCAGCCGGGCCACGGCTCGACGTTTCGCGTCCTGCTGCCGATCCAGGCCGCGGCGGAAGATCCTCACGATTCGACCCGGCCGGCTCGCGCGCCCCGGACACATACCCGGGTCCTCGTCGTGGAAGACGACGAAAACTCGCGCGACGCCCTGATTTCCGTGCTCGCGCTCGAGGGCTACGGGGCCGATCCGGCGCGGGACGGAAAAGAGGCCGTTTCGAAGGCGCAGTCCGGCGGGTACGACGCGATCTTCATGGACATCAGCCTTCCGGACGAGGACGGCACCTCGGTCGATCGAGCATCTCCGGATGCGTCGGGAGACGCGCGCCGTTCCCATCATCGCCCTGACGGGAAAGACTTCCGATCCCGACCGGCGGAAGATCGAGGCGGCCGGCGCCTCCGCCTACCTCTCCAAACCGGTCGACGTCAAACACCTGCTCAAGACGCTTTCCCGGCTCCTGGACGCCCCGCGCGCGGCCGCGGAGCGGGGTTAAAATGACCTTCCAGAACATTTTGGCAGGGATTCCGTTTCTGATTGCGAGGACATGATGAACGAGATGCCCGACCAGACACTCGCCGCCGCCTGCCGCGAAGGAGACGAAAAGGCGTGGGACGCGCTGCTCGATCGGTACGGGCGCCGCGTGTACGGGATCGCGTATCACTTCACGCTTCGAAAAGAGGATGCGGAGGAGCTCTCGCAGGAAATCTTTCTGAAGGTTTTCGAGAATCTTCACCGGTTCGACGGCCACTTTTCTTTCGGAGCCTGGATCGTGTCGCTCGCCCGCAACCTCTGCATCGATCACTACCGGCGGCGAAAGCGGGAAAAATCCTTCGTGCATGTGTCGGACGAGGCGGTGCTCCCCCTTCTCGCCGCGACGGACGACCCCGCGCGCAACGCGCTTCAGAAAGAACGCACGAAAATGCTCTTCGAAGCGATCGCGGAGCTTCCGGAGGACCTGTCGGAGATCCTGATCCTCCGCGACCTCGACGGGCTCGCCTACGACGAAATCGGGGCGGCGCTGGAGCTGCCGGAAGGCACCGTCAAATCGCGCCTCTTTCGCGCTCGCGCGGAGGCGGCCCGGATCATTCGGGTGAAGACCGAGCGCCGGCCGCGCAACGGCGGCTGGAAGCCGGTCACCCTCGCGCTCGCACTGACGGCGGTGGCGTCGTGAGCTGCGAGTTCTTCGAAAAGCATTTCGTCTCGGCCGGCGAGCCCCGCGCCCTCGAAACGCACGTCGGCGCCTGCGCGGAGTGCCGCCTGCAGTCGGCCGATTTCATCCGGCTCTCCGCGACGATCACGCGCCTCGGCCTGCCGAGCGTTCCGAACGAAGCCCGCAATCGCTGGGAGGAAATTCCGTCGAGGACGATCAACTGCGAGCGCGCCTCCGAGCTCTCCGCCCGTCGAGTCGATCAGCCCCTGGCCGAGACGGACCGCCGGAAGCTGGACTTCCATCTCTCCCGGTGCGAAGACTGCAGCGAAACCGCCGCCGTTCTCGGAGTCGCTTCGGAGCTCCAGGCGCCGGCCCCGGCTTCCGGCTGGACGATTCGTCATCCCGCTCCGGTCGTGTCCCTCTCGGAGGAGCGCCGAAAACGGGCCCCCCGGCCGTCCGGGTGGTCGGATCCCCGGCTTTACGCGGCCGCGGCCTGCTTCCTCGCCGGCTTCTTCGCGTTCTTCGCGAACAGCCTGCAAGCGCCTCCCGCCGCGGGCGCCGCGCTGTCGGTGACCGCCGAGATCCGCAACACCGTTCGGGTGCGGTGGGCGGAGGCGACCGATCGAATCCAGATCTGGCAGGAAGGGATCTCGCGCCATTGGGTGGCCACCCGCGAGACCTTGACCGGCTATACCCGTGCCGCGGGAGCGATCGCCCTGTCGGCAGCGGGACGCGCCACGGAAGGATTTCTCCGCAACGAAACGAAAACAGAGAAAGGAAACAAGTCATGAAATGCCATCTCCATCCGGACCGGGACGCGGTCGGGTATTGCACCACCTGCGGGACGGGGGTCTGCGCGGAGTGCCGCCGGGAAGTGCTCGGGACGATCCGCTGCCCCGCCCACGCGACGGCGGCCGTGCCCGTCGCTCCGCGCGCGACGAAATCGGGATTTCTCAGCGGGTTCTTTTCGTGCATGTTCCCGGGGCTGGGACACCTCTACCTCGGCGCCTACCAGCGGGGCCTCAAGTTCGGCGGCATCGCGGTCGCGCTCATCGTCGTGCTCTCGATGGAACCGGGCCGAATGTCGGTGCTCTTCGGCGTGTCTCTCTTTTTCCTCTGGGCCTTTGCCTTTTTCGACGCGCTTCAGGTCTGCCATCAGATCAACGACGGGACCTGGGACGGAAGTTCGTTGCCCCTCGGGAACCGCCCGATCGCTCCGCCCAAATCGGGCTCCGCAACGCTGACCTGGGGCGTGATCCTCTTTGGGATCGGCTGCCTGTTCGTGGCGGACCGCTATCTCGACCTCGATCGGTTCTTCGACTGGACGCAGGACAACATCGGATTCGTCTTCCTCGCCCTCGGCGCCGTGCTGATCGTCGCCTACGCCCGCCGGCGGAGCCGGGAAAAGGACCGCGAGCTGGAGAATTCCTCGTCGTCCCTCTCGACGGTCCACACCGATTCCCCCGACCGCAACTCCTTCGTCAAGTGACCGCCCGGCGGGCCCGAAAGGGTCCGCCCGGGCCGGCCCATCCTCCGCCGGGCATCGGGTTTGCAGACAGCGCCTCTCGTGACGAATTCTTTACTCTGTTCACTTCCGGAATTCACGGCTTCCCGCTGGGATCCGGAGGGGAGGCGATGATGAGGATTCTGGTCGGCTCTCTCGGCAACCTCGGGTATCTCGTGAAGCCGCTCCCCGCGGTGGAAGGCCAGCCGTCCTGGCGCCGGTTCGAAGACGAAACTTCACTTCGCGCTCACCTTCGGGAGATGTCGCTCGGCGAACCGGAGATCCGCAGCGTGTTGCGATCGGTTCGAGCGGAGGGCCGCGTCGTCGTTCCCGCCGGCCCCGAAGACGGGCCCCGCGCTCCTCTCGCGCGCCGCCCGATTCCCGCGCATTCCCCCGCCGCCCGATAGCACCGGCAGACGCGCATCGCGCCGCGAATCGCGGCGGCCCGCCCCGCAAGGGGCGAGCCGCCGGAATTCTCACTGCTCGGGTGGCCGGTTCGTGAACGTCATCTCGAACCCGGAAGAATCCTGGCTCGTGTTCGCCAGCTGGGCGCCGGCGAGGATCACTCTTCCCGTTCCCCCCGTTACGGTCGCGACCAGCCGGGCATTGATCGTCGCGATGGCGGGAAACACCGAGGCAACGTTCGGCTGGATCTGCTCGTAGGGCAGGAGATCGTAGTCCGCGCTGCCGAGCGTGACGCCCAGATCGCTCAGAAGGGCGACGTGGACCGTGGCCGGCAGGCCGGCGGTCTCGACGAGCGCGAAGTTGTAGCGCATGTCCTCGGTGGGGTCGCCCTGGTTGACGCCCTGCACGAAGGCGCTCTGGCCGAGGCGGAGCGCGTAAGGCGCGGGAACACCGGCGAAGAAGAGTCCTTCGGTCGCCCCGAGGTCGTCGTCCGGATGCGCCTGGTTGTAGATCCGCTCGGACACGATGATATCGCCGTCGGCGAGGACGCGGCCGGCGCCGAGAGCGTTCGAAAGGTGCAGCTTTTCCTCGACGACGTTCTCGTAGATCTTCGTCTCGCCCGGCGCGAGCGCGTCCGTGAAGGAAGGAGGCTTGACCGAGCCCGCCTGGCCCTGTTTCCGCAGCTGAAAACTGAAATGGACGGTTTCCGAGCTCGACGGATTCGTCGCCCAGAGGGTCGTGTAAAACTGCGCCCCTCCGTTGCCGGCGACTCGCCCCACGGCCGGCAGGAACGTATCCGTCGTCGCAAAGCCTTCGACCTGGACGTTGTTGCTGAAGAAATTCGACACCCAGACGTTCGCGCCGTCGAATCCGAAGTTTTCGGGCCGATTTCCGGCGGGAATCGGCGTTCCCGGAATCCCCGTCGCGATGGGAATCGGCGTGACCGTCCCCGCCGCCACGTCGTCCGCGACCCAGATGTTCGCGCCGTCAAAGATCAGCCCGTACGGCCGCGTGCCGACCGGGATCGCCGGCCCGGGCGCTTCCGTCGCGACGAGAATCTTCTGAACGTTGCTGCCGTTGAGGTTTGCGACCCAGATGCTCGCGCCGTCGAACGCGACGGCCCACGGCTTGCCCGCGACCGGGATCGGCGGTCCGGGAATCGAAGTCGCGACCGGGATCTTCTGAACGGAGCCGCCGCCGAAATTCGCCACCCACACGTTCGCCCCGTCGAACGCGAGACCTTTCGGATCCAATCCCACCGGAATCGGCGCCCCGGGAACTCCGGAAGCGACCGGGACCTTCTGGACCGTGGAGTCGTTGGTGTTCGCGACCCAGATGTTCGAGCCGTCGAAAACGAGAGCCTGCGGGCTCCGGCCGACGTGAATCGGCGGCCCGGGAACGCCGGTCGCCGCGGGAATCTTCTGGAGCGTTCCGTCGATCTCGTTCGCGACCCAGATATTCGAGCCGTCGAACGCGACTGCGTTGGGCTCCCTGCCGACGGCGATCGGGGGACCGGGGATCCTCGTCGCGATCGGAATCTTCTGAACCGTGTTCGCGCCGTCGTTCGCGACCCACATGTTGGCGCCGTCGAAGGCGAGGCCCGCGGGCGCGGTTCCGACCGAAATCGTCTGGCCTTGCGCCAACCCGGGATAAGGAAGACCGGCCGCGAACCCGGAGGAATCCTGGCTGAGATTCGCGAGCTGGGCGCCCGCGAGGATCACCCGGCCGCTTCCCGCGGTGACGGTCGCCACCACGCGCGCGTTGATCGTCGACACGCCGGGGAAAATCTGGCCCACGTTCGGCTGGATCTGCTCGTACGGCAGCAGCGAAAAATCAGCCGAGCCGAGCGGGGCCCCGAGGTTGTCCACGACCGTCACGTGAGCGGTCGCCGCGTGCCCCGTCGTTTCGACGAGCGCGACGTTGTAGCGCATGTTCTCCGACGGGTCCCCCTGGTTGACGCCCTGGACCGTCGCCGACTCCCCGAGGCCGATCGCGAGAGAGCCGGGGAACGCCGCGAAGAAGAGCCCTTCGGTCGTCCCGAGATTGTCCGAGGGACTCGTCTGGTTGTAGATCCGTTCCGACGCGACGAGCGGACCGTCGGACGTGATGCGGCCCGCTCCGATCGCGGAGGTGAGCTGAAGTTTCTGTTCGATCACGTTTTCGAAGATCTTCGTCTCCCCGGGCGCGAGAGAATCGGTGAAAGACGGGACGGAGCCCGGGTTCGCCTGCCCCTGCTTCAGGAATTGAAACGTGAAATGAACCGTCGCCGACGTCGAAGGATTCGTGGCCCAAACGGTCGTATAGAACTGCGCGCCGCCGCTGCCCGCGATTCGCCCGACCGCGGGCAGGAACAGTTCGCTCGACGAGAACCCGCCGAATACAGGCGCCGCGATCGCGAACACCATCAGCATCAACCACCGAAGATTTTTCATTGCCTACCTCCTGAGTAGAACGTCGAGTTTGTGCAAGGAGCGTGCCGGAACAGCTCGAATTGCGAGCCGTTCGCGCGATTCCGGCGGCGAGCCGCGCGCTATCGGCGCTTGAAGAACGTGAGCAGGTCGGAATCGGAGAGAGAGAGCACGACCGGACGGCCGTGGGGACACGTGAAGCGGTCCTCGCACTGGATCCAGTCCGAGAGCAACCGCTCGATCTCCGGAAGCGCGAGCCGGTGGCGGATCGTGATCGCGGACCGGCACGCCACGGTCGCCGCGACGCGGTCCCGCCGCCCTTCGATCTCCTTCGAGCCGTTCAGGAGCTGCGCGAGAACGTCGCGCAGAAACGGCGCCGGGTCTCGCCCCGACGCCTCGGAGGGAACTCCCGCGATCGCGTAGGCGCGGCCCGACATCGGCTCGATCTCGAATCCCGCGGCCGCGAGCAGCTCGCGGCCTTCTTCGAGAATCAGGGCCTCCTCGGGCGAGGCCTCGAAGACCGCGCCGGTCAGGAGCGCCTGGGAGAAGGCCCGCCCCTGGCGAATCCGGTCGCGGAATTTCTCGTAGAGAATTCGTTCGTGCGCGGCGTGCTGATCCAGGACGAGGAGCCCCGAGGACCCCTCCGCGAGAAGGAACGATTCGTCGTACTGCCCGATCGCGCGGATCGGCTCGGGCTTCTCGATCTCGACCTGAACGCTCGCCGGCGCCGAGCCGGGCGTTTCGATCCGGAGCTTGCGCTCCGCGGGCGGGCGCTCGGGAGACGTCGCGTAGACTTCCGCCGCTTCCGCGAGCGAGAAATCGGCCGACGGCACCGGCACGAGACGGCGCTCCTGCTTGCCGGCGGTCAGGGCCGAGAGAACGCCGTGAAAAACGAGACGGTAGACCTCCGAGGGCTGCGCGAAACGGACTTCCGTCTTCGCGGGCGAGACGTTGACGTCGACCGTCCCCTCCGGGGCCGTCAGAAAGAGAAACACTCCCGGGTGCCGATCGGTCCGGATGGCTTCCCTGGCCGCCTGCTGGATCGCGCGCGACACGCCCCGGTCTTCGACGGCCCGCGAGTTGACGAACAGAAACTGCAGACGGCGCGACGCGAACGTGATCGAGCCTCTCGTCGCGAGTCCCGAGAGTCGAAGCTGCCCGGCGCGGGCCTCGAACGGGAGCAGGTCCCCGAGCGCGTCGCGGCCGAAGAGCTGCAGGCCCCGCTCGGCGCAGTCGGCCGCGCGCGGCACGTCAAACAGCTCCCGTCCGTTCGAACGAAGGGCAAATCGAACGCCGGGATGCGCGAGCGCAAGGCGGGTGGCGACTCTTGAAATCTCCCTCGCCTCGGCCTCGGGGCTCTTCAGGAACTTCCGCCGCGCGGGTGTCTTCCGAAACAGGTCTTCGACGAAAACGTCGGTGCCCCTCGGCCGGGCGGCCGGCTCCTCGCGGGCCGGGCCGCCGAAGTCGATCCGAATCCGCGTTCCGCCCGGCCCTGCGCCGTCGGAAGTCGTCAGCGTGAATTTCGACACGGACGCGATCGAGGGAAGGGCCTCGCCGCGAAACCCGAACGACGTCACGCGGACGAGGTCCTCCTCGGTCCGGATCTTCGAAGTGGCGTGCCGCTCGACCGAGAGAAGCGCATCTTCGCGGGACATTCCGGTGCCGTCGTCGCGGACCCGAAGAGATCCGACCCCGCCCTCCACGGCGTCGATCTCGATCGAGCTCGCTCCCGCGTCGAGAGAATTCTCGATCAGCTCCTTCGCGAGCGACGCGGGCCGTTCGACGACTTCGCCGGCCGCGATCCGATCGATCGTCCGGGAATCCAGCGCGCGGATCTTCGGCATGTCGGGCGGCTCAGGCGGTCGACGAGACGGCGCCCGCCGAAAGCGCGGCGCGGGCCGCCGCGAGCCGGGCGATCGGCACGCGATAGGGAGAGCAGGACACGTAGTCGAGCCCGGTCCGGTGGAAGAAGCGCGATCGAGGCCGGATCGCCGCCGTGCTCGCCGCAGATCCCGACTTTGAGCCGGCGCGCGCCGACTGGCCGTCCTCGTCGCCGAGCGTCGACGAGCTGGCCGACCCCGTCCTGGTCGATCGACTGGAACGGATCGATCGGAAGGATTCCCGCCTCCAGGTAGTCGGGGAGGAACGATGCCGATGTCGTCGCGCGAGAAGCCGAACGTCATCTGCGTGAGGTCGTTCGTGCCGAACGAGAAGAACTCGGCCTCTGTCGCGATCTCCGTCCGCGAGCAGGGCGGCCCGCGGGATCTCGATCATCGTCCCGACGAGGTAGGGCATCTTCGTCGCCGCTCTTCGCGTCAACCTCCGCGGCGATCGCCCGGCATGTCGGCCAGGTCCGTGAATTCCGTCACCGTGCCGACGAGGGGAATCATGATCTCGGGACTGACGTCCACGCTCTTCGCGCGACGCGCACGCCGCCTCGAAGATCGCGCGAACCTGCATCTCGTAGATCTCCGGATAGCGTGATGCCCGAGCCGGCAGCCTCGGTGACCGAGCATCGGGTTGGACTCGTGCAAGCTGCTTCGCCTGCTCGCCTGAGCATCTTCGACGGGACGCCCATCTCGCTGCGCGAGCCGCGTCGAGCTGCCTTCGGCGTCGTGCGGCAGGAACTCGTGAAGCGGCGGATCGAGCAGCCGGATCGTGACCGGGAGACCGTTCATCGCGCTGAAGATCCCGGCGAAATCCTCCCGCTGCATCGGCAGGAGCTTGGCGAGGGCTTTCTTCCTCTCTTCCGGGGTCGTCCGAGAGGATCATCTCGCGCACCGCCCGTGATCCGGTCTTCGTCGAAGAACATGTGCTCCGTGCGGCAGAGGCCGATCCCCTCGGCGCCGAACGCCCGCGCCACCTGAGCGTCGTGCGGTGTGTCCGCGTTCGCGCGGACGCTCAGCCGGCGCTACTCGTCGGCCCAGCCGATGAGGCGTCGCGTAACGGCCGATAGATCGGCGAATCGGATAGGCTTGCATCGTCTCGCTCGACGAGACCTGATGGATCTTCGGAGGGCTGCGTGGAGAGCTCGCCGAGATCACTCGCCGGTCGTGCCGTCGACCGAGAGCCAATCGCCCTCGTAGACCGTCTGTCCCCGCGGACATGAGCGCGCGTACGGCGAGTCGATCGGGAGCTCTCCGCGCCGACGACGCAGCACTTGCCCATCCCCGCGCGACGACGGCCGCATGGGAAGTCATCCCGCCGCGCGCAGTCAGGATCCCATCGGCCGCGACCATGCCGCGGATGTCTTCGGGCGATGGTTTCGGCCCGCACCAGGAGCACCTTGTCGCCCCGTTGCGCCATCTCGACCGCGCGTGCGGCGCTGAAAAGCGACCCACCCGCACGCCGCGCCGGGACCTGCTGGGAGTCCCCGGCCGAGACGCGGCCCGCGGCCTTGGCGCGCTCCTCGTCCTTGGCGTCGGGAATCGGCGCCAGCAGCTGGATCGAGCATGTCCGGGTCGATGCGCGCGCAGCGTCTATCGCGTCGAGACCGCCGCTTCGTCGACGAGATCGCAGGCGATGTGCACGCCGCAAAGCCGGTGCGTTTTCCGTTGCGGGTCTGGAGCATGTAGAGCTTGCCGCCGCTCGATCGTGAACTCGATGTCCTGCATGTCCTGGTAGTGCGTCTCGAGCGCCGCGCGAATGTCGCAGAAGCTGGGCGTAGCACCCGGGCATCGTCGCCTCGAGGGAATCGGCCCCTCCGGAATCGGCCTGCGCGCGCGAGATCGGCCGCGGCGTCCGGATTCCGGCGACCACGTCTTCTCCCTGCGCGTTCGGGAGGAATTCGCCGTAGAACGAGTCTCTCGCCGGTCGCGGGGTTCCGGGTGAACGCGACGCCGGTCGCGCAGTCGTCGCCCGAGATTGCCGAAGACCATGCTTGCACGTTGACGGCGGTGCCCAGACTCCGCGATGTGGTACTGCTGGCGGTAGAGCGCGCGCGATCGTTGTCCCAGCTGAAACACCGCCCCGATGGCGCCCCAGAGCTGTTTCTGCGGGTCCTCCGGGAAGTCGCTTGCCCTGCTTCGAACCATCTCCATGTATTTCGTCGAGAGAGCGCGAAGGTCCTGCGCGGAGAACTCCGTGTCGGTCGCGACGCCCGCGCGTTTGCGCGCGGCCGAGACGGTGCTCGAACTCTGTCTTCGGCACCTCCAGAACGACGTCGCCGTACATCTGAGATAAGACGGCGGCGGCAGTCGCAGCGCGAAGCGCTCCCCCGCCGCGTGCCCGAAACCGGCCTTCGACCTCGTGCGTTCAGTCCGAGGTTCAGGATCGTGTCCATCATCCCGGGCATCGAGGCCGGGGCGCCCGACCGCACGGACACGAGAAGGGGATTCTCGCCGTCTCCGAAGACCTTCCCGGTGACCCTCTCGAGGCGCGAGAGATGCGCTTCGACCTCGGCTTCGAGCCCCGAAGGGTATTTCCCGGTCTTCGAGTACTTCGCGCAGACGGCCGTCGAAATGACGAAGCCCGGCGGCACCGGCACTCCCATCGAAGTCATCTGGACCAGGCCGTATCCTTTTCCTCCGAGAGTTTCGCGGCCGAGCTTTCGGCCTTCGGCCCCCCCGTCGCCGAAAAAGAAGACCCGCTTTTCCGTCCTCTCCCGCGCCGTCTTTTTCTTCACCTGTCGTCCCCGCTTCCCGGCCGAACCCGGCCGCCGGCGTTTCGTTCTATCTCTCGACCACGATCTCGGAGATATCCGCAAAGTTCCGGAATTCCTTCTGGATCGCGGCGAGCAGCCCGTGGCGATTGTTGCGCAGCTCGGGTTCCGGCGCGTTGACGAGCACGTCGTTGAAGAAGCGGTCGAGAGCCGGAGCGAGCGATGTCATGGCGGCGAGCACTTCCGCGTACCGGCACGACGCCATCAGGCCGCGAACGGCCGACGAAAGCTGCACGAAGTCGGCCGCGAGGTCGCGCTCCGCGAGCTCGCGGTAGAGGGCCGCGTCGGGCTCCCCGATCGATCCCTTCTCGAGAATCTTGCGGATGCGCTTGACGGAAAGGGAGAGCGACCGAAAATCCTCCCGGCGCCGGGCGTCCGCCAGGGCCCGGGCCCGGTCGGAAAGATCGGCGAAGTCCCACGACCCGCCCGCGAGCACGGCCGTGACGACGTCGGCGGGGAGGCCGCGCTTCTCGAACAGAAAATGAACGCGGTCGGCCAGGAACTCGAAGAGCTGAGCGAGCGCCTCGTCGGACGGCGACGTGATCGCGGTCCCGTAGAGCCCGAGGGCTTTTCGAAAGATCAGTTTCCAGTCGGCGCGCCACCCTCGCGAAATCGCGATCGACACGAGACCCTGCGCCGCGCGCCGAAGGCCGTACGGGTCCTTGCTGCCCGTCGGGATCAGGCCGATTCCGAAGAACCCGGCGAGCGTGTCCACCCGGTCGGCGAGCGAAAGGATTGCTCCGGTTTCCGTCCTCGGGGGCTCGTCGTCGGCGGAAACGGGCTTGTACTGGTCGTAGATGCCTTTCCAGACCTCTTCGGCGAATCCCTCCCGCCGGGCGTACAGCCCGCCGACGATCCCCTGCAGGTCGGTGAACTCGCGCACCATCGCAGTCGTGAGGTCGACCTTCGACAGCCTCGTGGCCTCGAGCGCCGTTCGGACGCGCTCCGGCCTCGTCACGAGCGCGCCAATCGCCTCGGAAAGCTCCTGCAGGCGGCCGGTCTTCTGGAGGTAGTCCCCGAGGCGGTCGTGAAACGAAAGGCGCGCGAGCATTCCGACCTTCGAGGCGAACGGCTCGCGCGTGTCCTCCCGGAAGAAAAAGCGGGCGTCGGAGAGGCGGGCGTTCAGGACCCACTCGTTGCCCTTCGCGATCAGGCCCTTCCGGTCCTCCGCGTGGTCCATGACGGCGAGAAAATGGGGCGTCAGCCCCTCCCGGCCCCGAACCGGAAGGTACTTCTGATGGACCCGCATCGTCGTGACGAGGACTTCTTCCGGCAGCTCCAGAAACTTGGGGTCGAACGTCCCGGCGACGAGGCCCGGCGATTCCACGAGGTCCGAGAGCGTCGCGATGAGGTCGGCGTCCGCCTCGATCGAACCGCCGAGGCCGGTCGCGAGAGAACGCGCCCTTTCGAGGAGAATCGCGGCCCTCTCGCCGCCGTCCGGCTCGACGCCGGCCGCGCGAAGCTTCGCGAGATAGTCGGAGAACGACGCGACCTCGATCTCCCCTTCCGAGAAAGCCCGGTGGCCGAGGGTTCGCGATCCCGAGCGGACGCCGAAGAGCTCGAACGGGACGACGTCTCCGCCGAAGAGGGCCACGATCCGGTGGAGCGGCCGGACGAAGGAGTGGGCTCCCGCGCCCCAGCGCATCATCTTCGGGAAGGCGAGAGAAGCGACGATGCGGGGAACGAGCTCGCCGAGGATCTCCGGCGTCGGCCGGCCGGCGACGGTCTTCCGCGCGAGCAGGACGTCTCCCTTCGGGCCGCGAACGCGGCGCAAATCCGACAGGGCAACGCCCTGCGCGCGCGCGAACCCCTCCGCCATTTTCGAAGGCTTGCCGTCCGGACCGACGGCCTTCTCGGCCGGAGGTCCCATGACCTCGACGGTCTTGTCCTCCTGCCGCCTCGGAAGGTTCTCCACGACGACGACGAGCCGCCGCGGCGTCGCGATCGCTTCGATCGCGGACGACGACAGGTCCTCCTCGGCCAGCTCGTCGGAGAATTTCCGGGCCAGGTCGGCGCGCGCGCCGGGAATCGCGCCCGCGGGCATCTCCTCGACGAGCAGCTCGAGAAAAAAGTCCGAGTGGGAGTCCCGGCTCATGCCGCGCCGACAGGCTCGGGCTGAGCCAGCGGGAAATCCCTGCTCCTGCCGCGACGCGAGGTAGGCCCTCGCGACAGCGCAGGCGAGATCCCGGACCCGGCGGATCGCGGTGACGCGCTCGGTCACCGAGATGGCGCCCCGAGCGTCGAGGAGGTTGAACAGGTGGGAGCAGATCAGCGGCGCACTCGTACGCGGGAAGCACGAGCCCGGCCTCGAGGCGAGCTGCGACTCGCCCTCCGAGCGGTCGAACATCGCGCTGGGACCAGTCCGGTCGGCCAGCTCGAAGTCGTACTTCGAAAGCTCGACCTCTTCCTGCTGCCGGACCTGGCCGTACGTGAGCCGGTCGTTCCAGGGGACGTCGAAGATGTCGAGATCGCCTTCGCCCAGGAACATGGTGATGCGCTCGAGGCCGTAGGTGATCTCGGCGGAGATCGGCTCGAGGTCGAGGCCGCCGGCCTGCTGGAAGTAGGTGAACTGGGTGATCTCCATGCCGTCGAGCATCACCTGCCAGCCGACGCCCCAGGCGCCCAGCGTGGGCGCTTCCCAGTTGTCCTCCTCGAAGCGGAGGTCGTGGCCGGTCAGGTCGATGCCGATGGCCTCGCAGGCTGCGGATGTAGAGAGCCTGCACGTCGTCCGGCGAGGGCTTGAGGACGACCTGGATACTGGTGGTGCTTGCCGAGACGGAACGGGTTCTCGCCGTAGCGGCCGTCGGCGGGCCGGCGCGACGGCTGCACGTAGGCCACCCGCCACGGCTCGGGCCCGAGCACGCGCAGGAAGGTGTCGGGGTGCATGGTGCCGGCGCCGACCTCGAGGTCGTAGGGCTGCTGCAGCACGCAGCCCTGCGGCCGGCCCAGAAAACCGCGACGGCGCGAGGATGAGCTCCTGGAACGAAGCATGGGCGCAAAATATAGCGTATCAGCCCGCGGGAGAGTCGCCGCCGAGGGCTCTTCACCACAGCTGCGAGAGACTCGCGGCACTTCAGCTCGTGGCCGAGGAAGTTGCGCCGCACCCGCGCGAGAACGTCGCCGATTTCGGGAAGGCACGGCGCGGCGAGCGCGAGCGCGTCGAGCGGACGGGAAAGAATCGCCGAAATTCCGTCGGAGGCGGAACGCGTGAGCTTCCTCGACCCGGGTCGCGCGCATTCCCCGCCGAGAAATCCCGGGAGCGACTCGTCGAAGAAGTAGGGAGGCGCGAGATCCGGCCTTCCGCATTGGGCGCAGGACGAGGGCGGAGGAAGCACTCCCGAAAGGCGAAGCACCCACGCGTCGAAATACACGGCGACGACGCGCGGCGGCAGGCCGCCGAACAGCGCGTCCATCGCATGGCGGGCGAGACGAAAAAACTTCTCCGACGGGTCCGAATCCGAGACGAACGTGATCAGCGATTCCGCGAGGGCGGAGAGCAGGAGTCCCGTGCGCAGGTCCGAGGCGAGCGGAAACGACGAGCGCACGAGCTCGAGCGAGTCGAGGCGGTGGAGGTCGCGGCCCTCCTTCTCGAAGGAAATCACCTCCGACTCGCTCATCGGCTCGAGCGCGCCGGCAAACGCGCTCTGCAGCCGGCGCGCGCCGCGCGCGACGACCCGTTTCTTTCCAGCCTCCTCCGTCAGAAGCGTCACGATGCGGTCCTTCTCCCGCAGCGGAACCGCGCTCAGGACGAAGGCTTTGTGGCGGACGAGGGGCACGTGAGCATGCTACCTCGCGTCGCGACCCCGGCATCTCCCTCGAGGAGACGCAGCGCGCCCGTCGGTGGCATCCCGTCCGTGCGCGCTCCTCGGGAAAATTTTTTCGCGATTCCACGCGGCGTGCACTGCGGGGTCTTGCCAGCGAAAAAACTTACGCTCCTCTCGGGAGACGCCCGGGACGCGACGCGAGGTGGTCTGCCCCGGTGATAGCCTCGCGGACATGGCCGCGACGCGCCGGCGCTTCCTCAATCTCGACCCCGTCATCATTTCGCTCGGGTTCGTCTCGCTCTTCAACGACATCGCCTCCGAGATGATCTATCCCCTACTGCCGTCGTTTCTCGCTGTCACGCTCGGGGCCGGCCCCGCCGCGATCGGCATCGTCGAGGGAGTCGCGGAATCCACCGCTTCGCTCGGAAAGGGCCTCTTCGGCTGGCTCTCCGACCGCAAAGGCCGCCGCAAACCGTTCGTCGCAGGGGGCTACGCGGCTTCGGTTTTCGCCCGACCCCTTCTTTCCACCGCGCCCGGCTGGGGAGCGGTGCTCGGAATCCGGTTCCTCGATCGAATCGGAAAGGGCGTGCGCACCGCGCCGCGGGATTCGATGATCGCCGCCGCGGTCGAGCCGGAACGGCGCGGCCTCGCCTACGGGTTCGACCGGGCCATGGACAACGCCGGCGCCATGATCGGACCTCTCGTCGCGGCCTTGCTGTTGCGATTCGCGTTCAAGAGCGTGCGGCCGGTCTTCGCCCTCTCGATCGTCCCCGGCCTGATCGCCCTCGGGTTTCTCCAGTTCGGCGCGAAGGAGAGACGCCCGGCCCCGCCGCCGCGCGAACGCCTCGCCTCCGCCCGGCGGCGCGCCCCTGTCGAGACGTTTTCTCTTCCTGGTCGCGATCTTTGCCTTCTTCGGGCTCGCGAGCTCCACCGACGCGTTCCTGCTTCTTCGGGCCCAGCAGTGCGGAGTTCCGCTGTGGTCGGTGCCGCTGCTCTGGGCCGCTTTCAACGGCGTGAAGTCCGCGGCGAGCACTCCGCTCGGCGCCCTCGCGGATCGAATCGGGAGGATTCCTTCGATTCTCCTCGGCTGGGGAGTGTACGCGGGGAGCTATTTCGGCTTCGCGTTCGCGCGCTCGCCGCAGGCGGCGTGGACGCTCTTTCTGACTTATTCGCTGTTTTACGCCTTGACGGAAGGCCCCGAACGGGCGCTCGTCGCCGGGATGGCCGGAGAAAACGCCCGGGGGCGGGCGTTCGGCATTTTCCACATGACTCAGGGAATCGTCGCCCTTCCGGCCTCGGTCATCTTCGGACTGCTCTGGCGAGAGTTCGGCCCGGCGGTCGCGTTCGAGGCGGGCGCGGGGGTCGCGGCCGGGGCGGCGCTGATGCTGGCTGTCTTCGCAATCGGACACTCCCGGGCCAGGAAATGAGGAACCTTTTGCCTCTCTCCTCCGTATCAAGGAGGGGGCAAGATATGAAACGTCGCGAGCTCGAAAAAGCGCTTCTGGTCCTGGAAACGACGCCTCTCCTGCTGAAGCGGGCCGAGGGGCTTTCGACCGCCCGGGCGGCCCGCAGCCGCGGGGACGGGGTGTCGGCGCGCGACCGGATCTGGGCCCTCGCGCTCCTCGAACAGGACCTCTGGAACCGGAGCATCCGCCTTCTCCTCTCGGAGGATTCCCCGCGCCTCTTCGAGGTGTGCGAGCCCGAGATCTTCCTGAGGGCCGCGCGAATGCCGGGAGACCACCGGGAAGCTCTGCGCGCCTTCGGCGTCTTCCGGGGACAAAACGTCCGCCTTCTGAGACAGGTCACGGGACGCGAATGGGAGCGCCGCGGATCCTTCGAAACAGGCCGTCCCCTCTTCCTCCGCGACGTCCCGGCCTCGATGGTGAAAACGGACGAAAGGCACCAGTCCAGGATCCTCCAGGCCGTCCCGGACGCCGAAAACCGGCGTGAATCCCGGTCGGCGGTCCTGGCCGGATTCTGCGCCTGACACGCCGGCGTTTCCCGGACCCCCCTTCATCCTTTCTTCGATTAGGCATAAGCTTTGCTCGGGACTGGCCCCGGGATTTGATGATTGGATGACGAGAGTACGAAAGGACGCAGCATGAAAAAGATGATTCTTGCCGGAGTCGGGGTTCTGGCCTCGCTTCCCCTGCTCGCCACGGAGCTCAAGCCTTCTCCCAAGACGGTGCGCCCCGCGCAACTCGTCGGCGTTCACCGCGTCGACTCCGGGAGGGCTCGGCACACGCTGGATCCGTCGCAGAACGAAGGAATGAACGTCGACGTCATCGGCCGCCTGACGGGCTCGGGCGGCGTTCTCTTCAAGACTTCGCTGGACGTCTCCAACAACACGACGGATTCGACGCGGGTCGACTTCTTTGCCGAACTGAAAGATTCCGTGAACGGCAATTTCTTCGAGGTCACGGGAAGCATCGCGAATTCCGGAGTCACCTCCCCGGGCGGCGGCCAGCTGCTGGATCTCTCGGTTGCGCATTTCGACGATTTCATCGACGCACTTCGCGCGGCCGGAGGCGTGAGCGCCCAGGAGGAGTCGGACGGCCTGCTCGGTTCGCTCGTCCTGGAGTTCTTCGGATTCTCGCCGGCTCTCGGCAAGGCCTCGGCCGAGGCCCGCTTCTACAGCACCGTCTCCGCGGGCAACGGCTCGTTCTCCGGCGGAACGATCGGCGTGTCCGCGAACGGCCACGAGTTCACCGACGCGGAACCCTCGAGTCTCGTCGGCATCGTCCGCAACTCCCTCGGAGAGGCGAACACGCCGCAGATCTACACGAACTTCTTCATCTGCAACGAGGGCTACATCGACCCTTCCGTCGGCCTCACCGGGGCGACGGTAACGCTGCGCCTGACCGGTTACTCGAACAAGGACGGCAGCGTCACCGGGACGCTCGACATCCCCTCGGTCGAGTGGGGTCAAACCGCGGTTGTCTCCGATGTCTTCACGGCGCTTCACGGCAATCACGCGAAAGACGACACGCTCCTCGTCTTCGTCGACATCGTGAGCGGGAATTCGGCGATCTCCGGTCTTTCTTCGAAGAACGACAACGTCACGAAGGACCCTTCCGCCGCGCAGCTGCGCCCCGCGGATTTTTAAAGATCCGACCTTCGGAGTTCTCAGGGCCCGCGCAAGCGGGCCCTTTTTCTTTCCGCTTCACCGCGTCGCGGCGGGGAACTCGGGCGCCGCTAGCAGCAGCCAGAGCGCGTTCATGGCGCGGCATTATCACGTATCTCGCGAGAGAAGCCGAGGAGCAGCCCGGGCTAACGCGCCGGCGCAGGCTGGTCTCTGAGACCCCGGGGAAAGCGGATCGCGGCCGAGGGTCGAGGAGACTCACCGAGCGGCGCTGGGGCTCATGCTGCTCCTCGGCGAGCGAGTTTCGATCGGGCTAAGATTCGCCCATGACCCAGCCTCGCGAATTCCGCTACGCCGACATCCCCGCGGACCCGCGGGATCTCGCGAAGGATTGCGAGATCTCGTTTTTTCGCGCGTCCGGTCCGGGCGGGCAGCACCGGAACAAGACGGAAACGGCCGTCCGCGTCGTTCACGTCCCGACGGGCACGATCGCTCTCGCGGTCGAAGAACGCAGCCAGTCCCGCAACCGCGAGCGGGCGTTCGAGCGCCTGCGCGAGAAGCTCATTCGAAAGCTGAAGCCGCGAAAGCCGCGGCGGGAGACAAAGGTCCCGCGATCGGCGAAGGAGAAACGGCTCGAAGCGAAGATCCGCCGGGGACGGATCAAGCAGACGCGAAGCCGTCTCGAAGACTGACTACTTTTCCGGCGACCTCACCCCGGCTCGGTTCCCTCGCCACCCCTCTCCATCTGGAGAGGGGCCGGGGGTGAGGTCTACTCTCCGAGCTTCTCTCGATTGAGGCCGTAGTGCTCGAGCTTCTTGTAGAGATTCGAGCGCGGCGTTTGAATCGTCTCGGCGGTCCGGGAGACGTTCCAGTTGTTCTCCCGGAGTTTCGCGAGAAGAAATTCGCGCTCCGTGTATTCCTTGAAATCCGCGAGCGTCGACATGCGCGACGCCTGCCCGGCGAGCTCCCGCGGCGAGAACTGGGACTCGGAAGGGATTTCCGCCGCCGTGACCGGATCGGTCTCCGTCATGATCAGAACGCGCTCCACGAGGTTCTTGAGCTCGCGCACGTTTCCCGGCCAGGATCGGGCCGCGAGGGCGTCGAGCGCGCTCTTGTGGAACGACCGCCGGCGAACGCCGTTGCGCTCCGCGTAGACGGCGGCGAATTGCTCGACGAGCGGCACGACGTCCTCCGGCCGTTCCCGGAGGGGAGCGATGTGCAGGGGCACGACGTTCAGCCGAAAAAAAAGATCTTCGCGAAACGCTCCCTTTCGAATCTCGTCGGCGAGGTTTTTGTTCGTCGCCGCGATCACGCGCACTTTCACTTTTTGCGTTTTCGATTGGCCGACGGGCTCGACTTCGCCCTCCTGCAGGACCCTCAGAACTTTCGCCTGGGCGCGAGCCGACATGTCGCCCACCTCGTCCAGGAAAATCGTCCCCCCGTCGGCCTCGACGAATTTCCCGATTTGCTTGCGAACCGCCCCCGTGAACGACCCCTTCTCGTGCCCGAACAGCTCCGATTCGATGAGCTCCTCCGGGATCGCCGCGCAGTTGACGGTGACGAAGGATCCCTGGGACAGCCGCGAGAGCCGCTGGACCTGGCGCGCGAGGAGCTCCTTGCCGGTTCCCGACTCTCCCGTGATGAGCACCGTCGCGTCGGAGGGGGCCGCACGCGCGACCTGTTCGTTCAGCCGGCGCACGGAATCGCTCGCGCCGACGAACGAATCCTCGAGCTCGACGCGGCGCTTCAGCCGGACATTCTCCCGGGCCAGATGATCCCGCGATACCGCGTTTCGGAGAGACACGAGCAGGCGCTCGCGCTGAAGGGGCTTCTCGAGAAAATCGACGGCGCCGCGCTTCGTGCACTCGACGGCCGTCGCAATGTCCCCGTGTCCGGAGATCATCAGTACCGGAGGCGGATTCTCGAGACGCTGGATCTCGTCGAGGGCCTCCATCCCGTCCTTTCCGGGCATCTTGATGTCGAGCAGGACCGCGTCGGGCCGGCGGGCGTCGATCTCCGAAAGGCCGGCGACGGCGTCCGGGGCGGACGCCGTCTCGTAGCCGTCATATTCCAGGATCATCTTGATCGCCTGACGCACCGAGGCGTCGTCGTCGACGATGAGGACCCGCATCGGCCGGCTGATCCCGGTCCCTACTCGCCGACTTTGACGATCGCGAAGAACGAAAACGGCCGCTGGCCGAAGCGCCGCACGTAGAAGCGCAGGTAATCGCCCTTCTTCGCGTCGCGGACGATCCGCGAGAGCTCTTCGGCGGTAGCGACCTTGCGGCCGTTGACTTCGGTGATCACGTCTCCCTCCGCGAGGCCGGCATCGTTCGCCGGCGAGACTTCCGAGACTCCCGTGACGAGAACGCCCGCGACGCTCGGTTCGATGCGGTAGTACTGGCGCCCCTGCGGCGTCAGGTCCTGGACCGAGAGCCCGATCTTCTCTTTCGCTCCGCCCTCGTTCCCGGGCGCGGACTTGTCATTGGACGCCTGATCCCCGCGGCGCTCGCCGAGCTCGACGGTCAGGTCCTGCATCCTGCCCCCGCGGTTGACCTGGAGGCGCACTTTGCTTCCCGGAGGCCTGGACGAGACGTACGAGATGAGGTCCTGCGTCGTGACGACCTCGCGATCGTCGACTTTCACGATGACGTCGCCATGCTGAACCCCGGCCTTGTCGGCCGGCTGGCCCGGCTCGACCGACTCCACGAGGGCGCCATTCATGTTCTTCAGGCCGAACGCCTTCATGTTGTCTTCGTCGAGGTTGCGGATGTTGACTCCGAGGAAACCGCGCGTGACCTTGCCCTTCGTCTTGAGCTGGTCGAGGATCGACCGGGCCGTGTTGATCGGGACCGCGAAGCCGATGTTCTGGGCCGGGCGGTAGATCGCGGTGTTGATGCCGATGACCTCGCCCTCGAGATCGATCGAGCGGGCCGCCCGAGTTGCCGAAATTGATCGCGGCGTCGGTCTGGATGAAATTTTCGAACGAATTCGTGTTCGGATCGAGCCGTCAGGTTGTGACGTCCCTTCGCCGAGACGACGCCGACGGTCACCGTCTTGTCGAACGCCCAGGGGTCGCCGATCGCCATCACCCAGTCGCCCACGCGAATCTTGTCGGAATCGCCGAGCGCAATCGGCGTGAGACGCTCCTTCGCGTCGATCTTGATCAGAGCGATGTCGGTCGCGGGATCGGTGCCGACGACTTTCGCCCGGTAAGTGCGCTGGTCGCCGACTTTGACCTCGATCTTCTGCCCGTTCTCGACGACGTGATTGTTCGTCAAAATGTACCCGTCCGCCGAGATGATGAAACCGGACCCTCCGGCCTCTTCCTTGTGCTCCTGCTGGTCCTGGCCCTGCCCGGACCGCCCTGCCCGGGATGCGGAAATCCGAAGAAGAATTCGAACGGATCCTGCCCGTCTCCGCCTCCGAACGGGTTCTGTCCCGAACGGCGGCGAGGTCCCTTCACGATGTCGGTTGAAGTGATCGAAACGACCGACGGCAGGGCCTCGGCGGCCACGTCGGAAAAGGACGGCAGGTTTCCCGCCGCGATCGCCCGCGTCGGAGCGCCGTGCGGCGGCTTCTGGGCGAGAGTCTCGGGCGTCCAGTTCGTCGAACTGGCCAGCACGACTCCGAAAATGATCGCCCCCGCGATGAGGGCAAAGAAGGAGAGTTGTCTTTTCGCGCTCGCGTTCATCAAGTTTTTCCCCCTACCTTTCAAAGGCGCTCAATTCTAGCCCAGCGACTCGCGGGCTCGCGTTCTGGAATTGCAACGCCGATGCCATCCTAAATCATTCCAGAAAATGGAAGTTGTTGAGCGAGCGCGTCAAATCGGCGCGGTTTCAACGGAATTGACGGACCCGATCTTTCATGATGCAACGATCCATGGCGACTCCGACGCCGGCGGCCTCCAGCCGGCGAGCCGATTCCGGATCGACGACGCCCTCCTGCATCCAGAAGAATCGGGCTTTCCGCTCGATCGCGGGCTCGACGAGAGCGGCGACCGCCGCGGAATTCCGGAAGACGTCCACGATATCGATTCCGACGCCGGCCGGAATCTCGAGGAGGGACCCGTAGCACCGGCGGCCGAGGACCTCGGGGTGATTCGGGTTGACCGGGATCACGTCGTAACCGCTCTCGATCAGGAATTGCGAGATCGAGTGGGAAGCCCGAAACGGGTTCGTCGATGCCCCCACGACGGCGATCGTGCGCGCGGATTGGAGGATCGCCTTGATCTCGCCCGGGTCATTCACGGCAGGGCCTCACTTGAATTTTCCTTCTTCCCCGGGCCGGATGTTGTAGAAGAACGTGATCGTCACTCCCTCGCGATCCTCGTGCAGGTCCTTCGGAAGCGGGCGAAACGGGTTCGAGGTCGCGATCGCCTGGAACGCGGCGTGGTCGTACGGCGGGATCGTCGAATCGCGGAGGATCTTTTCTCCCTCGACGGTACCGTCCGCTCGAATGTAGAAGCGGATCGACAGCTTCCCTTTGACGCCCATCCTCGCGAGATCCGGCACCTCCCAGTGCAGCTTGATCCGGCGAATCATCTCTTCCGCGTAGTCGCCCCAGTCGTACCACTGCGTGTCGAAAGAAATCGGGCCCGAGTCGACGAAACCGCCCGACTCGTTCGGGTTCGGCGCGCCGCCTTCTCCGGCGAACGGATTGCCCGCCGCGGCCTTGATCGCTTTGTTCAGGTTCGGCAGCCGCTGCGCCGCGCCCGGCGTGACGGAGACCCCGGAAGGCGCCGTTCCCGCCGGTGACGGCGTCGTCGAGGAAGCAGCCGCCGTGGATTGAGGCGAGGCTTGCGCCGGCGTCGGGGCCGGAGTCGGGGCCGCCGCGCGGCTCCCTTCCTTCCCCCGGGGTCCCGGACGAAGGCCTTCGATGCCGGATTTCTGCGCGACGAAGGGCGTCTCCGCGGCGGGTTTCGATTTGTCCCCTCCCCCCGCGCGCCGAGTCTTGTCGGAGGGAGGAGCGTTGCGGTTCGCGTTCGACCGCGACGGCCCGGGCGACTCGGTGAAGAACTTCACCGGGACGCGGAATTCCGCCTCGCGGGCCAACCGGGCGGCTCGCATTTCCGCTGTCTCTTTGGAGGGAAGCGCGAACGGCCCGGGACCCATCGGATGGAGGACCATGAAGAGGAGGAGAAGAAGGTGCAGGATGATCGAAATCAGGATCGCGCGCTCGACCGGGAATCGACGCTGGGGGTGCTCGATCCTCTCGACGATTTCGTCGATCCGGGGCGCCGGGACGGCCTCGGGCCCCGAGGGGCGGGAAACCTGCGGCCTCGACGCGGCGGCCCGCAGCCCGGGCAGGAGCCGGCCGGCCTCCGCCTGTTCTTCCTCCTCTTCGACGCCGAACACTTCTCTCTCTAACTCCCGGAGATCCTATTTTGTTTCCGGCGTGAACGGCCGCGGGCTTCGCGCACGACGGCGGGGCGTCCGCGAACGGCCGGCCGGGGTGAGGTCGCCTTGCAAGCACGGCAAGACTTCTGATATAAATGTCCAGCGCTTTGGAAAAGCGGGCTTTCGCCCGCTTTTTTGTTCGGCGCTTTCGGAGGCGGAGACGAACGGTCTCAGCGAAAAAATTCGGGAAGAGATCCGGAAAATCGCCGCAGAGAGCGGGTGTGAGCTCGTCGCGATCGAATCGACCGGAACCGGCCGGTTCCAATCGCTGCGCCTGGTCCTGGACAAGCCCGAGGGCGGCGTGACCCTCGAGGACTGCGAACGGGTTTCGCGGGACGTCTCTCCCCTGCTCGACGCGGAATCGGGAATCGCGCACGCATACACCCTCGAAGTGAGCTCCCCCGGCCTGGACCGCAAGCTCTATTCGATCGACGACGCGAAGAAGTTCGTCGGACGGCGGGTCCGGGTGAAAACGGCGCTTCCCGTCGACGGCTCCCGGAACTTCCGGGGAAAACTGGACTCCGTGGAGGGGGACGGCCGGCTGCGGATCGTGGACGAGGAGAGCGGAAGAATCTATAATTTCAGTTTTCGTGAGGTTCAGGTCGCCCGCCTCGAGGTGGATTGGCCGGACTCGGGCGAGAGGCGGAAGAAGAAATGACAATGATCAACGATCTGGCTTCGGTGATCCGACAGGTATCCCGCGAGAAGGACATCGACGCGGAGAAGATGTTCTCCGCCCTGGAAGAGGCGATGGCCGCGGCGGCGCGACGTTTCTACAAAGTCAAGGAGATCGTCGCGAGGATCGACCGTGAAACGGGCGAAATTTCCGCTTACACGCCCCGGCGCGTCGTCGACACGATGCCGGAGCCGCTTCCCGAGCCGGTCGAGCCGGTGGAGCCCTTCCCCGAGGGAGTCGAGCCGCCGCCCGACCCGGCGACTCTCGTCCTGCTCGACGACGCGAAATCCATCGTGCGCGAAGCGGGAGCCGGCGGCACGGTCCGCGTCCTTCGCCCCGGCCAGGAAGGCGGCGAGGCGTACGAGGTCGAAGAGCCGGAGCTCGGAGACGAGCTGCGAATCTACCGGTCGACGGAAGGTCTCGGCCGGATCGCGGCGCAGAACGCGAAGCAGGTCCTCTACCAGAAGGTCCGCGAGGCCGAGCGGGAGCGCATCTACAACGAGTACATGCCGAAAGTCGGCGAGCTCATCAACGGCACCGTCAAGCGGTTCGAGCGCGGCGACATCGTCGTCGACCTCGGGCGCCTCGAAGCTTCGATCCCGCGCGACCAGCAGTCCCGCGCGGAGCGATACGGCCAGGGAGAGCGCGTCCGCGCCGTGATCGCCGACGTGCACAAGAACCCGAAGGGGCCGCAGATCGTCCTCTCGCGGACCGATCCCCGACTGCTCATCCGGCTCTTCGAGATGGAAGTTCCCGAGATTTACGACGGAACGGTCGTCATCAAGGGCGCCGTCCGGCAGCCGGGCGAGCGCGCGAAAGTGGCCGTGCTCTCGCGGGAGCGCGACGTCGATCCGGTCGGCGCCTGCGTCGGAATGCGCGGAAGCCGCGTCCAGGCGATCATGCGCGAGCTGCACGGGGAGAAAATCGACGTCATCCAGTACAGCGACGACCTGATCACGTTCGCGCAGAATGCCCTGTCTCCCGCAAAGATCACGCGAGTCTCCCCGATTCACCACGAGGACGCCCCGCTCACCCTGGATTGCGTCGTGGAGGACGAGCAGCTCTCGCTCGCGATCGGCAAGAAAGGTCAAAACGTTCGCCTCGCTTCCGCCCTGATCGGAGCGAAGATCGAAATCAAGAGCGAGGCGGAGGTCAAGGGCGAAGTCGCGGAGGCTCTCGGGCGCATGATCCGGGCGTCGCAGCGGCAGCAGACCCTCGTCGCCGACGTCCCGGGAATCGACGAGGAAACCGCCGCGACGCTCCGCGAAGCGGGCATCGAGAACCTCGACCAGCTGCTTTCGCAATCGACCGAGGCGCTCGCTTCCGTCGGCGACATGGGCGCGGAGAAGGCGCAGGAAATTTTGGACGCGGCTCAGGAGCTCGACAACCCGACTCCGGAAGAGGAGCCGGCGGAGGAAGAGCAGGGCTCCGCCGAGGGCGAGCCTTTCGAAGAGCCCGCCGGTAAAGAAAAGGCGTAAATGGCGAAGATTCAGGTACACGAACTGGCCCGGCAGATGGGCGTCGGCGACCGCGAGCTGATGTTTCTCCTGCAATCGATCGGTGTTCAAGTCAGCTCCGCCCAGGCGGACCTCGATGAATCGACGGTGCTCGCGATTCTCCAGGGCAAGACCCACGCTCCGAAGTCGTTGATCGTTCGCGAGGAAACCAATCGCCCCAAGACGGCGCAGATTCCGAAAAGCGCGCTTTCGCGAATCAAAATCGTCGACAAGCCCGCGGCCCCGGCCGGCAAGGCCGACGCGCCGCCCGCAAGGAGTGGAGAGCCCCGTCCGCGTCCGCCGTCCGAGCCGGCGAGGACCGCCGTCGTGACGTCCGAGCCCGAAGAGCCTCAAAAACCGGAAGCTCCGGTTCCGCCGGTTCCGCGCAGAATCGTTCTGCCCCCGAAGAGGCCGATCGTTCGTCCGCCCGTGCGAACCCAGGGAACGCCGCCTCCCCGGCCCGCGGGGGCGGCCGGCGCTCCGCCCCGGCCGCCGCTGCCCCCGGGACGCCCGGGAGTCCCGGCTCCCGGCGGACGGCCCGCTCCTTCCGTGTACCGACCCGCTCCCGGAGCGCCCGGAGCGCGCATCCCCGGGGCCCGCGTGCCGGTCGGCGCGCCTCCGCGCCCGGGCAGCCGCCCGCTGCGGCCGGGAGAAGTCGCCGCGTCGGTGCCCGAGGACGTCAAGTCGGCCCGCCGCAAGAAGGAAGAAGAATCGAAAAAGGCCGCGGCGAAGAAGACCGGCGCGCGCCCGAAGATCAACGCGGCGGACGAGGTGGATCTGCGCGACTACGTCGGCGAGTACCGGGAAGACACTTACTCCGACATCACCCTGCCCCTGATCGACAAGAACGCGACGCTCGAAGAGCCGGCCGGGCCGAAGACGCTCTCGAAGTCCGCCCTGCGGCGGGCGGGGAAGGAGACCCGGCACGACGACACGGGCAAGATCGTGGAATTCAAGAAACCCCTTCCGACGGGGCCGGTTTTCCTTTCCGAGGGAGTCACGGTCAAAGAGCTCTCCGAAAAGCTCGGAGTCCTCGGCCGCGACCTCGTTCAGAAGCTCCTTCGCCGGGGAATGATGGTCACGATCAACCAGACGCTGCCGGCGCAGGTCGCCGTCGAGATCGCGAAGGAGATCGGCGTGGAGGCGGCCGTCGTCTCGTTCGAAGAAGAGATGGAGCTCGCCCGGGAAGAGAAATCCGACGCGAACTCGCCGGAGAGCATGAAGCCGCGCGCGCCGGTCGTGACCGTCATGGGCCACGTCGACCACGGCAAGACGTCTCTCCTCGACGCGATCCGCGAGACCAAGGTCGCGGCGAGCGAGGCGGGCGGGATCACCCAGCACATCGGCGCCTACCGCGTCGAGTCGAAGGGAAGCCCGATCGTCTTTCTCGACACTCCCGGCCACGAGGCGTTCACGCTCATGCGCGCCCGCGGCGCTGCCGCGACGGACATCGTCGTGCTCGTCGTCGCGGCCGACGACGGAGTCATGCCGCAGACCGTGGAAGCGATCGACCACGCGCGGGCGGCGAAGGTGCCGCTCGTCGTCGCGATCAACAAGATCGACAAGGCCAACGCGAACGTCGAACGCGTGAAGAAGGAGCTCGCCGACCGCGGCGTTCTCCTCGAATCCTGGGGCGGAGACGTTCCGTCGGTGGAGGTTTCCGCGCTCAAGAAGGTCGGCATCGACCAGCTCCTCGAGATCATCCGGCTCGTCGCCGAGCTGCAGGAGCTCAAAGCGAACCCCGAAGGCTACGCCCGCGGCGTCGTCATCGAGGCGCGCCGCGAAGCCGGGCGCGGCAACGTCGCGACGATCCTCGTGCAGAGCGGAACGCTGAAGGTCGGCGACGTCTTCTACGCCGGCTCCGCGTCCGGCCGGCTGAGGGCGATGACCGACGAAACGGGAAAACGCCTCCAGACCGCGGGGCCTTCGACCCCCGCCGAAATCATGGGTTTCGAGGAGCTCCCCGCCGCGGGCGACCTCTTCCAGGCCGTCGAGAGCGAGATCCGCGCGCGGCAGATCGTTTCCTTCCGCAAGGAGAAGAGCCGCGAGAAGTCGATGGTGTCCTCGTCGAAGACCTCGCTCGAAGCGCTCTTTTCGCGGATTCAGGAGGGCGCCGTCAAGGACCTCCCGCTCGTCGTGAAGACCGACGTCGCCGGATCGGCGGAAGTCGTCACGGGCGCGCTGCGAAAAATGTCGAGCGACCAGGTGAAGGTCTCCGTGCTGCATTCGGGAGTCGGAGCGATCAACATCAACGACGTGCTCCTCGCGTCCGCGTCCGGCGCGACGATCATCGGATTCAACGTGAGGCCGGAAAAGAAAGCGGAGACCGAGGCCGAGAAGGCGGGCGTCGACATCCGTCTCTACACCGTGATCTACAACATCACCGACGACATCCGGAAAGCGATGGAGGGCCTGCTCGAGCCGACGCTCAAGGAAGTGGCGCGCGGCCGGGCGGAAGTTCGGAATACCTTCAACGTCCCGAAAGTCGGCGTCGTCGCGGGCTGCTACGTCACGGAGGGCACGATTCCGCGTTCGGCCCAGGTGCGGCTGCTTCGCGACAACCGCGTCATCTACGAGGGAAAGATCGGCTCGCTTCGGCGCTTCAAGGACGACGTTTCGGAAGTGAAGACCGGCTTCGAGTGCGGAATCGGCCTGGATCGCTACCAGGACATCAAGGTCGGCGACATCATCGAAGCGTTCGCGACCGAGAAGGTCGCCGGCGTCCTGTCGGCGTAGCGCGGGTCCTTGGTCCTCGCGTACTCGGTTTTCGACCTGAACCTTCCGGGGTGCCGGGGGCTGAAGGAAAAGCGAATGGTCATTCGAAGCCTCAAGAGCCGCATCCGGAACAAGTTCGAAGTCTCGGTCGCCGAAACGAACCACCAGGACCGGCACCAGCGCGCGCAGCTCTCGGTCGCGGTCATCGGGCCGGACCAGCCGCCGCTCGACGCGCTGCTGCAGGAAATCCTTTCATTCGTCGAGTCGAATTTCGACGGGCCGATCCTGGACTACAAGAACGAGTTCATCCATGTGTAGCTCGCTCGAACCGGCCTCGCGGGTCCTGCCCGGCGCCACCTTCCGGCTGTCCGTGGAGCCTTCGAAGGTTTCACTTTTGCGCAATGGCGTTCCACTCCAGCGGGCAGGCGGAAGGCATCCGCCGCCGCTCACCCACTCGGTCGGTTCTCGCTCCCGGAGGGACGGAGCGGGTGGCCCGGGGCGAGACCCCTTTTGCCGCTCGCGGCGCGAAGACGTAGCAAAGTCCAACTATTCGCAGCGAGCGGAAAAGAGGGTCGAGTCCCGTGACAGGACCCGCTCCGGCCCGGCGTCGGGCCGCACCCCATGGGGCGCGAGGGCCGCATGACGACCGCCCGCCCGCAGCGCGTCGGCGAGCTGATCCGCGCCGAGATCTCGAACATGGTGCGGACCGATCTCCACGACCCCGCGATCGGTTTCGTCACGATCACGCAGGTCAACATGTCGCACGACCTTCGGACGGCCCGCGTGTACTTCTCGTGCCTCGGCGGCGAGGAGGAGTTCGAGCGCGTCCGCGAGGGCTTCGACCGGGCCGCGGGCTTTCTGCGCCGGGAAATCGGGCGACGCTGCAAGCTGCGGTACGCGCCGGAGCTCCATTTCTTTCCCGACCATTCCGCCGAAACCGGAGCGCGCATCGAAAGGATCCTCCGCGAGAACCTCGGCGGGGAGCCTCCGGAATCGGGCGATTGAGCGGAGCGCTCTTCTCCAACGGAGCCCTCCTGCTCCTCGACAAGCCGGAAGGAATCACGTCGCACGACGCCGTCGAGCGCGCTCGGCGCGCGACGGGCGTCAAGAAGATCGGCCACACGGGCACGCTGGATCCCATGGCGACCGGCCTGCTCGTGCTCTGCTGCGGACGCGCCGCGAGGCTCCAGGGGTTCTTCACCGGCCTGCCGAAAACCTACGAGGGGACGATCACGCTCGGCCGCGCGACGACGACCTACGACGCGGCGGGCGAGACGACGGCCGAACTCGCATCGCCGCCGGCCTTCTCGAAAGAAGAGATCGAACGCGCCGCGACCGAGTTCCGCGGGGAGTTCGAACAGTCGCCGCCCCCGTACTCGGCGAAGAAGGTCGGCGGCCGAAAGTTCTATGAGATGGCGAGGAAGGGCGAGGCCGTCCCCTCGGCGCCGAAGCGGGTCGTCGTCACCCGCTTCGACCTCGAAGACGGCGACGGCCCCGAGCGAAAGTTCGTTCTCTCGTGCTCTTCGGGCACTTACGTCCGCTCGATCGCGCACGAGCTCGGGGCCCGGCTCGGGTGCGGCGGCCACCTGTCGGCGCTCCGCCGGACGCGGGTCGGGGACTTCGCGATCGAGGACGCCGTCCGTCTCGATGCCTTCGAGGAAATGGACGAGACGGCGCGAAGCCGGCCGCCCCACGCGATCCCCCTCGCGGGGATCCCGTTCCCCTTTCCCCGCATGACGGTCGCCTCGCTCGAGGCCTGGAAAATCCGGCGCGGGCAGTCCGTGCCCGCCCGCGTCGAGGGGCCGGACGGCGGATGGGTGAGCCTCCTCTCGGCGGACGGCGAACTGTTGGCCCTGGGGCAGATAACGCCGATCGGGACCGGCCGGATCGCGATGATCCGGCCCCGGATCGTGCTGGCGGAAGAGGGCTGAATCTGATACGCTATCTGGCTGTTGAAAATTGAGAGTCTGAAGTATTGAGAGGCTCCTGAAAGAGCCACGGAGGAACCGTTGAGCGTCACGGCATATCGGGAGACGAAACCCGAGATCATTCACGATTTTCGAACCCACGAATCGGACACCGGCTCGCCCGAAGTTCAGATCGCCCTGCTCTCGAAACGGATCGCCTATCTGACCGACCATTTCAAGTCCCACGCGAAGGATCACCATTCGCGGCGCGGGTTGCTGATGCTGGTCGGACGGAGGCGGCGGCTTCTCGAGTATCTGAAGAAGAAGGACGGCGAGCGGTATCACCGTCTGATCGATCGTCTCGGTCTCCGAAAGTAAGAACGTCCCGGCTGGCACTCCCCGCGCCGTTTCGGCGGAGGGCGCACGTGTCTGCCCACAGAGAGATGAAGGAATGAACAATGAAGCATGAAGTCCAGATCCCCATCGACGACAGAAGCCTGCAGCTCGAGACGGGAAGAATCGCGAAACAGGCGGACGGTTCCTGCGTCGTCCGGTTCGGCGACACGGTCGTCCTCGCGACGGCGTGCGCCATGCGCGAGCCGAAAGAGGGAATCGATTTTCTTCCGTTGACGGTCGATTACCGGGAGAACACGTACGCCGCGGGAAGGATCCCCGGAGGATTCTTCAAGCGGGAGGGCCGGCCGACTGAAAAAGAGATTCTCACGTCGCGACTGATCGACCGCCCGCTCCGTCCCCTGTTTCCGAAGGGGTACGGCAATGAAACCCAGATCATCGCGTTCGTCCTGTCCGCCGACGGCCAGAACGATCCGGACATCCTCGCGATCAACGGGGCGTCCGCGGCGCTCGCCGTCTCCGGCATTCCGTTCACGAACACGATCGGGGCCGTCCGGGTCGGCCGCATCGCGGGAAAGCTGACGCTCAACCCGACGAACAAGCAGCGGGAAGAGTCGGAGATCGACCTCATCGTCGCGGGGACGAAAGACGCCGTCGTGATGGTGGAGGCGGGCGCCCGCGAGGTTCCCGAGTCCGTCATGATCGACGCGATCTTCTTCGGCCACGAGGCCATCCAGAAGGTCATCCGCGGGATCGAAGATCTCGCGTCCCGGACGGGAGTCTCCAAGCCGGCATTTTCGTTGCCGGAACCCTACACGAAGGAATTCTTCCAGTCGATTTACAAGAGGTGGGAAGGCGCGATGCTCGCGGCCCTGACCGTTCCGGGAAGATTCTTTCCTACTCGCGGATCAAGGACGTCAAGAAGGAAGCCGTCGCCGCGATTCCCGCGGACAACGCGGAGGAGCGGGCCCGGACGGCCCGCGCGATGGACGACCTCGTCAAGGTCCTCACCCGCGAGACGATTCTCGACTCGCAACGAGCGCCTCGACGGCAGGAATTTCAAGCAGATCCGCCCGATCACGGCCGAGGTCGGGGCTGCTGCCGCGCACCCACGGCTCGGCGCTCTTCACCCGCGGCGAGACGCAGGCGCTCGTCACGTGCACGCTGGGGACCTCCGACGACACGCAGCATCGTCGAGGACTACCAGGGCGAGCTGGAGGAAGACGTTCATGCTCCACTACAACTTTCCGCCCTTCTCCGTCGGCGAGGTCAAGCTCATGCGCGGCCCCGGCCGCCGCGAGATCGGCCACGGCGCGCTCGCCGAGCGGGCGCTCTGGAGCCGTCCTGCCGGACGACGCGATCGTTCCCCTACACGATCCGCATCGTGTCGGACATCCTCGAATCCAACGGCTCGCTCCTCGATGGCGACCATCTGCGGCGGCACGCTCTGCGCTCATGGACGCGGGCGTCCCGATCAAGGCGCCGGTCGCGGGAGTCGCGATGGGCCTGGTCAAGGACGGCGACCGGTTCGCGATCCTCTCCGACATCGCCGGGCCAGGAGGACCACTACGGCGACATGGACTTCAAGGTGGCCGGCACGCACGACGGCATCACCGCGCTCCAGATGGACATCAAGATCAAGGGGCTGACAGCGGCAGATCGTCGAACAGGCCCTGGAGCAGGCGCGCGAAGGGCGCCTGCACATCCTGGACAAAATGTCCGACGCGCTCGACGGAGCCGCGGCCGAGCATCTCGCCCTACGCGCCGCGCATCTTCACGATCCAGATCCCGAAGGACAAGATCCGCGACGTCATCGGCCCCGGCGGAAAGACGATCCGCGGAATCATCGAGGAGACCGGCTGCAAAGTCGACGTCGAAGACTCGGGCCGCGTCTCGATCGCGTCCGCCGACGAGGCGTCCGCGATGCGCGCGATCGAGATCATCGAAGGCCTCACGAAGGACGCCGAAATCGGCCAGATGTACCGCGGCAAGGTCCGCCGCATCGAAGCCTTCGGCGCGTTCGTCGAGATCCTGCCGGGCAAGGACGGGCTCGTCCACATCTCCGAGCTCGCGCCCTACCGCGTGCGCGAGACGACGGACGTCGTGAAAGAAGGCGACATCATTCCCGTCAAGGTCATCGCGATCGACCCGATGGGCAAGATCAAGCTCTCGCGCAAGCAGGCGCTTTCGAAAGAAGAGCTCGAAGCGGAGGCCGCGATGGCTCCCGCCGCTGGGCCCGAGGCGGAAGGCGGCTCGCACGAGCGCCACGACCGGGGCCGAGACCGGGGTCCCAACCGCCACTGATCAAGCAGAAACCGCGTATTCTTCACTTTACGCGCCGGGCGAGAGCCCGGCGTTTTCATTTTGACGCCGCGAGTTGGCACGCGCCATGCTCACTCCGGTACCGGACGAATACTGGATTCGACAGAAGGAGATCTCCATGAAATACCTCGCGACTTCCCTCGTCGGCTCGCTCGCGATCTTCGCGTGCGCCTGCGCCTCGAGCGGGCCTCCGGTCAGCAATACCGAGATCGCCCAGGCGGAGACGGACATCCGTTCGGCCGAAAACGCGACCGCCACCCAGCACGCGAGAGAACTTCTGGACCGCGCTCGCGGAGATCTCGCGGCCGCGCAACGCGAGTGGCAGGATCGGCACTGGAACGCGGCCCGGCTGCGCATCGCCGAGGCCCGGGCCGCGGCGAGCGCCGCGGAATCCAAAGCGCGCACGACCGCCCTTGAGCAACAGGCCAACGACGTCCGCCGCGAATGCGACGACATCGAGCAGCATACACGCGAGCTCGCGCAGCAGCCCCGGTAAAAGACGAAAGCAAGAGAGGGAAGTCATGACGATCAAGAACATCGGTCTCGCGGGACTCTTCACCGCGACTCTCTTCTATGCCGCCGGCTGCGCGAGCACCCGGGCGGAATCGCCGGTCCTCCGCGACGCAAGGCTCGCGCTTCAGGACGCGCGCGACGCGGGCGCGGCCCAATCCTCCGCCGACCTTTTCAGTCGGGCATCGAACGATCTCTCCTCCGCCCAGAGGGAGTGGAACTCCGGCCACGAAGATCTGGCGATGCACTATGCTCAGCTCGCCGACAGTGAAGCGCGCGACGCCGAATTCCGGGCGAAGGGCCTTCGCGCCCAGACAGATCTGGACGAACAGAGGAGCCGCCGCGACCAGCTCGAGGCCGCCCTGCACGAGACCGAGCAGCGCCTGATCGCGCAGCGCGCGCGGTCCGAAGAGGAGCGGCACCGGCTCGAAGCCGAACTGCGGGCGCGCGAGGACCAGGCGCGACTGCAATCGGAGGCGCAAGCCCGCGAGGCGGCCCAGCGGGCGGCCGAAGAACGCGAGAAGGCCCTTCAGGCCCGGCTCGAAGCCGAACGGGCCCGATCGGCGGACCAGCAGCGGCAGGCCGAGATCGACTCCCTGAAGGCGCAGCTCGACGAGCAGACGCAGGCCGCGGAGGCGGCGCGATAGGCGGCCGCGGATCAGAATGCGAAGCTCGAAGAGGCCCGGCGGCAGGAGGAAGAACGGCGAAAGACGGCCGAAGAGGCGGCCCGGAGACAGGCCTCGACCCAGAAAGGCCTTCTCGCCCGGCTCCAGGAGCTCGAGAAATCCACCCGCGTCGAGGCGCGAGGAATCGTCGTCACGCTCCCGGGCAGCATCTACTTCGCGACGAATCGATCCGACCTGCAGCCGGCCGTCCGGGTGCGGCTGGCCGACATCGGAAAAGCGCTCGCGTCCGTGCCGGACCGCCACATCCTGATCGACGGACATACCGACTCGACCGGCAGGGCAGCGTACAACCTCAAGCTCTCGGAGCTGCGCGCCGAATCCGTCAAGGCCGTTCTCGTCGCCAACGGCGTGAGTCCCGACCGAATCGAAACGCACGGCTACGGCTCGACCAAACCGGTGGCGGACAACGCGACGGCTTCCGGCAGGGGCCAGAACCGGCGCGTCGAAATCGTCGTCCAGGGAGAATCGGCGGCCCCGACTCCGTAAAAGAACGCTGGTCTCCCGCGCGCCCGAGAAATGCGACAATCGGGCGTGTACCCCGCCCCGCTGGCCGAGACGGCCTGCTCGAACCTGAAATCCGTGGTCCGGGACGCCCTCCGGCATTCCCCCGATTCCCCGGCGCTCCTCGTTTTCGACCGCGATTCGCCGCTGTCAAGACTCCTTTCGACTGTCTACGCATCCGCGTTACCGGACGCCTTCGCGATCGAATACTCCGAAGCGAGGAGCGCAGACATTCTCCGCGCCGCCGCGGAACTGGCGGCCGGCAGCCTCGTCGTTCTCGTGGAATCCTCCCGATTCCCCCTCGCCGCGCACCGGTTTCGGGTCGAATTGTTCGAGCGCGGCCTGAAAGTCATCGAGCATCCGCACCTGGGGCGGATCCAGGATTCCGAGCTCGAGACGTACGTCGATTCGCTCGCCTACGACGCCGCGTACTACCGGACGGTCGGCCCGGCTCTGAAAGCGCGCATCGACCGCGCGTCGGGCGCGAAACTCCTGGGAGCCTCGGGATCGCTCCTGTACGACGGCCCGCTGGAAGCCGCGAAGCTCAACATCGGCGACTACTCCGGCCAGGTCAACGTCGGCGGCCAGTTCCCGATCGGGGAGGTCTTCACGGAATCCCGGGACCTCGCGAGCGTCTCGGGAACGGTCGAGCTCTTCGCGTACGGCGCCGCGGACTTTTCCGTGAACGCGCCCGAGATTCCGATCCGGCTCCGGGTCGAGTCCGGAAGGGTCGCCGCCGCCGAAAGCGCTCCTCCCGACTTCGAATCGATCCTCGCCGAGATCCGCGAAAACGAAGGCGAGGTCTGGCTTCGGGAGCTCGGCTTCGGGTTGAACCGGGCGTTCACGCGGGAGCGGCGCGTTTCGGACGTCGGGTCGTACGAGAGGATGTGCGGCATCCACCTGTCGCTCGGCGCGAAGCACGCGATCTACGCGAAGCCCGGCTTCTCGAAGCGGCGCGTGAAGTACCACGTCGACGTCTTCGCGGCCGTGGAGCGGGCGGAGATCGACGGGGAGACGGTTTACGCGGAAGGGGGCTACACGATCTGAGGCCTCGCTCGGCACGGCGTCGGGGTCCTGCCGGCGGCCACCCTCCCGAAATCCTCGGCACGGGCCACATCCGTTTGCTTGCGAATCGGCGGATCGGGCGGCCTGCGGGTTCGGCAGGGCACCTGGCCGCCGTCACCCCTTCCGTGCCTTCGCTCGGAGACAGGGCCCGCACTCGCGAGCGAAGCCGACCGAGCGGCCGGGGCCAACGTCCAGGCGCAGGCTGGTCTTCGAGATCCCGAGGGAAAGCGAATTGCGGCCGAGGGTCGAGAAGACTTGCCGAGCCTGGACTGGGGCTGGGCCGCGAGGTCTGGCGAGCGAGCCCCCGGGGCTATGATCGTTCCCGCATGCGCCTCTTCGTCGGCACGAGCGGGTACAGCTACAAGCCGTGGAAGGGAAAGTTCTATCCGGAGGATCTTCCCGCAAGCGAGTGGCTCTCCTACTACGCGGAGCGGTTCTCGACGGTCGAGATCAACAACACGTTCTACCGCGTTCCGAAGCCGGAGGTCCTCGAGGGATGGGCGAAGCAGGTGCCCGGGGATTTCCGCTTCGGCGTCAAGGCGACGCGACGAATCACGCACATCAAGCGGCTCAAGAACGTGGAGGAGGAAACCGCGTTCTTTCTTCGCGCGGCCTCGTCTCTCGGCGAGAAGCTCGGCATCGTCCTCTTTCAGCTCCCGCCGAACTTGAAGAAGGACATGGATCGCCTTCGCGCCTTCCTCGCGCTGCTGCCGCCCGCCGGGCGGTTCGCGCTCGAATTCCGCGAGCCTTCCTGGTTCGACGACGAGGTCTACTCGGAGCTCCGCGATCGCCAGTGCGCGCTCTGCGCGGCGGACACGGACGAGCTTCCCCTCGAAGAGATCGTCTCGACCGCTCCGTTCGGATACCTGCGCCTCCGGCGAACCGAATACGGCGACGCCGACCTGAAAAGGTGGGCCGACCGGATCCGCGGCCAGAACTGGAAACAGGCCTGGCTTTTCTTCAAGCACGAGGACGAGGGCCTCGGACCGAAGTTCGCCCTGCGGCTCCTCGAGCTGTCCGGCGCGAAACCCTCCTGACGTTCCCGGCATCGAATCCCCGGCCGCGGTGTGGCATCATCGTGAAGGATTCGGAGGAGGACGAGCCATGGAAAAAGCGACTTTTGCAGCAGGCTGCTTCTGGGGCGTCGAGGCCGCGTTTCGGCAGGTCGAAGGCGTCACCGCGACGACGGTCGGTTATTCGGGCGGGCACGTCCCGAACGCGACGTACAAACAGGTGTGTTCCGGCGACACCGGACACGCGGAGGTCGTGCAGGTCGAATTCGACCCGGCGAAAGTCTCCTACGACCAGCTCCTGAACGTCTTCTGGGAGAACCACGATCCCACGACGCTCAACCGCCAGGGCCCGGACGTCGGCGAGCAGTACCGGTCGGCGATCTTCTTCCACACGCCGGAGCAGCAGGCGGCCGCGATCGCGTCGAAGGAGAAGCTGCAGGCGAGCGGGAAATTCAAACGCCCGATCGTCACGGAGATCACGCCCGCGTCGGAGTTCTCCAGGGCCGAGGACTACCACCAGCAGTACCTCGAAAAGCGCGGCCTCGCGCACTGCAGGATTTAGGGGGGGCTCCCTCACCCGCCGCTGCGCGTCGGCCTCTCCCGCGGGGAGAGGCGAGAGTCAGTCCCCTCTCCCGGCGGGAGAGGGTTAGGGTGAGGGAGCTCGCGCCGCCGCTACCCCATCGCCTCGTTTTCTTCCTTGAACAGGTCCGTCGAGATGTAGCGCTCGGACGTCGAGGCGAGGATGCAGACGATCAGCTTGCCCTTGTTCTCCGGTTTCTTCGCGAGCTCGACCGCCGCGTGCGCCGCCGCGCCGGAGGAGATCCCGCCGAGGATGCCCTCCTCGCGCGCGAGGCGCCTCGCCATCACGATCGCCTGGTCGGAGGACACGGCGAAGGTGCCATCGACGTATTTCATGTCGAGGTTCTTCGGAATGATCCCCGCCCCGATGCCCTGGATCTTGTGCTTGGAATGCGTCCCGCCCGCGATGACGGGCGATTCGGCGGGCTCGACCGCGATCATTTTCACCGTCGGACGCCATTCCTTCCACACGCGGCCGACGCCGGTGAACGTTCCGCCCGTGCCGACGCCGGCCACGAAGATGTCCATCTGGCCGTCCGTGTCGTTCCAGAGCTCCATCGCCGTCGTCCGCTCGTGAATTTCCGGATTCGCGGGGTTCTCGAACTGCTGGGGGATGACGCCGCCGCGCTCCTTCGCGATCTCCTCCGCCTTCGCGATCGCCGCCTTGATGCCCTCGGCACCCGGCGTCAGGACGACCTCCGCCCCGAGGAATTTCAGGACCTTGACCCGCTCTTTCGACATCGTGTCGGGCATGATCAGAACGCAGCTGTACCCGCGCTGCGCCGCGACCATCGCGAGCGAGATTCCCGTGTTTCCGCTCGTCGGTTCGACGATCGTGCTCCTCGAGGCGTTGCGGGGATCGAGCTTCCCCTGCCGCTCGAGCGCCCGGACCATCGCGACCCCGATCCGGTCCTTCACCGAGTTGGCCGGGTTGAAAAACTCGAGCTTCGCGGCCACCGTCGCTTCCGCGCCCACGGTGACCCGGTTGAGACGGACGAGCGGGGTGTTGCCGATCAACTTCGTGACGTCGCTGGCGATCTTCATTCTGCGTCTCCCATGAACCCGAGCATAAGAAACGCCCGACGATTGTCAAGCCGCGTATACTGGGCTCCAAAGATGGCCGGGAAACTCGATCGTCGGTCGTTTCTTCGCTATGGCGCCGTCGGGGGCGCGCTCGCCGCCGCCGGCCCGGCCCTGTCGCGTGCCGAGCGCCGGGATGCGATCCCGGCGAGTCCGGCGGCTCCCCCGTTCGATCTCGAAGAGGCGACGATCGACGAGCTTCAAAGACGGATGCAGGGGGGACAGTCCACGGCGCAGTCGATCGCCCAGGACTACCTGACGCGCATCGACGCCCTGGACCGGCGCGGCCCTTCGCTTCGCTCCGTTCTCGAGATGAACCCGGAAGCCGTCTCGATCGCCGAAGCGCTCGACGCGGAGCGCAAAGCGGGCAACGTTCGCGGCCCGCTGCACGGAATCCCGATCCTCCTGAAAGACAACGTCGCGACGGCCGATCAGATGTCGAGCGCGGCGGGTTCGCTCGCGCTCGACGGCTTCCGCGCCCCGCGGGACTCCTTCGTCGCGAAACGACTGCGCGAGGCGGGCGCCGTTCTCCTCGGAAAGACGAATCTCTCGGAATGGGCGAACTTCCGTTCGACGCACTCCTCCAGCGGTTGGAGCGGCCGGGGAGGCCAGTGTCGGAACCCGTACGCGCTCGACCGGACGCCCTCCGGTTCCAGCTCCGGGTCGGGAGCGGCGATCGCGGCGAACCTCGCCGCCGCCGCGGTCGGCACCGAGACGGACGGCTCGATCGTTTCTCCCTCGAACAACAACGCTCTCGTGGGCGTGAAGCCGACGGTCGGGCTTCTCTCCCGCGCCGGGATCGTCCCGATCTCCCACACCCAGGATACTCCGGGGCCCATGTGCCGGACCGTGCGGGACGCCGCGCTCCTTCTGACGGCGCTCGCCGGCATCGACCCGGACGATTCCGCCACGGCTCGGAGCGCCGGAAAATCCATCCCGGACTACGCGGCCGGTCTCGACGAGAACGGCCTGAAAGGGGCACGGATCGGAATTCCTCGCAAATCGCTGTACGGTTACAGCCCGGCGGCGGACCGGCTCGCGGATGCGGCGATCGACGTCCTCCAGCGACTCGGCGCGGTCGTCGTGGACCCGGCGGACATCGAGACGATCGACGATTTCGGGAAGAGCGAGCTCGAGGTCCTCCTCTACGAGTTCAAGACGGACCTGAACGCCTACCTGGCCGCTCTCGGGCCCGGCGCGCCGGTGCGATCGTTGAAGGACGTCATCGCGTTCAACGAGAAGAACAAGCGCCCGGGAGATGCCTTTCTTCGGCCAGGAGATCTTCGAGAAAGCGGAGGCGAAGGGCCCGTTGACCGACAAGGCGTATCGAAAGGCGCTCGAGAGCGATATCCGCGGATCGCGGCAGAAGGGCATCGACGCGGTGATGGAAAAATATCGCCTCGACGCGCTCGTCGCGCCCACGAGCGCCCCCGCCTCCCTCATCGACCTCGTGAACGGAGATTACGGCTCCGGAGGAAGCTCCACGGTCCCGGCCGTCGCCGGGTATCCGCACGTGACCGTTCCGATGGGTTTCGCGTACGGCCTGCCGGTCGGACTCTCGTTTTTCGGAAGAGCCTGGAGCGAGGCGAGGCTCTTGAAATTCGCGTACGCGTACGAGCAGGCCACGAAACACCGGAAACCGCCGAAATTCCTGCCGACGGCGGATCTCGCGGCCGCCGGCTAGCAAACGCCGGCTTTCCTCCGAGTCGGCCGAAATCCGCGAAATCCCCGAATCTGGATGATTTGCATCATGTCGGAGGCGGCCGCGGACGGCTACCTTGACGATTGGAGGGGGGAAATGCCATGTTTTCAGCCGTCGAGCTCGAAATCGAGCTGTTTTGCAGGGGAATCCGGGTACGTTCAGAAGATCTCCAATCCGAAGATGCCCGGCGCATCGCTAGAACGCGGGCCGGACTTGGCTCGGGTCTCGAGCTCGTGATCCCGTCGAGACGAAAGAAAATCTGGGTCAACGTGCCGGTCGCCGAGCCGTTCGTGGAGAAGTCGCCGTTCGTGCTCGTGGCGACCGAAAAAGGGCCGTTTGTCGAAGACGAACGGGACGGGGCGTTTTACAGGGTCGAGATTCCCGCCGAGCCGGCCTGGTATTCGCGGACGACGGAATCCGGCATCGAAATGAGCCGAATCGGGGTGCTGCAGGGAAACTACCTCGGCATCTACGTCTCGAACGCGTGCCTTTACTGGGCTTCGAGCCCTTCGCGAGCGTGCAAGTTCTGCACGACGGGGAACAACGTGGGCGTCTCCGAGCAGTCGCGAAAGAAGGTCGAGGACGTCGTCGAGGTCGCGCGCGCGGCTCGGGACGAATCGGGCTCGATCTTCACCCACTTCAACACGGGATACCACTTCGAGGAAGTCGACCGGCTCGAGCCGATCCACGGCCTGCGCCAGGCGGAGCCGTTCGTGCGCGCCGTCAAGCGCGAGGTCGGCGGCTTCATCGGCGTCCAGGCTCATCCCGTGCCGCAGCACAAGTTCGGCGAATACAACGCGCTCATCGACGCGGGGGCGGACCACTTTTCGTTCTGCTACGAGTTCGAGGACCCGGAGACCTTCGCGCGGCTCTGCCCCGGGAAGGCTCAAACGCTCGGGCAGAAGGGATTCTTCGACGCGATGGAGTACACGGCGGCGAAGCTCGGCCCCGGGCGCGTGTCGGGCGAGATCATCGCCGGCCCCGAACCGATCGAAGCCACGAAGCGCGGAATCGACCGCATCGTCGATGCCGGCGCGTTCCCGACCGTTTGCATCTTCCGCCCGACGATCGGGAGCGAAATGGAGAACGACCCCTCCCCCGATCCCGAGGCCATGAAAGAGATCTTCGCGCACCTCTATTCCGCCTGCCGGCGGGCGGGCCTTCCGATCGGCATCCTGCCGATCGAAGTCTCCCTCGTCGTTCAGCCGGAGGAAGCCGCGGATCTCGTCGACGGGACGCTCGCGACTTTCGCGTACGAAGCGAAACTCTCTCTGCTCCGGACCCTCGCGAAACCGTACATCGCATGGAAGACGAGGCGCCGGGCGGCGTAGGCTCCCGTCCCGCCCCTTGAAGCGGAAAGCGATTCCGGTGATCATCGGGCCTCGAAAGGAGCGCCCATGAACACCCGCGAGTACTTCGCCACATGCTTCCAGGCGGAGAAACCGAAGTTCCTCCGCGTTCTCCAGGCCATCCCGCCGGAAAAGGCCTCCTACCGACCGCACCCGAAGAACAACTCCGCGGCCGACCTCGCATGGCTGCTCGCGAGCGAGCTCGGAGACGCGTGTGAGGTCGTCGACCACGGCAAAGTCGACTTCGTCCTGAAACCCGCGCCCGCGAACGTCGCCGAGTCGGTCGCGGCCTACGAGAAAAACGCGAACGAGCTCGAGCGCCGGCTCCCGAAGCTCGACGACGCGGCCTGGGAAAAAAAGGTGAAATTCCTCGTGGACGGCAACGTCGCGTGGGAGACGACGCTCGGAGACATGCTGTTCGGCTTCCTGTTCGACGCCGTCCACCACCGCGGCCAGCTGTCGGCGTACCTGAGGCCGATGGGCGCGAAGGTTCCGTCGATCTACGGGCCGTCCGCCGACGACCCGGGCGCGTAGGGCGGAGGGCCCGTCATGCACCCTCTCCTGGCGGGAGAGGGCAAGCGCAGCGCGGGTGAGGGGGGCCCCCGCCAGTCATTGCGAGACCCGCGAAGCAGTCCGCCCCGGGGTGTCCCCAAATCCCCGACAGCGCGATGGGAAGGCTGGGATAAGCTTTCCCCACTTTAGCTGGAGCCAAGATGATTCGGGTCTTAGGGATATCAAACTAACAAATGAACCATTGAAAATCACGAATATCATTGAGGTTAAATCCCATGGCGCGGGTCCCTTGACGGACATAGCGTAGGCGCTATACGATGCGGATCTGTCGCTCAGCTGAGGCCGACGCCGAGCTGAAAGGTTTCACGAGGATGGATCCAACGGTCGGCCTGGCTCTCGAGGCAACTCTCGAAATGCTGGAAATTGAAAACTCCGAATTTGAGGGATCCGATGGGTTATCCATCGCGAAGGTCCAGGGACTATTTCGGAAGGGGAGTTCGACTCTATCGAGTCAAGTATGAACGATACTTCCATGGAATTCGAATCCTGTTCCTCCGGTTACCTCCCGATCGTTGCGTCTATGTCACCGGAATCCATGGCCGAGGTGATCTCGGGCCGGGAAGAGAATATCGATTTCATTTGGAACCCTTTCGGCGCGCTCAGATCAGCTGGGGCATGAAGGAGCACTTATGCCAAGAGTAATTTCGAACCTCTCCCCTTCGACGGGAATGACTCAGCCAGTAACCGAAGAGACGGCATCGCCGCTCGATAGCGTTGTCATGCCCAGGTCGGCTGACCTCGTCAAGCAAGAGGTGAAGACTTCGATCCAGAAGCAGTATTTCGATGCCGCCGAGAAGGGCGAGATCTCGTATCTGAAAGCCTGGCGCATCATGCGAGGCTTCGACCAGTTGACGCTTGCGCACCGGGCCGGTATGACGCAGTCCGAAATTTCGCGCGCGGAGAAACCGGGGCGAGTCCTCAAAATGAAGGGCGAGACCATCTTGAGGATCGCGCGAGCATTAGACGTCAGCATCGGAGACATCCTCAGATAGGAGTTCCGGCCGGCGGCCGTCGAAGTCGTAACGAACCAAAAACCAAACTAGCTAAGGAAGACTGTTGGACCCCGGCGACCCCGAGCAGATCGCCGCGTCGCTGCGATCCCGCCTCTGCTGAAGCGTCGGCGCAAGCCTCGCGATGACAACGAAACTGGGCTCCCTCACCCGCCGCTTCGCGTCGGCCTCTCCCGCGGGAGAGGCGAGAACGAATCACTCCTTTTCGCTGATTTCCCGGAGCGCGGCGGGGTCGCGGATCAGGAACCCCGCCTTTTCCGTGTCGACGAGCCCGTCCTTCTGCCAGCGGCTCATCACGCGAATCGCCGTTTCGATCGTCGTGCCGAGCAGGTCCGCGATCTCCTGCCGGGAAAGCGGGAGCGGGATGAAGAGGCCTTCCGCGCGCTTCTGCCCCATTCGGGCCGCGAGCGCCTGGAAGAGCCGTGCGGCCCGGTATTCGACCGAGCCGAGCAGATCGGCCATGTGGCGGTTCACGTTCATGAGGCGCATCGTCAGTCCCGCGAGCAGGCGCCTCGTGATCTCCGGCCGCTTGTCCAGGAGCGCGAAGAAAGCCCGCTCCGGAATCGACAGGATGCCCGACGGCTCGAGCGTGACGGCCGTCGCGGGGAAGGGCCGACCTTCGAACGCCGCGACCGCCCCGACCGGCTCCCCCGGTCCGAGGATCTCGAGAATCAGGTCGCGTCCCGGACCGGCTTTGACGATCTTTACCTTTCCCACGAAGAGGAAGTGGATGCGCTCGGCCGGCTCCCCTTCCGAAAAGATCGTCTCCGCCTTCTCGTAGCCGCGCATTTCGCACAGCGGCGACAGCGCCTCGCGGTCCTCCGCCCGGAGAGACGCCAGGATCGGAATCGCGTCGAAGGGAATGGGCGAGCGCGGAGGCACGCGCCGATTATAGGTTCCGGACGGGCAGGCTCGAGGCGAACGCGGGGCGCGGACTCGAAGCCGCGGGCGGCGCGGCAGGAGCGCCTTTCGATCTCATCGTCTTGACGAGGTTGACGGCGAACAGCACGAGCGCCGCGACGACGAGTACGCCCATCCACGAGCCGACTTCGTAGAGCCGCGCATGGAAAGCGGCCGGGTATTGAAGGAGCCGCATGGCCACGCCGCCGAGGATCAACACATACGTCGCGTACGCCATCTTCGCCGACCAGAGAGTCTTTCCGGAGAACACCGGCAGGATCCGGAGACTCATTCCGACGATGATCAGCGTGAGGAATCCGATCGTGAAGACGTGGCGCGCCGCGTCGGCCCACCAGAGGTTCTGGGCGGGAAACACGGTCGTTCGCGCGACGATCACCGCCCCGAGCTCGAGCACGGCCCAGAGGACCAGGCAGACGAACGAAGCCCGGATCGCGAAAAGCGGATTTCCCTTCGGAGAGAGGGCGGGGAGCTTTCGGCCGGGACAGCAGCTTCGATCCGGCGACGAACACGAGGGCCGAGAGTGCGACTCCGGACATCCCCGCGTCCCGCAGGAGCGCGGCGGTCGCGGACGAGATGCCGGGCAGCCATGCCGCCAGGAACGCGACGACCCCGGCCCCCTGCAAGGCGAGCGCGACGCGCGCCGGCGCGGCGGGAGGCGCGTTCAATCCGAGAAAGAGCGCGACGACGCGATGCGCGAAGCCGAAGATCCAGGCGAGAAGAAATCCGTAGAGCGAAGCGAAGTAGAACGGCTCGACCAGGGACGCCGGCAGAGCGGTTTCCAGATGCCCGCCGAGCCACACGCTCTGCGCGGCGTTGAGCAGGAGCGCCGCGAGGAACGCGATCGTGCCGAAGCCGAGAAACTGGAGGAACGGGTCGGACTTCTCGTACTTGCCCCGGGGCGCGCGGCGAATGAGGTCGAACGCGAAGATCGCGAACAGGCAGCCCGCTCCGAGCTCGGCAACGCCCGAAAGCAGGGACGCGACCCGCCCGACGGGCGCGAGATTGAACGGTTGGCCGAAGTTTCGAAGAATGACGCCCCCCGCCATGAGCCAGAACGCGGCCTTCGAAAACCGGGGAGGCCCGCCTCCGACTCCGGTGATGCGCGGCAGGGCGTGGAACGCGATGCCCATGAGGAAGAGCGCGGCGAATCCGAGGATCTGGGTGTGCGCGTGCATCTGCCGGTGCGAGAACGGAACGTCCCCGCCCGCGGCGATCCGAACAAGATTGATCATGCCGGTCGTCGCCCCGAGAGTCAGCGTCAACACGAGAGATCCGACAATGAACTCCGGTGAAAACGGCAGCGAAGGGACCTTCCGCGCGGCCGCGGGACGGCGAATCGAGTCGCGCCGCGCCGCCGCGCGCACGTCGGCGAGGAGGGGATCGAGAGGAATCCGATGGACGGTCGCGAACCAGCCGAGGGGCTCGTCGGGGCCGCCTTCGCCGCCGCAATCGCCGAGACCGTGCTTCTCGAAGACGGCCGCCGTCGAGGGAAACTCGCGGAGGATCTCGCGGATCGACATCGCCGGAATGACGAGGTCGGGAGCGGCCGGGGCGGCGCCGGCGGCCCGGGCCGCGTCCGCCGCGTGGCCGAGCTCGCGGACCACTTCTTCGAGTGTCACGCCGCGGGCGCGGCACGCGTCGGCGAGCGGATGCTCCCCGCCGCAGCAGGTGTCGATGTCGTAGGCCGCCAGGACGGCTCGGAACTCCGGGTTTCCCGCGAGGAGCTCCTTCACCGGAAGTCGAGGATCGATCGTCGCCATTTTCGCCTCCGGGCCGAATCTACCGGCCGCGGAGGGACGGCGGTATGACCGGGGTCATCCCGGAAGAGGAATCCGCTTTCAGCCGATCTTCGCGTTCTTGTGGAGGAGCTCCCGGCAGAATTGCTCGAGCTCGACGTTCGTGAACTCGTTCCACCCGTTGCAGGTGTCGTGCTCCTTGAGCTGGACATCACAGGAGAGCGGCACGCGATCCACTATCTGTCGCGCGAGCTGCCACTTGTTGGCGAGGCTCTCGATCTCCTCCCGGCTCGCCTTCGGGTTCCGGCTCACGAGCCAGTCGTATCGCTCGCGGAATTCCTTTTCCGAGAGCCGCCGGAATCCCTTGCAGTAGATTCCCTTCTCGGTCGCGACCTGGCACATCGAGTGTTCGTCGTCGGTCATCGCGACGAGGGCTTCCCGAAGGCGGCTGATCGCGTCGGCCCGGGACATCGGGGTTGTGATGGGTCCCATGAAACACCTCCCGACCTTCAAGCTACTCTCCGAGGCCGGGATCGCCATCCTGCAAACGCATCAGACCCGCCCCTCGCCCGCTCCGTTGCGGAGGCGGAAGTTTCCGGGATCCGATGTTGCCGGATCAGCCGCGCGTCGCGCTCCGATCTGGCCGAGCTTTTGCTGTAAGGTGAACAGGGAAAACATGCCTTTTTCGAGACGCGCGAAGCTCTGGAGCCATCTGGGAAAGGAACAGCCGATCCGGGCGGAGCTCTACGGGCGCGAGCGGCTCGACGCGGAAGCGGCTCGGCTGGCTTCCGAGCACCTCGGCAGCCTCCGTGCCGGAGGCAGGGGTCCGATGCGGGCCCGCCTCGAGGAGAACGATCGCCAGCTCCGGATGATTCACGCGTCGATCGTGGCCGGGGCGAAGCGCGGCGAGACCATCTCTCCGGCGGCCGAATGGTTTCTGGACAATTTCCACCTCGTCCTCGACCAGGTCCGCGAGGTCCGTCAGGACTTTCCCGCGCACTACGAGCGGGAGCTTCCGCACCTGACCCGGGGCGAGCTCGCCGGGTACCCGCGCGTGTACTCGATCGCGACGACCCTCGTCGCCCACACCGACAGCAACCCCGATATGGGGACCCTCAAAGACTTCCTCGACGCGTATCAGGCGGTCTCTCCCCTGTCGATCGGCGAGCTCTGGGCGATTGCCGTCGCGCTTCGCGTCGCGCTGATCGAAAACCTCCGCCGCCTCGCCGGCCGCATGGAGGTGGCGCGCCGCGAGCGCGCGAAGGCGGACGCGCTCACCGAACGCGTGTTGTCGGCCCTCGAAACGGCGACCGGCCTTCCGGAGCGGGAAGCGATCGCCGAAGCGGTGCTGAAGGCTCCCGAACGGCGAGAGTTGAGGATCAACCAGACCTTCGCCGTGCGCCTCATCCAGCGCCTTCGGGACGTCGACCCGTCGCTCTCGACGGTTCACCGGTGGATCGAGGAAGGCCTCGCGGCTCAGGGGCTCACGGTCGAGAGCGCGGTCCTGGCCGAGCATCAAAGGCAGACGACCGCGCAGGCAACGATCGCGAACATCATCTCGAGCATGCGGCTCTTCTCCCAGGCCGCATGGCCGGACTTCGTGGAATCCGTCAGCGCCGCCGAGCGCGTCGCTCGAGGAGGATCCGGCGGGAGCGTACCCGCTGCAGGACTTCGCGACCCGGGATCGCTACCGCCACGTCCTCGAAGAGCTCGGAAAGAGAGACGGCGCGCGCGAGCTGGCCGCCGCGCGGCGAGCGGTGGAGCTGGCTCGCGAGGGCGGCGCGCCCCGGGAGCGACACGTCGGCTACTACCTCGTGGATGCCGGACTTCCGGTCCTCGAGCGCGAGCTGGACGTGAGGCCCCGTTTCGCGGCCGCGATGCGTCGTTTCGTGCTTCGCTCGCCCGCCGTCTTCTACATCGGGTCGATTCTCCTCGTCACCGGGGGAATGGAGGCGATCGCGGGAGCCTACGTCCGGGCGCACGGAGCGGACTGGACGATGCTCGCCGTCTCCCTGCTCCTTTCCCTGATCCCGGGCACGGAGCTCGCGCTCTCGATCGTGAATTTCTCCGTCAACTTCCTGTTTCCTCCCCGCCTGCTTCCGAAGTTGAAATGGCGCGACGGAATCCCGGACGAGTTCCAGACGCTCGTCGCGGTCCCGTCCTTCCTCGGCGACGAGGAAGAGATTCGAGACCTTCTCTCTTCGCTCGAAATTCGCTCTTACGCCAACGCCGACCCGAACCTCCGTTTCGCTCTCCTGACCGACTTCGGGGACGCGGACTCGGCGACGCTGCCGGACGAGGACCGGCGCCTCCAACTGGCCGAGGACGGAATCCGCGAGCTCAACTCCCGGGCGTCCACTCCCGGCCGGTTCTGGCTGCTCCACCGGAGACGTTTGTGGAACGCGGCGGAGGGCAAGTGGATGGGCTGGGAGCGAAAGCGCGGAAAGCTGACGGAGCTCAATCGGCTCCTGCGCGGCCGCGGCCCCACGAGCTTCGAGGTCGTGACGGCCGAACCGGCCGCGCTCGCGAAGATCCGGTTCGTCCTCACGCTCGACGCCGACACGCGGCTTCCGCGGGAATCCGCGAGCGCGCTCGCGGGGACCCTCGCTCACCCGCTGAATCTTCCCCGGTCGGATCCGAAAACCGGACGAGTCGTCGCGGGCTGCTCGATCGTCCAGCCCCGCGTCTCTGTCACCCCCGAAAGCGCGAATCGCTCGGCGTTCGCCCAGATCTCCTCCGGCCACGCGGGGATCGACCCGTACACGACCGCCGTCTCCAACATCTACCAGGATCTCTTCGGCGAGGGCAGCTTCACCGGAAAGGCGATCTACGACGTCGACGCGTTCGAGGGCGCTCTCGCGGGGCGCATCCCGGAGAACGCGATTCTCTCGCACGATCTTCTCGAGGGCTGCCTCGCCGGATCGGCTCTCGCGACCGACATCGAAATCTTCGAGGACCACCCCTCCTCCTACGACGTCTACACGCGGCGACAGCACCGCTGGATCCGGGGAGACTGGCAGATTTTCCGGTGGCTCGGCCGGAAGGCGCCGATGGAACGAGGACGCGAGAGGAACCCGCTCTCGGCGATCTCCCGGTGGAAGATCCTCGACAATTTGAGGCGCAGCCTCCTCGCGCCGGCGCTTCTCCTCTGGCTCGCCGCGGCATGGCTCTTCCTCCCGGGCTCTCCCTACTTCTGGACGACGCTCGCGATGTCGGCGATCGCCTTCCCGATCATCTTTCATCTCGCCGAGGGCCTCACGATTCATGCCCGGGGCGTTCCGTGGACGAGCCAGTTCTGGAGCGTCTGGGGAGATCTGCTCGACAACTGCGCGCAGTTCGCGCTTCGCGTCGCTTTTCTTCCGCACCTCGCGGAAATCTCGATTGACGCCGCCGCACGGGCCCTCTACCGCCAGCTGGTTTCCCGCCGCCGGCTTCTGGAATGGACGACGGCGGCCGCCGCGGAAAAAGACCGCGTCACGACGATCGCCGGATACGCGAGACGAATGTGGCGCAGCTGGGCTTTCTCGGCTGCGCTCGCCGCGGTGATCGCGGCGACGGCGCCGCGCCACCTGCCGGCCGCGGCCGGGTTCCTCCTCCTGTGGCTCGCCTCCCCGGCGCTCGCCGCGGGAGTGAGCCGGCCGCTTCGCCGGGAGCGACGCGAGCTCTCCGCCGAGGACGTGCTCGAGCTGCGGGAAACCGCGCGCCTGACGTGGAGGTTCTTCGAGCGGTTCGCAAACCCCGAAGAGCACGATCTTCCCCCGGACAACTACCAGGAAGACCCCGAACCGCGCGTCGCGCATCGGACGTCTCCGACGAACATCGGATTTTCGCTGCTATCGGCCGTCGCGGCGTTCGACTTCGGGTACATCGGGATTCGCGACCTCGTCGACCGGCTCGAGCGGACGCTCGGCGTCGTGGAATCGCTGCCGCGCCTGCGCGGACATCTGTACAACTGGTACGACACGACGACCCTCGCACCTCTCCCGCCCCGCTACGTCTCGTCGGTCGACAGCGGGAACCTCGCGGCGAGCCTCATCGCGCTCAAGCAGAGCTGTCTCGAGCTGGCCGAAACCTCTCCCCGCTCCGCCTGGAGAGAGGGCCTCGCCGACCTGATCCGCCTCGTGCAGAAGGAGGTCGCCGCGATTCCGGCCGCCGGCGTGCGGACGGAGGCGATCCCTCTGCGACAGCTCCGGAACCAGGTGCTCGCGCTCGAGGCCCTTCCCTCTTCGCCGGACGCTCTCGAAAGCGAAGTTCTCGCCGAAATCGAGCAGAGCGGTTCCGCTCTCGAAGACGCGGTCCGGGCGCTCGCCCAGGAGCATGCGGAAATCCCGCTCTCCCAGCTGCTCGGCCTCCTCGGCGACGTCGTGCGGCAGGCCCGGTCCCTCGCCCGCGACTCCGAGGCCGATGCCGACGCGCCGGCGCTCGAAAAGCGGCTCCGGGATGTCGCGAACCGAGCGCAGAAATTCGTCGATGAGACGGACTTCTCGTTCCTCTTCGACGAGGAAAGAAAAGTCTTCTCGATCGGCTGGAATGCCCAGATGGAACGCCTGGACAAGTCGTACTACGACCTCCTGATCTCCGAGGCGCGGCTCACGAGCTTCTGCGCGATCGCGAAAGGCGACGTCCCCACGGAGCACTGGTTCCGCCTGCAGAGGCCGTTCGCCGTCTCGTTCAAGCGGCCGGTCCTTCTCTCCTGGTCGGGAAGCATGTTCGAGTACCTGATGCCCCTGATCCTGCTCCGCTCGTATCCCGACACCCTGCTCCACGAGACGTGCGCGGCCGCGGTCGAGGCACAGGTGCAGTACGTCCGGGGGAAGAAGGTTCCCTGGGGCGCGTCGGAATCCGCCTACAACGCGCGGGACCTGCACCTCAACTACCAGTACGGCCCGTTCGGCGTGCCGGAGCTCGGCCTCCGCCGGGTCGCGCCGGACGAGCTCGTGATCTCCCCCTACTCGACTTTCCTCGCGTTGCTCTCGGACCCGTTCGGGCGCGCCGGAAAATCTCCGCCGGCTCGCCGCCGAGGGCGCGCGCGGCGACTTCGGTTTCTACGAGTCGATCGACTACACGCCGAGGCGCCTGCCCCCCGGATCGACGCGGTCGGTCGTCAAGGCGTTCATGGCCCACCACCAGGGAATGATCCTGCTCTCCATCCATAACGCCGTGCTCGCGGACCGCATGCGAAACCGGTTTCACTCGGATCCCGCGGTCCAGGCGACGGAACTTCTGCTGCAGGAACGGATCCCGCGCAACACGTCCGCTCTCGCCGGATCCATCGTCGCCCAGGTGGCGGCCGGGCGCGTCGTCCGCGAGGAAATCGCGATCCCGACCCGACGGTTCGATTCGCCCGATTCCTCGACGCCGCGCAGCCAGATCCTCTCCAACGGTTCGTACTCCGTGCTCGTGACCGTGGCAGGATCGGGCTTTTCCCAGCGAGGCGGGCTCGCGATCACCCGATGGCGCGACGACCCGACGTCCGATTCGTGGGGTTCCTGGATCTACCTGCGCGACGTGCGGAGCGGCCAGCGATGGTCGGCCTGCCACCAGCCGACGCTCCGCCGCGCGAAGAGGTACGAGGCGAAGTTCTCCGAACACAAGGCGGAATTTCTGCGCGTCGACGACGGCATCGAAACGCGCACCGAGGTGATCGTCTCGGCGCAGGCGGATGTCGAGATCCGGCGAGTCACGCTGACGAACGTCTCCGCGAGAGCGCGGGACGAGCGGGACATCGAGGTGACGAGCTACGCCGAGATCGTCCTCGCGCCGCCGGCCGCCGACATCGCCCATCCCGCCTTTTCCAAGATGTTCCTCGAGACGGAGTGGACGGGCGGCCGGCTGCTGTGCCGGCGCCGCCCGCGCTCGCCGGAAGACAAACCCGCGTTCGCGGCGCACGCGATGGCGGTGTCGGGCACGAGCCTCGGAGGCGTCCAGCACGAAACCGACCGCGCCCGATTCCTCGGCCGCTGCCGGTCTCCCCGGGCCCCGGCGGTCCTCGTCGAGGACCGCCCGCTCTCCGACACGACCGGCGCGGTTCTCGACCCGATCTTTTCCCTGCGCCACCGCGTTCGCGTGCCGGCGGGCCACAGCGTCCAGATCTCGTTCGTGACTTCGGCGGCGGACACGAGGGAGGAAGCGCTCGCTCTCGTCGACCGCTTCAAGGATCCCTCGCTGTTCGACCGCGAGTCGTCTCTCGCGTGGATGCGGTCGCAGGTGCTGTTGAGGCACCTGAACATCACGAGCGACGAGGCCCAGCTGTTCCAGCGCCTCGCGACCCGCGCCTTTTACAACGACCCGAGCCTGCGGCCGGCCTCGGAGCTCCTCGCCCGCAACACGGGCTCGGCCCGGGATCTCTGGGCCCACGGCATCTCCGGTGATCTCCCGATCGTGCTCGTCCGCATCGCCGACATGGAAGAAATCGACCTCGCGCGCGCAGCTCCTGCGCGCGCACGAATACTGGAGCCTCAAGGGAATCGCGGTCGATCTCGCGATCGTCAACGAAAGCGGGTCCGCTTATCTCCAGCCGCTCCAGGATCAGCTCAACGCGATCCTCGCGGCGTCTCCCTCCCGTCTCTTCGTCGACAAGCCGGGCGGAATCTTTCTCCGCAGCGCCGACCAGATTCCGGAGCGGGAGCGCATCGTGCTCGAAACCGCCGCCCGGGCCGTTCTCGTCGGCTCGAAGGGAACTCTTTCCGACCAGGTCCAAGGATCCCCTCGACGGAGATTCTTCCGGCTCCTTTCGCGTCGACCGCCCCGATCGCCGCGCCGGCCGACGGGCCCCCCTCGACGCGGACAAACTCTCGTTCTTCAACGGGATCGGCGGTTTCTCGGCGGACCGGCGCGAATATGTGATCGTGCTCCTCGAGAATCAATACACGCCTTCTCCCTGGTCGAACGTCGTGTCGAACCCGTCCTTCGGCTTCTCGTCACCGAATCCGGCTCGGGCTGCACCTCGGCGGAAAACAGCCACGAAAATCGCCTCACCCCCTGGTCGAACGACCCGGTGACGGATCCCTGGGCGAAGCGATTTTCTGCGCGACGAAGAAGAGCGGCGAAGTGTGGACGCCGACGCCCCTTCCGATCCGCGGACGCCGAATCGTACGTCTGCCGCCACGGCCAGGGTTATTCGAGATTTCCCACCGGCGAGGCGACATCGAAAGCGACCTCGTGATGTTCGTGCCGGTCGCGGATCCCGTGAAGATCCTCCGTCTTCGCCTGGCGAACCGGTCGGCATCGCCCCGGCGGATCTCGGCGACGTTCTACGCGGAGTGGGTTCTCGGCTCCGAACGCTCCGCGAGCGCGAGATTCGTCGTGACGGAGCCCGACGCGGACCTGCAGGCGATCTTCGCGCGAAACCCGTTCAACGCGGACTTCGCCTCGCGCGCCGCGTTCGCGCGCGCGAGCGGATCGCTCCTGTCGTGGACCGCCGATCGCCGCGAATTTCTGGCCGAAACGGCCACCTGTCCGACCCCGCCGCTCTTCGGCGCTCGAGCCTCTCCGGCCGGAGCGGCGCCGCCCTCGACCCGTGCGCGGCCCTCCAGACCGCCGTCGATCTGGCGCCGGGAGAGACGCGCGACGTTGTTTTCCTGCTCGGCGAGACCGACGGCCGGGAGGCCGCGGCCGGTTTGATCCGCCTTTACGGAGAGCCGGAAGGAGCGGAGACGGCGTTGCGCGAGTGCACCGGGGCGTGGGACCGGCTGCTCGGCGCAGTCCAGGTCCGGACGCCCGACCTGGCCCTCGACCTGATGGTCAATCGCTGGCTCCTCTATCAAACGCTGTCGAGCCGGGTGTGGGGGCGGACCGGCTTCTACCAGTCGAGCGGCGGGTTCGGATTCCGCGACCAGCTCCAGGACGTCGCGGCGCTGCTGGCCTGCGCCCCGGAGCAGGCGCGCGAGCAGATCCAACGCGCGGCCTCGCGCCAGTTCCGGGGGGGATGTCCAGCACTGGTGGCATCCGCCGGCGGGGCGCGGAATCCGCTCCCGGTGCTCCGACGATCTTCTCTGGCTGCCGTTCGTCGCGGCTCATTTCGCCGAGGTCACGGGCGATTCGACGATCTGGGACGCGGACATTCCGTTCCTGGACGCCCCGAAGCTCGGCTCGGACGAAGTCGAAGCGTACCAGGAGCCGCGCGTTTCCTCGGAGCACGCGACGGTTTTCGAGCACTGCGTGCGCGCGATCGACCGGAGCCTCGTCGCGGGAGAGCACGGGCTCCCCCTGATCGGCAGCGGAGACTGGAACGACGGCTACAACCGCGTCGGAATCGGCGGCAAGGGCGAGAGCGTCTGGCTCGGCTGGTTTCTCCTCGCGGTCCTCCAGCGTTTCCAGCCTCTTTGCGAGTCGAGAGGCGACAAGGCGCGCGCCGACCGGTACCGGAGGCACGCCGCGCGGCTCAAGTCCGCGATCGAGGCCAAGGGGTGGGACGGCGACTGGTACCGCCGGGCCTATTTCGACGACGGCGCGACGCTCGGCTCCGCCGCCGACGCGGAGTGCCGCATCGATTCGCTTGCGCAGACGTGGGCCGTCCTCTCCGGAGCCGGCGACAAGACGCGCACGGCGCGCGCGATGGTCGCGGTCAATGAATATCTCGTGCGCCGGGAGGACGGGCTCGTGCTTCTGCTGGCGCCCCCGTTCGAGCATTCCCCCCACTATCCCGGGTATATCCAGGGCTATCCCCCCGGAGTCCGGGAAAACGGGGGGCAGTACACCCATGCCGCGGCCTGGGTGGTGATGGCGTTCGCCCAGCTCGGCGACGGCGACCGCGCCTCCGAGCTCTTCTCGTTCGTCAACCCGATCTCGCCCACGAGCACGCGGGCGGGCCTGCACAAGTACAAGGTCGAGCCGTACGTGACCGCGGGAGACGTGTACTCCGTGGCTCCTCTCACCGGCCGCGGGGGGTGGACCTGGTACACCGGATCGTCCGGATGGCTGTACCGCGCGGCCGTCGAATCGATCCTCGGTTTCCGAATCGAAGGAAAGCACTTCACCGTCGACCCGTGCATCCCGCGGAGGTGGCCCGGCTTCGAGATGGAATACCGCGACGGCGACACCCTCTACAAGATCCGCGTCGAGAACCCGAGAGGCTTGTGCCGCGGCGTCGAGAGCGTCGAGGTCGACGGAGCGCGGGTGCCCGCGAAACGCGTCTGCCGCGAGCACGACGGCAAGACGCACGAGGTCGTCGTGAGGCTGGGGGAGGCGTCGTAGTCCGCGTGCTATCCTCTCGCGCGGTGAAACCCATGAGAATCGCGGTCGTTCCCGGCGACGGGATCGGCGTCGACGTCACGAAAGAGGCGCTGAAAGTCCTGCGCGCCGCGGCGAAGGCCTGGCAGCTCGACGTCGCGACGACGGAATTCCCCTGGAGCGCGGACCACTACCTGAAGACGGGCGAGTCGCTGCCGAAAGGCGCGTTCGACGACCTGCGCGCGAACTACGACGCGATCTTCATGGGCGCGTTCGGCGACCCGCGCGTCCCGGACATGGCGCACGCGCGCGACATCCTGCTCGGCGCCCGATTCGTCCTCGACCTGTACGTCAACGCGCGGCCGATCCGATGCCTCGACGATCGCCTCATACCCGCTGAAGGGCTTTCGCGCCGCCGACATCGACTTCGTGATCTTCCGCGAGAACACGGAGGGCTCGTACGCGGGGACCGGCGGCAACTTCAAGAAGGGGACGCCGGACGAGGTCGCGCTCCAGGAAGACATCTCCACGCGCAAAGGCGTCGAACGCATCATCCGATATGCCTTCGAATACGCAAAGACGCGCGGCAAGAAGAAGGTCTGCATGTCGGACAAGAGCAACGCGATGCGCTTCGTCGGCGACCTCTGGCAGCGGACGTTCTGGGAGGTGGCGAAGGAATATCCCGCGATCGAAGCGTCGCCACCTCTACGTCGACGCGCTCGTGCATGCAGATGGTCAAGGATCCCGGGCAGTTCGAGGTCGTCGTCACGAACAACATGTTCGGCGACATCACGACGGACCTCGGCGCGGCGCTGCAGGGCGGCCTCGGCATGGCCGCGTCCGGGAACCTGCACCCGGGCGGGATCTCGATGTTCGAACCGGTGCACGGCTCCGCGCCGAAATACGCCGGCACGGGGAAGGCGAATCCGTTCGGCGCGATCCTGACGGCCGCCATGATGCTCGAGCACCTCGGAGTATCCGACGCCGCGTCCGGCGCGGCGGAAGCCGCGCGCGCGATCGAATCGGGAGTGAAAACCTGCGTCGAACAGAAGCAATGCACGTCCGACATCGGTGGCGCTCTCACCACTTCGCAGGCCGGCGACGCCGTCGTGTCGCTCGTTTCCCGCGGCGCCTGAGCGCGCGACGCGACCTTTTCAAGAAAATAAATTTCTTTTTAGCCGACGCAAGCGGATCATTTCGCGCAAATGAATTTTCTTTCGTCGCGAGACGTTTTTCCTTGATGAGGAAATCTCGCGTCGTGTAATTTCGAAATCAGGAGCTGGTTTTCCCGACCCGTGACTTTCTCACGGCCCGAGTAAACCGACTCACCGAAAGGACAATGCCGAATATTGCCGGCGGTGAGCAGTACCTCAAACACTTCGTCGAGCCGGCGTCTTCGGGCGCCCTCGCGTTTTTCTCAACGCTCCACATCGCCCTCGCTCTGCTGCGGAAGAGAACGTCTTCCTTCGCGCCGGAGCGCGCGACTCCTCCTGCTTCCTTCCTTCGCCTTGGCGGTCTCGCCCTGGCTGCTGCCGACGCCCGCTGGATTGATCCTCGGGATCGCCGCGCACGTAGTCTGGTTCTTCGCGTGCGAGCGATTCCTGCCGCCGCCTCTCCCCGCTGAAGGCGCGCGGCCGGCGATTTCCCGGACGGACGGCGCGGCGTCCGCGCCGGCTCCGGGGTTCGTCTCCACGGCGGTCCTGGACGTGTTCGACGAGACGCCCGACATCCGCACGTTTCGGCTCGCGAGACCCGAAGGGTTCGAGTTTCGAGCCGGCCAGTTCCTCTCCCTGCGAATCGAATCGCAGGGGAAGTCGCTCGTCCGGTGTTACACGATCAGCTCGTCGCCCGATTCGCGCCGCTACCTGGACATCTCCGTAAAACGGCAGGGAGTCGTCTCGGCCGCGCTCCACGATTCCCTTCGGCCGGACGGCTGGCTCTCGATCCGCGGCCCGGGTGGACGCTTCCATTATCCCGACGGAAACGATCGCCCATCGTCCTGCTCGGAGGCGGAGTGGGCGTCACTCCCCTGATGAGCATGCTCCGGCACGCCGTCTCGAAAGAATCCTCCCGGCCTGTCACGCTGATCTATTCGGTCCGAAACGAAGCGGACATCGCGTTCCGCGACGAGCTCGGCGGGATCGCGCGCCGGCATCCCCAGGTCCGCGTCATCATGGCCGTCACGCGAGGGAGCGAGAATCCCGAATTCTTCCCGGGGCGGATCGACGAAAGCCTGCTGCGCAGCGTCGTCGCCGCGCCGCTCGAATCGCTCTACTTCGTGTGCGGACCGAAATCGATGATCGATGCGATGAGACAGGCGCTTTCCCGAGTCGGGGTAGCCGAGGCTCGCGTCCATGCCGAGGCGTTCGAGGCCGCCGTCGCGTGGGCTTCGACGGCAGCGGCTTCCTCCGGCTCCGCCGCCCGGCGGCAGGCCTGCGAACGACCGGCGCGAGGGGAATCGTTCCGGATGCAACTCGCGCGAAGCGCCCGGGGCGTGGTGGTCGCGCCAGGGCAGACGCTCCTCGAAGCCGCCGAGCTGGCGGGGGCGAACATCGAATTCTCCTGCCGGTCGGGAGTCTGCGGCACCTGCCGGACGCGGCTCGTGCGCGGGGAGGTCGAGGACGACGGCGCTCTCGACCGGTCGGAGCGGGCCGACGGCTGGATCCTGCCCTGCGTGGCGCTCGCGCGCGGCGACTGCGAGCTCGACGCGTGAGTGCGATGGAAACGAAGAGCGGGCCGCGCCGGCCGGAAAGAGCCGCCCTGCAAAAGCTGACGCACCCTCTCCTGCTCGCGGGAATCGCGAGCGCGCTCTTCGTGTTCGCCGCGCTGTTCCTGTTCGGCGGCTGGCGCTACTACGGCACTCCGCTCCGCCTGCGGGGCTACACCGCGGCTCACCGGCTGCTTCGGCCCGCCGGCAAGGGCGGCCAGATCTTCGGCATCGGCGGAACGGCGATCACTCTCCTGACGCTTCTCTACGTGTTGCGCAAGAAGTTTCGGGGCCTTTCGCGGCTCGGCGCGCAGAAGAACTGGCTCGAGATCCACATCTTCTGCGGAATCGTCGGCCCGGTCCTGATCACCCTCCACACCGCCCTGAAGTTCAACGGCATCGTGTCGATCGCGTACTGGTCGATGGTCCTCGTCGTGCTGTCGGGATTCGTCGGCCGATATCTCTACATCCGCGTTCCGAAGACCCTCCGCGGAAAGGAGCTGACCCTCGGGGAGCTCACCGCCCGGGCCGACGAGGTCGCAGCGGAGCTGGAGAGCTCCACCATCCCCGGGTCGCTCCTCGCGAAGATCGCCGAATTCGAACGGCAAGTGTTTTCGCGGGCGAGCGCGAAGAACGACGGAGGGCTCTTCCTGGGCGAGTGGCGCCTGAACCGGAAGCTCCATCGGTTCCGGGCCGAGATCCGCGCGCACGCGGCTCACACGGAACAGCTCGAAGAGGCGCTCTCGCTCCTGCGGGAGCGCGCGACTCTGCTGCGGCGGATCGCCACTCTCGCGCAGACGAAGAAATTCTTTTCCCTCTGGCACGTCTTCCACAAGCCGCTCGTCTACGTGATGCTCGTCATCGCGGCGATCCATGTCGCGATCGCGCTCTACTTCGGATACTCGATGGTGCACTGGTGAGCCCGTGAAGAAGAGACCTCTCCTCCTGGGACTCCTGCTCCTCGCGGCGGCTTCCGAAGTGCGGTCGCAGCAGCTGGGAAGTCTCGTTTCTCCCGGGAACCTGTCGCGAGCGCACGCCGCTCTCGAGGGAATCGACAACTGCCAGAAATGCCACGAGCCGGGCAAGCAGGTCACGGCCGCGAAGTGCCTTTCCTGCCACAAGCCGATCGCTGATCGAATTGCCGCCGGAAAGGGAGTCCACCGGGCGGTCCGGGGCGAATGCGTGTCCTGCCATGTCGAGCATGCCGGCGTGGATGCCGACCTTCGCCACCTCGACCGCCGCAGATTCGACCACCGTACGCAGACCGGATTTCCGCTCGCGGGAAAACACGCCGCCGTGGAGTGCGCCGCCTGCCACAAGACCCGGTCTTTTCTCGCGGCGAAGCCCTCGTGCATTTCCTGCCACAACGACGCCCATCGGGGGGCTCTGGGACCGGACTGCGCGAAGTGCCACAACCCCGCCGTTCCTTTCAAGGAGAGCCGGCGCTCGTTCGACCACGGCAAGACGGCTTTTCCCCTCACGGGCGCCCACGCCACGCTGCGCTGCGACCAGTGCCACAAGAACGGCGAATACAAGCCGCTGAAGTTCGCCGCGTGCGCGGATTGCCACAAGGACCCCCATCGAAAGCCGCTCGGCCTGTGCGAGTCGTGCCACACGACGGCCACGTTCCGCACCACGAAAATCGACCATGCGAAGACCGGATTTCCCCTCGCCGGGCGGCACGCCGGCATCGCGTGCGAAAAGTGCCACGTCCAGAGCGCCGTGAAGGTCCGGCTCGCCGCCGGACGATGCGCGGACTGCCACAAAGACGTCCACCGGGGGCTCTTCCAGCAGGACTGCGCCTCGTGCCACAACGAGACGTCGTTCCGCAGCGCGCCGTTCGATCACGCGGCGAAGACGCGGTTTCCGCTCACGGGCAAGCATGCCGAGATCCCGTGCGCTTCGTGCCACAAGTCCGCTGCGGCGCCCGCCCGCGCTTCCTCCAGCCGCATCGTCGATTTCCGGGGGGCCGGCAGGGAGTGCGCCTCGTGCCATCGGGACGTTCACAAGGGCGAGCTCGGGTCGGCGTGCCAGACGTGTCATTCGACGCGGTCGTTCGAGGTCACCGCCTACCGGCACCCCCGGAACCCCGAGTTCTTCTCCGGGTCGCACGCCTCGGTCGCGTGCGAGAAGTGCCACGGGAAACCGGCAGGGGGCTCGGCGCCGGCGAAGTTCAAGGGCGTCTCGTTCGCCTGCGCCGATTGCCACCGCGACGTTCATCTCGGTCAGGTCTCGAAGGCCTGTGAGACCTGCCACTCGGTCGCCGCGGCGAAATTCGCGCCGAGCACGTTCTCGCACTCGGCGGCGCGGTTCCCCCTGACCGGCAAGCACCAGACCCTCGAGTGCGCGAAGTGCCACAAGCTCGAAACGGGCGTTTTTCCCGCCGGAAGCGGAACCGCCGTCCGGCTTCGCGGCGTGCCGCTCGACTGCCAGGGTTGTCACCGCGACCCTCACCTGGGACAGCTCGGGACGAGCTGCGCGACGTGCCATTCGACGTCGACCTTCGCGATTTCGCGTTACGTCCACAAGAACGCCTCGCTGGCGGGGTTCTTCTCCGGGAGCCACGCGAAAGCCGACTGCGCCGGCTGCCACAGGCGGGTCGAGGGGGATTTCCCCTCGGCGCGCGGAACGGCCGTCCGGTACAAGAACACCCCGACCGACTGCGCCTCCTGCCACAAAGACGCGCACCGCGGCGTGCTCGGACAGCGCTGCGAGTCGTGCCATGCGGTGACCCGATGGAACAACGCCTCCCGGGCGTTCCACAAGGTCGGAGTCTTTCCGCTCGAAGGCAAGCACATCCTGGTGCCGTGCGAGTCGTGCCACCTGAAGGGCGTCATCAAGGGAACTCCGACCCGCTGCTACGACTGCCACTGGATCCGCCGCCAGGACGATCTCTACCGGACCCGGCTCGGCAACCAGTGCGAAACCTGCCATCGCGCCACTTCGTGGACCGCGGTCATCTGGGACCACGCCTCCCGCACGGGGTTCCCCCTGAACGCGCCGCACCGGTCGCTTGCTTGCGACTCGTGCCACAAGGCCCAGAACTTCACGGCGGCGACTTCCGAATGCTACTCGTGCCACCGATCCGACTACCTCCACACGACCTCGCCGAACCACGCCGCCGCGGGATTCCCGACGGTGTGCATCGCCTGCCACGGCGCCGCGGACGCGACGTGGCGGCTCGCGCGGTTCGACCACGCTTCGATCTACCCGCTCGTCGGAGTTCACGCGACTCAACCCTGCGCCGCCTGCCACAAGAACAACGTCTTCGCCGGAACGCCGCGCGATTGTTACGGATGCCACAAGACGGACTACGACCGATCGGCCAGTCCCAACCACATGGCGGCGGGTTTCGCGACGGCTTGCCAGAGCTGCCACGCGATCTCCGACCCGTCATGGTCGGTTGCGAAGTTCGACCATTCCTTCTACCCGCTGATCGGGGTTCATGCCGCTCAACCCTGCTCCGCCTGCCACAAGAACAACGTCTACGCCGGCACGACGCGCGACTGCTACGGCTGCCACCAGACGCAGTACCAGCAGGCCGCCAACCCGAACCACCTGTCGGCCGGATTTTCGACGGCGTGCCAGGGCTGCCACAAGATCTCCGACGCGACGTGGCAGCAGGGAACATTCAACCACGCGCAGTTTTTCGCGCTCGTCGGCGTGCACGCGACGCAGCCCTGCGCCGCCTGCCACGCGAACAACGTGTTCAAGGGGACGCCGACCGACTGCTACTCGTGCCACAAGACGCTCTACCAGCAGACGACGAACCCGAACCACGCGGCCGCCGGCTTCCCCACGACGTGCGACACATGCCACAAAGCGACGGATGCCAACTGGAACCAGGCCACGTTCAACCACGCCGCGATCTTCCCGCTCGTCGGCGTGCACGCGACGCAGCCGTGCGCCGCCTGCCACGTGAACAACGTGTTCCCGGGAACGCCGACGCGACTGCTACTCGTGCCACAAGACGCTCTACCAGCAGACGACGAACTCCCAATCACGCGGCCGCCGGCTTCCCCACGACGTGCGACACGTGCCACAAAGCGACGGATGCCAACTGGAACCAGGCGACGTTCAACCACGCTGCGATCTTCCCCCTCGTCGGCGTTCACGCGACGCAGCCGTGCGCCGCCTGCCACGTGAACAACGTGTTCAAGGGCACTCCGACCGACTGCTACTCGTGCCACAAGACGCTCTACCAGCACGACGACCACTCCGAACCACACGGCCGCCGGCTTCCCCACGACGTGCGACACGTGCCACAAAGCGACGGATCCCAACTGGAACCAGGCGACGTTCAACCACGCTGCGATCTTCCCGCTCGTCGGCGTTCACGCGACGCAGCCGTGCGCCGCCTGCCATGTGAACAACGTGTTCAAGGGAACTCCGACCGACTGCTCTGCGTGCCACCTGACGGACTACAACCAGACGACATCGCCGAACCAGCGGCCGCCGGGTTCCCGACGACGTGCGAGAATTGCCACAAGGCGTCCGATTCGAGCTGGACGCAGGCAACGTTCAACCATTCGACGTTCTTCCCGCTCGTCGGCGTTCACGCGACGCAGGCGTGCGCGCCTGCCACGCGAACAACGTGTCCAAGGGACTCGACCGACTGCTACTCGTGCCACCAGACGGACTACAGCAGACGACATCGCCCGTGAACCACATCGCCGTCGAATTTCCCGACGACGTGCGAGTCGTGCCACAAGTTCTCCGACACGAGCTGGACGCAGGGGACCTTCAACCATTCGACCGTCTTCCCGCTTGTCGGCGTTCACGCGACGCTCGCGTGCACGGTCTGCCACAACCCTCCCTACGCGCCAAGCGCAAACAACTACACAAACGTGCCGACCGACTGCTATTCCTGCCACAAGACGCAGTACCAGCAGACGACGAACCCGAACCACGCCGCCGCGGGCTTCCCCACGACTTGCCAGAATTGCCACAAAGCATCGGATTCCAGCTGGAATCAGGGCACGTTCACCCACACCTGGTTCCCGATCACCTCCGGGCCCCACGCCGGAAATCCCTGTTCCGCATGCCACACGAGCTCCGGCAATTTCGCCGTCTTCACCTGTCTGACCTGCCACGGAAAATCGTCCACCGACAGCAATCACCGGGGCGTCTCCGGCTACCAGTACGTCTCCTCCGCTTGTTACTCCTGCCATCCGAACGGGCGGGGCGGGGATTGAGGGGACGCGCGATGACGACGGCGCGAACGGGCGAGGCTGCTCCTTGCTTCTGCGCGGGATCGCCGCGCGGCCGCGACGCCGCGCAGATCGCCGGATGGGGCCGCGTCTCGCTCTTCGGCACCTGGAGCCGCGATTCGCAGCCGGGTGCGCCGGGCACGACGTTCAGCGAGGTGACCGCGTCCGCGACGCTGCGGTCTCCCTCCAACGACGAGGGAGGGTTCGAATACGGTTTCGACCTGCGCGGGTCGGCCTACCCTTCCACCGAGGGGCGGTCCACCCGCTCTTCGATCTACGACGCCTACTTCGGAGGGAGGCTTCCCGGCGGGTCCCTCGGTTTCCGGCTCGGCCAGATGTGGCTGAACGAGATGGGAGGGCTCGGCTCTTTCGCCGGCGCGCTCCTGAGCTATCGCCAGCCGAGCATGGGAGCGCTCGGCCGCTTGCGCGCGGGGATCTTCGCCGGGCTGGAGCCGAAGATCCTCGATGTGGGTTACGAGAAGGACATTCGAAAGTTCGGCGGATTCCTGGCTCTCGACGGCGCGAACAATCGAAGCCACGTGCTCGGCTACGTCACGATCCGCGACGCCGGGATGACCGAGCGATCTGTCCTCACGACGACGAACTTCATCCCGATCGGAAAAGAGTTCTTTCTCTACCAGGCCGCCGAGTACGACCTGCAGAAGCCCGGGGGGCTCGCGAAGGGCGGCTTGAATTACTTTTTCGCGAACGTCCGTTACTCCCCGATCCCCCTTCTCGAGCTCCAGGGCCTCTACCATCACGGGCGGTCGATCGACGCACGGACCCTCACGCAGGATCAGCTCAACGGCAGGCCGGTCGACGCGCGAACGATCGAGGGCTTTCTGTTCGAGTCGGCCGGCGGGCGGGTGACCGTGAAGGTCCTGCCGTCGCTGCGAATCTATGCGGGCTATTCGCGCGAGCGCGACAACCAGAACGACCGCCCCTACGGCCGGACGACGCTGGGCCTCTATTGCTCGGACCTCTTCCACTCCGGGCTGGACCTCACGGTCTCGGACAACCGCTCGAACCGGACCGGGGGCTCGTACGATTCGTGGTACGTCTCGCTGGGGCACAACTTCGGGCCGAAGGTCTACGTTTCGGCGGACTACTCGACGTCCCTCTCGGTCCTCGACATCGTCGCGGGGGGAGTCACCGTCGAATCGAGGCCGCGCACGAAGCGCTTCGCCCTTTCGGGCAACGCGAACCTGAGCCGCCATTTCTCCCTTCTGCTCACGGGCGAAGACCTCCGCCAGGACGCCTCCACCGGCCGCCGGGTCCTCCTCGGCTTCGTCTACCGGTTCTGAGCGCACGGGAATTCGAATTCATTAAAACGTTCTAAGCATCAGTTCACGTCTTCGGGAGCTTCCTGGCTTTCATCTTCCGGGTTGAATTCCCCGCCGCGAACGCCGGGCCTCTCCGGCTCGAGCTCGACGACCCATTTCTCGTAGGTCTCGCCCGGCAGCTCGGAAACGAACCTCGACGATTCCAGCAGGACGTCCATCGAATAGCGGTCGCGGGCCAGCATCGGGTACGTGAGCGCGAGCTCGTTCTTCGCGCGAGTGCAGGCGACGTAGAACAGCCGCCTTTCTTCCTCGAGCCCTTCGGCCGTCGCGGCCGCGCGAAAATTCGGGAACCGGCCGTCGGAAAGGCCGATCACGGCGACCCGGCTCCATTCGAGGCCCTTCGCCTGGTGAATCGAGGAGAGGACGACCTTCTCGTCCTCCGGCAGCCCCGCGACCGTGTCTTCGCCGGAGAGCTCATTGTAGAGGGAAACCTCGTCGAGGAACTTCGGCAGCGAGTCGTACCCGCCCGCGAACTGGGCGAGCTGCTCCAGGTCGTCCAGCCGGGCGTCGCCGTTCGGGAACTTCGCCCGCGCGAAATCGCGGTAGACCTGCTCGACGATCAGGCGAATCGATTCCGCCGGCGAATTCCGGATCGACGGCGTGTCGAGCTTCGCGAAGAGGGAACGGCACGGCTCGAGGGCCGTTTCGACGCCGCGCCCGCTGACGGAACGGCCGCCGCGCTGGAACGCTTCGAGCGGCTGCGCCGTGCCTCCGATCGCTTCCCAGATCTGCGTGGCGGTCCGCTCGCCGACCCGGGGGAACACCTTCAAGGCTCTCTTCCAGGAGATCTCGTCCTTCGGGTTCGCGACGACGCGAAGGAAGGCCAGGACGTCCTTGACGTGGCGCTGCTCGAAGAACCGCATTCCGGAACGGATCTCGTACGGGATCCCCCGGCGGGTGAGCTCCAGCTGCAGCTCCATCGCCTGATAGTGGGAGCGATACAGCACGGCGCAGTCGGAAAGGCGCTCCCCTTCGTCCCGCCATTCCAGCAGGCGCTGTGCGACGAAACGGGCCTGGTCGAAGGCGTCGGGCAGCGGGACGACGGCCGGCAGAACGCCGCTGTCCCGGACGGCGGACAGCTCCTTCGGAAACTGCCTTTCGTTCTTCGCGATGGAGGCGTTCGCGAGACGGAGGATCTCGGGGGTCGAGCGGTAGTTCGTCGTCAGGCGGAACACCCGGGCGTCCGGATAGCGGTCCGGAAAGCCGATGATGTTGTCGAACGACGCTCCCCGAAACGCGTAGATCGATTGCGCGTCGTCGCCGACGACCGAAATGTTTCCGTGCCCCTTCGCCATTCCGTCGACGATTTCCCCCTGGAGCCGGTTCGTGTCCTGGTATTCGTCGACGAGGACGTGGACGAACCGCTTCGAAAGTACCTCTCCCGAAGGGGTCGCGAGCAGCACTTTCCAGTGCAGGAGCAGATCGTCGTAGTCGCAGGCCCTCGCCGACTTCTTGCGCTCGAGATACCGCTGAAACACCGAAACGATCTCTTCCTGGAGCGGCAGGAAGTGGGGGGCGCGTTCCGCGAGGACCTCCGACAGCTTGCGCTCCGTGTTGATCGTGAAGGAATAGAGGTCGAGAAGAACATCGCCCTTCGGAAACCGCTTCTCGAGCGTCGGGATCTTGAGATCGGAGGTCGCCGTCTCGAGCATCTCCCGCGCGTCCTCCGCGTCGAGGATCGAGAAGCTCGACGGAAGGCCGATCTGCTCGCCGTACTGGCGCAGCAGCCGGTTTCCGACCGAGTGGAACGTGCCTCCCGCCATCTTGCGCGTGTCGATCGTCAGGAGCGCCTCGACGCGGCGCATCATTTCTCTTGCGGCCTTGTTCGTGAACGTCAGGAGGAGAATTTTCGCCGGATCGACTCCCGATTCGATGAGCCTCGACACCCGGTACACGAGGGTCCGCGTCTTCCCCGATCCCGCCCCCGCGATCACGAGGACCGGCCCGGTACCCGCAAAGACGACCTCCTTCTGCTCCGCGTTGAGCTCCCGGTCGTAGTCGATCCGGTAGTTGGCCGAGGGCGCCGGGGTCCGAAGAACGTATTTCTTCATGCGACCGGCCATTATCGCAGATGAGGTGGACGCAGACCGATTCCGGCAGGAACGCGGTTCCGGCTATGCTCGATCCTCGAAAGGAGCGCTCATGCCGATCGCGTGGGGGAAGGCCGACTAGTGTCCGGAGCCTCGCGCAAGCGCTGGATCCTCGCGGTGACGATCCTCGGGTCGACGATGGCTTTCCTGGACGGCACCGTCGTCAACGTCGCCCTGCCCGTCATCCAGCGAAAGCTCGGAGCCCCTCTCGCGCGGGTGCAGTGGGTTGTCGAAGCGTATCTCCTTCTTCTCTCCGCCCTGCTGCTCGTCGGGGGATCGCTCGGAGACCGCTTTGGCCGAAAGAGGGTTTTCGCCGCGGGCACGGCGATTTTCGCCGCCGCCTCGGCCGCCTGCGGAGCTGCGCCTTCGATCGGGACACTCATTGCCGCGAGGGCGATTCAGGGGATCGGCGGCGCGCTGCTCGTCCCCGGGAGTCTCGCGCTGATCACGGCAAACTTTCCGGCGGGCGAGCGGGGCCGCGCGATCGGAACCTGGTCCGGAGCGACGGCCCTCACGACCGCGCTCGGACCGCTCGCCGGAGGGTTCCTCGTCGACGCCGCCTCCTGGCGGGCGATTTTCTACCTGAACGTTCCGATCGCGGCCGCCGTCCTTCTCATCGCGATCTTCCGCGTTCCGGAAAGCCGCGACCCGTCCTGCGCCCCTCTGGACATCGCCGGTTCGGCGCTCGCCGCCGGCTCGCTGGCGGGGATCGTGTTCGGCCTGACCGAAGCGGCGCGCGGCCCGTTCGGATCGCCGGCCGTGCTCGCTCCCCTCCTCGCCGGCATTTTCCTGGGCGGAGCCTTCGTTCTCCACGAGTCCCGGAGCCGGCACCCCATGCTCCCCCTGGCGCTCTTTCGGTCGCGCACGTTCTCCGCGACGAACGCCGTCACCCTCTTTCTCTACGGCTCGCTCGGCGCGACGTTCTTCTTCCTGCCTTTCGAGTTGATCCAGGCCCGGCGATACACGCCCACCGAGGCTGGAGCGGCGCTGCTGCCGTTCATCGCCGTGATCTCCGCGCTGTCCCGTTGGACGGGAAGGCTCGGCGAGCGGGTCGGTCCGCGCCTCCCGCTGACCGCCGGCCCGCTGCTCGCCGCGGCCGGCCTCGCGCTGTTCCTCCTGCCCGCGAGCCCGGGCTCGTACTGGAAGTCGGTGTTTCCGCCGATCCTCGTCGTCGGCTTCGGCATGGCGCTCGCCGTGGCTCCGCTGACGACGACGGTCATGAGCTCCGAGAAGGAGAATTTCGCCGGCATCGTGTCCGCCTTCAACAACACGGTTTCCCGGATCGGGACCCTGCTCGCGATCGCCGGGCTCGCGATCGCGGTCGCCGCGACGAAAGGCCCGTTCTCGTCGCCCGGCTCAGAGGCGTTCCGGATCGCGATGGGAGGCGCGGCCGCGCTCGCGCTCGCGGCGGCCGGCATTGCGTTGGTGTTCCTCAAGCCCGACCGGCGCTCCCGGTAGCCCTCGCCGCGCGGGTCCTGTCACCAGACTCGACCCGCTTTTCCGCTCGCTGCGGGTTGAGGACTTTGCTACGCCTCCGCGCCGCGAGCGGCAAAAGGGGTCTCCTCCGGTGCCACCCGCCCGGCGAGGGCTGTCAGCGTTGCTCGTTTGGTAAGATTGGCGTTTGATGGTCGATCGAAAACGCCACGAAACCGTCGGGGTGAAGGTCGGCCGCGTCCAGGTCGGAGGCGGCGCGCCGGTCGTCGTGCAGTCGATGACGAATACCGACACGGCCGACGCGCCCGGGACGGCGCGGCAGTGCGTGGAGCTCGCGCGCGCCGGCTCGGAGCTCGTTCGCGTCACCGTCAACGTTCCGGAGGCGGCGGCGGCGGTCCCGGAAATCAAGAAGAGGATGCTCGGCGAAGATTGCGACGCGCCCCTGATCGGCGATTTTCATTACAACGGCCACGTTCTTCTCGCGAAGTTTCCGGAGATGGCCCGGTCTCTCGACAAGTACCGGATCAACCCCGGCAACGTGGGAAAAGGGCAAAGACGCGACGAGCAGTTCTCCACGATCTGCCGCATCGCGGCCGAGCACGGGAAACCGGTCCGCATCGGCGTCAACGGCGGCTCCCTGAACCAGGAGCTCGTCATGGAGAAGATGCAGGAAAACACCGACCGGGATCTCGGCCGTTCCTCGGAAGAGATCGTGAACGAGTGCATGGTCCTGTCCGCGCTGCAGTCGACCGAGCTCGCGCTCGCGAGCGGCCTCCGCGAGGATCAGATCATCATCTCCTGCAAGGTCTCGCGCCCTCTCGACCTGATTTCCGTTTACCGGGACCTCGCGTCGAGGACCCGGCAGCCTCTTCACCTCGGCCTGACGGAGGCGGGAATGGGAATGAAGGGCATGATCTGGTCCGCCTCCGCGATGGGCGTGCTCCTGAACGAGGGGATCGGAGACACGATCCGCGTCTCGCTCACCCCCCGCCCCGCGGGAGACCGCCGCGAAGAGGTTTACGCGGCGTGCGAGCTCCTCCAGGCGCTCGGAATCCGCTCTTTCGCGCCGAGCGTCACCGCCTGCCCGGGCTGCGGCCGCACGACGTCGACGACGTTCCAGGAGCTCGCCGAGCGCATCCAGGGCTACATCCGCGACAAGATGCCGGAGTGGAAATCCGAATACGAAGGAGTGGAGAACATGACGCTCGCCGTCATGGGATGCGTCGTCAACGGTCCGGGCGAATCGAAGGCCGCCTCGATCGGGATCAGTCTTCCGGGGACTGGCGAGGAGCCGCGATGCCCCGTCTACATCGACGGTCACCACTTCACGACGCTCGAAGGTAACTACGACGAGCTCGCGGAAGGATTTCGAAGACTCGTCGACGACTACGTCGGGACGAAGTATCCGCGCAAGGCCGTCACGGCGGCCCGGTAGATCCCTTTCGGCAAATTCCGCGAGCGACCGGAGTCAATGCGTCCCGCGAGCCGCGAGACTTCCCGGCGGCGTCCGGTAGTACTCGCGAATCACTTCGAGCGCGGGTTTGCCCTGCGGGGTGAAGTCGCGCTCCGCCGCGCCGGCGGGTCTCTCCGTCGCCGCGAGGCGCGGGTTCCATTTCCAGATGAACGTTCCTTCGAACCAGCTCCGGCCCCATAGACTCTCGAAGAGCGCCCGGTAGGCCTCCGACTGGAGCCGCAGATCGGTTCCACCGTCGACATCCCAGTTCCATGGCTCCCGGACGCCGCCGGTGACGCTTCGATAGCCGACTTCGGTGAAGACGACCGGAAGTTTCGTCCGACGCGACAACTGTTCGAGGCTCACGGCGATCCGGTCCCACGAAGCCTTCAACTCGGCCGGAGTCGGGCGCGCGGAAGAGGAGAGAGGGTAATAGGCCTGGACACCGATGAAGTCGAGCTCGTCCCAGAACGGAACGCGGTCCGCTTCCTCCCAGTTCGCGCAGTACGTGAGCGGACCGTGGTAGACGGTTCGAATCTTCGCGATCAGTTTCTTCCATTCCGCGGCGCGCGCAGTCGTTCCGCACAGTTCCGTGCCGATGGCGAGAGCGTCCATCCGCTCCCGCTCGGCGAGGGCGGCATAGTGAAGAATGAACTTATCGTACGATTCGAACCACGCCTTCCATTCCGCTTCGCTTTCCATCTTGAGATTCCCGACCCAGTCGCGGTGCCCCACCCAGAGATGCGGCTTGAGCAGCGTCCGGATTCCGCTCGCCCTCGCGATCCGCGCCGTTTCCGCGAGCCCCTCGTCACTCTCGCCCCAGTAGACGCGCGAGCCCGTCGCGAGGACGACGTCCGTCGAACGGGGGGAGCGGCACCAGCCGAACGGGGTCTGCGAGATCCAGTCGACGCCCGCGTCGCGAAGCGGCGCGATTTCCTTCGCGCCGATCTTTCCGACGGCCTCCCAGCAGACGCCGCGCATCTTTTTGACCGAGCGTGGGGAGATCGAGCGCGGGGCCGGACGCGCGGCATTTCCCCCTTCGGCCGCGAGTCCGATCAAAAGAGCAAACGACAGGCAAACCTTCATCGCAATTCGTCCCCGATCTCGTACGGGCCGGGGCGGGAGCGCGCCTGCAGGCTCACGGACGAATCTCGGAGGTCCAGTTCGACACGACCGAGAGCGGCACGGTCGTGGCCGAAACCTCCTGAATGGCCGCGAGGAATCGGCCGTCGGATGCGACATCAAAAGCCTCCCAGCCCTCCGCCGGAAGCGAGAAAAGAACCGCTGGAGCTCCAACTTGCAGCGCGGGAGAGACCCGGATCGGCACGGCGTAGAGCTTCCCGTCGGGCGACGCGTAGAAGATTTCCTTCCCGTCGCGACTCCAACGCAGAAGTGTCGCGCCCCCGGTCGAGATCCGGACCCTTTGCCGGTCGGGAGCCAGGGCCTCGACATAGGCCTCCGGCTGCCCCGACTCGTCCGAGATGAACGCCACGAAACCGTCGTCGGGAGAGAATCGCGCCGTTTCCTGTTGAGATTTCGAGGTCACGAGCGGCGCCGGGACCGGATCGCCGGCAAGGGAAAGAGTCCACACGCCAAACGTTCCTGCCGCCGGCCGCTGGGAAAACAGCAGCCGCCGTCCATCGCGACTGACGGCCATCGCTTCCTGAAAGCTGCCGGGAGGAAGGAGCGGGTCCTCCGGGCCGCCTGCGAGCTCCCGCCGGACGATCTGGGGCGTCTGCCCGTGCCGAACGACGGAATAGACGAGGTGCTTTCCGTCCGGAAGCCAGACGGGATCGAATTCGGTATCGGGTTCCGAGGTCACGCGGGTCTCGACTCCTCGCGCGAGATCGATCATCCAGATGTCGAACGTGCCGAGATCCGGCCGCGTCCGATCAAAGAGGACGCTGTGTCCATCGGGAGAAATCGCGACATTGATCGTGTCGCCGGCTCCCTCCGACCCGATCTTCCCGAGAAGCCGGCCGGAGCGATCGAACCAGCTCAGGCGCGAAACATTCCCCTGCCCCGAGTAGGCCAGCATTCCGTTGCGCGAGGTCGCAAAGGCGGCCCACTTGTTCGAATAGAAATAACGAACCGCGGGTGCAAGCGAAAGGAGCGGCCCGCTGAGCCGTCCGGACGCCGGGTCGAAGCGCTGGGCAACGAGAGCGCCGTCCCTGGCGAAAACCAGGAAACCGGGATCGACGTATTCGACCCGTGAGGAGATCGGGGCGACGACGCGCGAAGGCTGGCCGTGCGAGCCGATCAGCAGATCGTTCTCTCCGTCCTTTCGTGCCGCCAGGTACAGGAACGTCCTGCCGTCCGGGAGAAACCATGGCCAGCGCGTCTTCATCTCTCCGCGCGCCGGATCCGGCCGAACGAGAACCGCCGGCCGTCCTCCGTCGGCTGAAACCCGATAGATCAGACCGTCGAACGTCGAATCGAAGAGAATATCGCCGGCGCCCCAGGTCCCGGTGACTCCCCCCCCCAGCCCGCCCGGCAGATCGCAGATCGGAACGGCGGACCCGCCCGCAATGTCGATCCGCTTCAGCTGGCCGCCGGTGAAAAATCCGATCGACCGGCCATCGGGCGACCAGAAGATCGACGAGGCCCCGTCCGATCCGGCGAGGGGATGCGCTTCGAGATCCGAGAGCGTTCGAACCCAGACACGTCTCGAGGGCCGGCTGTTCTCGGCGATCTGGCGCGGGGATCTGGACTCGTTGAGGACAAACGCGAGGCGGGATCCATCCGGAGAGAACGCCAGACTGACCAGATCGAACGTGGACAGAAACATTCCACCCGTCGGGGGGGCCACCGCGAATCGGATGGTTGGCCGGAGGGCGGACCGGCGGCGCCCGAGCAACGCAAACGCCATCGCGGCCGCCGCGGCGAGAGCCAGGGCGGTAAGGAACCACGGCAGGAGACTGCGCCGGACCTTCAGGGTCGAAGGCTGTCGCACGGCGTCTGCCGAGCCGCTCGTCATTTCCGAGAGATGTTCCCTCACGAGCATCAGCTCCCGAGCCAGATCCCGGGTCGAGGCGTAGCGCGCGTCCGACTCTTTCGCGAGGCAGCGATCGAGAATCCAGCCGAGCTGCGGCGGCACCGAAGAAATGATCGCGCGCACCGGCTGAGGTTCGTCCCGCATGACCGCCGCCATCGTCTCGCCCGCCGTCGGCCGGCGGAACGGAGATTTGCCCGCCAGCATCTCGTAGAGGATCGATCCGAACGCGAACTGGTCGGAGCGAAAATCCACGCTTCGCCCACCCGCCTGCTCCGGCGACATGTACGACACCGTCCCCATCACGATCCCGTCGGAGGTCTTCAGACCGTCGGAAGTCGGAAGCTGAGACATGCCCGCGCTTCCGGTCTCCGCCAGCTTCGCGAGGCCGAAGTCGGCGATCTTGGCTTCTCCGGATCGAGTGAGCAGGATGTTTTCCGGCTTCAGGTCCCGGTGGACGATCCCGCTCTCGTGGGCCTCGGCAAGGCCCGACGCGATCTGAACCGCGAGGTCGAGAGCGCGACGAAGCGGCAGAGGTCCGCGGTCGAGAAGATCGCGCAGATTGCCCCCCGCCACGATCTCGCTGACGATGTAGGAGATTTCCCCGGAGCGCCCGATGTCGAAGACCGACACGACGTGCGCATGGGAAAGCGCCGAGGCCGACCGCGCCTCCCGCTCGAATCTCGCAACCCTCTCCGGATCTTTCGCGAGCTCCACAGGCAACAGTTTGATGGCCACTTCGCGCCCGAGCCTCGTGTCTCTGGCTCTGTAGACCTCCCCCATCCCGCCCGCCCCGAGCGGAGCGAGGATTTCATACGGCCCCAACTTCGTGCCCGTTGCCAGCGTCATCCGTGGATCCTTGTCCGCCGAAGCCCTCCGACTACGCCAAAGCGCTTCGTCGCGACGGCGAGTGGCGAAGGCGGATCGTAGGGGCCGAGACGGGAACCGGGCGGAAGCGTCATCTTCCCGGAATGATACGAGAGGTCGCGCTCAGGAAGCGAAGTAGAGATCGAGCGTGAACCCCGCCTGCGGGTCGAGGAAGCGCCGCCGCAGCGAGAATCCCGCTTCTTCGACCATCCCGCAGAGCCGCTCCGGCGAGTACTTGTAGGAGCTTTCGGTCCAGATCGTCTCCCCCTCCTTGAATCCGATCTCGCAGTCCGCGCCGGGAATCGCGATTCTCTGGTCCCGCCGGCTCACGAGGTGCATCTCGACCCGAGACTCCTCCGCGTTGAACACGGCCCGGTGATCGAACATCTCGAGGTCGAAATTGCCGCCGAGCTCTCGGTTGATTCGGACGAGGAGATTCTTGTTGAACGCCGCCGTGACGCCGAGCGGGTCGTCATAGGCGAGAAGCAGATCGGCCTCGGGCTTCACGAGGTCCGCCCCGAGCAGCAGGCCGTCTCCCGGCCCGAGGGCCTCGCGAATCGACGTGAGGAACGTCCGCGCGGCCGCCGTGTCGAAGTTTCCGAGGTTCGAACCGAGGAAGAGAACCAGCAGGCGCCCGCTTTCTCTGCGGGTCGCCGCGACGCGACGCAGCCCCTCCTCGTACGTCGCGCGATGACCGACGACGGAGATCCCCTCGTACCGGCCGAGACGATTCTCGGTCTGGTCGAGCGCGGTCTGCGAGATGTCGATGAGGTGCGTCATCAGGGTTCGACGGCCGCGCACGAACGCGGAAGCGAGAATCGCGGTCTTTTCCCCGTCGCCGGGCCCGAGCTCCGTCAGTGTCAGCGGATCGCCCATTTCCGACGAGATCTCCGACGCGTGCCGCGAAAGCAGCGAGAGCTCGGCGCGAGTGATCGGGTACCAGGGAAGCCGGCAGATCGCCTCGAAGAGCCGGCTGCCGAGCGCGTCGTAGAGATACTTCGACTGGAGCTGCTTCGGCGAAACCGCGAGGTCGCGCGCCACGTCCTTCCCGAATGCGCTGCCCGCGATGGCCGTGGATTCTCCGCGCGCGCTCAACCGGCGTCCCGCGCGCACCGGAACGCCGCGTACGGATACGGGTAGTGCGCCTGGAACCAGTTGCGGAATGACCGGCGCAGGAATTCGGGCGAGGTCGCGGGAGAGCCCCCTTCATGACGAAGTGGCGTCCGTCGAAGAAGTCCGCGGAATAACCGGGATAGAGCGGGCTCGGCGAGAAACCGGGGAAACCCGCGAAGACCGAGCTCGTCCATTCCCACCCGTTGCCGACGAGGTCGTCGACTCCCCACGAGCTCGCGCCGGCCGGAAACGAGCCGACGGGCACGGGATCGCTGCGGAACAAGTCGAAGTTTCCTCGCGTCCAGTCGGGCGGGTCCTCCCCCCACGGAAAGGCGCGCTCGATCTCGCCGGCCGTTCCATACGCGGCGCGGTGGTATTCCGCTTCGGTTGGCAGCCTCCTCCCCTTCCAGCGAGCGAACGCGGACGCCTCCGCCTGGCTCACGTAGACGGGCCAGGACATCGGCAACTCGACGTGTTCGAACATCGCGCGCCAGCTCCATCGGCGTCCGTCGCGGCTCCAGTAGAGGGGGTGCTCGACGCGGCTTCGCGATCTCCACTCCCAGTCCCCGGGACTCCAGAGCGACTCGTTCCGGTATCCCCCCGCTTCGACGAACTCCAGGTACTCCTCGTTCGTCACGTCGTAGCGATCGATTTCGAAAGCGGGCACGTCCGCGGTGAGGCGGGGAAACTCGTTGTCCCAGCCGAACGGAATTTCGCCCCGAAGGGCGCCGAGCGTCGCGCGTCCCGCAGGGACCCGGACGGTCTCCGGACGCGGCGCGACCCCGTACACCGGGCGCGGCGCCCGGTCGGGAGGAACCTTCTTCGCCGGATCGAGCAGGTGAAAGATGTAGAGCAGCGTCTCCTGGTGCATCAATTCGTGCTCGCAGCACAGGAGGGCCGCCTCCCGGGCGAGCGCTTCGTCCGGGACCTCGCCCGCGTCGATGGCGTCGAGCGCCCTCTCGATCCCCCGGTCCGCTTCGCGAACGTACTGCTCGATTTCCGCGCGCGGCGGCCAGACTGCGATCGAAACCTTGTCCGCGGCGTCGCGATCCGCGGGATCGATGCCGCGCTCGAAGAGGACCTCGAAATCGCCGCGGATCCCCGGAAGACCGAGCGCCTTCTTCAACAGCGTGTTCACGGCGAACGCGGCCAGGTGGCCGCGGTAGAAGACGATCGGATGGCGCAGGGGAAGTGGGCGCTCGAAGAAGGCCTCGTCGCGGAGGAAGCCGAAATACTGCTCGGTGCGCGCTCGGACCGCGGAGAACCGGGACAGAAGAGTGCCTCGGGCAACCGTCGAGATCATGGCCTCCTCCTCGCGGCCATTCTATGTCCTGTGCTTTGTATTTTGAGGTCCGTTCGGGCAGACTCCGGCACATGAGTCTCCGCCTGATGACCGCCGGAGAATCCCATGGCCCGGGGCTGACGGCGATTCTCTCGGGGCTCCCGGCGGGCCTCGCCCTCGACGCGAGCTTCCTCGCCGCGGAGATGCTGCGCCGGCAAAAAGGCTACGGGCGCGGCGGACGCATGAAGATCGAATCGGACCGCGTCGAAATCACCGGAGGCGTGCGGGGGGGCAGAACGCTCGGTTCCCCCGTTTCGTTCCGAATCGAAAACCTGGACTTCCCGAACTGGAAGGCGGTCATGGATCCCTGGGCCGTCGACCCCGAGGCGGCCACGTCCCGGCGCGTGTCGAGGCCGCGACCGGGACACGCCGACCTCGCGGGAGGAGAGAAGTACGGGTTCGAAGACCTCCGTGACGTGCTGGAACGGGCGTCCGCGCGCGAGAGCGCGGCTCGGGTCGCGGCGGGCGCCGTCTGCAAGATCCTGCTGGGCGAGTGCGGCATCGCGGTTCGAAGCGGCGTGCTGTCCCTCGGCGCCGTCTTCTCCGTGTCGGACCGGACGTTCGACTCGCTCCGGAAAGTCGACGACGACTCTCCCCTGCGGGCGCTCGACCCGGTCGCGGAGAAGAAGATGATCCGAGCCGTCGACGACGCGAAAGCGAAGGGGAAACTCTCGGGGGATCGATCCTCGTCGGAGCGCGAAACGTCCCGGCGGGGCTCGGTTCCTACGTGAGCTGGGACCGGAAGCTCGACGGGCGGATCGCCCAGGCGATCCTTTCGGTCCCGGCCGTGAAAGCGGTCGAGTTCGGGGGCGCAATCGAGGCGTCCCGGCGGTTCGGTTCCGAGGCGCACGACGAGATCCTGCTCGGAGGGCGTCGCCGGACGAACCGCGCGGGCGGCCTCGAAGGCGGCGTGACGAACGGCGAGGACCTGATTCTCGTCGCGTACATGAAGCCGATCTCGACGCTGGCCCGCGGCCTCTCGTCGATCGATCTTTCGACGGGCGAGCCCGCGACTTCCGCCTACGAGCGCAGCGACGTGACCGCCGTTCCCGCCTGCGGCGTCATCTGCGAGTCGATGATCGCGTTCGTGCTCGCCGATGCTCTGCTCGAGGTCACGGGCGGCGACCGGATCGAGGACGTGAAGACGCGTCTCGAAGAGCACCGGAAAAGAGTCGGCGCGTTCGTCCGCGGGCCGAAGAGCGCCTGAGGTCTCCGCAGAGAGATAGACTTCCCGCGAAATGTTCGATTTCTCGAAGGACAACCTCGACCGAGAGTTCCCCGTCCGGAAGAATCTCGTTTACCTGAACCACGCCGCCCTGTCGCCGCTTCCGGCGCGCGTCGCGAAAGCGATCACCAACCACACGGCCGACGTTTCGAATTTCGGCGCGCGAAACTGGAAGAAATGGTACCGGCAGTACGACGAGACGCGCGAGAAGGCGGCCCGATTCGTCGGAGGCGATCCGGGCCAGATCGCATTCCTGCCCTCGACGTCGCATGCCCTCAACCTCGTGGCGGCGGGCATCCCCTGGCGAACCGGAGATACCGTCCTCGGGGACGACCTCGAGTTCACCGCAAACGTCTATCCGTGGATGAATCTCGCGGAAAAGGGCGTCGAATACCGGATCCTCCAGAGCCGGAACGGCGTCGTCACGGCCGGGGACTTCCTCGACCGGATCGATCCGACGACGCGCGTTCTCGCCGTTTCCTGGGTCTCGTTCCACAGCGGGTTCGTGTATCCCCTCGAAGAGCTCGGGAAGATCTGCGAGGAGCGCAACATCCTGTTCGTCGTCGACGCGATCCAGGGGCTCGGGACGATGCCGATCGATGTGAAGGCCCTTCGGATCGACGTCCTCGCGGCCGACGCCCACAAGTTCCTGTACGGCCCGGAAGCGTGCGCGACGTTCTACTTCTCCGAGAAGGCGAAGCGGCGCATCGGAACGCCCTGGGCCGGGTGGTGGAACGTGCCGTGGCGCGAGTCGCAGCTGGAGTACCGAACCGCCTTCTTCGAGGGAGGCCGGCGGTTCGAGCCCGGATCGCTTCCGACCGCGCAGATCTTCGGCCTCGCGGCGTCGCTCGACCTGCTCTCGGAAATCGGCATGGAGGCCGCGCGCGACCGAATCGGGACGCTGACCGGACGACTGCGCTCGGGCTTGACCGAACTGGGCTGGTCGATCCGCACGCCCGAGGGCAGCCGATCCGCGATCCTCTCCGCCGTTCCCCCGGACGGCAACGCCCGCGACGCGGTCGCGAAGCTCGAACGGGAGGGCATCATCGTCTCGCCCCGCGAAGGAGCGGTCCGCTTCGCGCCGCACGTCGGCAACGACCTGGACGAGATCGAGCGGGTTCTGAAGGACGATCCGGAAGTGGTGAGAGCGCGGTCTACCGGAACTCCGCCGGCAGCTCCGGCGTTCCCCGCGCGGGGCCCCGAAGCGCCTGCCGCAGCGCCGGGGCGACTTCCGAATCCGATACGTTCAGCATCGCGAGCCGGGGATCGATCGGGATCGGTCCCGGAAATCGCCACACCTCGAACCGGAGCCGCGGGGCGCTCACCCATGGATTGGTTCCGACGGTTCCGATCCGGTCGCCCCGGCGGATGCTCTGCCCCCTTCGGACCTGCACCGAATCCAGGTATCCGAAGATCGTGACGGCGCGATCGCCGTGCCGGATCGCGACGATCCGTCCGAGGTGCCCGTAGGGCGAGCCGGGGCGGATCGGAAACGCGCCCGCCCAGCGGACGAGCCCGTCGGCCGTCGAGACGACCGGGAGGCCGGCCGGACAGGCGAGGTCGAGCCCGGAAAGAAACTCTCTCTCCTGCGTCAAGCGCGAAATCGTCCAACCGAAGGAGTTCGTCGGCACGAACGCCGATTCCGGAACGGGCGAAATCGAAGGGCTCTGTCCCGGCCACTCCGGATTCGCGGCTTCGACTTCCTCGAGTTTTCGCAGCACGCCGCGCAGGAACTCGAGCTCCGCTTCGGTTGCCGCGAGCCGCCCGGCATCCGCTCCGCCGGCATCCGGAAACGCAGAGGCGGCCCGGGCGAGCGCGGGCTGGTCGTAAAGGAAAGCGATGCGTCCGAGCAGATCGCGATCCGCCGAGAGGCGGGCGGCCGTTTGCCGAAGCGCCGAAGTCGCGAGCTCCAGCGCCTCCTTCCTCCGCTGGTTGAGCGCGACGACTTCGGACTCCACCTCGCCGCGCCGCCATCTCACGAGCACGGTGGAAAACAGCAGCGGAAACGCGCCGAGAACGGCCGCGAGAAACAGGAGAAGCGCCGCGGCGAGCTTCTGGCGCGCCGGCGAGAGCTCCAGGGAAAGAACGGTTCTCTTCCCGGAGGCGGGGTGATACTGAATCTTCAAGGCTCGGAGAAGACCTGAATCGAGAGCTCGCGCGAATCCTTCGATTCACCCGACGAGGACGGGCGAAACGAAGAGGAGTTGTCGAACACGAGAACAGCGGGGCGGCGCGGGGGCGCAGCGAGAACGAGCCGGACGCCGCGGTCTCGCGCGAGCTCGGTCGAAAAGAGATCCCTGCCGCCGGACGAGACTCGAAATCGTTCCCCCGTCAGGGAAGGGCTGCGAAAGACGACCCGGACCCGCTTCCGTTCGCCGGCGAGGAGCCGCACGGCCGATCGCGGCCCCGACCATCGAAACTCCCCTTCGGGCGAGCTCTCCGGCGCGTACATTCCGAGCCCGGGGGAGTAGCGAAACGCGTAGGCGGCGTCGGCCGTCGGCGCGAGGCTGACGCCCCATGCGAGCGCCGCGGCGGCCACGCCGGCCCAGGCGATTCCGTTCGCCCGAGGCGATCCTCCCGGGCTCCGGAACTGGGCCAGCAGAACGAAAGCGGCGCACGAAACCTCCGCGGCGAGGAGATGCGATCCGAAGAACAACGCAATCGCGAAAGCCCCGAGCGCGCCGGCGGCGCCCGCGGCCAACCACGGCGTCTCGCTCTTCGGACCGAAGGATTTGCTCACCTGGCGCGCCGCGGCGGCGAGGAACGCGAGAAAGATCGCCAGACCGACGACACCCGTCTCGGCGAGCATCTGCAGATAGAAGTTGCCGGGATTGTCGTAGCGCGCCATCGCGGCGCCGGCGCTCGGGCTCACGTTGGGAAGCTGCCAGCGAGAAGGCGTTCCATCCCAGCCCGGCGACCGGATTCCGGAGCCAGGCCTCCGACGCGCCGCGCCAGAGAACGGGCCGGGCCGACGCGCGGAACTCGAGGGGCACGTCCCGGTCGAAGATCGACACGAGGCGGTGGAAAAGACCGCCCGCGCGCCGATCCGCCGCGATGACCAGCCCGAACAAGACGACGGCGGCCGCCGCGCCGGCCCACGCCGCGAAACGCCCGCGAGGCCTCGTTGCCAGGCCCGACCGGCCCGCCGCGACGACGATCGCCGAGCCTCCGAGGGCGACGAGAAACCCGCTGCGCGATCCCGACGCCGCAAGCCCGGCGCCGAGCACGGCGGCGCCGAACCACCATCGAGCCCGGTGCGAGCTCCAGAGGCTCCCGGCGACGGCCACCGGGATCGCGAGCCCCACGAGCACCCCGAGAGCGTTCGGGTCGGAGCTCAGGCCCTGCAGACGGCCCGCCATTTGCCAGAAGTGAAGCCGCGGGCGACGCGATCCAGCCCCGGGTCTGGAAGAGCGCGACGAGGGCGGAGGCGGCCGCGCCGGCGACGACGGCCCGAAGCGCGCGGCGCGCGTCGTCGATATCGAGGCGGCGAAGAATTCCGTACAGAACGATCCCGGAGAGCACCGCCGCGAACGAACCAACGTCGCCCGCGAGCGCCTCCGCGTCGGTCATCCCGCGCGGATTGACGACCCGGAGGTCGAGCCCCCGGAAGAGCGCCCACAACGATCGGGCGGACGCCGCGGCTGCCCCCGCGGCGAGGATCCAGAGCGCGGCGAGCGGGGCGAGCGCGCGTCCGGCGGGATCCGCGGGAATCGGAGCCGGGTTCCGATCAGCTCCCGAAACAGAAATCCCGCCCCGAACGAGAGCACGACGAGCGCCGACCAGGGACATTGCGGCGCGCTCTTGAGCAGCGCCGCGGTTCCTCCGGCGACCGCGGAGGCGAACGCCGCCGCCGCGACCCCGAGCCTGCGGCTCGCCAGCCCGAGCGTTCCGAACGCGAGAGCCGCCGCAACGGCCCAGCGGGACTCCGGCGTCGCCGCGGGAAAACCTTCGAAGAGCACGCCGGCCGCGAACAGCGAAACGAGCGCCCAGCGCGCGGCCCGGAAGGTCATCCCGCGTGAAATTCCTGAAGCGAGGAGACCTCCGTCGCGCGCTCCTGGAGCGCTCGGATCGCCTCGACGGCGGCCGTCGCGGCCGACAACGTCGTCAGGCACGGAATATTGAGACGCAGCGCGGCCGCCCGGATCGCGGATTCGTCGTAGTGGGAAAGCTTCCCGAGCGGCGTGTTCACGACGAGCTGGATCTCTCCGCCTTCCATTCGGTCGACCGCATTCGGGCTGCCCTCGTTGACCTTGAAGATCGAGCGCGCGTCGATCCCCGCGCCGCACAGGTGGGCGGCCGTGCCCTCGGTCGCGAAGATGCGAAACCCGAGGGCCTGCAGCTCCCGGGCGATCGGCTCCAGAGCCGCCTTGTCGTACGGATTGACCGTCAGAAACGCGGTCCCGGACGTCGGCAGCTCCAGACCCGCGCCGCTGCACGCTTTCGCGAAAGCGTGGCCGAAACGGGGCGAGACACCCATGACCTCGCCGGTCGATTTCATCTCGGGGCCGAGGATCGTGTCCTCTCCCGGAAATTTCCGGAACGGGAATACGGGACCCTTGATGAAGAAGTCGAGAGGTTCGCGCTCGGCCGGCAGGCCGAGCTCGGAGAGTTTCTTCCCGACGGCGAGCAGCGCCGCCGCCTTCGCCATCGGAACGCCGATCGCCTTCGAAACGAACGGAACGGTGCGGGAGGCGCGGGGGTTGACTTCCAGAACGAACAGCCGGCCCTTCTGGATCGCGAATTGCGTGTTCATCAAGCCCCGGACGGAGAGGGCGCGCGCGAGCTTCCGGGTCGCGTCTTTGATGCGCGCGAGCTCGTCGGGAGCCAGCTTCCACGGCGGCAGCACGGAATAGGAGTCTCCGGAGTGGATGCCGGCCTCCTCGATGTGCTGCTGAACGCCGCCGATCCACACCTCCGACCCGTCGGAGAGGCAGTCGACGTCGACCTCGACCGCGTCGTCGAGAAAGCAATCCAGGAAGCACCGGATGTTCGGGCGAAACCTCTCGCGCGCGCTCCATGAATTTCACGAGCGAATCGTCGTCGAACACGACGGCCATGGCGCGCCCGCCGAGCACGTAAGAAGGCCGCACGATGAGGGGATAGCCGAGCTTTCGGGCCGCCGCCGTCGCTTCTTCTTTCGACATCGCCTCCGCGTGAGCCGGAGCCGTCAGGCCGAGCTCCGCGAGGAGGCCGCCGAAACGCACGCGGTCTTCGGCCAGATCGATCGACTCCGGGCTCGTTCCGGCGATCGGAAAACCCGCCGCTTCGAGGCGCCGGGCGAGCTTGAGCGGCGTCTGGCCGCCGAACTGGACGAGAACGCCGTCCGGCTTCTCGTTCTCGAGAACCTCGGCCACGTCCTCGAACGTCAGCGGCTCGAAATAGAGCCGGTCGGACGTGTCGTAATCGGTGGAAACCGTCTCGGGATTGCAGTTCACCATGACGGTTTCGAAGCCCGCCTCCTTCAGCGCGTAGGCGGCGTGCACGCAGCAGTAGTCGAACTCGATTCCCTGGCCGATGCGGTTCGGGCCGCCACCCAGGATCGCGATTTTCGGGCGCGACGTTCGCAGGGATTCGTTCTCGCTCTCGTAGGTCGAATAGAAATACGGCGTCTCGGCGTCGAACTCGGCCGCGCAGGTGTCGATTCTCTTGTAGACGGGATGCAGGTTCGCCTTCCGCCGAAAGGCCCGGACCTCGCTCTCCGATTCGCCGCGCAGCCGCGCGATCGCGCCGTCCGAATATCCCATCCGCTTCGCCGGCAGCAGCCAATTCGGATCGCCCGGATTTCCCGCGCGGATGTTCTCCTCGAATCCGAGCACGTCCCGGATCTGCGCGAGAAACCAGGGGTCGATCCGCGTCACTTCATGGACCTCTTCCGTCGTCATTCCGAGCCCGAAGGCCCGTCGGAGATGGAAGAGCCGCTCCGGCGTCGGGCGTCGCGAGGCGCTCGCGGATCTCCTCCCGCGAAAGGGCCGGGCCGCCGTCGTCGAACCCGTTCCGGTCGATCTCGAGCGAACGAATCGCCTTCCCGATCGATTCCGCGAACGTGCTCCCGATCGCCATCGCCTCGCCGACCGATTTCATCTGGATCGTGAGGCGCGAGTCCGCCTTCGGGAACTTCTCGAACGTCCAGCGCGGGATCTTGACGACGACGTAGTCGAGCGACGGCTCGAAACAGGCGGGAGTCTTCTTCGTGATGTCGTTCGGGATTTCCGGCAGCGTGTACCCGACCGAGAGAAGCGCCGCGATTTTCGCGATCGGAAAGCCGGTCGCCTTCGAAGCGAGGGCCGACGAGCGCGACACCCGGGGGTTCATCTCGATGACGACGCGGCGGCCGGTCGCCGGATGGACGGCGAACTGGATGTTCGAACCGCCGGTCTCCACGCCGACCCGCCGGATGATTCGCTTGGCTTCGTCGCGCATCTCCTGGTACTCGCGGTCCGAGAGCGTCATCTGCGGAGCGACCGTGATCGAGTCTCCCGTGTGAACGCCCATCGGGTCGAAGTTTTCGATCGAGCACACGACGATGACGTTGTCCTTCAAGTCCCTCATCACCTCGAGCTCGAATTCCTTCCAACCGAGAAGCGATTCTTCGATCAGGACCTCGGTCGAAGGCGACTCGGAGAGGCCGTGCGCGACGATCTTTCGAAACTCCGCGGGGCTCGGCGCGATGCCGCCGCCCGATCCTCCGAGGGTGAACGAAGGCCGGACGACGAGCGGAAAACCGATTTCCGCGGCAATGGCCTCCGCCTCTTCGAGGCTTCGCGCGGTGCCGGAACGAGGCACGTCCGCGCCGATCTCGACCATCGCCCTCTTGAACAGCTCGCGGTCCTCCGCCAGCCGCATCGCGCCCTCTTTCGCGCCGATCAGCTCGATTCCGAGCTTTTCGAGGAGCCCGGAATCCGACAACGCGAGCGCGAGGTTGATCGCCGTCTGCCCCCCGACGGTCGGAAGGATCGCGTCGGGCCGCTCGCGGGAGACGATCCGCGCCACGGTCTCCGGCGTCAGCGGCTCGATGTAGGTGGCGTCGGCGAGCTGGGGGTCGGTCATGATCGTGGCCGGATTCGAATTCACGAGCGAGACCCGGTAGCCCTCCCGTTTCAGGGCCTTGACGGCCTGCGTGCCCGAGTAATCGAACTCGCAGGCTTGCCCGATCACGATAGGACCGCTCCCGATGACGAGGATTGAGTGGATGTCGTTGCGGCGGGGCATCTGGCAGGCTACTCGGTCCGGCGGAGTATACCCGATTTGCCCAGATCCGCCGCCCCGTGAATGGGTTCGGGACCTAAGGGCCCGATTAAGATCGCGCGGCCGCCGGCCGGACCGGTGACACGATTCTCGATCGGAGGGGTTCAATGCTCATGTCTCTCAAGAGAGCGCTCGCGATTACCGGAGTCTGGGCCGCCCTGTCTTGCGGCCGCGCTGCCGCCGCGAACGCGACGGTCAGCATCTCGAATTTCATGTTCACGGATCAGTCAACCGGCTCGAGCACGACGAGGATCGGCGTCGGAGAAACGGTCACCTGGCAGTGGAAGGGGGGCACGCATTCCACGACGTCGGGCGCGTGCTCTCCCGGCTGCACGTCGAGCGGCCTCTGGGACTCCGGCCAGAGAACATCGGGATCGTTCACTCAGACGTTTTCGAACGTCGGCACTTTTCCGTACCACTGCAGCGTCCATCTCTCGTCGATGCAGGGGCAGGTGATCGTCACGGCGACGCCGCCCCCTCCGCCGCCGCCACCGCCTCCTCCGCCACCGCCGCCCCCACCTCCCCCGCCCCCTCCGCCGCCGCCACCGCCACCACCGCCTCCCGGGCCCGCGGTCTGCATTCCCGGCGCGACGGTGCTCTGCATCGACGACAAGCCGGGGGACAAGCGATTCCAGGTCGAGGCGGCGTACCAGACCGCCCAATCGGGCGGGTCATCCGGCCTCGGGCAGACGATCCCGCTGACGTCCGTCGGCGTCGGCCACGGGGGAATTCTGTGGTTCTTCTCGGCCGACAACCCGGAGCTGCTCGTGAAGGTCCTGAACACATGCTCGTTCAGCAATCGCATCTGGGTGTTCGCGTCCGCCGGAACGAACGTCGCGGTCACGCTCACCGTCACGGACACGAAGACGGGAGCGCAGAAGATCTACACGAATCCGGACTCCCACAGCATGGACCCGATCCAGGACACGGACGCCTTCGCGACCTGCCCGTAGGACCTCGCCCCGGCCGGCTATTCGTACCGGAGCGCTTCCGCGATCCGGAGCCGCGAGGCGCGGCGGGCCGGAAAGTACGACGCGGCGAGGATGATCGCGAGGGAAAACCCCGAGATCGCGGCGAGGTCGCGCAGTCTCAGGAGAAACGGAACGAACGACACGAAGTAGATCTCGGCGATCTCGGGCGGAAACGAGACGAGATGGAACTTCGTGATGACGAAGCAGATCGCCGCGCCGGCCGCCAGCCCGAGGGCGACCCCGGCTCCTCCGAGGAGAACTCCCAGCCGCAGGAAGATGCCCGACGGCAGGCGCGGCGGCGCGCCCATGGCCGCGAGCACGCCGATGTCGCGCTGTTTCTCCTGGACGTTCATCACGAGAGTCGCCACGATGTTGAACGTGGAGACCGCCACGATCAGCCCGATCACGAGAAAGAGCGTGATCTTCTGAACCGTCAGCGCGGAGAAGAGATTTCCGTTCAGCGACCTCCAGTCGGTCACCGTGAACCCGTCGCCGGCGAGCTCGCGGATCTTCGCCGTCGATTCGGCGGTCCGGTCGAGCGAGGCGAGCCGCACTTCGAGAACGTTCGCGCCGCTCGACAGACCCGAAAGAAGGCTCGCGTCTTTCCTTCGGACGAAAACCCACTCGGAGTCGTATTCGTAGAAGTTCGTCCGGAAGACCTGCGTCACGCGAAACGCCTTGCGCCGCAGCGACAGGGCCGAGCCGCGGCGAGAGGCATCCGGAACGGTGAGCACGACCGTGTCTCCCTTTCCCACGCGCAGCTTGTTTGCCAGCTCGTACCCGATCGAGCAGCCCGGGAGCCCGCCCGGGGCCGGCGGGGCGGGGATCGAAACGGGAACCGCACCGGCCCCCGCCCGGTCGACGCCCTTGACGATCGCGTTCGAGCCCTCCGGAACGGCCTCGGAGCCCGCGGTCCCCTGCAGGTAGACGACGGGCGCGGTTGAAACGACGTTCGCATCCCGGCGCACCCGTTTCGCGAGAGCCGCCGGATCCGCGATGCCTCCCGAGGTGAGCGGAAAGACGACGATTTCCGCGTTCGCGCCGATCAGCTTCGTCTGGATCTCGTCGCGGTAGCCCGTGAGCAGTCCCATGGCCACGACGAGCGCCATCACGCCGAGCGCGACCCCGGCGATCGCGAGCCACGACACTCGCGAAACGAGCCGGGAGGAGCGGCGGCGGAGATATCGAAGCGCGATCTCGGAAGCGAGATTCACCTAGCGCCCCGCACCGGATTCCATCAGCGCGAGGAACTCGGGAAACAGCGAACGGGAATCGTGGGGACCGGGCGCTCCCTCAGGGTGGAACTGGACGGCGAGAATCCGGCGACCGGGATCCCGAAAGCCCTCGAGGGTGCCGTCATTCAGATTCACGTGGGAAATTCGCGCGCCGGCCGGCAAACCTCGCGGATCGACGGCGAACCCGTGGTTCTGGGACGTGATCGCGACGGCCCCCCCGTCGGCGTCCTGAACCGGATGATTACCCCCGCGATGGCCGAACTTCAGCTTGAACGTGTCGGCCCCGAGGGCCCGCCCCAGGATCTGGTGGCCGAGGCAGACGCCGAAGATCGGTTTGCGGCCGACGAGCGACGCGACCGTCTCGACGCACTCCGGCAGCGCGGCGGGGTCGCCGGGCCCGTTCGACAGGAAAATTCCGTCGGGAGAAGCCTCGAGCACGTCCACGGGCGTGGCCGAGGCGGGAAAAACCGTGACGTCGCAGCCGGCCGAGTTCAGCAGGCGCAGGAGGTTCCTCTTCATTCCATAATCGATCGCGGAGACTCGAAACCGGGTCCCGCCTCCCGCGGCTCCCGGGAGCGGGGCAGCCGCGCTGAAGTAGACGGCGTCGGTCCCCGCCGTGCGGGCGAGCGCGCTTCCCTCCATCTGCGGCGATTCTTCCACTTTCTTTTTCAGCTCCGCCGGATCGTCGATCTCCGTCGAGATCGCGGCGCGCATGACCCCGAGAGATCTCAGCCGGCGGACGAGGCTGCGCGTGTCGAACCCGAAGAGTCCCGGAACGCCTCCTTCCGCGAGGTATTCGGCGATCCCGAACGCTCCCCCGGCACCGCTCCAGACGCGGGGAAAGTCGCGGGCGAGAAAGCCCGAGGCCTGGATCCGCGGCGATTCGGCCTCCTCCTCGCGCCCGCCGTAGTTTCCGACGTGAGAGGACGTCATCAAGACGAGCTGTCCCCGGTAGGAAGGATCCGTCAGCACCTCCTGGTACCCGGTCATCGAGGTGTTGAAAACGATTTCGCCGAAAAAGGTTCCCGGAGCGCCGATCGATTCGCCGCGGAAATGGGTTCCGTCCTCGAGGACGAGGAGTCCCCCGCTCACGCGCTCCTTCCCATGACGACGGCAAGGGCCCGGACCTGATTCATCAGATCGGCGAACTGCTCCGGGAGCAGCGCCTGGGGACCGTCCGAAAGAGCCGTCTCGGGCTTGTGGTGCACCTCGATGAGGAGCCCGTCGGCGCCGACCGCGACCGCCGCGCGCGAGAGCGGAATGACTTTGTGGCGCTTCCCCGTTCCGTGCGAGGGGTCCGCGACGATCGGAAGGTGCGAGATCCGCTGGACGGCCGGAATCGAGGAGAGGTCGAGCGTGTTGCGGGTGTGGTCGGCGAAGGTCCGAACTCCCCGCTCGCACAGGATCACGTCGTAGTTGCCTTCCGCGAGAATGTACTCCGCGGACAGGAGAAATTCCTCGATCGTCGCGGACATTCCCCGTTTCAGCAGGACCGGTTTTCGAAGCCTGCCCACTTTCTTCAAGAGGGAGAAGTTCTGCATGTTGCGCGCGCCGACCTGGAGGCAGTCGGCGTACTCGGCGACCTCCTCGGCGGTTTCCGTGTCGAGGACTTCGGTGACGATCGGGAGGCCCGTTTCCTCGCGGGCTTTCGCGAGGATCTTCAGCCCCTCGAGGCCGAGCCCCTGAAACGAATAAGGCGAAGTCCGGGGTTTGTACGCGCCTCCGCGCAGCAGGCTCGCGCCGGCGGCGGCGACCTTCCGGGCGATTTCGATCGTCTGCTCTTCCGACTCGACCGCGCAGGGTCCCGCGCCGACGACGATCTTCTCCCCTCCCACTTCGACGCCCCCGATCGACACGACGGAATTCTCGCGTTTCGATTCTCTCGAGACGAGCTTGTAGGGCGCGCTGACGGGAATGATCTCGAGGACTCCGGGAAGGTTCTCGAGGCCGGTCGGGTCGACGGTGCCGCGGTTGCCCGTGATCCCGATCGCGACGCGCTGCGCGCCGGGAATCGGGGTGGCCTTCAGGCCCATCTGCTCGACCGTTTCGATGACGCGCCGGATCGTTTCGGCGTCGGCGCGAGAGTCCATGACGATGAGCATCGGTGCTAATATATCCGAACCAAAAGGGGGCGCGGATGCGACGGAAATTCCGGCGAATGAAATTCTGGATCGCCCCGATCCTCGCCGCGTGGGCGATGCCCGCGCTCGGATACGTTCTCGTCCTCAAAGATGGAAGCAAGGTCCTCTCGACGGACCGCTACGAGGTCAAGCGCGGCTTCGCCATTTTCCATCTCCCCAACGGGACGATCAACGAGATCCCCATGGCGAAGCTCGACGTCGCCGCGACCGACAAGTACAACAAGGAAAACGTCGGCAACGCGATCACGTGGGACTCGCCGGGCGAAATCCCCACGCCGCCTTCGAACCGGCCGAAAAGGGATTCTCTCGGGGTCCTACATCAAGAAGCACGACACGCAGCCCGACCTTCCGGAAGTCAAGCACACCGCAGCGACCGCCCCCGTTCCGCAGGCCGATTCCGGCGATCCGATGGTGATCCGGGAAGCCGCCCGGATCTTCAGCTCGGAAAACATTTCCCAGTATCGCGTGGCCCCGGGCCCCCGCGTGATCTTCGTCGCGGACGACGAGAACGCGGTCTTCCAGGCGATGACCGCGGCCGCCAAGCTCACGATCGCGCTCACGGCCTCGGGCCGCGCGAAGAACCTCGACGTCGAGATCGTCGCGAGCAACGGCAATCCGGCCGGGCGTTTCAAGATGGAAGCGGACGGCGTGAAGGCGCTCGCCGAGGGAGACGTGACTCCCTCGGAGTACTTCGTCACGAACGTGATCTTCTAGAACCTCACCCCCCGCCCCCCTCGGCGCTGCGGTGTCAGTGCTCTCCCTGCGGCTCCGCAGACAGATAGAGCCGCGGGTCCTCCCCGGTCCATTGTCGGAACTGGTCCTCGTGGGAGGGAACGGCGAGCGTCGATTCGTCTTCGTAGATTCGTTCCACGCGGTTCATCGGAAAGAAGACCGTCGAGGGGCAAAGCTCTCCCTCCTCCCGGCGCGCGACGCTTCGCGCCCAGGGCTCGAACGATTCGAGCGATACCCCTCGCAACGTGACACCCGCCGGCGCGACCCACTGGAGCAGGCCCCACCACCGCTCGCGCGGAGTGTGGAGATAAACGACGACGAAAGTGTCAACGCGCATGCTCGGTGAGCTCGATCAGCACGCCGCCCCCGGCCTCCGGGTGCAAAAAGGCGACTCTCTTGCCGCCGGCGCCCGGAACCGGCGAAGGGTTCAACAGACGATAGCCCCGCTCCGCGAGGCGGGAGAGCGCCGAGTCGAGATCGTCGACCGCGAAGCAGAGGTGGTGGATTCCCGGCCCCCGGCGGGCGAGGAATTTCGAGATCGGAGAGTCGTCGGCCGTCGGCTCGAGCAGCTCGATCCGGACGCCGTCCGCGGGGAGAAACGCGGTGCGCACCTTCTGCGACTCCACCGTTTCGCGGTGGGTTTCCCGGAGCCCGAGCTCCTGGAAAATCGCGAGGCTCGAATCGAGCGATGCGACCGCGATTCCCACGTGATCGAGTTTCGTCGTCACTCCGGGCTCCGGGCGCCAGCCTTGAACCTTCGGAACAGCCTGTCCGCCGCCGCGTAGGGGTCGATCCGCCGCTCCGCGACCCGGTCGATCGCCTCCTCGAGGCCGTCGGGCCGGCTCCGGTCGGCTTCCACCTCTTCGAAGAACCTCGCTTCGAGCAATCCCCGCAGCCGCGCGGCCGCCCGCTTCCGGCGCCGATCCCGGTCTTCCCCCGTCGCTTTCAGGTGCTTCCAGTGCTCGTCAAGGCCGCCGCGCACGAGATCGATCCCTTCCTTCTTCGTCGCGACCGTCTTCACGATCGGCGGCCGCCAGCCGGAGACAGGGACCGTGAAGTCGAGGCTCATCGAGAGCTCGGCGACCGTGCGGTCGGCGCCTTCGCGGTCCGACTTGTTGACGACGAAGATGTCCGCGATTTCGAGGATGCCCGCCTTCAAGGCCTGCACGTCGTCCCCGAGGCCGGGCACGACGACGACGGCGATCGAATCCGCCGCCTTCACGATGTCGACTTCGTCCTGGCCGACGCCGACGGTCTCGATCAGGACGACGCCGAAACCCGCCGCGTCGAGCACGTCGACGGCGTCGATCGTCGCGCGCGACAGCCCGCCGAGGGCTCCGCGGGTCGCCATCGAGCGGATGAAGACGCCCGGGTCGGTGTACAGGTCCCCCATGCGGATTCGGTCGCCCAGGATCGCGCCGCCGGAAAACGGCGACGACGGGTCGACCGCGACGATTCCGACCTTCTCCCCGGCGGCGCGGTAGACCGCCGCCAGCTGGGAGACGAGCGTCGACTTTCCGGCGCCGGGAGGGCCGGTGATCCCGAGAATCCTCGCGCGGCCGGTTTGCGGGTAGATTTCGCGGAGAAGCTCCGCCACGTCCGCTCCACCGCGTTCGATCCGCGAGATCGCGCGGGCGACCTCGCGGGGGCTCTCGAGAATCGCCGCGGGAGCCGGGCCGGGGGTCAAAGCCCGCTCAGGATCTGGCGCGCGATCACGAGCTTCTGGATCTCGGTGGTCCCCTCGCCGATCGTGCAGAGCTTCACGTCCCGGAAGAACTTCTCGACGGGAAAGTCCTTGATGAAGCCGTACCCGCCGTGGATCTGCAGCGCCCTGTCCGCGACCCGGACGCACATCTCGCCGGAGAAATATTTCGCCATCGACGAGAGCTTCGTCACCTTTTCGCCCGCGTCCCGAGCGGCGGCGGCCCGGCGGGTGAGAAGCGAGCCGGCGTCGATGTCGGTCGCCATCTCCGCGAGGTAGAACTGAATCGCCTCGAACTCGGAGATCGGCTTCCCGAACTGGCGCCGTTCCCGGGAATAGCGGAGGGCGGCCTCGTACGCGCCGCGCGCCATTCCCACGGCGAGGGACGCAATGCCGATGCGTCCCCCGTCCAGGATCGCGAGCGCCTGCTTGAAGCCCTCGTTCTCGCGGCCGATCAGCGCGTCGCCGGGGAGCCGGCAATCCTCGATCAGCAGAGTCGACGTATCCGAGGCGCGCATCCCGAGCTTGTTCTCCTTCTTGCCGGGCCGGATCCCCGGGGTGCTCATCGGGATCGCGAACGCGGAGATGCCGTTCTTCCCCTTTGCGCGGTCCGTGACCGCCATCAGAACGGCCATCTGCCCGGTGGAAGCGTGGGTGATGAAAGTCTTCTGACCGTTGACGACCCAGCCGCTGCCGTCGCGGACGGCGGTCGTCTGCATCCCCCCCGCGTCGGACCCGGAGCTCGGCTCCGTCAGGCCCCAGGCGCCGATCCATTCGCCGATCGCGAGCCGGGGAAGGTAGAGCTTCCTCTGCTGGTCCGAGCCGAACATCACGAGGTGATTCGTGCAGAGCGAGTTGTGCGCGGCGACGGAAAGGGCCACCGATCCGTCCACCCGGGCGAGCTCCTCGATCAGGCCGATGTACTGCGAGACGGTGAGAGCCGCGCCCCCGTGCTCCTCCGGAACGAAACAGCCGAGGAAGCCCAGAGCTCCGAGCTTGTCCCACAACGACCGGGGGAAGGACTGCGCCTCGTCCCACTCCATGACGTGGGGACGAACCTCCTTCTCCGCGAAGTCCCGCGCCGTGTCGCGAATCGCCTGTTCGTCTTCCGTCAGCGAAAAGTTCAAGCTCCGAGATGATACATTTTTTCGATGCCGATGATCATCGTGGCCGGCGTCGGGCTCGGCGCGGCCGTCCTCCTGGCGCTCGTGCCCCGGGCGCTGATCCGGCGGGGCCAGGATCGCCTCGCGCGCGAAATCCTCGAGCGCGCGGGCCCGGATCGCCCGCGGCTCCTGACGCGAGCGGAGAAATTCGTGGGCGCCTACCGCCGCCTGCCGGGCGTCCTCGGGATGAACCGCGCGAGCCTGGTCTTCGAAAACCGGTTCGAGCCGCCGCTCGAGATTCCACTCGAAAAAATCCGAAAGATTTCGACCGGAAAGCGCCTCTCGAGCGGACGCCGCCTTTTCCGGGACGAAGCGCTCGCGCTCACCGACTCCGAAGGAACGCTCTTCGAGTTCCAGCTGTCTCACGCGTCCTGCTTCCAGTGGCGCCAGCACCTCGGAGCGTGGGCCGCGAAGCAGAAAGGGCCGCCCGGGGAATCGGGGGCGTCGTAACCGATCGCTGGTCAGCGGTGTTGCGCGAGTGGGGCAACGACCGGCGCCGGGGCCGGCCGGATTCGATTCCCGGTCCGCGACCGGCACTTGCCGGCCGGTCCCGAGTTGTAGATGTCGAAAATCTCCGAAGGCGCGAGAGCGCGGTTGAACAATTCCAGCTCATCGATCGCGATCTCGCAGCTGCCGCCCGGGAGCCGCATCCGGCCGATCTCCATCGAGAGAGCGTTGGTCACGCTTCCGATGGGCGGCGAGAATGTTCCGGCCGGCGAACCGTTGATGTAAAACGTTCCCACGGCGGGCCCATTCGACCGCGAGACTGTCACCGCGACGTGAACCCAGGGGCCGCCTGTGTTGAGAATCGGGTTCGAATTCGCCGCGAGCGAGCCGGCGCTGGTGAAGGTTGACCCATTGATTTGCAGGTCGAGGAACCCGACGCTCGGCGGGTTCTGATCGAGGTAGAAGGAGAAGCCCGTATTCGTGCCCGTATCGAGCTTGTCGACGATCGGCGAGAGGACGCCGGGCAGGCACCTGACCGTTCGGATCCAGCCGTCGATCGAGAAGTCGCCCGCGCCGAAGTCGAGCTCGGCCTGCGAGGGTACGTCGACGTAAGGCCCGTAGAAATACAATCCGCCGCCCACTCTCCCGGTCACGGGAGCGGGTCCGCCGCTCGTCCCCACCGGCGAGGGCTGAGGCGTGCCGGCATTGTCGAACAGGGAATCGGGCGGAGGCGCGATGTCGTTGACGACAGTCGCGCCCCCGAGCTCATCGAGAGGATACCAGGCGACCATGCCGGGAGGCGGCGAGACACAAACCGGCTTGCACTTGCCGGCGGCGCCGGCATGAAATAAGCCCAGGATCTCCTGCGAGCCGAGAGCGCGGTCGAAAATCTCCACTTCGTCGATCGATCCGTTGAAGAAATCGGAGACCGGCGACCGGCCGATCCGGTTTTTCGATCCGACAATCAGGGCGCCCGTGTTGTCGGCCGTGAGATTGACGAAGGGCGTCGTATCGAAGGTCGCGACGGCTACGCCGTCGATCAGGAGCGTTCCCCCGGTCGCCGACGCGGGTGTTCGCTGGACGGTCACGGCAACGTGATGCCAGAGATTGTCCGCCAGATTCGTCGACAGATCCTCCGCTCCGATGGAGGCGTGCGCAGCCGAGCTCACGTCGTTATTCATCGAGAAACCGAGATGGCCCCCGTTCACAAAGAAGGAGTAGCCGTACGGCACATCGGTTGCCCCCGCAACCTCCTTGTCCACGATCGGCATGAGGCCGGTTCCCGGCGCCGGGATATTGACCCAGGCGTCGATCGAGAGGCTTCCGCTCCCAAAATTGAGGTTCGGCGCATCGGGAACCTGAACGAAGTCCGACGTGCCGTTGAAATTCAGCGCGCCGCCCACGATTCCCGCTACCGGCGTCGGGCCGCCGGACCCCAGAGCTCCCGCCATGGAGGTCCCGTCGTTTCCGCCTTCGATGTCGCGGAGAACCGTTCCCCCCGTTTCATCGAACGGCCACCAGGAGATCATGTCGGACGGCGGCGAGACACAACCGCAGGTCGCCTGAATCTTCGCCTCGACGAGCAGGCCGGTCGGCGTCGGCCCCGAGGAATTGTTGACGATGAGGTCCAGATCGTTCGTCCCGTTGACGAAGCCCGAAGCGATATTGACGGGGTGCAAGCCCTGGAAGCAGGCGCCTCCCGAGCAAAAGGTCTGAGTCGCGCCGTTCAACTGGACCGCCACCGAATTGTCCGCCGCATAATTCCCGACGATCTGGATACTGCTGTAGAGCGCGAGGTTCAGATTGAGCGAAAAGCGGTAGTCGTAGTTCCCCGCGCTATCGGACTGTGGCGTTGGATTCTGAACGCGGTGAATCCAGGCGTCGGGGGAAGTCGCCGGAACCCAGGAAGAATAGGGGATCGTCGCGTAGGATGGGAAGAATCCCGTTTGATTCGGCGGAACGGCGACGAGATTCCATCGCGGGTCCTGCTGCCCCGGCGCGACGCCGAGCCCCGAACTGACGTTCACCTCGACGATCTGCGCCGGGGTTCGACAGGGAGGAAGAACGGTGCCCGGAGACGCCGCGCCTCCCTGCCCCCGCGCGGGAACGGGCCACAGAAGTGAGAGGGCCACCGCGACGCCGAATGCCGACAGGCGTCCGCCCCACAATTCGGCCCCGCGATGGGGAGCGATGTGCAAAGGACCTCTCATATTTCCCCCGAACGTCGAGTTCATGTTAGCACCGATACCCTAGACGAACGCCGTCACGCGGTCTTTGAGCGAAGCCGGTAAAGCTTCGGCGAGGCGGGCCAGGATTTCTTCCTTCGAATATTTCGCGGAGAAGTGTGTGAGGACGATCGCCTCGTTTCGGAAGTCGGATGACCGCCCAACGATGTCGCTGACGTGCAGGTGGCCGTACCCGCGAGCCTTTTCCTCTTCCCCGGGGCGCAGAAACGTGCACTCGATCAGGAGGACGCGCGACCGGAAGAGCTCGGGAGACTTTTCGAAGATGCCGGCATCGCAGTCGCCCGTGTAGGAGAGCAGCGGCGTCTCGACCGTGTCGGAGAGCTCGCGGCCGAGCGCGCGCATCCGGGCGAGCTCTGCGGAGCTCGCCCCTTCGAGCTCCCGCTTCAATTTCCGCCGGCGTTCGAGGAACGTGTAGCCGAGCGTCGGCACGCGGTGGCTCCCCTCGAAAGCCTCGACGACGAGATCCTTCCTCACCGAGATGCGATCGCCCGCGGACACGGGCAGGAGGGCGGCGTTGTACCTCTCGAATCCTTCGAGTCCCAGGTGGAGGGAAAGGATCTTCGAGAGATCGCCGTGCGTCGCGGCCGGCACATGAACGCTCCCCGTCGCGAGCCCTTGGAGGGTGCGCTGGGAAGCATAGGTCGCGATTCCCGCGGCGTGGTCCAGGTGGGCATGGCTGAGGAACACGTTCGGCATCGGAACGATCTCCCCGGGGCAACGTCCGACTTCGAGCGCAGATCGGAGCGCGGGGAGACGGTAATATGACTCCTGGCCCGCGACTGACCGCCCCAGAATCCGGACTGAGCACGCGTCGACGGAGGTCTCCCGTTCCACGTTTCGAGCCTACCATCCCCATTGCGCCGGCCTCGGCGCCCGGCATATCATCCCATTGACAAATCGATGGTTGTCTATAACGCCGGCTCCAAAGAGCTCACCGCCAAGATCGTGTATTACGGCCCGGGCCTCGGCGGCAAGACGACGAACCTGCAGTTCCTGCACCGTCGCCTGGAGCCCTCCTCGGTCGGCAATCTCCTCACCCTCGCAGCGACCGCCGACCGCACGATCTTCTTCGATCTTCTGCCTGTCGAGCTCGGAGAATTGAAGGGCTACCGGATCCGCTTCCAGGTCGCGACGGTTCCGGGACAGTCTCCTTACAACGAGACGAGGCGCGTCGTGCTGCGGGGCGTGGACGGAATCGTCTTCGTCGTCGATTCGCGCTGGTCGATGCTTCCGAAGAACCTCGAGAGCTTCCAGAACCTCAAGGACAACCTCAAGGAAGAGGGAGTCTCGATGGAGACGCTCCCGGTCGTCGTGCAGTTCAACAAACGGGATCTCCCCGACGTTCTCGCGGTCGACGCGCTCCAGGAAGGGCTCGGGCTCGGCCCGCTTCCCTACATCGAGGCCGTCGCCTCCGACGGAAAAGGCGTGGTCGAGACCTTCAAGCTCATTTCCAAGCTGACGTTCGTCGACATCCTTCGACGTCTCCAGAAGAAAGGCGGTCCTCGCGCCGTCCAGCCCCCGGCGGCGGCAGCCGCGCCGGAGGCCTCGAACCTACACGCCGTTCCGTCCGCGGTCGAATTCGAGCCCGGCCAGGACGAAAGCGCGACGCGCGCGCTCCCCGTGCCGCCGGCCTTCGGCCGGCCCGAGGGCGAGACCGCCCGCGCGGTGCTCGACTCCCCTTTCTCTCCCGGCGACGACACGAACCCGGCGGTCCGGATGGCGGCGGAGAGGCGCGAGGCGATCGTCCAGGAGACGTTCGCTCCCTTCCCGGAAGCGCCCGCGCCCCTGCAGGAGGACACGAACCCGAGTTTCTTTCCGAGCGCGCGGGAGCAACCGGCCGCGAGCTCGACGACGACCGCCTCGTTTCCGGCGTTCGACCCGGAGCCGCGGACGGGCGAGCTCGAGCTCGCCCCGCCCCGGGAAGTGGCCGTGCCCACTGATTCGCGGAAGAGGCCTCGCCGTGGGGCGAGACCGGCGCGGAAGCTCTTCCGGCGCCCTCCCGTCTCGAAGCGCTGGAGTCCCGTCTTTCGGAGATCCAGAAAGCGACGCCCTGGGCGCCCGAGCTCGACGACCTCCGAACGGCGATGGCGAACCAGAAACTCGGGGCGGAACGCGGTTTCGGCGACATCCGGTCCGCGGTCGAGCGAATCCAGCGGGAGGCCGAAGAAGCCTCGAGCCGGGAGATGGAGCTCGTCGCCCAGGTCAGCCGCGAATCTCTCGTCGTCGCCGCATCGCTCGAGAAACTCGGCTTCCGGATCCAGGAGATGGAGGAGAAATTCAGCCAGCTCGCGATCGACCAGGAATCGCGGCTGAGCCGTCTTGAAAGGCTCGTCGAGGAACAGGCCGAGAGAAATCTTCAGGAGCACGAAGCGCAGCGCCGGACGGCGCTCGAGATCCGCGAGACCCTCCAGGCGGGGCGTCTCGAATCGGAGGAGCGTCTTGCCTCGTTCGAATCGCTGCGGGAGGCGCTCTCGACGACGCTCGGCGACCTCGCGGAAAAGCTCCGCGGGGCCGTGAAAGCCGCCGGGCAGACCTGACTCCGAATCGAAACGGCCGCGGCCGCCGCGCGAGGCTGAAATGAACGTGCTCGCCGTCCTTCTCGGGGCAGCCATCATCGTCCTGGTCCTCTGGGACGCGTTCGAGTCGATCGTTCTGCCCCGTCGGGTCACGAGACGATTCCGGCTGACCCGCCTTTTCTACCGCTCGACCTGGAAGCCGTGGTCCTCGCTGGCGCGCCGGCTTCGGCCGGGCAAGATGCGGGAGGCCCTGCTGAGCGCGTACGGGCCGCTCTCCCTCCTGCTGCTGCTCGTCGTCTGGGCCGTCGGCCTCACGATCGGCTTCGCGCTGCTCCAGTGGGCCGGACATTCCCTCGAGGAATCCACGAGGCGGGTTTCCCTCGCCACCGACCTCTACATGAGCGGCACCACTTTCTTCACGCTCGGCCTCGGCGACGTGATCCCTCACGGCGCGCGAGCCCGTCTTCTGACTGTTCTGGAGGCCGGAACCGGCTTCGGTTTCCTCGCGGTCGTGATTGGCTACCTGCCGGTCATTTACTCGGCATTTTCCCGCCGGGAAAGCAACATCACGCTTCTCGACGCGCGCGCGGGCTCGCCGCCGTCGGCCCGGGAGCTCCTCAAGCGGTTCGCCCACCCGGACGCCCACCCCTCGATGACGAGATTCCTGCGGGACTGGGAGCTCTGGACCGCGGAGCTGATGGAGAGCCACCTGTCCTATCCCGTGCTCTGCTACTACAGGTCTCAGCACGACAACCAGTCCTGGCTCGCGGCCCTGACGACGATTCTCGACGCGTGCTCGTTCGTGACGGCGCACGGCGAGGGCGAAGTGGCGTGGCAGGCGCAAATGACGTTCGCGATCGCGCGGCACGCCGTCGTCGACCTTTCCCAGGTGTTGAACGCGCGCCCCGGCGCGTGGGTCGAGGACCGCCTTCCGCGAGGAGAGCTCGAGCAGCTGCGCGGAGACCTGAAGCTGGCCGGGATTCCGTTGTGCACCGAGCCCGAGGGCGCGGAACGCCTCCGCGCCTACCAGCGGCTCTACGAGCCGTACGTGCAGGCCCTGTCCGATCGCCTGCTCATCGCCATCCCCGGGTGGTCGCCGACGACCGGAAAGGCCGCGAGCGACAACTGGCAAACGAGCGCCTGGGAGAAGCAGTCGAAGAAGCGCTCCGGCTCCGCGTCCACGCCTGCCGACGACGAGCACGCGTAGCCGGCCTTCGCGAGCCCCGACGGTCCGCTCGCAACACCTTTTCGCGCCGGCGCATGAAAGAGCGGGTGGCACGGGGCGAGTCCCGTGACAGGACCCGCCTGCCGAGCCGGCGCCGGGGTAAACCCGAGCGGACCGAGCGAGCCTCCCGGGAATCCCGCAGCGGAACTCCGCGTTCTGACTCTCACATGGCCCGGCTCGAGCTTCGCCTCCCGGAGAACGCCCACGGAGACTTTTTCGTCGACAGCACGTGCATCGACTGCGACGCCTGCCGGCAGATCGCTCCCGCGATCTTCCGCGAGGCGGGCGGCCGGTCTATCGTCGGCCGGCAGCCTTCCGCTCCGGAGGAAGACCGCCGCGCGATGATGGCCCTCGTCGCGTGCCCGACCGGCTCGATCGGGGCTCCCCGGCAGCGCGACCGCGCAACGGGCGTCGACGCGTTTCCGGAACGCCTCGCCGAAAACGTCTTCTTCTGCGGCTTCACTTCCGAGTCGAGCTTCGGCGCCTGGAGCTACCTCGTCTCTCGGTCTCCCGAGGAGGGGGGAAACCTGCTCGTTGATTCGCCCCGGTTCGCGGCGCCTCTCGTCGCCCGGATCGAGGAGATGGGGGGCGTTTCCACGCTCTTTCTGACGCACCGGGACGATGTCGCCGACCACGAGAAATTCGCCCGGCGATTCGGGTGCAAGCGATACCTCCGCGCCTCCGACGACGGCGCCCGTTTCGGAGTCGAAGAGGCGTGGAGCGGAGACGATCCGCTTCCGATCGGCGACGACTTCCTCGCGATTCCGACTCCCGGCCACACGCGGGGCCACGCCGTCCTCCTCTATCGGAACAAGTACCTCTTCACGGGCGATCACCTCGCGTGGTCGCCCTCGCGAAACCGCCTCACGGCTTTTCGCGGGGCCTGCTGGCACTCGTGGGAAGAGCAGGTCCGGTCGATGCGCCGCCTCCTCGATTTCTCCTTCGAGTGGGTGCTCCCGGGCCACGGAAGGATTCACCATGCGCCGGCGCCGGCCATGCGAGCTTCGCTCGAAAAGTGCATCGAATGGATGGAGAAGGTATAGCTTCGACGCAGAGGAGCGTCGAGGGCGATGCCTACAACAGCGGCGACATCAGGCGCGCGAGGCCCTGGCCGAGAAGCTCGAAGAAACCGCGGCCCGAAAGGATTTTCGGCGTGATTTCGCGGCTGAATTCGAGATCTTCGTAGAACTGACGCTCGAGCCGGTCCGCGAATCCCGGGTCGAAGACGAGCGCGCTGATCTCGAAGTTCAACCAGAAGCTCCGGACGTCGACGTTGGCGGAACCCACGAGGCACCACCTTCCGTCGACGACCATCGTCTTGGAATGGAGCATCGAGCGCTCATATTCGAAGATCCGCACGCCCGCACGAACGAGGTTCGCGTAATAGGAACGAGCCGCCGGCCCCATCAGCGCGATGTCGTTTTTCTCCGGCAGCAGGACGCGGACGTCGACTCCCCGCAGCGCGGCCGTCACGAGCGCCCGGACCGTCGGCCCGTCGGGAATGAAATAGGGGCTCGCGATGAAGCATCGCGACACGGCCGACGTGATTCCCGCGAAATATCCGAGCCGGTTCGCGTTCGCTTCCTGGTCGGGTCCGCTCGGGAGCACGGCGACGAGACAGCCGGCCTCGTCCCGGGCCCGGACTTCCGGCACGTCGAGCAGCTCTTCCGTCTCCGTCGCAAAGGACCAGTCCTCCGCGAACACCTGGCCGAGCTGACCGGCCGCCGGACCCTCCAGCACGAGGAGCGTGTCGCGCCACGGTTTCTGCTTCACGCGGCCGAACGCGCCCGAATACTCGTCTCCGATGTTCATACCGCCCGTCATCGCGACCTCGCCGTCGACGACGAGGATCTTCCGATGGTTTCGGAGATGAACGGCCCAGCGCTTCCGCAGGGGATTGACCGGGAGAAAGACTTCGACGTGCCCGCCGGCGGCCGTGATCGCCTCCAGCGCGGCGGCGTCGATTCCCCATGACCCGACAGCGTCGTAGAGCAGGCGGACGTCGATTCCGTCGCGAGCCCGGGCGCGGAGGAGCTCGAGGAACTCCTTTCCCGTCCCGTCGTTCTTGACCATGTAGAACTCGGCCCAGATCGATCGCCGGGCGCCTCGAATCGCCTCCGTGATCCGCCGGGTCGCCTCCGTGTTGTTCGAGATGAGCTCCGCGGAGTTGCCCCCGACCGCCGGAATCTGCGAAAGGCGGCCCGCGAGACAAACGATCGAGCGCTCGACCGGGGACAGGCGCTGTTCCTCGCCTTCCCGAAGCCGGGAGCTTCCCTGTCCGGGTCTGTGGCGGCGCAGTTGCCGGGTCGCCGCGCGCTTGGCGCGCCGCGTTCTCGCGACATGGGGATTCGCGAGCAGCAGGTACGCGATCGGTCCCACAGCCGGAAACGCGATGATCGCGAAGATCCACGCGAGCGTGCTCGCGAATCCGCGCCCGCGAACGATCGCGAGAACGATCACCCACAGGACGAAGACGTCGTACGCGAAGAGCGCGGGCGCCGGTACACGAGAGAGGAGCGCCCCGACATGGACCAGGCGGGTCAGCACGAAGGTGGCCCCTCGAATAACATTCCCGGGATGCCGCTGGAAGACCCTCGCGAGCAGGAAGCCCGGAACTCGCCCCGGGCGGTCATTGCGGCCTTTCTGCTGGCCGCGATCGTCCCGGGGCGGCGGGGCTCTTCGCGTTCGTTCTGTTTTCACGCGCCTGCGGGTGACTTGGCACACGAGCCGGATGTTACACGGCGGAAGCTGGCATTCTCTATGCTACCGAACGGGAAGATGAGAACGAGTCTTCTCGTCTTCCTCGCCGTCGCGGCAATCGGCCTCGCGGATCGGCCGGCCGCTGCCCAGGAGGCTTGCTCGGACCCGGGCGACGGGCAGGCGGTCGCGACCCGGGACGCCGCGCAGGATGTCGTCGCGGCGGAAATTGCCGCGAAAGAAGCTCTTGCGGAGGAGGACCCGGCCCCGGACGCACCGCCGCCCGACACCGGCCCGGCCGAGACGCCGCCCGCACCCCGGCCCTCCCTGCCGCATCGCGTCTACCTCCGCGCGAAGGAGGAGCTGGGACGGTACGTCGCCGACGCGGCCGGCCTCGTCGTCGCGCCCGCGAAGTGGGATTCCAGGGATTGGAAAACGGCCGCGGGCGCGACCCTGATCCTGGGCGGACTGTTCGCGGCGGACAGATCGATCGACCGCGCGGCTCAGAGAAATCGATCGCCGTTCACGAATCACGTCTCGTCGGCGACGACGAGTTTCGGGGGAGGCGAGGGACCCGAGATTTCGGGGGTGTTGCTCGCGGCCGGTATCGTCTTCCACGACCCGAACACGCGCGACATGGGACGCGAAGCGCTCGAGGCCGGTCTCTTCACGAGCCTGCTGAACAACCTCATCGTGAAACGGGCCTTCGGCCGCGAGCGTCCCAACCGATCGAACGGCAAGACGGATTTCGACTTCGGGTCGAACAATTCCTCGTTTCCTTCCGGCCATACGACGGAAGCATTTTCGATCGCCTCCGTCGTGGCCATGCGCGCGCCCGGCTGGATCATCCCCGGACTCGCGTACGCGGCGGCCACGCTCGTGGCGTTCGATCGCGTCAACGACAACGTCCACTTCGCGAGCGACGTGTTCGCGGGAGCGGTCCTCGGCACGGTGACCGGCCGCTGGCTCGTCGCCCGCCACCGCCGGGAGCAGGAAAAAGGAGCCCCGAAAGCGTCCATCGACATCGTCCCCATCCGCAACGGCCTCTCCGCGAGGGTTCGCTTCTAACGAAGATCCCGGCGAACGCTTCGATATAATCCCGCCCGGAACGGAGGCTCACATGAAAGTCTTCTCGGCGCCCGAGATCCGCAACGTCGCCGTGCTCGGGCACAACACGGTCGGAAAGACGACCCTCGTTTCCGCGATGCTCCACCGCGCGGGCGTCACGACGAGGCCCGGCGACATCCACGCCGGGACCTGCGTCACCGACTTCGATTCCGAGGAGATCGACCGCAAGATTTCGATCAACCTCGGCGTCGCCCACGCGATCCACCGGGACGTCAAAGTCAATCTCCTCGACGCGCCGGGCTACGGGATCTTCGTGTCCGAGGCCCGGTGCGCCGTCGCGGCCGCCGACGCGGTGCTTCTCGTCGTCGACGCCGTCTCGGGCGTCGAGGTCCAGACCGAGAAGGCCTGGAAATTCGCCGAGCAGTTCGGCCGGCCAGTGATCTTCGTCGTCAACCGCATGGACCGCGAGCGGGCTTCGCTGGAGCGCTGCCTTGCCGACCTGCAGAAGAAGTTCGGGCGCGGCGTCGTTGCGCTCCAGATCCCCGTCGGAGCCGAGAAAAACTTCCATGGCACGATCGACCTCGTCCGGATGGAAGCGCACATGCTCGAGGACGGGAAGCGCAAGGACGGCGCGATTCCCGAGGACCACCGGGAGCGAGCCGAGGCCGAGCACAAAAGTCTCGTCGAGATGGTCGCGGAGGGTGAAGACGACCTGATGGAGAAATTCTTCGCGAACGGGACGCTCGAAGCCGCCGAGCTCCTGCCCGGCCTCCGGCGCGAGATCAGCGAGCGGAAGGTCTTCCCGGTCCTGTGCGTCTCGTCCCAGCTCGAGATCGGCGTGCTGCGCGTGCTCGACGCGTGCGTCGCGCTCTTCCCTTCTCCCGAGAGCGCCCGCGTGACGGCGAAGGACAAGGACGGCAAGGAGCGGGAAGTTCCCTGCGAAGAGTCGGGCCCGCCCCTCGCGCAGGTCTTCAAGACCGTCTCCGACCCGTTCTCGGGCCGGCTCACGTATTTCCGGGTCCACTCCGGTGTGCTGAAGTCCGACGGAAACTACTGGAACTCGACGAAATCCGTTGCCGGAGCGGTTCACGGGCCTGTTCCTGCCCCAGGGGAAGGAGCACGTCGGCGTTCCGGAGCTCAAGGCCGGCGACATCGGGGCGGCGGCGAAATTGAAGGAAACGACGACCGGCGACACGCTCTCCGCGCAAGGAGAATCCGCTCGTCCTCCCCGCCCTCACGTTTCCCGAGCCGGCGATCGCGTTCGCGATCGAGGCGAAGTCGAAAGCCGACGAAGACAAGATTTCCGTGGCCCTGCACAAGCTGATCGAAGAAGACCCCTCGCTGCGATTCGAGCGCGACGAGCAGACGAAGGAATTCCATCTCTCCGGCGCGGGGCAGCTCCACGTCGAGATCGCCGTCGCCCGGCTGAAGAAGCGCTACAACGTGGAGGTCATCCTCCATCCGCCCAAAGTTCCCTATCGCGAGACGATCACGAAGAAGGCGGAAGCGCACGGCCGGCACAAGAAGCAATCGGGCGGACACGGACAGTTCGCGGACTGCCGCATCGAAGTCTCGCCGCTGCCGCGCGGCGCGGATTTCGAGTTCGAAAACGACATCTTCGGCGGCGCGATCCCCCGCAACTACATCCCCGCGGTCGAGAAGGGAATCCAGGAAGCCCGCCGCCACGGTTTCATCGCCGGCTATCCGATGGTCGATTTCAAGGTGCGGCTCTACGACGGCCAGTACCACGACGTCGATTCCTCGGAAATGGCGTTCAAGATCGCGGGCGGCCTCGCCTACAAGGAGGCCATGTCGAAAGCGGGCGCGACGCTGCTCGAGCCTGTGATGCAGGTCGAGGTCTACGCGCCGGCGGAGTACATGGGCGACCTGATGGGCGATCTCTCCTCGCGGCGCGGCCATGTTCAGGGCCTCGACACCGAAGGCGACCGCCAGACGATTCGCGCGCTCGTCCCGATGGCGGAGATGCTGACATACGGATCGACGCTGCGCTCGATCACGCAGGGACGCGGCGACTTCCACATGGACTTCTCCCACTACGCGGAAGTTCCGCATTCGCTGCGAGAAAAGATCGCGGCGGAATCGGGCAAGAAGCCGGCCGAGGTCGAGGGGTAAGCGAAGGATCGACCGCAGACTCGCGCGGGTGGCCCGGGGCGACCTGGCCCACTCCCCTCGAGCGAGCTCGGGCCGAGGGGTGACCGGCGGCGGATGCCTTCCGCGTGTGCGCTGGAGTGCTCCGTGCGCGCGTCGTCGAGAGACGCCTGAAGACTCCACGCACATCCGGAAGGTGACGCCGGGCAGGACCCCGAGGCCCTTGGTGAGGGAGGCCTACAGCTTGAGCTTGATCTCGGCCGCGGCGCCGAGATCGCGTTTGCCGCTCGAGTAGACGCCGGAAACGCCGAGCGAGATGAAATGGCCCGAGAGCTGGAAGCCTCCCGTGTAGGCCCAGTGCGGGTCGACGGCTTCCAGATCTCGAAAAGCCCCGACCCGGAGGAAATAGATCTGCGCCCCGGCGGCGATGCGCCGGCTCGAGAGGCCGGGAACGAGCGTCTTCTGCTTGTTCAGGTCCGCGTCCGCGGAGATCACGACGCCGTCCCACGAGAGCGGGGCGAACGCCGCCCCGACGCGGATCGTCCGGGGAAGCACGGCGTCGGAGCCGTCGAAGACCGAGAATTTCGGCTCGTTCAGGTTCAGGCCGACGATTCCGAGCCGCAATTTCGGGATCGGCTGGTAGAGGGCCCCGAGGTCGAACGCGATCCGGCTCGTTTTGACTTCATTCTTCCGGAGGGCGTCGCGCGAGAGAGTCGCCGGGTTTTCCGCCGCTTCCTGCAGCGAATCGGAGACGAAATACGTCCGCCCCTGGATGTAGCGCAGGGCTCCTCCGACCGTCAGGCCGGAGAAAGAACGCGAGTACCCCACGCGAAGCTCCCGGGTTTCCAGGCCCTTCAGCGTGACCCGGCTGTCGAGGGAAGGCACGATCGAGGCCCCGATGCCGATGAGGTCGATCGTCGGATAGACGCCGGTGTAGACGGTGCCGCCGATCCCGATGCCGAAGCCCTGGATCGCATAGGCGAGTCCGGCGGACCCCGATGCGATCGTGCCCGTGCCGGGCGTCTGGAAGCCCCTCAGGTCGTCCTCGAGCCGGGTCAGCTGATTCGCCGACGGATTCGAAAGATCGGCGTTCGCGAAGTCGTCGTGAAGCGTGTTCGCGAACCGGTTCTCGTCGGTCGCGATCGCCCCCCCGAAGAGGACCGCGCATCCAAGCGTGCACTGGGCGATGCCCGCGGGATTGCCCCACAGGGCGGATGCGTCGCTCCCGGCCGCGACGAACGTGCCCCCCATGCCGATCGACTTCGCCCCGGGAGAGGGAGTCTGCGCCCCGGCGGCCGCGGCGACGAGCAGGGTTCCGGCGAGGGAAAAACGTCGAAAGTATTTCATCTGGAGGACATTATCGCAGGAATCCGCCCGGGCCCGCGCAGGAATTTCCTGGCCCGGTTCGCGTTAGAATGATCTCGGAGGACAAATCGAAATGAACCCCTACGAGATCACCCCCGACAGCCGGTTCCAGGCGGGCGCGCTGGCCGATGTCAATCGGGTTTCCGCGTTCCTGCGCCGCGTGTATGGCTGGATGTTCGCCGGTCTCGCTCTGACGGGGCTCGTCGCCGCGGGCATGGCGAGCAATCCGGCTCTCGTCACCGGCTTCGCGCAGAACCGGATGCTCTTTTTCGGACTCATGATCGCCGAGATCGGCTTCGTCGTCTACCTGAGCGCCCGCGCTCTCAAGATGTCGCCCGCCGCCGCGATCGCTTCCTTCACGGCCTACGCGGCGCTGAACGGCGTCCTCTTTTCGACGATCTTTCTCGCGTTCACGATGACGTCGATCGCGACGACGTTCTTCATCACGGCCGGCATGTTCGGCTCGCTCGCGCTCTTCGGCACGGTGACGAAGAGAAGCCTGGCCGGCGTCGGCTCGTTCGTCTCGATGGGCCTGATCGGCGTCCTGCTCGCGATGCTCGTCGGGATGTTCGTGCACTCCGACGGCCTGCAGTTCGGGATCTCGATCATCGGCGTCATCGTCTTCACCGGCCTCACGGCCTGGGACGCGCAGCGGTTGAAGTCGATGGCGGTCGCGACCGCCGAGGGCCACGTCGAGAACCTCGCGATCGTCGGCGCGCTGTCGCTCTACCTCGACTTCATCAACCTGTTCCTGTTCCTGCTCCGCTTCATGGGGCGCCGCCGCTAGCCGCGGCCGGTCGAGCATCCAGACCGTCTTGCGGGCGCGGACGCGCGAGCCGGGAGATCGCGTTCGTTCGCCAGAATCCTGCGGACGACATCCGCCTTCGCGGCCCCTTCGGCGAGGAAGACGCACTCGCGGGCCGCGTCGAGCGCCGGAAAAGTCATCGTGAGACGCCAGGCATTGAGGCCCGGCACGAAGTTCGCCGCGACCGGCCGGCGCGTTTCTCCGAGCGCCAGCGTGCCAGGGAAGAGCGAGGCGGTATGCCCGTCGGTCCCCGAATCCGAGAAAGATCCAGTCGAATTCCGGGATTGCGGCGCCGAACCGAAGGCCGAGCCGGTTTTCGTAGGCGTCCGCGGCCTCTGCCGGCGGCCGGTACGTCTCCCAGGGATGCACGTTCTCCGGGCGGGATCGGAACGCGCGTGAGCAGGCATTCTTTCGCCATCCGGAAGTTGCTGTCGGAGTCGTCGAGGGAAACGTGGCGCTCGTCGGCCCAGAAGAAATCGACCTTCGTCCAGTCCAGGCGGCCTCCCGCGCCCGCGATTTCTTCGTACGTCGCCTTCGGAGTGGAGCCTCCCGAGAGCGCGGCCGAAAACCGTCCCCGGGCCGCGATCGCGTTCCCGGGCGGCGCGAAGGAAATCGGAGGCGGCCGCCGCCGCGAGCAGCGCCGGCGTGTCGAAGACCCGGACCTCCCGGCTTCCTACAGCGTTCTCCAACGCCGGCCGTCCCTCTCGATGAACGTTTCGGCGCATTCCGGGCCCATCGTGCCGGCCGGATAGTTCGGAAACCCGGTCGGCCCGGGTCTTCGCCCAGTTCTCGAGGATCGGCGCCACGACGCGCCAGGCTTCCTCGACCTCGTCTCCGCGGGTGAACAGGGTCGCGTCGCCGTGCATCACGTCGAGCAGCAGCCGCTCGTACCCCCCGTGCTGCGCCACGCCGAGCTGCGAATACGGGAAATCCATCGCTTCCGACGTCACGCGCATCCCGGCGCCGGGAATCTTCGCGAGGAACTTCAACGAAATCCCCTCGTCGGGCTGGATCTTCAGGCGCAGGACGTTTTTCTCGAGACGGTCGGAGGTCGGCTCCTTGAAGAACATGTACATGTGCGGGACCTCGCGGAATTCGATCGCGATTTCCGTCGTCCGCTTCGCGAGCCGCTTGCCGGAGCGCAGGTAGAACGGCACTCCCGCCCAGCGCCAGTTGTCGATCAGGAACTTGACGGCGGCGTACGTCGGCGTGGAGGACCTCGGCGAGACCTTCTCTTCGCGGCGGTAGCCCGGAACCTCCTCGCCGTTGACGACGCCGGGGCCGTACTGGCCCCGGACCGCCCAGGGCTCCATGTCGGCCGAAGGAATCGCGCGAATCGCCTTCAGGACTTTCACTTTTTCTCCGCGAACGGATTCCGCGTCCATCCGAACGGGAGCTTCCATCGCGGTCATGCAGAGCAGCTGCAGGAGATGGTTCTGGAACATGTCGCGGACGATCCCGCGCCGTCTCGTAATATCCGGCGCGGTGGCCGACGCCGATCGATTCCGCGACCGCGATCTGGACGTTGTCGACGTACCTGCGGTTCCAGAGGGGCTCGAACACGCCGTTCGCGAAACGCAGGACAAGGATGTTCTGGACCGTCTCCTTGCCGAGATAATGGTCGATCCGGAAGATCTGTTCCTCCCGAAAAACACGAAGCATCCTCGCGTTGAGCTCGCGCGCCGACTCGAGATCGTGGCCGAACGGCTTTTCGACGACGACGCGCGCGAAAGATCCTCCGCTTTCTCCGGCGAGGCCGGCTTCCCCGAGCTGCGCGACGATCATCGGGTCCGCCTCGGGAGGCGTCGCGAGGTAGAACACGTGGTTCTCCCTTTCGCCGCCGAGGCTCTTTCGCTGGCGCGACAGCACTCTCTTCAGGTGCCGGAAGGTCTCGGCGTCGTTGAACTCCCCCGTGACGTAGAAGAGCCTCGAGGAGAGCTCCGGGGAAATCGGGTTCTCCGGAGCGAACTTTTCCACGGCTTCCCGCATCGACGAACGAAACTTCTCGTCGGTCATCGGGGTCCTCGACACCCCGACGACGAAAAACTCGTCGGGGAGGGCCCGCTCGCGCGTGAGCTTCGAAAGCGCCGGCAGGAGCATGCGCGCCGCCAGGTCTCCGGACGCGCCGAAAATGACCATCGCGCAGGGATCCGGCAGATGCACCGGGCCGGGAAGCAGAACCGCGGGCTTTGCGCCGGAAGGTGCCTTCGCGGCGGCGGATCCGGCCTTTCCGGCCCTGGATCGCTTTGCGCGGCTCGCCCGGAAGGTTTTCGCCTTCATCTCGGCTTGACGTCGTGGCCGCCGAACTCGTTGCGCAGGGCCGCGATCGCGCGGGCCGAAAACGAGTCGTCCTGGCGGGACCGAAAGCGCGCAAAGAGGGCGTCGGCGAGAGCGGGCGCGGGAACGGCCCGGTCGATCGCCTCCTGGAGAGTCCAGCGGCCTTCTCCGGAGTCCGCGACCCATCCGCGGATCTTCTCGAGTCCGGGGTCCTTTCGAAGCGCGTCCGCCAGAAGCTCCAGGAGCCACGACCGAACGACCGACGCGTGCAACCAGAGCTCCGCGACTCGGCCGAGATCGAGTCCGAAATCGGACGCGTGGAGAATCTCGAAGCCCTCGCCGATCCCCTGCAGCATCGAGTATTCGATCGCGTTGTGTACCATCTTCGTGTAGTGGCCGGCTCCCGACGCGCCGACGCGCGCGTAGCCGTTCTCGGGCGCGAGCGCGAGAAACGCCGGCTCGACCGTCCGGCACGCCCGTTCGTCGCCTCCCGCCATGAGGCAATAGCCGTTCTCGAGGCCCCAGACTCCTCCCGACGTGCCCGCGTCGATCAGAAAAATTCCCGCGCCCGCCAGCTCGCCCGCGCGGCGAATCGAATCCTTGTAATGGGAGTTGCCCCCGTCGACGACGATGTCCCCGCTCTTCAGCGCGGGCCGCAGCGCCGCAATCGTCTCGTCGACCGGCGCGCCGGCGGGAATCATGAGCCAGACAACCCGCGGAGACTCCAGCCGGGCGGCGAGCTCCGCGGCCGAAGGCGCGAACTCCGCGCCCGCCCCGCGCGCGACCGATTCCGACTGCGGACCCCGCGAGAACGCGACGACCGAGTGCCCGCCGTGAACGAGGCGGCGCGTCATGTTTGCGCCCATCTTGCCGAGACCGATCATTCCGAGCTTCATTTCGACTCCTCGCAGGCTTCGGCCGCGCGGCGGGCGAGCTCGCGCAGCCCGTCCGCCGACGCGCCGGAGTAGCGGACCTTCAGGAAACGGCGTTTTCGGGAAACCAGCGCTCGGGCGTCGCCGATCGCCTGCGCCTCGAGAAATACGGCGAACCCGTAGGCCCCCCCGGGGATCGCGACGTCGGCCTCCCCGGCGCGACGAACTGCAGGAACAATCCCTCGTCCGGCCCCCCTTTGTGCAGCTGACCGGTCGAGTGAAGAAAACGCGGCCCGAACCCCGCGGTCGTCGCGCAAAGAGTCGACGCGCGCAGTTTCGCGCGAAGGCCCTCGACGATCGCCTCGTTCTCGGCGTCGCGCTCGGCGTAGATCTGAAGCGAAAGGTAATCGCGCCCCGGGCGGGCTGACCGGAAGAAGTCGCGAAGGCTCGGGCCGGAGAGCTCGAGCCGCCCTTCCTTCCGGCCGGCCTCTCCGTCCGGCAGCCGGCTGCTCCGCTCGAATTCCTTCAGCACCGCATCCGTGTTGTCCTTCGACTCCTGCACGTTCGGCTGATCGAACGCGTCGATCCCCAGAAGCGAGCCGGCGACCGCGATGGCGAACTCCCAGACGAACATCCGGGCGGCGAGATCGTACCGGTCGTCCGACGAAAAGGCGGCGACCGGGTGGCCCGCGGCGGCGAGAGCGTCCAGTTTCTTCTCCGCCGAGCCGTCCGAATCGCCCCGCAGGCGCTCGTAGACGAAGAACCGGTCGTTTCCATAGAGCTGCGGCCCGCCGAGCGACTCTCCCTCCACCGGAACGATGCCGCGCCCTTCTTTCCCCGTCGATTCCGCGACGAGCTGTTCGAGCCAGGTCCCGAAGCTCGCGAACGCCGGCGAACAGACGATCGTGAGCTTGTCCCTGCCGACCCGGGCGAGGGCGCCGAGCGCCGCGCCGAGCTCGACGCCGGGATTGTCGCGATCGTCCCCGCAGGCCGCCATCGCTCCGCGCGCCCGGGAGAGAAGCTTCGCGACGTCCGCTCCGCAGAGGGCGGCCGGAACGAGACCGAAATACGACAGCGCCGAGTAGCGCCCCCCGATGTCGGGAAAGTTCCGGAAGACTTTCGAAAACCGTTCTTCGGACGCCAGCCGGTCGAGCGGCGAGCCGGGATCGGTGATCGCGACGAACCTCTTCGACGCGGCCGCCGGCGATCCGGTCGCGGCCTCGGCTTCCGCGCGGAAATATCGCTCGTGCGTCCGAGTCTCCAGCGTGGAGCCGGACTTCGAGGCGATGAGGAAGATCGTTCGGGCGGGATCGATCCGGGCGCGGACGGCGCGGACCTGTTCGGGAGATGTGGAGTCGAGGACGATCAGCCGGGGGCGGCCGGCCCGCTGAAACGTGCTCGCGAACACTTCCGGGGCGAGGGAAGAGCCGCCCATGCCGCACAGCACCGCGTGCGGCGCCCCGACGACCTCGCGGCACCACGAATCGATCTCCTCGACCCTCGCCTGCATCCCGGCGGCCACGTCGAGCCAGCCGAGCGCGTTTTCGATGATCTTTCGGTGCTCCGCGGACGATTTCCAGAGCGTCGCGTCGCGCCGCCAGATTCGGGCCGCGGTGCGCCGCGCGCGCAGCTCCGCGAGGGAGTTTTCCCATGCCGAACGTCCCGCCGCGAGCCGGAAGAGTCGATCCGGCGGGTCGCGTCTCACGCGCGTGCGGCCACGCCCGGGAGGCGCCGGCGCTTGCTCTCGAGTCCGGCGAGGAGCTCCGCGTAAGCCTCGCTGAATTTCTGCACGCCCTCGGCTTCCGCGAAATTGTCCGTGATGTCGCGGTACTCGATGCCGAAGTCCGCGAGCGAATCGATCTGACGGTGCGCTTCCTCGACGCCGCGCGTCAACGTCGCCTCCGGGTGTCCATGGTCGAGGTAGGCATCCATCGTCTTGATCGGCATCGTGTTCACGGTGGGACCCCCGATCAGCTCCTGGACGTAGAGAATGTCGGAATAGGCCTTGTTCTTCGTCGACGTCGACGCCCAGAGGCATCGTTGCACGCGCGCGCCCCGGTCCGCGAGCCTTTCCCAGCGGGGTCCGGAAAAAACGCGCCGGTACGTCTCGAAGGCGAGCTTCGCGTTCGCGACGGCGATTTTCCCGCGAAGCCCCTCCAGCCGGACCCGGGCGCCGGTATCGTCGATGTCCGCGAGCTTTTTGTCGATTCTCCGGTCCGTTTCCGTGTCGATCCGCGACACGAAAAACGAGGCGACGGAATGGACGCCGTGCGGATCTCCGCCGCGGGAGGCGAGCTCCTCGAGGCCCGAGAGGTAGGCTTCGGCGACCTCCGCGTACCGCCCGACGGAAAAGATCAGCGTGACGTTGATCGATTTTCCCGCCGCAATCATCCGGCGGATCGCCGGGATCCCCGCCGGCGTTCCGGGAATTTTCACCATCAGGTTGGGACGGGCGATTTCCCGGTGGTAACGGGTCGCCTCGCGAACCGTGCCTTCCGTGTCCGACGCGAGATCTGGCGCGACCTCGATCGAGACGAACCCGTCCTCGCCTTTCGTCTTCCGATAGATCGGAAGAAAGACGTCGCAGGCCTCGCGGATGTCCTGGGTCGCGAGCGCGTCGAAGATCTCCTCCTTCGTCTTCCCCGCCGCCGCCAGCTTCTCGATGTCGGCGTCGTACGCGTTGCCTTCCGCGAGCGCTTTCTGGAAGATCGACGGGTTCGACGTGACGCCGACGACCGCCTTTTCCTCCGTCAGCTTCTGCAGCTCGCCGCCGCGGATCATCGCGCGGGACAGCTCGTCGCACCAGACGGAGACCCCGAAGTCCTTGAGCTGGAAGAGAGAATTGCGGCTCATTCCTTCACCTCCGGAAAATCGAAACTTCCCGTTCGCGCGTCGATCTCGATCTGTTTCACTTTCTCGAGGCGTCGGCGATGGCGTTCGGCCCCCGAAAACCGCGCGGACAGGAACGCCGCGACGACCTCCTTCGCGAGCGCGATCCCGACGACCCTTTCGCCGAGAGTGATCACGTTCGCGTCGTCGTCTTCCACGCCCTGGCGGGCGGAAAACGTGTCGTGGCACATCGCGCCGCGGACCCCGGCACCTTGTTCACGGCGACCGACGCGCCGACCCCCGACCCGCACACGACGATCCCCCGATCCGCCTTCCCCCGGGCGATCGCGACCGCGACCGCGCGAGCGGAATCCGGATAGTCGTCCGCGGGATCGAGCTCGAGATTGCCGAGGTCGGTGACCCTGTGGCCCAGCTCTTCGACGAACGGCATCAGCGCCTTTTTCAAGGCGAACCCCGCATGGTCGCTGCCGAACGCGACTTTCATGCTTTCCGCTCCCGCAGCAGCGATTCCGCCTGCCGGACGACGTTTTCGGCGCTGATTCCGAGCTCCTTGAAAACGGTCCCGGCGGGAGCCGACGCGCCGAAGCGGTCGATGCCGATCGAAATCCCGTCCGCCCCGACGTACTTTTCCCAGCCGAAGGTCGCGCCGGCCTCGACGGAAACGCGCGCACGCACGTCGGGAGGGAGCACCTCGTCCCGATACTCGCGGGGTTGGCGATCGAAGATGTGCGTCGAAGGCATGGAAACGACCCGCGCCGCGACGTTCTGCCGGGCGAGGATCTCCTGGGCGGCGAGCGCAACCGCGACTTCGGAGCCGCTCGCGATCAGGATCAGGCGCGCCTTTCCCGACGGCGGATCGGAGAGAACGTAGCCGCCCCTCGCCGCGCCCTTCGCCGAAGCGAGCTTCGTCCGGTCGAGAACGGGAAGCCCCTGCCGCGTGAGCACGAGGCCGACCGGCCCTTCCCGGTGCCCGATCGCCGACCTCCACGCCTCCGCGGTTTCATTCGCGTCGGCGGGCCGGATCAGGGTCATGTTCGGCATGGCGCGGAACGACGCGAGGTGCTCGATCGGCTGATGCGTCGGCCCGTCCTCGCCGAGGCCGACCGAATCGTGCGTCCAGACGTAGATCACGGGGAGCCGGGAAAGGCAGGCGAGCCGCACCGAGGGGCGCATGTAATCGGAGAAGATGAAGAACGTCGCGCCGAACGGCCGCACGCCGCCGTGCGCCGCCATGCCGTTCAGGGCCGCCCCCATGCCGTGCTCGCGAATGCCCCAGTGGAAGTTTCGCCCGGTCGTCGCCGCCTCGAAGTCCTCCTCGCCGTCGAGGAGCGTGTCGGTCGAGGGCGCGAGGTCCGCGGAACCTCCCGCGAGGGCGGGATAGCGTTTCGCGATCCTGTTCAGCACTTTCCCCGACGCCTTGCGCGTCGCGATCTTTCCGTCCGCGACCGCGAACTCCGGGATCTCCGAGTCCCACCCGTCCGGGAGCCCGCCGTCGAGATCGCGGCGGAACTCCGCCGCAAGGTCGGGAAACCGCCGGGCGTACTCGTCGAATGAGGCCTGCCACTCCTGCTGCGCCCGTCCCGCGCGCTTTCCCGCGTCTCGCCAGCGGGAGAGCGCTTCCGGCGGAACCGCGAAGTGCTCGTCCGGGTTCCATCCGAGGATCTTCTTCGTCGCTCGGACTTCTTCTTCGCCGAGCGGAGATCCGTGAGCCTCCGCCGTATCGGTCTTGTGCGGGGAGGGGTACCCGATGTGCGATCTCGCGATGATGAGGGAAGGCCTTCCGGTCTCGGCGGCCGCCTCGCCGTACGCCTTCCCGAAGGCGTCGAGGTCGTTCGCGTCGGGGACCCGCAGCACCTGCCAGCCGTAGGCCTCGAATCGCTTCTGGACGTCCTCGTCGAAGGCGAGCTTCGTGTCCCCCTCGATCGTGATGTGGTTGTCGTCGTAGAGAAGATTCAGCTTTCCGAGCCGGAGATGACCCGCGAGCGACGCCGCTTCCGACGCGACTCCCTCCATGAGGTCGCCGTCGCTGCAGAACCCCCACACGCGGTGATTCACGATTTCCTGGCCGGGGCGGTTGAAGCGGCGGGCGAGCAGCCGTTCGGCGATCGCCATGCCGACGGCGTTCCCGAATCCCTGCCCGAGCGGTCCCGTCGTGACCTCCACGCCCGGCGTGTGCCCTCGCTCCGGGTGTCCCGGCGTGGAGGAGCCCCATTGCCGGAAATGGCGGATGTCGTCGAGCGAAACACCGTAGCCGGTCAGAAAGAGAACCGAATAGAGCAGCATCGAGGCGTGCCCGTTCGAGAGGATGAAGCGGTCGCGGTCCGGCCAGTTCGGATCGGCCGGGTTGTACCGAAGCTGGCGCGTCCAGAGAGCGTAGGCCGCGGGCGCGAGCGCCATCGGCGTCCCGGGGTGGCCCGACTCCGCTTTCTGGACCGCGTCCATGGAAAGCGTCCGAATCGTATCGACACAGAGCTGGTCGAGCTGGACATCCGCGCTGGACGGCGCGGCTTCGTTCCGGACTGAGCTCACTCGGACCTCGCTTTCCCTCAGGATGTAATCACATGCGAAATCAATTCCAAAATCCGGCCGAATCGGAATATTCTCACGAAAATGCCCGACCGCGGCGCCCCGCGCGCCAAGCCCGTCGTCCTCGTCATTTGCGACGGCTGGGGCGTTCGCGAAGAGACGCGGGGAAACGCGATCGCCCTCGCGAGAACTCCGAACTACCTCCGGATGCTCGCCGAATACCCGTCGACGACGCTTCTGGCATCCGGGGAGGACGTCGGGCTGCCGGCCGGCCAGATGGGGAATTCCGAGGTGGGGCATCTGAATCTCGGCGCGGGGAGGATGGTTCCCCAGGACATTCTGCGCATCGATCTCGCGATCCGCGACGGATCTTTCTTTCGAAACCCCGCGCTTCTCGGCGCCTGCGAAACCGCGAAGGCGCGCGGGACCGCGCTCCACCTGATGGGCCTCGTTTCCGGTGGCGGCGTTCATTCCCACGAGAACCACCTTTTCGCGCTGCTCGAGCTCGCTTCCCGAAACGGACCTCCCGACGTGTTCGTGCACGCTTTCCTGGACGGACGGGATACCCCCCCTCAATCGGCCCCCCTCTACGTCAAGCGATTGGAAGACGCGATCTCCCGCATCGGGACGGGCCGAATTGCGACGATCTCCGGCCGTTACTACGCGATGGACCGGGACAACCGATGGGATCGAACCGAGAAGGCATACGCGGCGATCGCGCTCGGAATCGGAATGCGGGCCGTGAGCCCGGCCGAAGCGCTCGCGAACGCGGCTCTCCGGGGAGAGACCGACGAGTTCGTCGCGCCGACGGTCGTGTTGGACGGCGACGATCCCGTCGGGAGCCTCGCCGAAGGGGATGCGGCCGTCTTCTTCAATTTTCGGGCGGACCGCGCGCGCCAGCTGACCGAAGCCGTCACGAAGGAGGATTTCTCCGGCTTTTCTCGCGGAGCGCGCCCCGGAGTCGATTTCGTGTGCATGACGCGTTACAAGAAGGAATTCGCGCTGCCGGTCGCGTTTCCGCCGCAGCGGCTCGTCAACATCCTCGCGCAAGCGTGGGAATCGGCGCAGGTCCTGAACCTCCGGCTCGCCGAGACCGAGAAATACGCGCACGTGACGTATTTCTTCAACGGCGGCGTCGAAAAGGAGTTCGCCGGGGAATCGCGCCTGCTCGTTCCCTCCCCGAAAGTCGCGACGTACGATCTCGCGCCGCGAATGGCCGCGCCCGAAATCACGGAGAAAGCGATCGAGGCCGTCTCCTCCGGCATCTATGACGCGATCGTGATGAATTTCGCGAACGCGGACATGGTCGGCCACACGGGAAAGCTCGAGCCGACGATCGAAGCGGTCGAATGCCTCGACGACTGTCTCGGAAAGCTTCTCGAGGCGGTTCTCGCCCGCGGCGGGGCGCTGCTGATGACCGGGGACCACGGAAACGCGGAGCAGATGATCGACCCGGAGACGGGGGCCCCGCAGACCGCCCACACGACGAATCCGGTTCCGCTGATCGTCGCGACGAGAGACGATCGCCGCCCCCTCGCCGCCGGCGGGGCCCTGAAGGACGTCGCGCCGACGATGCTCGGCCTGATGGGAATTCCCGTGCCGAAGGAGATGACCGGGCGCGATTTGCGGCGATGAGCGTCCTTCGCGTCGCGTCGCCGCCCGATCAGCCCACGATGCTGTTCGACGGAGACTGCGGCTTCTGCCGGTTCTGGGTCGAGCGATGGAAGCGAAGGACTCCGGGGCAGAGTCGTCTTTCATCCGTTCCAGGAGCAGCGGCGGACGATTCCCCGAGATCCCCGAGGAACAGCTCCGCAAAGCCGTGCACCTCGTCCTCCCCTCCGGGGAAGTCGCGCGCGGCGCGGAGGCCGTGTTCCGCGCGCTCGCGGAGAGAGGACGGCACTGGCCGCTCGCGTCTCTACCGCCGCCTTCCCGGATTCGCCGCCGTGACGGAGCTCGCCTATCGCGCGATCGCCGAACACCGAAACTCCGCGGCGAAGCTGACGACGCTCGCGTGGGGGCGAGATCCCTCGGTGCCGGCGTACGCGCGCTCGACCTGGCTCTTCCTGCGGATTCTCGGCGCGATCTCCCTCGTCGCGTTCCTTTCGCTCGGCGTCCAGATCGACGGCCTCGTCGGAGAAAACGGAATTCTCCCCGCGCGAGATTCCTGCAGCGCCGTCTCGGCCCAGTTCGGAACTTCGGAAATTCTGGCTCGCTCCGACGCTTTGCTGGATCTCCGGCTCGAACGGGCTTCTCCACGCGCTGTGCCTCGCCGGGGCGATCGGCTCCATCCTGCTGATGCTGGACTTCGCGCCGGCGCTGTGCGCGTTCCTCCTCTGGGCCCTCTATCTTTCGCTCAGCGTCGTGTGCCAGGAGTTTCTGAGCTTCCAGTGGGACACGCTGCTGCTGGAGGCGCTGTTTCTCGCGATCTTTCTCGCTCCGCTGCGGCTCCGGCGCGGCGGAGCCGAGGATCCTCCGGGCATCGCGCATGGCCTCGCCCGCTGGCTGCTCTTCCGCCTGATGTTCTTCTCCGGCGTCGTCAAGCTTGCCAGCGGCGACCGGACGTGGCGCAGCCTCACGGCCCTGCGCCACCACTACGAGACGCAGCCGCTCCCGACGTGGATCGGCTGGTACGCGCACCACCTTCCCGCGAAAGTACAGAGCGCCTCCGCCGCGGTCCTGTTCGCCGTCGAGCTCGGCGCTTCGCTGCTGATCTTCGCGCCGCGCCGGCTTCGCAATTTCGGGCTCGCCCTGCTCGTCGCCCTCCAGGTCGCGATCGGCCTCACCGGCAACTACGCGTTCTTCAACCTCCTCGCGATCGCGCTCTGCCTGCTCGCCTGCGACGACCAGACGCTGCCCGGCCGATTTGCCCGCCGCCCGAAGTCGGCGCCCGGGACGCGCCGCCGGTGGCCGCCGGCCGGCGCTCGCCGTCCTGGCAACGGTCGTCGTCGTCGTGAGCGGCCTTCAGGCCGAAGAAGCTCTCTTCCACCGAATCTGGCCGCGCTCCGCCGTTCTGCTCGCCGAAGCCGTCGAGCCGTTTCGGACGATCAACAGCTACGGCCTCTTCGCCGTGATGACGACGACGCGCCCGGAAATCGTCGTCGAAGGAAGCGCCGACGGCGAAACCTGGAAGCCCTACGAGTTCCGCTGGAAGCCGGGGGATCTCGCGCGCCGGCCCGCGTTCGTCGAGCCGCACCAGCCGCGCCTGGACTGGCAGATGTGGTTCGCGGCGCTCGGCTCGCTCGAGCAGAACCCGTGGCTCGAGGGATTCCTGTCGCGCCTCCTCGACGGCTCCCCGGACGTGCTGCGCCTCCTGGAGACGAACCCTTTTCCCGGCGCTCCGCCGCGCTACGTCCGCGCGCTCCTGTACGACTACAAGTTCACGACGCTGGAGGAAAAGCGGCGGACGGGGAAGTGGTGGAAGCGCGAGCTCCTCGGGGCCTATACGCCCGTGTTTTCGAAGCGCTAGACCGTCGCGACCTTCATGAGGTTCGTCGCGCCCCGGCCGCGCGTGGAGCCGGAAACGATCACGACCCGGTCCCCGGGTTTCAGAAAGCCGCCCCGACGCAGTTTCGCCTTCGCGTTTTCGACCATCCGGTCCGTGTTCGACGGCATCGCGAGGGTGACGCCGGTGACGCCCGCGTATAGCGTCACTTTGCGGCAAGCTTCCTTCCGGCGCGCGATCGCGTAGATCGGCCTTCCCCGCACGAATTTCGACAGCAGCAGCGCCGTCCGGCCGGTCTCCGTGAAGCAGACGATCGCCCGGGCTCCGACCTCGGAGGCGGTCTGGCACGCGGCTTTCGTCACCGCGTGCGCGACCGAATCGTCGCTGCGGGAAAGGAACGTTCTCTTCAGGAATTCCGATTCTTCCGCGACCCGCGCGATCGTCGCCATCATCCGGACGGACTCCCGCGGATACCGCCCCGTCGCCGTCTCGGCCGAGAGCATGACCGCGTCGGTTCCGTCGAAGATCGCGTTCGCGACGTCGGAGGCCTCCGCGCGCGTCGGCCTCGCGTGCTCGATCATCGATTCGAGCATCTGGGTCGCGGTGATCACGGGGATCTCCCGCTCGTTCGCCCGGTTGATGAGCCGCTTCTGGATCTCCGGAACGTCCTGCGCCGGGAGCTCGACGCCGAGGTCGCCCCGCGCGACCATGAGCCCGTCGGCGACCTCCAGAATGCGGTCGAGGTCCTCCAGCGCCTCGGGCTTTTCGATCTTCGCGATGACGGGAAGATCGGCGGAGCTCCGGCGAAGCATCTTCTTCAGCAGCTCGATGTCCCGGGCCGACCTCACGAACGACTGCGCCAGGAAATCGACGCCGGCCGCCGCCGCGAACGCGAGGTCCCGCCGGTCCTTCCGGGTGAGAGGCGCGATGGAAAGCCTCACGCCGGGGAAGTTCAGCCCTTTGTGCTCGCGGAGAAGCCCTCCGACCCGAACGCGGCACTCCACTCTCGACCGCCTCACTCTTTCGACGACCCATTCGAGGAGGCCGTCGTCCACGAGGATGCGGTCCCCTGCCGATACGTCCCGCGCGAGCCGGGGGTAGTTCGTCGGAATGTCGGCGCCGGCGGCCTCCGACGCGGGAGCGAGAACGACCCGCTGCCCCTTGCGGACCTCCCGGGGACCGCCCGGAAGCGTCCCGGTGCGGATTTTCGGACCCGACAGGTCGAAGACGATCGGAATGGGCCGTCCGAGGCGCCGCTCCATCGCGCGAACGGCCTCGATTCTTCTCCGGTGGTCCGGGGCCTCCCCGTGCGAGGCGTTCAGGCGAACGATGTCGACGCCCGCCTCGAGGATCGCGGCCAGGATCCCGGGCGGGTCCGTCGCGGGGCCCAGCGTCGCGATGATCTTGGTCCGGCGAAACGGTCTGGCCATCTCGAGGCTCAGGCGCGCGCTTTTCGAAGCCGCGCGAGCCTTTGCCGGAGGGGGCGCAGGCGGGCCTTCACGCCGTGGTATGCGCGAAACGCGAACACCTCCGCCGCGCGCGCCATCTGCCGGGGCGTCCCGATCCACCGGACCTCTTTCCGCCGGAGCTTGTCCATCTCCGCGCGGAGCTCGGCGTAGAACGCTTCGTCGCCCCGGAAGAACATGTTTTTCAACCCGCACAGCGACGGCTCGACGCACTGGCGCTTGAGCGTCTCGAACCGGCCTTCGCGGTAGAACATCCTCCCGCCGCGCAGCATGACCTCGCGCTGCTCTTCGCGCAGCTTCGTGAATTTCGGGCCCTGCCAGTGGCTCGGAAACGTGCCTTCGAGCGCGTTGCCGAGGGGCTTGTACTCGGGGTTCAGGAGCATGCAGCACGGGTACAGCTCCCCGTTTCCGCGAACCGCCGCCGTGTACCAGCCGAAAAAACATTGCCCGTCGATCTCCCGGAAGGACGGCGCCGTCGGAAACACCTCGCGCGAAGGCTCCGCTGCCTGAACTCGAAGCTGCGCGCGAATTTCGTCCGCCATGATGTTCCACGCCTGGAACGGAAAGCAGATCTGGAGCTTTCCGGCCTCGCGGTCCTCCCGAAGGACCTCCTCGAGGTGGGGCCGAAGCGCCTCACCATCCGCCAGTTCTTCGAACAGGAGATTCCCGTCGATCCGCTCGAGCGGAATTTCGAGCACGGGGTTGACGGCGATCCGGTCGACGCCGAGCGAGCGGCCGAGGCGGTACATGCGAGGGAGATCGGCGAAATTCTTGCGGTCGATCAGGAACTGGACAACGACGTTTGGAAAGGGACCGCTGCCGCGCTCGGCGAGAAGCCCTCGAATGTTCTCGAGAACCCTGTCGAACGTCGACTCGGGCACCTGCATCATGCGCCGGTAGTCGGCCCCGTCGGCCGCGTTCAACGAGAAGAGAACCTCGCGGCAGCGGTTCTCCACGAGCCGCCGCGCGATCTCGGGCCCGAGCAGCGCGCCATTGGTCGTCAGGTTGTCCACGACGACGCCGCGCGCCTGCAGGTGGTCGAAGACTTCGGCGATCTGGCGGTGGTAGAGGGGATCGCCTCCGCCGGAGAGGCGCACCGACTTCAACCCCCCTTCGACGAGCTCGTCGACGAGCCGCCGCACGTGCTCGATCGACAGCTGCTCCTTCGTGCGGACGTCCTGCTGGTTGCAGAAGTAGCAGGCGACGTTGCAGCGGTCCGTGACGTCGAGCTCCGCGTGCACGGGGCCTCGCGTCGCCGTGCCGCCGACGATCCCCGCGATGATCTCGCGCTTTCTTTCCGTGTCGATTTCGGCCCAGCCGTGCGAACCCGCCATCGGTTCGAGTATACCTTCCGGTTCCTTCAGGGCGGCGCGGCGAGGGCGCGCTGGCAACGCCGCCGCCGGACCGGATCGAGAGACGCGGCGCCCGAAATCGAAATCACACGCTCACCTCGCGGGAAGGACAGGCAGCCCCGGCGGCCCGGGCGAGAGCGGCGTGGCGCCCTCGAAGGGAGCGCCAGCCGGCGGCTCCATCCGCTCGACCATTCCATGAAACTGGCGCCGAAACGCGGTGTCTTTCGTCCAGTAGGACGAGCGGCTCGGGCACTCCCCTTTTTTCGCGCAGATCTCCTCGGCGAAACACGCGCCGCCGAATTCCCGGACCTCGCCACGCCGGGCCATCAGCTCGCGCAGCTCCGTCCGAAGTCGCTCGTACGGCTTCCCGTGCCAGATTTCCGAGAGCGACCGCTCGTTCAGGTTCCCCAGGACGGCCGTCTTGCGGTCCTGCAGGACGCAGCACGGCACGACGTCGCCGTTCGCGTTGACGGTTGCGGAGTACCAGCCGACGAGGCAGAACTCGTGCAGCGACGCCGTCTCCCGCAGCTCGCGTTCCCCGCGGTCGAAGAGCCCTTTCCACTTCACGCGGGCCCGCCGGGAGAGCGAAGCGTGGCGAAAGACCTCCCGCGTGGATTCCGCGATCCGGTCCGCGATCCGGCTCTCCCAGAAAAAGAAGCCGTCGCACGAATCGAAGAGATCGTCCGCGAGAACGGACTCGTACAGCGCGAGCATCTCGTCGGTCTCCGCGGCCGAGAGCGGCTCGATCGGGATCACCGGATACAGCCCGTTGAACCAGAAGCGATCGGCCTGCGAATCGAGAAAGACCCGGCGCATGAGCGGGATCTGACGGAAATTCTCGCGGTAGACGAGGAACTGGACGCGGATCATCGTTTCCGCGCCGGTTTCGCGCTTGACCCGGGCCGCGATTCGAAGGTTCTCCAGGACACGGTCGAAATTTTTCGGCGACGTTCTCATCATCGCCGCGTACGATTCCGCGTCGCCGGCGTTGAGAGAAACCGTGATCTGGTCGCAGCCCGTCGAATAGAGCGCGCGGAGGACCGGCTCGGTCAGGAGGACTCCGTTCGTCGTCAGGTCCGTGACGCGAATGCCGCGCCGTCCCAGCCCTTCGATGAGCTCGACCGCGTCTTTCCGGAAGAGCGGCTCGCCGCCTCCGGTCAATCGAACGGCCCGGACGCCAAAGTCGCGCATTTCGTCGAACAGCGTTCGAAGGCGTTCCCCGGAAAGCTGTTTTCCCCCGGCGCGCATGCCGGCTGTCGAGCAGAAAAAGCAGTCGATGTTGCAGCGGTCCTGCCAGTTGAACTCGACGACGCGCGGGGGCGGCGCCGGAGACCCGGCGGCGATCGCCTCGAGGATCCGGTCCTTCTCCGCCCCGCTCAGCCGCTCCCAGGAATAGGACATCTCCCGGAGTTTAACCCGGAGCTATTTCCAGCGGCCGTCGACCCAGTACCAGCCCTCGCGGGTGTGGCGCCAGTGACCGGCCACCCACCGGGCCCGGCGATGAGGACGGGCCGCCCATCGGCCGCCGACCCACACGTAAGCGCTGCCGCGCCATTCGTGGTGGCCGCCGATCCAGACGTACTGGGGCCCGGGGGCCGTGCCGATGACTTCCACCCTTGCGGGCGGCGGCGCGATTCGCGCGTACACGACCCCTCGCGGCGGGGGGGAGGACAGCCGACGAGCAGCGGAAGCGCGACGGCTGCGGCTACGAGGAGAGCGGGAATGCGGATCTTCATGATGAGCTCCCTCCTACCGCGGAAGGATAGCAATTCCGGGACTGCCCGGAGCGGGCACCAAAACGCGATCGCTCGCTGAGCCCTACCGCTCCTCCGCTTCGCCCGTCATCGGGACGAAGCGGACCGGGAGGACCGACTTTTCCGACACGGTTCCGTCCGCGGCTTTCGAGAAGACTTTCAGCTCCTGGTAGAAGTCGCCGACGGGGATGACCATGCGGCCGTTCCGGGCGAGCTGGTCGAGCAGAGGCTCCGGGATCTTCCGGGGCGCGGCCGTCACGATGATCGCGTCGAACGGCGCCGCTTCGGGCCACCCGCGGTAGCCGTCGCCGACGCGGAACTCGATATTCTCGCAATGCAGGGCGCGGAGCTTCTCTTCCGCCTTTCGCGCGATCTCCGGAAGGATCTCGATCGAATACACGCGGCTCGCGAGCCGGGACAGGATCGCCGATTCGTAGCCGGAGCCCGTGCCGATCTCGAGCACCCGGTCCGACGGTTGGATGTCGAGGAGCTCCGTCATCAGCGCCGCGACGTAGGGCTGCGTGACGGTCTGCCCGTCCCCGATCGGCAGCGGGTGATCCGCGTAGGCCTCGTTCCGGTAGCGGGCGTCGACGAACTGCTCCCGCGGGATCTGTCCCATCGCTTCGAGGACCCGGGCGTCCCGAACGCCGCGCGCGGCGATCTGCGTCCGGACCATCCGGCTGCGCGCTTCGGCCTCCGGGTCGCCGGCCATTTTCTTTTCGCCTCCGCAGGCCGCGCAAGCCAACGCCGCCGCGAAAAGCAGCGCCGCGCCGCGACTTGCCGTCATGGCGCTCGGAAGGCCACTTTCCCCGCGACCATCGTCAGGACGACGCGCGCCGCCGGAATTTCGGCGGGCGGGCAGCGGACGAGGTCGCGGTCGAACACCGAGAAGTCGGCGTTCCTGCCGGCGGCGATCGAGCCGTTCGTGTTCTCCTCGAAAAGGGCGTAAGCGGCCCACCCGGTGTAGAGGTCGATCGCCTCGTCGCGGGAAAGGGCTTCTTCCGGCCGCCATCCCCCCGGGGGATTGCCGTGGAGGTCCTGCCGCGTCACGGCGGCGTAGAGACCGAGGCGCGGATCGTTCGATTCCACCGGAAAGTCGCTGCCGCCGGCCAGGCGCGCGCCGGCCTTCTCGAGGCTCTTCCAGGCATACGACTCTCCGATCCGGCTCTTCGAGAGCCGGGATTCCGCCCAGGGCATGTCGGAAGTCGCGTGGGTCGGCTGGACCGAGGCGATGACGCCGAGTTTCGCGAAACGCGGCAGGTCCTCCGGCGCGACGACCTGCGCGTGCTCGATGCGGGGACGCGGATCTCGCGGATGGATTTTCTTCTCCGCGCTTTCGAGCGCGTCGAGGGCGATTCGGTTCGCCCGGTCTCCGATCGCGTGGATCCAGACCTGGAATCCGGATCGAAAGGAACGCTCCGCCACGAGCTCGATCGTCCCGGCCGGGGTGACCATCAAGCCTCGGTTCCCGGGATCGTCGGAATAGTCGGCGAGCAGCGCCGCCCCGCGGCTGCCGAGGGCGCCGTCCGCGTAGATCTTGACCGCGCGAACGGTGAGGAGACCGGACGAAAACGGGCCCCGGGAAAGAAAAGTCTCGAGATCGGGGTCGGCTCCGCCGACGGTCGCGGAGACGCGAATCGGCAGCTCGCCGCGGCCGGCCATTTCTTTGAGGACTGAAATCTCCTTTGCTCCGTAGGCCGAAGCGTCGCCCACGCCCGTCAGGCCCACCGACGCGCAAGACGCGAGAGCCTTCTGAAAGTAGCGGCGCAAGTCCTCCGGCGAGACGGCCGGGCGAGCCCGCATCACGAGCGACATCGCGTTGTCGACGAACACCCCCGATGGGGATCCGTCGGCGCGGCGCACGATCCTGCCGCCCGCGGGATCCGGCGTCTCGCGCGTCACGCCGGCGGCCTTCATCGCGGCGCTGTTGACCCAGACGGCGTGGCCATCGATCCGGGTCGCGAACGCCGGCCGATCGGGGACAACGGCATCGAGGTCGGACGCGTCGGGAAACTGCTTCGGCGTCCAGAGGTTCTGGTCCCACCCCTGGGCCGCGGCCCAGACGCCCGTGGGAGCCGGATGCCCCCCCATCCGCTCGGCGCACGCTTTCGCGGAAAGCACGCCCTTCATGTCGACCGATTCCAGCGACAGGCCGAGCTCGGCGAGGTGGCCGTGGACGTCGGTGAAACCGGGATAGACGACGGCGCCCGACAGATCCATCTCCGCGGCGCCGGGGTACCGTCGAGCGGCCTGCCCGGGCGGTCCGACGAACGCGATCTTCTCCCCTTCCACCGCGATGTCGAGGGGGACGGCCGCCGCGCCCGCCCGGACGGCGACGCGCGCGTTCTTCAGGATCGTGGCGGCGGGAGCGAGCCGGGTCTCGGCCAGGACGGCCGCGAGGGCGCAGGCGAGTATCAGCTTCATGGAAAGCGAATTTACAACGTTTCGTGGCGGGCGAGAACGACGAGTGTCTGGTCGTCGTACTGGGGCTCGGAACCCGCGAACGCGAGGACTTCCTCGAGGATCCGGCGGGCCGTGTCGGCGACGGGCTCCTCCCCGGCGCCCGCGAGAACGTTTCGCAGCCGCGGGACGCCGAATTCTTCGCCGGCTTCGTTCTGCGCCTCCGTGATTCCGTCGGTATAGACGCACAGGCGATCGCCCGCGGCGAGGTGAACGCTCTCCTCCTTCCACGTCGATTCCCAGAACATCCCCACGGGCCGGCCGGTCGCGCCCAGCATGTCCACCCGGCCCGAAGGGCGCACGAGAAGGGCGGGGTTGTGCCCGGCCGACACGTACGTCATCCGGCCCGAGCCCGTTTCCACGAGGCCGAAGAACAGCGTCGAGAATTTTCTCGCTCGGGAGAACCGGTAGAGATGGCGGTGCACGCGCAGGATCAGGTCGGCGGGCGTCCGCGCGTCCTCGATCTGAAGATGAATGGCGGACGCGAGCGTCGACACGAGGAGCGCCGCCGGCACTCCCTTTCCGGACACGTCCGCGACGACGAACGCGAATCGATCGCCGGAGAGGGGAAAGAAATCGAAATAGTCGCCGCCGACCTGCCGCGTCGAGAGGCTGTCGGCAGCGACCTCGAAACCGGGAAATTGGGGAATCTCCCTCGGAAGGATCTCCCGCTGGATCGTCGCGGCGAGCTCCAGCTCCCTTTCCAGCCGCTCCTTCTCCACCGCCTCGCGATGAAGGCGCGCCGTTTCGACGGCGGTCGCCGCCTGGCTCGCGAACAGCATCAGGAGCCGCGCGTCGGAAAGCGAGAAATCCGCGATCGTCCCGTCGCGCGTTTCCTTGTCCGCGACCGCGAGCACTCCGAGCCGCTTTCCCTCGTGCTGGATCGGAACGACGAGGCACTTTTCGCAGTCCGAGAGGTAGACGCCGGCCGTCGGGAAGGCCCGGGCGTCGTTGTTGATCGCCCCGTCGGAATCGAGCTCGATCCGAACGGCCGCCTCTTCGCTCAGGAGCGTCCCCCCGAAGGAGCGCGACACGGCCGCATGCTCGCCGTCGAAGAGGTGCAGCGATCCCGAACGGGAATTCGTGAGGGAGATCGAGCGCAGGAGGATTTCATCGGCCAGCCGGTCCAGCTCGAGGCGTCCTCCGACCGAGAGCCCGACGTCGTAGAGAGACTCCAGCTCGACGGCGCGCTCCCGAAGCTCGAAGCGCACTTCCTTGAGCGCCCGCGCGAGCACCCTCGCGGCGACCCAGGCCGCGCCGCCGTCGGCCTCGCCCGGGTGGCCTGCGCCGTCTTCGACGCGCGCGAGCGCGAGATCGAGGTTGTCTCCCGGTTCTTCCCCGAGCGCGAGGAGCGCTTCCCGGACGCGGTCCGCGAGCGAGGTCGGAGGAGTCATCGGGCCGGGGCGAGTGCCGCGCGCGCTTCCTGTTCGGAGCCGTAGATGCCGGCATACTGGGCCAGGCCCATGATCCGGAACGTCTTGTCGATCGTGGGGGTCAGGTGGCAAAACGCGAGCGTGCCCTTGCGGTCCATCATCTTCTCGAGCACTTCGATGAGAATGGAAATCCCGATCGAGTTGACGATCTTCGTTTTCTCGAGGTTCAGGATGATCTGGGAGACGCCGCCTTCGAGCAGCGTCTGGATGCAGCGCTCGATTTCTTCGCCGCCCTCCCGGTTGATGTAGCCGTCGGTCCGGAGAACCGCGACCGATCCGTCGCGAACGGATTCCACTCTGCAGGACTCGTTCATTTGTACTTCCGCATGACGATCGTGGTTCCCTTCTCGCTCGATCGAATCTCTTCCTCGTCCATCAGGCTCTGAATGATCTTCAAACCCCAGCCCCTCTTGCTGTCGCCTCGGAGTTTCTTCTCGAGCGACGGAGGCTCGACCCGCGAGGGGTCGAAGCCGCGGCCGCGGTCGGAAACCGTCACCTCGAACATCTCCCCGCCGCCGGGGGCCGAGGAAATCCGGAAAAAAACGTCCACACGGTGACCTCCCCGGCCGGCGTGCTCGAAAGCATTGATGCACGCCTCCACGAGCGCGAGCTTCACCTCGTCAATCTTATCCCGAGAGAGCCGCATCGACTCGGCGAGGACCTCCGCCAGCGCGGTCGCGGCGAGCTCCATGCCCGGCGAGGCCGGGATCGAAAGAGAAACCTCTTTCGCGGTCATCCGGACACTCTCAGAATTGGAGGAACGCCCGAAGGGCCGTCCATCCCCAGCCCGGAATCGGCAGAACGAGCAGCGCGGCGCCCGCGAGGCTCGAAAGGAGAATCGAGAGCGCGCGAGACGCCGGCGCGCTGAGGGAGGTGATTCGGGCTCGAGGGATCATGGCGAACACTCCCCATCGCAAAGAGGCTGCCAGAACTCCGGAACGGTTCGAACGCGATCAAACCTTTCTTTCGCAATGACTTCATCGATTCTTTTCGCGCCCCGAAATCACCCGTCGCTGCAGCATCATGTCACACATAGCAATCGTAACGCCTGTTGCTAAATCAAACATAAGCAATAAAATCAAATATTTAACGCCTGTAACGTGGCTATATGCGACAGTGCGTTTTTGCCTCATATTTTCTTCCGGTACAGCGTTCGGCGATCGATCCCGAGGATTCGCGCCGCGCGGCTCTTGTTTCCGTTCGCCAGGCGAAGCACGCGCTGGATGTGGCGCGACTCGAGCTGGCGAAGAGAAACGGCGTCGCCTTCCGCCGGGGACGGGAGCGCTCCCTCGTTCGAACGCGATTCGATCCATTGCAGGTCGCTCCGGCGGATCGCCCCGCCCCGCGCGAGCGCCGCCGCGCCTTCGAGGACGTTTTCCAACTCCCGCACGTTGCCGCGAAACGAATGTGAAAGAAGCGCCGCCATCGCCTCGCGGTCCAGCGTCGCGGGCGATTTCCCTTCCCGCGCGGCGAATTTCGCGAGGAAATAGCGGATGAGCCGCGGGAGATCCTCCCGGCGGTCCCGAAGAGCGGGCAGCGAGACCTCGACGACCCGAAGGCGATAGTAGAGGTCCTCTCGAAACTTTTTCTCCGCGATCATCCGGGGAAGGTCCTGATGCGTCGCGGAGAGCACGCGAACATCCAGCGGAATCCGCTTGCGGCCTCCCACCCTTTCGCACTCCCGTTCCTGGAGAACACGGAGAATCTTGGCCTGCAGGGCGAGCGGCATGTCGCCGATCTCGTCCAGGAGAATCGTGCCTCCCTGGGCCGTCTCGAACTTCCCGGCCCGCGCCTCGACGCCCGTGGCCACGCCGCGCTCGATGCCGAACAGCTCCGCCTCGAGCAGCGACTCGGGAAGGGCCGCGCAGTTGATCGCGACGAACGGGCCCTGGCGCCTCGGGCTCTTTTCGTGAATGAGACGAGCGACCAGCTCTTTGCCGGTGCCGCTCTCTCCGGTGATGAGAACCGAAACGGACGACCCCGCGACCCGCGAGACCACGTCCAGAACGCGCCGCATCGGAACGGACTCGCCGACGAGAAACGAATCGGCGGCCGACCTCCCCGACTCGTCCCGCAGCCTGCGATTCTCCTCCTCCAGGCGGTTTCTCTCCCGTTCGAGCCGCGACAGGCGGCGGCGGCGCTCGAGCGCGACGCCGGAGAGCGCGGCGAGCGACGACAGAAACCGCTCGTCCTCGAGCCCGAACGGGAGGGCTCCCCTCCGGGACTCCTTGTCGGCGAGAACGATCCAGCCGAGACTCCGGTCGTCGGCGCCGACCGCCACGCCGAGCGCGTTCGCGACCGGCGTCCGGAGGAGAACCATCTTGCCGCAGGACAGCGGCTGGCGCGCCTGCTCGAGCTCGGCCAGGAAGGGCTCCTCGAGCAGAACCGCGTCGGAAGTCTTCTTCGGAAAACCGAGAAGGGCCCGCGACGACACCTGCCCGTCCTCCGAGAGCGAAAGGAAAAACCCCCGCGCCGCGTCCAGAACCGAGACGGCCCGGGACAGCACTTCCTCCGCGAGCTCCCGGTCCGACTCGAGCGCCGTCAGCGTGAGCGCGGCGTCGTAAATCGTCTCGAGGAGAAGCAGCCGGTGCTGGACCTCGAAATCGCGGCCGAGCTCGGCTTTCATCCCGCCCTCGTCGGTCTTCACGCCGCCTTCTTCAGCTTCCCGATCTCGGATTCCGCCGCGATCGTGTCGAGATCGCGGGGATTGAACTTCCGGTTCGCGGCGAGAATCCGCTCCGCGGCGTCGAAGTCGCCCAACCGGGCCTGCGCCTCCGCGAGCAGGGCGCGATACCGGATCGCGTTGGCCTGTCTGTCGAGGTCGCCCGCCTCTCCCGGGGAAGGCAGCGCGCTCTCCCACAGGCGGATCGCGTCCCTGTACCGCCGGTCGCAGAACGCGATTCTTCCGCGCGCCACGCGGAGCTGGCGTTCGATTTCCGCCTGCATGACGGGATCCGGGTCCTTCCACGAAACGGTGTCGAGGGCGGCTTCGGCCTCTTTCGTCCGGCCCTCGTCGCTCAAAAGCACGGCCTTGAAAATCTCGTCGACCCCGCCGAGCTTCGGAGGAATTTTCGCGCTCCGCATCGTTTCGATCGCCTCGCGCGCCCGGTCGAAGTCTTTTTCGCGCAGCGAGAGGAAGAACAGTCTCTGCGCGACGACGAATTTCTCGATCGGCATCTGCGTCAGCCCGAACGACAGGTCGTAGCTCGCGCGGGCGAGAGCGAAATCCCCGCGTCTCTCCTGGGCGACTCCGAGGCGGTAGAGGTAGCCGTAGAAATTCGGCTTCAACTCGTGGGCCTTCTGAAAATCGCGGATCGCGGCTTCGTAGTCGCCATGGGCGGTCTCGACTTCGCCGAGCGTCTCCAGCGGATCCGCCGAGTCCGGCGCGATGAACGCGTAGCGCTTCAGGTCGGCGAGGGCCTCGGGAATGTTTCCGCGCGTCGCCTCGAGGTATCCGAGGTAGTTGTACGCCTGGGCGCAGTTCGGATCGTGCGCCAGCCGCTCGCGAAACAGGGCTGCCGCGTCCTCGGTCCTGTTCAGGCGCATCGCGTCCTCGGCCAGGCACTGGTACCCGACCTCGTCCTGGTAATCCTGTTTCAGCGTCCTCGCGATTCGGGTCGCTTCGTCGTTGCGGTGATAGACCCAGGCTCGCGCGAGATCCAGCACGAGACGCTCTCGCCGTGTCACGCGGCCGCGCAGCCGGTTCGCGGCTTCGAGGACCTCCTGGGCCCGCGGGGTGTTCCCGTAGCCTTCGTAGAACTCGATCAGACCGACCCTCACCATCGCCATGACGAATTTCGGATCGTCGGTAAGCGCTTTTTCGTAGTGCCGCCGGGCGTCGGCGAAATACATCCGATCGTAGTCTTCGTTTCCTTCGACGTACTCGCGATAGGCGCGGTCCGACGTCGTCGTCACCTGCCGCCGCGGGAGAAGGAACAGGGCCGCCGAGACGGCCGCGACCGCGAGGCTCGCGGCCGCGATTCCCCAGCTCTTGCGCGTGCTCGCCATCCTGTCATCCTTTCGAAATGCTCATGAGCATGAAGGTCATGTCGTCGTACTGTTCGGCGTCCGCCACGTGCGCGCGCACGTCCGCAAGGATACCGCGGGCCGTCTCCTCCAGGTTCGGGGAGGAGTGCTTCGCGAACGACTGCATCAAGCGATCCTCGCCGTACGGGTTCATGTCCGCGTCCATCGCCTCGGTAAACCCGTCCGTGTAGAAGAAGAGGACGTCTCCGTGCCTCAGGTAGACCTCGCGAGTGTCGTAGGGAACCTCCCGAAGCGCGCCCAGGGGCAGGCGGAATTCGGGCGGCTCGAGCTGCCGGGGTCCGCCGTCCCCCGTGCGCAGCAGGAACGGCAGGGGTTGCCCGCCGATCGCGTACTTGAGCGTCAGGGATTCGACGTCGAGGAGGAAGTATCCGAGCGCGACGAACATCTTCCTCTTGATGTCGTAGATGCGCCGGTTCGACTCGCGAAAGAGCGCGCCAGGGTCCTCGGTGCTGCGCGATCCCGCGTAAATGATTTCGCGCGAGGCGACCATCAGCAGCGAGGCCGGAATCGACTTCCCGGACACGTCGCCCATGACGAAGCCGAGGCGAGCGCCGTTTTGAAACGGAAAAAAATCGTAGAAATCTCCGCCGACGACCTTCGCCGGCAGGCTTCCGCCCGAGAACTTCACTCCCGAAATCTTCGGAAACTCCTTCGGAAACAGGCTCGTCTGGATGTCTCGGGCGATCTCCAGGTCGCGCCGGAATTCCGCTTGCTGCGTCATCTCGTCGTGGAGCGAGGCCGTCTCGATCGCCGTCGCGGCGTGGTTGGCCAGAGTCTCGAGCACGAGGAAATCGTCCGGGTCGAAGGCTTCCTCGGAAAGCTTGCCTTTCAGCGCGAAGAAGCCCATGAGGCGGTCGCGATAGATGATCGGAACGAGGAGGGAAACCCCGCGGCGCGCGATCGAATCGAGGAACGCGACGCTGTCCGGCTCTCCCCAGCACCCGGACTTCAGCTCCGCGATGCCGCGAGGCCTCGACGAACCCTGGAGAAAGCGCGCGACGAGCGAACGGGCCGGCACCCTCTGGTCCCGGTTCTCCCTCCCGAAAAAATGACCGTCGCGATCGCGAAGGAAGAGCTCGACTCCGGACAGCCTCAGGAGCGAGAGGATCCGCGCGGTCAGGTAATCGGAAACGCGCGCGAGGTCGAGCTCGCCCGCGACCGCCTCCGAGATTTCGAGCATCGCCTTCTGGTAGTCGTACTTCTCGCGGAAGAAGAGCCGGTCGATGGGATTCTGCAGCCTGCGCCGGAGGAACTCGAACGTCGGGATGACGACGAGGAACACCCCGAAGAGAAAGAGCCGCGACGAAGCCAGGCGAGAGTTCGCGAAGAGCGCGTTCGCGGCGGAAAGGGCGCCGGCGTAGAAAGCGAAGAGAATCGCGGTCGAAAACGTGTAGAGCAGCGACTTCCGCACGATCACGCGGACGTTGAGGATCTGAAATCGGACGATCGCGTAAGCGAACGTCAGCGGGATCAGGACCATGGGGGCGATTCCGTAGAACACGTAGGCGTCGTTGTGGAGCGCCGTCGGAAACACGATCCCGAAGAGAACGAACGGCGCGGTGCCGAGGATCGTTCCGACGAAGACCTGCGTCACCTGCCGCCGCTCGCGCGGGTTCTCGAGCGTGAAAGCGGAGTGGGCCAGGGCCGCGAGGCCGAGCACCAGGTAGTCTCCGAGCAGCACCCAGGAAGCCAGCGGCGCCCCGGAGAGCAGCTTCACCGCGCGCCCCTCCATCTGGCGCTGCACGTCGAAGATGAACACGACGGGAGGAATCGCGTAGATCAGAAAGTACAGGAGCGGACTTCCGTTCAGGAAGTCCTGGAGCCTCCGCGCGCTCGAGCCCGCGCGATCCTCTTCGGCGAACCGAAAATGATTCGGCCTCGGGAAAATCAGGAAGAAGTGGAGGAACGTCGCGGGCAGGAGAAACAGCGAGATCGTGCCCGTGTTCTGGACGAAGAGATCGACCCACCAGTAGGAGGCCGGCCTCAGCCGGCACACGAAAAACAGCAGGAACAGCACGCAAACGACGAAGAAGACCCGGACGGCTCCGTCCTCCGGCCGTTTCCAGAACACGAACAGCCCGATCGCGAAGAAGAGAAACCCGAGGATCGCTTCGTAGAAGTAGGAGGTGTCCGCGAGGATCCGGCCCGTCAGGGCGACGTCCGTGACGAACACGTTGTTCCGGCCGCGTTCCACCATGTACGAGACCCGGGAACCGATCCTGGACTTCAACAACTCCCGCCTCGCGTCGGCGGGTCCGCGAACCATCCGATGGTTGATGCCGAGAATCCGGTCCCCGGCGAGAATGCCGGCCTTCTCGGCGCCGGAGCCCCGAAGAACCTCGCGCACTTCGACGGCATCCTGCCCGTAGGGGTTCGGGACGACGCCGTCAGCGGGCCGCCGGACGAACATGTCGGCGAGAGAGCCCAGAGCGATTGCCAAACCCACGAAGCCGAAGATCAGGAGCGCTCGGCGGGACCCAAAGTTCATCAAACTGAATGAATTATACGGATCGACCGAGAAATGGTTCAAACGTTTGTCGGCGCCGGGGGTGCGATAGAGTCCGGGCGGGAGATCGATGCCGCTCATCACGTTCGAAGGAATCGAAGGCTCCGGAAAGTCGACGCAAGCCCGGCGCGCGGCGTCGTTTTTTCGAAGCCGCGCCGCGGAAGTGCTGCTGGAGAGGGAGCCCGGAGGAACGCGGATCGGCTCCGCGATCCGGGAAATCCTTCTCGATCCGGAGAACCGCCGCCTCGATCCGCTCGCGGAGTTGATGCTCCTGGAAGCCGACCGCCGCCAGCACGTCGCCGAGACCCTCGCTCCGGCTCTCGCCCGGGGCGCGCTCGTTCTGTGCGACCGTTTCAGCGACGCGACGTTCGCCTACCAGGGAGGCGGCCGCGGAATCGACTCCGACCTCGTTTCCCGAATCGACGGGTGGAGCGTCGGAGAGCTTCGGCCCGACCGGACGCTCCTTTTCGACTGTCCGGCGGAAGTGGGTCTCGCCCGCGCGCGGGAGCGCGACGGAGGCCGGACGGACCGGTTCGAGGCCGAGGAGGCGGCGTTTCATCGGCGGGTGCGCGAGACGTATCTCGAAATCGCGCGGCGCGAGCCGCTTCGGTTCCGCGTCCTGGACTCGACGCGGCCTCCCGAAGACGTTTTCCGGGACGTGGAACGCGAGATCTCCGGACTCCTCGGCTGACGTGCGCACCCTCTTGATCTCCGGCGATTCTCCCGCTCTGCTGCGCCGCGAGGCCCTCGCGATCGCGAGACGCCTCCTCTGTCCCGAACATCGGGAAGACTCCTGCTCCGTCTGCCGGCGCGTCGCGGACGGTTCGCATCCGGATTTCCTGCGGGTGAGCCCCGGCGGCCCCCAGCTCCAGATCAAGGTCGAAGACGTGCGCGATTCTGTTCGATTCGCGTCCGGCCGCCCTTACGAGGGCCCCGCGCGGATGATCTGGATCGACGGGGCCGACGCGCTGCGGGACGCCGGCGCGAACGCGCTGCTGAAATCGCTCGAAGAACCGGGAGAAGCCGTCCAGTGGCTGCTCACCGCGACGGCGCCCGAATCGATCCTCGCGACGATCCGGTCCCGCTGCGTGCACCGGCGGCTCTCGCCCCGAAGGCCGTCGGACCTTGCGGCGGCATTCGAAGCCGACGGCCTCGCGCCGTCCGACGCGCGCGACGCCGCCGCTTTCGGGCTCGAGCCCGGTGAGGCGATCGACCTCGACGCGGCGCGCGAGCGGCGCCGTCTGGTTCTGGGCGCTCTCGGGGACGGCTCCGTGACCGCCCTGCTCTCTCTCGCGGCGGCGGCGTCGGAGGACGATTCCGCCCCCGCACTCATCGCCTCGGTCCTCCGGGACGCGGCCATCCTCGCTTCCGGCGCTTCATCCGACCGGCTGCGGCATGTCGGCGCCGCCTCGGAGCTCGCGCGGGTGGCGGCGCGCTACCGGCCCGAAGCTCTCCAGGAAGCCGCCCGCGAGGCGGACGCCCTCCCGGAAGCGTTCCTGCGCAGCCGCCACAAGAGGCTCGGGTTCGAGCGATTGTTTCTCAGGTTGAACGAGGGGAGGACCGAGAAATAATCGGGGGGAGGAGGCGAACACGGGGTTGAGAAGGAGGATGTCGGAAGAGCGCGGAACTTAGAACGCTAAGAGCGAATCGGTGACAGCTTGGATGCATCGGACGCCCGCCTTCACAACCTCCCCCCGAAACCATTTCTCGGACGGGAAGATTATACCACGATTTACTTTCTCAATCGCACCGCCACCCGGGCGCTTCTCCGCGCGGGCGCCATCACTTCCACGGTCGTCTCGCGATATCCCGGGCACGTCACGGTGACGTGGTGCTCGCCCGGGTCCACCGCGAAGCCTTCGGACATCGCGTTCAATTCCCTCGCTCCGCCGGCAAACCGGCCGTCGACGTAGACGGCCGCTTCCGCGGGCTCGATCTCGAAGGAAAGGCGGGAGTCGGAATTTTCGGGAATTGCGGAGGGCGGCTCTTCGCCCGGGGCCTCGGGAGCCTCGTCCTCCGGCTGCATCTCGTCGCCGTCACCCGGGTTCGGCTCCGGCTGGCGCGCGCGCGGGCGAGCATACATGTCCGGAGAGTCCGGGGACGCCACTTGCAGCCGGTCGCCCCGTTTGCGGAAGAACCGGACCACGTCCCCTTCCGGACGCGCGGGCTCGTACGTGCCGTTGTGCTTCGCCCCCGGAATCCTCTTCAAGTGCTCCTGGATTCGAAAAGACAGGCCGGGCTCCGCCTCGATCTCGGTCGCGTAAGTCGCGTACCCGTCGAGCCGGAATTCGAGCCGATAGTGCCCCGTCCCGAGATACAGCTTGTCGGGATAACCGTCGAAATCGTCCGCGGTCCCGATCAGCCTTCCGTCCAGGTAAAGGGCCGCCTCGTCCGGCTCGACGTCCGTTTTCACGGCCGTCCACCGGGAGAGGGCGGCGTACCGGTACGGGTACGGCGGATATGGATAGGAATACGGGTAATAACCGTACACCCCCCCACCAGGGGGAATACCAGCCCCAGCCCCCCCAGCCGCCGAATACATGAACGCCGCCGCCATGAAACCCGCCGCCACCATGAAACCCGCCGCCGTGCGATCCACCGCCTCCGTGCGATCCGCCCGAATGAACAGACGGGGCCATATGGCCCGAGGAGTGAGTCGCGTGAGACGCGCTCGATCTCGACGTCGCCGCCGAGGCCGGGCGGGAAGCGATCAGGATCGCAAAGGCGACGCCAAGAGCGAGGACCGAAATCGAACGAAAGGAAACTCGCATTCTCGACATTTCAACCTCCGCTGAAACGGTAGAGCAATTTCGCGACCATCTGCCCCCCGGCGGGGCCTCGAAAACCTCAAATGATTGAGGGGCTTGGCGGTGCGGTTCCGAAGGGTGCCCGGCGCGATGACCTCCGTGTGGGTCAGGCCGTCCCCTTCAAGGGGCATCGGCGAGAGCGCTCTTGAGGCCTCGCAGGTAGTCCGCCCGGAGAACCCGATCGATCGCCCGGCGCCCGCCCGGGATCTCCCAGCGCTCGCACAGGCCGGCCCAGAATCGCAGGGGAAGGGACACGCCGGTGCTCTCGACCCGGGCCGAGCCCACCCCGAGAAAGTCCGACAGCTCCGGGTGCTTGCGATAGAAGATCGCCGCCGCGCGGCCGGAACGCTCCTGCCGCCGTCGAAACGAATCGAATGTGATCGCGTGATGGTGCCGGACGACCGCAGCCGGCCGATAGACGATCACGTATCCGTTTTGGGACAGGCGATAGGAGAGCTCGATGTCTTCCCAGGCGGCGTCGGGAAAGGTCGTGTCGAAAAGCCCCACGTCCACGAGAGCCCGGCGAGGCACCGAAATGTTCGACGTGTAGAAGAAATTGAAAGGAACCGCATCGGGATCCTCGATCAACTCGTAGCCGAACTGCAGGCCGTATTCGTTGATGTGGTGGAGAAACGGGGTCACGCGCCGCTCCCGCGGCCAGCCCGTGTACCCGAGGACGGCGACTCTTCGGCCGACCGCTTCGCGGTGCGACCGTAGATGAACGGCGAGGAATTCGGGCTCCGGAACGGTGTCGTCGCCGAGGAAGACGACGATCTCCGCCTTCGCCGCTCGAACTCCGCGGTTCCGCGCTCCCGCCGGCCCCGTGTTCTGCTGCGTCATCACCTCGAGATCGAACGGCGCGGAGTAGCTCTTCAGGATCTCCGCCGTGCCGTCGCTGGACCCGTCGTCGACGACGAGCACTTCGAAACGGGGCCGGGCCAGCGTCTGGCGGCCGAGCGCGTCGAGGACCCGCGAAACGGTGTCCTTTCGGTTGTAAGTCGGAATGACGACGGACAGCTCGGCGCTCATGGCAGGCCCACGAAGATGTCGGCCAGCGTTCGAGCCTTGAGAGACAGGAGCCGCGGGCGGATCTCCTCAAAGAACGGCGAGGAGAAAAGATCGTCCCCCGGGTAGGTCGGGACGACCGCGGCCGGAAATTGCGAAAAAATCTCGCGGTCCCCGCGCCGCCGGCGGGCCTGGACCCATTCCCGTTTTCGCTGGAGCGCGTCCCGCGCGGCGACGATCCAGCGCAGCGCGCGCAGCTGGGCGATCGCGAGGGGGTCTCTCACGACGACGCCTTCTCCCGGCCGAATCCCGAACAGCCGCGACAACGCCGAGGCCCATCGCTTTCTCCCCGAAGGCTCGTCGTACGGGTCGCGGGACAGCTCCTCGGCCCCCGGGTCCCGCGCGACCATCGCCGAGATTCGGGCCAGAAACGTCGTCAGCAGCGCCGGCAGGGCGTCCCGGAGGTGATCGGCCTCGAAGTTCTTGTAGGCCGTCGCGAAAGCGTTTCTCTCGATCAGGAAACCCCGCTTGAACACGCCGAGAGCCGAGCCCGTCGCGCCGCCCTCGTGCCGGGCCGAGGCGCCCGGCTCGAAGAGGATCCGGCTGCCGAAAATCCACTGACGCCACCCGAAGTCCACGTCCTCGAGGTATGCGAAATAGTCGTCGTCGAATCCGCCCGTCTCCAGGAAAGCCTCGCGGTCCGCGAGCATGTTGCCGCCGCACGCGAAGAGTCTCTCCTCGCCGGCGACGCCCGGAACGGCCGGCGCGCCCACGAGATCGGAGAACGCGTGCCCGTCGAACGTCAGGAAACCGTTGGAGAAATCGTTTCTCTTTCCCGAGGAGTCGGTGAGGCGCCCGGCGATTGCCGTCACGTCGCGCGGTTTTCGGTCCGCGGCGGAGAGAAAGCTCGCGAGCCAGTCGTCCTCGGGAACGGCGTCGTCGTTCAGAAAGACGACGCGGGATCCCGAGCCCGCTTCCGCGCCCACCCGGCACGCCCGGGCGAACCCCAGGTTCCGCTCCTGCGGCAGGATCCGCACGCGGGGGAACCGCCGGGCCGTTTCCGCGGACGCCCCTTCGCGCGAGGCGTTGTCCACGAGAATCACTTCCGCGCCTTCTGCCGCGGCCTGCCGGTCGACGGGCGCCAGCGTCCGAAAGAGACGTTCCCGCCCCCGGTGGTGGACGATGACGATCGTCGCTCGCGGCGTCAGCGCCCCCTCCGAAGAAGACGAAACGCCGGGCGGGGCCGGCGCTCGGGAAAATCGAGCCGGCCGGAGATCGACGGGCGCTCGAAGAATTCGGCGATCGGGAGCGCGACCCGGCTCCACGAGAACCCTTCCGCGAATTCGCGCGCCCGGCGCGAAGCTTCCTTCCGTCGGACGTCGTCCCGAAGGTAGCCCCGGATCGCCTCGCGAAGACCGTCGGCGTCGCGGACGCAGGTACCTGCGCCCGCCGCGGAAAGGTCGCGCGCCAGGCCGCCGCCCTCCAGGGATACGGACGGAAGCCCGTACGCCGCGGAGTCGAGCAGCCGCGTTCGAAAAGAGAGCTGCGTCTCGAGCCCCGGACGGCAGAGACACACCGAGAGGGTCGACGCCCCGTAGAGCTCGCCGCGCCGTTCGTACGGCGTCCAGGGCAGGAAGAAAACCGAGCGCCCGCCCATCCGCGCCTCCGGGCGACCGAGGACGCGGACTCGTAGACGCTCTGGGGCGTGCTTTCCCGATTCGGGTTCTCGCAGAAGATCAGCCGAATCGACGGGAACTCCGCGAGAAGAGCCGGCCAGATCCGAAAGAGCGGCTCCGGGTCGTGCCAATCGTACAGGCCGCCGAAAAACAGAACGGGGTCGCGTTCGTTCGCGCCGATTTTCCCCCGGATCGCGTCCGGGGCCGCGAACGGAGCCGCTTCGACCCCGAACGGCACGACGCGAACGAGGGAGCTCGCGCTCCGGTCGTTTTGAAAGGAGGCTCCGTTGACCCGGCCCCCCTGCAGCAGCATCCCCAGATAGAAGAGCCGCTGCTCCTCCGACGCGCAGAGGAACAGGTCCGCCCGGCAGAGCGCGAGGTTCCACGCGGACCGATCGTTCGCCTCGACGCTTTCGCCGAGCGTCTCCCGATACTGAAAATTTTCCACGAGGAACGGGTCGTACCAGTCGACGGCGACGGGCACATGGGGCGCGGCCAGGAAGAAATAGCTCGCGGCGTGTCCCGAGACGAGCGCGGCGCGGCAATCGCGGATCTCGGCATGGAACGTCTCCGATCCGGGAGGCGCTCCGACGATCGCCACCCCCTTCGAGGCCGGGGCCTCGGCCGGGTCGTTCGGAACGAGGAGGCGGACCTCGAAGTCCGCAGCCAGGGTCCGCGCGAGCTCCAGAGCCCGAATCCCCATCCCGGCCATGCGCGGGCGAATCGGCTCGGGCGCCAGCACGACGACTCTTCGATTCACTTCCGGCCCCGAAATTTCTCCGCCCAGACATGGACGCGCCACGCCTTCGTGCCCTCCATCGCGCGGATCAGGGACGTCAGCCGGCCGATCTCCCCGTAGAGCGATTGTCCCAGGCGGGATGCGTCGAGCACCTCGGAGGCGAGCCGCCGCGTCTCCGACTCGAGCGACTGGATCATTCCCAAACGCCGATCCGACTCCGCGCGAATCTCCGCCATGCAGTCGCGGAGGCTCTGCGCCTCCCCCGCCAGCCGGCGATGGCTCGCCCGCTGGTAGGCGAGCTCTCCGGCGGATCGGAATTCCTTTTCGGAGAGCTCCCAGAGGCGCTTCGAAAGCCGGTCGAGCACGCGAAGGGGCATCTCGTCGTCGCGAAAGGCGCGGTATCGCTCCAGGATCTTCCGGCGCGCCGCGAGAAACGGCTCCCCTCCCGACTCGACGTGCCCTTCCTCTCCCTCGAACACCCGGTAATAGGCCGTCACGGCGCGCAGGTGACGAAACGGCGCCTCGCGCGAAAGCCGGATCAGCAGGTCCCAGTCCTCCGAGAATTCCAGGCTGGCGTCGAACCCTCCGGCCTTGCGGACGAGCGCCGCGTCGAAGAGAACACACGGGAGCGGAATGTAGTTCGCGTAAAGGAGAAAGTCGCCGTCGAAATCCATCGAGTACTGGAGCTCGCGGTGGCGCTCCTTCCACCCGTCGCCTTCGCGCGCGAGGAGAACGACGACGGAGTCGGAGTAGACGATCGGTTCGGGGCCGGCGGCGCGCGCGGCGAGCAGCCTCTCGAAATGATCGGGCGCGAGCAGGTCGTCGTCGTCCAGATAGACGACGGTGTCGTCGCGAACCCTCGCGAGACCTTCGTTGGCCGCGGCCGACCTTCCCCGCGACTTTTCATGCGTCACCGGCAGCACCGAGAATGCCGATTCGAAGCGGGAGAGAAGCGGTTCGACGGCTGCCCCACCGTCGTTGACGACGACGACGTTTCGGGGCCTTACGGTCTGGGCGGCGAGACTCTCGAGCGCCTCCGCGAGCAGCGCGGGGCGATTCTTCGTCCGAACGACGGCGGCCGCGGGCGCCGTCTGGATGCGACCCCGCCGCGATCGACGCCGGGCCAATTGCCCGTCGAAGCTCCGCGAGGGGCGTGACGGCGGCGTCCCGGGCGGAAATGACCCGAAAGGCTTCCGCGGGACCGGCGCCCCCCGAGAGGGTCAGCGAGCGAAAGGCGTTCAAGCCCGCGATCGCCCCGCCGTAATCGCGGACGGCCGCCTGCGAGACGAACTTGCCGACGGCCCGGGCCTTCTTCTCGGCGCGGGGGCCGAGCGGAACGAGGGCATTCGGCAGGATCGGCTGGGTGACCTCGTAGAACACGAGCCGGAGAAGCCGATACGACTCGAATTCGGCATCCGCGGCGCGCATTCCCGCGACGAGACCGTATCCCGCTTCGGCGACGGCCCGGTGATCGGGATGGATCTCGCACGGCGACGGAAGGACGATCGCGTCGGGTCGAAAGGAAGACACGTGATCGCGAAGCAGCTTCGCGAGATCGCGCTTCCGACCGGAGAGCGCGCGATCGGGCAGGTTCTCGAAGACGTAGTCGGTGATCCCGAGCTCGGCGCCCGCTTCCCGCGCCTCGCGCCGCCGGATGTCCGGGTCCGACGAGCCTTCGCCGCGTTCTTCCTGCGCCTCGCCGCCCGTCAGGACGACGACGCGGACGGCCTCCGCGCTTTCCGCGAAGAACGCGAGAAGGCCGGCGGCTCCGAGAACTTCGTCGTCGGGGTGGGCGGCCAGCGCGAGAACCCTCTCGGCCCGGATCTCCGCGGCCTCATAGGGAATCAAGTCTTTCTCTTCCATCGGTTATGCCGATTTATGGCATGGCTGCAAGGAAATCGCAAACGCTACCGGTCATCGTAAAGCGAGGCCGTCAACTGGAGGTTTCGGAGGAAGCGGGAAAGGGCCTCTTCCTCGTGGACGACGGCCGTGGCGAATCCGAATCCGGCGTCGACGATCTCGCCTCCCGGCTGTCCCGCCTTTTCCAGAAGGAGCGGACGCCACGGCCCGCCGGGCGATTCCCAGAACACGAGGCTGGAAGCGCCCATCGCCGCGGCTTCGGATCTCGCCGCGCGCCACAATTTCTCGAACGTCTCCGCGCTCGCGTCGCGGGCGAGGAAATCCATCACGAGAGCGCTCGAGCCGAGGAGCGAGAAGACGGCCCACGCGGCGCACTCGCCGCCCGGCTCCTCGACGCAGACCATGCGGTAGGAACGGTCGGGGCGGGCGTGAAACCTCCAGTTGACCCGAGCGCGGTCGCGGACGAGGCTCGCCCGATCGACGAGAGGACGGGCGAGCTCCCAGAGCCGGTCGAACGAAGGGCCGACGAGATCGGCCCCGCCCTCCGCCGGCGGCGGCTCCCCGCCCAGCCGAAAGCGGAGCTCGCGAATGGGAAAGTGCGCGCGGTATCCGACGAGCGGTCCTCCGAGCTCGAGCGCGTGCGGCCGGGGAAACCATAGGAGAACGGAATGCCGCGGGATCGGAGGAGTCCGTTCCATTCCTCCGCCATCGAGCGGAACAGCCGGTGCCGGCCCCCGGTCTGCCGATAGTCCGGATCGGTCGAGAGGTCACACAGGGAAAAGAGCGTCGTCTCGGTCCCCTCGATCAGGACCCGCGCGCCCCACCCCCCGTAGTGCCCCGCGATGTGGCCGTCGACCTCCGCGACGACGGAGAGCCAGCCGTCCGGATTCGTCGCGTATTTCCACCGCCATTCCTCGAGCGTCATCTCCCGGGGAAAGACGCGGGTGAAGAGGCGGCAAATGCCGGGCGTCCTCGGCGGTCGCCCTGCGGATCGTGAAGCTCATGCCCTGCCCATCCAGAACGGATCTTCGGCGGTCCCCGCGCCCGTCCGGAACACCCGGGCGTGGAGCGACGGGCCGACGGCCGAGAAGAGATCCGCCGCCTCGACGGGAGCATCGAGCACGACCGCCGCGAAAGGGAGAATCGAAGGGTTCGGAGAGACCGCGAGCGCAAAATCCGCCCCGCGCGCCGCGACGCGAGTCCCTTCGAACTTCCGAAGCGAAAGCGGCGGCTTTCGCGCTTCCGCGAATCGAAGGGCGAGCTCGCCGATGCGCCCGTAGTGGCGGCGCCGATAGGCCCGTCGGGACACGGTGCGGCGCCGCGCCGAGTCGGGATTGCGGGAAGCGGACGTACGCGTGGAAGTGGAACGCCCGGGCGGCCGGCTCCACCCGAAGAGAAAGACCGCTGCGCAGGACGCGATCCTCCCATTCCGTCTCCTCGTACTCGTGGAGGTAGCGTTCGTCGAACCGCCCCACGCGGTCGAACACGGCCCGCCGCGCGACGAGCACCGAACCCGTCAGATTGTCGGTTTCCCCCCCTCGTTCCAGAGTCCCCATTGCCGCGCCGCGAACCACTCGAACCGCCTCGTCTCGGCCGGTCCGCCCCTCCCCGCGCGCGATTGGAGCCAGTCGCGGCGGAAGCCGGCGCCGAAACCCGTCGGCAGCAGGATCCTCCCCGCACGGTCCGCGAAATGCACCGGCGCGACGGCGCCGACGCGGGGATCTCCCGCGCGGGCCAGCAGCGGAACGAGGGACCCCGCGATGATCTCCACGTCGGAGTTCGCGAGAAGGAGCATCTTCGCGTTCGCCGCGGCGAGACCGGCGTTGAGCCCGCCGGAGTATCCCCGATTCTCGGCCAGGAGGATCAGGCGGTCGGCGCCGATGGCCCGAAGCGCCGCCTCCTCCCCGGTCCCCGAAGCGCAGTCGACGACGACGATCTCTCCCCTCACCGACTCTTCGTCGAGCGCCCGGCGGACGCTCGCGACCGCCGACGCGGCCTCCGATGCCGTTCGGTGGTTGACGAAAATCGCGGAGAGATCAAGCATCAACCGCCCTCCGAAACGCCTCCTCGAGCCGGTCGCCGACGTCGACGGTCCGAAACCGCGCGGCGCGCGCCGGCCCTTCCGCCGACAGCCGCCGGCGCGTCGCTTCCTCTCCGAGGAGCCGCGCGATCGCGAAGCGGATCCCCGCGACATCGCGGGGCGGAAAAAAGATCGCCGAAGCGCCGGCCACCGACCGGTGCGACGGCGTGTCGGAGAGAGCCGCCGGAAGCCCCGCTGCCAGCGCTTCGAGCGTCGGCAGCCCGAAGCCCTCGTTCTCGTGGTTCGGTCCGAGAAAGATATCGGTGTCCGCCAGCAACCCGGGCATCCGCCGCGGGGGAAGGGCCCGGTGGTAGTCGTCGACGACCCGCCAGCTTCGTTCGGCATCCGACATCGGTTCCGGCGACACGCGCACGAGCCCAAACGCCGATCCCTGATCGCGCAGGCCGCGAAGCGCCTCGAGGGCCTCGCGGACACCCTTGAGATCGATCTCGAAGATCCCCGGCAAGAGGATCCTCAGCGTCCCGCTCGGCTCCGCCCTCGCGACGACGCGGAATTCCTCCGATTCGAAGGCCTGGCCGACGTCCTGAACGTCCGAATAGCCGAGACGGTCGAGGAGGTCGCGCAGGTGCGGCGAGACCACGAGCTTTCTCGGGATGAGGCGATAGGCGCCTTCGATCGCCTCGCTCTGGGCGGCGTAGAAGGCGCTGTCGCTTTCGAACCCCTGGCACAGATGAAACAGCGCTCCAGACGACGCCGCCGCGGCCGGCTCGATCGTCGTCCAGAATGTCGCGACGACGACGTCCGCGTCTCGGAGACGCGCCGACGAGGCGAACGGCGATTTCTCGTAACGCGCGTGCCGCAGGGGATACCAGGCCGGAGCTTCCTCGGGCCCGACCACCGTCACCGCGTGTCCCCGCCGAGCGAGCTCGTCGGCCTGCTGCAGGATGACCTTCCCTCCCCCCGAAATCATGCTCGAGGCCAGCAGGTAGACGATCTTCATTCGGCCCGGCCGCCGTACGCGCGCGCCACGATCAGGAACTCGGTCACCGCGAGATCGGCGTTTCCCGGCGAAAGCGCGGCGAGACGCTCGGCGCATGCGCGCACCCGGGGGGTCGGCTCCGGCTCGACTCCCGCGATCTCCTCCGGCGCGTAGCCGCAGGACTCGAAGAGATCGGAGAGCGACCGCCGGGTGAAGAAGCGAACGTGGGTGCCCGAGAGGATCGAATACGGAATGTAGTCGAAACGTCCCTGGAGAAGGTCCCCCACGACGGCCGCGTGACCGACGTTGGGGACCGACGCGACGATCCGGCCTCGGGGGGAAAGCCAGGGCCGAACCTGCTCCAGCGCGAGGCCCGGGTCCTCGAGATGCTCGAGAACGTCGCCGAAGAGGATCGCGTCGAAACGGCCCTGCCACTCTTCTCCGCGAACGGCTTCGAGACGGCTGCAGACGACGCGGTCATAGCGTTGCGCTGCGGCGCGGGCATCGCCGGCGTCGGGTTCGATGCCGACGATCTCCTCGACGCCGCGGCTTCGGAGAGGACGAGCCGACGCGCCCCGCGCGCAACCCACGTCGAGGACCGATCGCGCGCCCGCGGGCATGCGTTCCGCGAGGTCGGCTCGCTCGGACGCGCCGAGATCGCCGTAGCGGTGCACGTAGGCGCCCGGTCCAACGCCATCTTCGCCGAAGCTCCCGAGCGCGCGGGCACCTCCCCCAGCGGCACGCCCGGTGACAGGCGGGAAGAAACGAGCGGCGCGCCGCGAAGACCGGAAAATCGGCGCGGTCGATTCTTTCCGGCGCGTCATGGCCTCCGGCCATCAGCTCCGCGGTTTCGATCAGATCCGAAGGCGGTGACGTAGCTGAACGCCGGCGCCGACCGGAGCGCGGCGTCGGGCGACTCGTTGGAAACGGGGAAAACGAGATCGAGCCCGCGCTCGAGAACGGCCCGAACGAGGCGCCTCTGACTGATTTCCGGAACCAGCGCCTCCGGGTCCGCGCAGACGAAGACGACCTCCGAGCCGCCCCGCGCCGCGCCCACGGCCGGGACCTCGCCGAACAGGTCGGTTTCGAGACGCGCTGGCACGGCGCGCAGCAACCGGAGGGCGAGCCGTTTCGACCACCGTGCCTCCTGGGAAAACCGGGGCACGCCGCCGTAGACGCGATCGAGCTCCACTCCCGGTTACCGCCGGCGGGCCGCAGATTCGGCGGCCTCCGGCGCGGCCGCTTCCGCCTCCTGGAGGGTCCACGCGCTCGGCACCTTCAGAATCCCCACGACGTACTCCGGAGAGTGCACCGTGAATCCCGGGTCGAGCCTCTTAAAATCATGAGGATAAAGGGCCTTCTCGTCGGCGACGAACGCCGAGACCGTGAAGTTGCCATGCGAAATCGGAAGCGCGGGGATCGTGAGGCGGACCCGGAAACTGCTCGCTGCCGGAGAGCGGCGCAAGATCCCAATTCGAGGTGTCGCAGCCGAAAATCTGAACTCCATCTTCGCGGTCGATGCCGACGCGAACGTGAAACGACAGCGACGGCTCGGTCGTGCGGAACTCCACGTCGACCGCGATCGTCTCTCTCGCCGCGAATTCCGATCGCGGAAATCCCGAACCGTCGTGGACGACCACTCGGTGATCTGCGCCGGGATCCGCCCCGAAAGCGAGGGGCCGCGGCCGGGGCGGCGGCCGAGCGGCGCTCCTTCTGTTCGAGGAAGGACTCGTATTTCGCGATCACCGGCACGGCCGGGCCGAGCTCCCGGGCCTTCCCGTGGTCGATCCACATCGCCTCGTCGCAGATCATCGCGATGTAGTACATCGCGTGGGAACAGAACAACAGGGTGCCGCCGCGCTTCTTGAACTCGACGATCCGGTCGATCGACTTCTTCTGGAAGTACCCGTCCCCGACGGCGAGCGCTTCGTCGATGATCAGGACGTCCGCGTCCACGTGCGTCGCGACCGAAAAGGCCAGCCGCAGCGCCATTCCCGACGAATACGTCTTGACCGGCCGGTCGAAAAACTCGCCGAGCTCGGAGAATTCGCGGATCTCGGGAAGGCGCCGCTTCATCTCCGCCGAGGACAGACCGAGCAGGGCGGCGTTGATCCGCGCGTTCTCCAGGCCGGAAAACTCCGGGTGAAATCCCATGCCGAGCTCGAGAATGGAGGCCACGGTTCCCGAAGTGGCGATCGTCCCCTCCGAAGGAGTCGTCGTTCCCGCCACGATCTTGAGAAGCGTGGACTTTCCGGCGCCATTCTCGCCGATCAGCCCGAGACTGGCGCCGCGAGGCAGGTCGAAAGAGACTCCCGCCAGGGACGGAAAGTCCCGGTGCCGGGAGGAACGCGTGATCGCCTCGATCAGCCGGTCGGCCGGCCGTTCGTAGATCTTGTACGTCTTCCCGAGGTTGCGCGCCCTGACTGCGACGTCCATTCTTCGTGTCATTCTACCGGTTGTACGGAGCGCGGCCCACCTGGCGACGGCGGGCCGGCAAGAAAAAAGCGGCCCGGGTCGCCCCGGGCCGCGAAGACTCCGAAACCGAATGCCCTCTCTAGTTCGACGGCTTCTTGCCCGGCACGAAGACGAGGTCCTTGCTGTGCTGGTCCTGAACGGTCGCAAACGCGGCCACGGGCGTGTTTCCCGTGCCGGTGGCGGTGATGATCAGGTTGAAGGCCTTCCCTTCGAGCGCCGCCGTCAAGGAATTTCCCGTCGTTGGCTGGTACACGAAATGGCCGACGCCACCGCTGTTCAAAATGTAGTCCTGGCTGAAAAGCGGCGCGCCTCCGGTGACGTCGTAAGCATCGACGTGAACCGTGACGGGCGCGTCGCCCAGCGCCAGGAAGCCGAACTTCGAAATGAAGTTGAAGCTGCCGGGCGTCGTCGCGTCCGGATCGTTGTGGAGACCGGCGAGGAAGATCTTCGAGTTCGAACCGGGCAACAGCCCGTCCGAAAGCGCGTAGGCCGGCAGCTGCATTCCGTACGATCCGCCGTGGCTGTCGAGATTGTAATTTCGCCCTTCGATGATGAGCGGCTGATCGTCGTTCGGGACGTACTGGATCACGAGATCCCCGATGACGGTCCCCTGAATGGACGGGAAGAGCGTCGTCACGACGTCGCTGATCGAGAGGGCGTCCCCCGCCGGGATCGTGAGGAGCTGCGCGAGCTGATAGGTCCTCTCCACGGCGGGCGTGACGCTCGAGTCCATGTAGTGGAGCTGGACGTTCACGTTCGTGAGGGGGATCGGCGACGTGTTCAGCATGTACAGGTCCGTCCGGGTCCCGCCGTCGATGCGGCCGACGCCGGCGATGAAATATTTGAGAGTCGCGCCCGGCGAGCCGACCTGGCGGGGCGTGTCGTCCGTGAGAAGCAACGAATCCTTCGTTCGATTGTCGACGACGGTCCCGATCGCGATGGACGTGGCCCCCGCGCTGTTCGGATCCGGCGTGATCTTCGCGTAGAGGATGTTGTTCGGATCCCTGTCGACGAGGAAGCAGGGCCCGCCGCAGGCTTTCGAGCTGGAATCGACGACGGCGATCTTCGCCTGCTGGTACTGCCCCAGCGAGAGGGCGAGAGACTGGCCCTGCGGCGTTCCGTCCGACTTGAAGAGCGAGACGTCGAAAACCCCGCCGGTCGAAGCCGTGTCGACGAGCGTGATCCCGCTCGAGAAGTCGTTGTCGAACTTCAGCCCGACGAGATTCTGGGTGGAAGAAGCGACTCCCTGGATCACGGGGCCGCTCCCGTTGATCGGATACGTCGGCAGGTAAGTTCCGTAGGTCGAAGCCCCCGCCTCGCCGGAGGAGTAATAGATCCTCGCAAGGACCGTCGGGGCCTGGCCCGTGTACTTGATGAAGAGGGTGCCGTAGCCGGTTCCGCCGAGGAACGACGTGATGTCGCTGCTGTAGAACGACGCGTGGCTCGCGAGCGGCTGCAGCTGCGTGATCGACGTGTTGTAGCTCAACTTCGTGGGATCGGTCGTCTTCGTCGGATCGACCGCTTCGAAATCGAGCCCGACCGAGATCGGGTTGTCGCTCGTGTTGAAAATCGAGAGCTCCGTCGCGAACGCGCCGACCTTGTTGCCGTTCCCGTCGTTCTTCGGGAGATACCCGGCGCCCGGCACGACGAGAGCGCTGAAGCTCTGCCCCGTGATCTTCAGGGTGAGCGCTGAGCTCTGGTCGCGACAGCCGAGGCTATTCTCACGGTAGGGTGACCTGGAACGTTCCGGGACCGTTGTAGGCATGGGTGACCACGGCGCCCGTCGCGTGGAGCCATCGCCAAAGGCCCAGGTGAAGGCCGGGCTGTTCTCCGTCTCCGGACCCTGGAACGTGATGACGTCGCCCGCCTTCGCAGAATAGGTTCCGCCGAACTGGCTGAAGTCGCGCCCTGACCGTGAAGACCGCCGAAGGCGCCCCGGTGGGCGGCGGAGGAGGCGGCGGGGGCGGCGCGCCTCCCCCGATAGAGACCTGTTTCGTCGCCGAAGAGGACTGCCCGGAGGCCGAAACGCTGAGGGTCAGCGTCACGGTCTGGTTCGGCGTGTTGAACGTCCGGGTGACCGACGTGACGCCCGGGCCTCCCGTCGGATTCAGCGTGTTGTCGGACCAGATCCAGCTGTAAGAGCTGGGGCTGCAGCCCGACACGCTCGCCGTCCAGGTCGTCGCGACCCCGGTGCTGACCGACGCCGGGCCCGAAATCGAGACCGAGGAGCATGCTCCTCCGCCACCCGGCGGTGGAGGAGGCGGCGGGGGCGGCGGCGGCGGTGGGGGCGGCGGCGGCGGCGGAGCCGACGACGTGATCTTGATGCTCGTCGTCCCCGACTTTTGAACCGACCGTGAGCGTGACCGTAAACGTTCCGGTCTTCGTGTACGTGTGCGCAACGCTCTGACTCGTCGTCGTGGAATTGACTGCCGCCGTTCCGTCGCCAAAATTCCACGTGTCGGCCGTATCCGGCTTGCTCGCATCGCCGGAGTCCATGACCGAGAGACTCGTATTCGTCGAAGCGGTCCAGACCGGAGAACCCAAACCCGGCGTCAGATCCGGAAAGTTGATCGCGGGGTTGTACGTGACGTTCGTCGCGTTGATCGCGCCCGAGTCCCAGTTGATCGAGGTCCCGGTCCCCCCGGAATAGGTGATATGGAAATGAGCATAGTACGTCCCGGCAGTGGATTCGCCGGGAAGACTCGTCGTCGCGTTGATCGAATCGAACGCGCCCGGTAGCGGTGTTCCGCTGGTCGCGTCACCAGTCGGGTTGTTGTCGACCAGATAGTTGATCCCGGTGATCGAGACACCCGACGCCAGCTGGCAAATATTCTTGACCGAGAAAGTCTGATTGAGCTGAATCGTCGCGGGAACCGTGAAATTCGGAATGATCGACGTGACGTTGACCGTTCCGGTCACCGCCGCCGCCTTGTAGCCGCCCGTGTAGTTTGCCGCGACAGAAAACGTGTTTCCGTCCGCAAACGACGACCACGTGCACGGCTTCGCGGACTGGGTCGAACCGTCGTTGATGACCCAGTCGCAGCTGACGGGCGATCCCTGGGAGACGGTCGCGTCGATCGACTGACCCGTGAAGAGATTGACCTTGCCCGACGTGAAATTCGCGACCTTCGTGAGCGGCTTCGCCAGCGTGATCGGCTGGCTGCCGACGTTCGTCGAGACGCCGTAGGTGTTCTGGGTTTGATTCGCGATCGTCTCCGACGTGTCGGGCGAGCTCGCGTTGTAGCACCCGATCCCCGTCAGAGGATCTCCGCTCGACGGCTTGCACGGGAGGTAGGCATTGAACGTGCTCGAGGTGAGGTTCGCGTCGATCTGGAACGTGCCCGTGAAATCCATGTCCCAGAAGTTCGCGGTGATGGGAGCGCTCGACACCGAAGTGTCGGTAATTTTGAATTTGTCACCGACGTAGTTCGTCGGATCGGCCCCGACGTGCGCCGAGATGTTCTGCACGCTCAGGCCGGCGGTGGGGGGAGAATTCTGCCCCGCCTGGATGCACGACACGTTGATCGCGTCGGTGCGCAGCCGCGGCTCGGCGCCGGTGAGCACGCGGTACAGATATGCCGTGCTTCCGGAAACGTAGCCTTCGAAGTAGATCGCCTCGGTGATGACTCCGTTCTCGACGACATTCGGAATGTTGATGATCGCCGGGCTCCCGCCCGAGAAGCCGGAGCCGGCGCCACCGACGCCGACCAGGTCGTAACCGAGCAGCTTGCTCGTGTTGGAGGAATTGACGGCCCGGCCGATGAGCACGGGGGAGGAGCCCCCGCGGACGAAGAATGCGGAATACGCCTTGTAGACTCCCGACGAGATCACGGTCGACGGAATGTTCGCCAGATGGCTCAGACCGCTGCTCCCCGGGTTGAACTCCAGGACTTCGATGTTCGCCGGAAACTCGTTGAGAAAGACCCAGTACACGCCGTTCTGGTAGCTGATGTCGAGGCTCTTCAAGCCGGAGAAGCTGTAGGACGCGACTTCCGTCACGCCCCCCGTGCCGGAGACGGCGCCGACGCGCAGAGAGCCGCCCACGAGCGCGAAGATGTAGGGCGTCGTCGTCTGGTTGCCCACGACCATCACGTTGGAGCTCGTCCACGACGAATTCACGAGCGTGCCGGAAAGGGGCGACGAGGCGGGACTTCCGGAAAGACTCGTGACGTTGACCGCGTGCAGGCCGTCGGAAGCCGAGAAATACGCGAAATACGAGCCCGAGCTCGTCTTCGCGACCGCGACCTGCGAGGACCGGGTCGCGGATCCGTTCAAGGGGTCGAGCTGTTGCCCGAATTGCAGAGAGTTTCCCGCGCCCAGACCGAGCACGTCGCCCGGAGTGCCGGCGCCGTTTGCGATCCAGTTGACGGCGATGCGTCCGCCGCCGGAGTCGCTGTATCCGGAACCGGCCGTAACGCCCTGCCAGGTGTCGCCGGCGATCTGGATCGGGCCGCCGCCGAGGCTTCCCAGCTCGAAAAGACGGGTCGAGGGACTGCCGGGCGAGCTCGACGGGTCGATTCGGACGGCGCCGATGATCGTCGGAACGACGATGCCGTTCCCGGGCCCGCTCTCCTTGCGCATACCCACGACGATGTGCGTGCCGGTGGGAAAGCTCGAAGTCGAAGTGCTGACGATGGATCCGCACGATTGCGCGTAGGAGAGGGATGAAGAGAACGCGCTTCCGAGGACCGAGACGGCGATCAGTGTCCTGAAAAAGAACCTCATGAAATGCACCCCACGGGTTTTCGCAACAGGTTTCCCGGTGCCGGAAGGAAAAATTCGGGCTTAGAACATTTTTCCTTCTCGCATCGGCCCCACAAAAAAAAGGGTGGGTGGGGAAATGCTCCCCACCCACCGAGACAGAGAAAACTTAGTTGTGGCCCAGACCCACCGGCCAGGGATAGAAAGCGAAAGCTTGGTAGGGACTCGTAGGTCGCGAGGTCCGTGAGCCCTTCCGGGATAGCAGGTGCTGGGATCGAGCTGCGTGCCCGGGACGCTCGCGTTGACGAACGCGACACCCGAGGACATCTCGTAGTCGACCCACGCCTGGTCGAGATCCTTCGACGAGGAGACGTTGCTCTCCGCGCCGAGGAAGTTCATGTAAGCCCACCCGTTGACCGCGAGCGCGCCGATCTGATCGACTCCCGTGCGCTGCGTCTCGTAGGGGAAGTTCAACGACGTCTTCGGGCACGGAGACGGGCAGCCGTTGATCTGCTGCGTTCCTTCATCCGAGTCGAATACCGTCGCCAGAATCGCCGCTTCCCGCGCGGTGCAGGAATTTCCCGTCAGATCCGTCAGGTCGTCGGCCGAGGCGCGCCACACGCGCAGGTTCGAGCTCAGGCCGCCGCTGTTCAGGTAGCGGACGCCGTATCGAACGCCAAGCGGCTCGCGCTGGTCGCCGAAGGTGAACGAGACGAACGGGAACACGGCCGCCATGTAGTTGCCCTCGTCTCCGTTGTTCGTCACGCCCGTGTCGGCGAAGTTGAGCCCATCCGTGCCCTGCCAGTAGCGGGCGTAGAACGTCCGAACCGGTTGCGATTGGAGGTCCTCGTAATCCGGGTAATTGAACGGCTGGAAGCCGAACGGAATGAAGGAGCTCGTCGGAACATTCGTGCTCGACCCGTAGAAGTTGTCCGCCGTAACGACCGTGTCCAGCGCCGCTTCGATCTGGACCGTGGAGGCACCCAGAGTCGGGATACCGCTGTTGGTCACGATGATGTAGTCGCCAAACAGGTTGTTCTCCCAGCCGGCCGCGTCCTGATCCCAGTACGCTCCCACCGACGGGTTCGAAAGGCTGCAGAAGTTCGCCATGTCGATCGTCACGTAGCCCGACAGGTTCCCGTTGCCGGAAACCGCGCTGCCCGTGATGTCGCCATCCGGCGCCGATCCGTCATCGCCGTCGCCGTCGCAGTCCCAGTTGGAGTCGTAGTCCAGAGCGTCGGCCAGGTCCGCCGCAAAGTCCGCCCCGAATGCCGGCGAGCTGTACTGCGTCGTCGCCTGGTTGTTGTCCTGGCCCGTCGTGTCGTTGGACGGCCGGAACCGCAGGAACGATCCATCCGTGTCCGGTCCGTCGATGGAGTACGCCTGCGCCTTCGGGTTCCTCTGGCACACGTCCTTGCTCACATACGTTCCGTTGTCCGGCGTGCTCGGAATGATTCCCGTCAGCACGTCTTCCATCGACCAGCCGACGATGTCATAGCCCGTCAGCGCGATGTTGAAGTCCAGAAGCGGAACCGAACGACGGTTCCAGATCACCACGTGAGCCAGCGTGGCTGCGCTCGACGCGTTCACAACCGTGATCAGCGTGTCGGTTCGCGTGGCGCTCGTGTCCACCGATCCGTCGGCATTCAGATGCACCTGGAAATACGGCACCAGGAGCGTCGCGGCCGGGTGCTGATCGATCGTGCAGGTCACGGCCATCGCGCTGGAGGCCACTGCCACCACCGCCACGACCACCAGCAGATAGGTCAACGTCTTTTTCATTCAGATCTCCTCATCTAAATTCGTCTAAATCAATTGTTCCGAGTTCGTTTTCGTTGAAATCCGAGAACCCCGCCGCGATGACATCACCTCCCAGATTTTCGTTCCAAGCGATTCCTAAAAATCCAAAAAAACCTGATTTTCAGAGCTTCGTTCCCGTGTCTTTTTTTTGCCCCGCTGGGCCTGCAGACGGATCATGCGCGTCCCCAAGCCCGGAAGTCAAGGGGAAAATCGCAAAAATATGCTTTTTAAGCATGAAGCCCAAGACCCCCTCTCCACCTGGCAGCCCTTCAGACGCCAGGTCAACGCGGGAAGGGGTGGCATCAGCGGGGGTGAGGTCTCTCATTTCCCCTGATTCAAAAACACCTCGAAACCACCCGGATCCTCGGGGCGCTCGGAATACGTCGTTTCGGCCAAAACGACATCGAGCTTCCCGTCGCCGTTCACGTCCGCGAGCCGGACGTCACAGACGGCGGACCGGAGGGGCGGCTCGAGTTTCTCCGGAGCTTCGAGAAACTTTCCGTCGCTCGTCTGGTAGAAGACCCGGAGCCGCTTCGCCACGAAATCGGGCAGGACGAGATCGTCCAGCCCGTTCCCGTCCAGGTCTCCCATGGCGATCGAAACGAGATGGCTGGACCCGTAGTTCTTCTCCCTCCACAGCGAGATCCTGTTCCACTGGCCGGCCGAATCGACGTAAATGCTGACGCCCGCCGCCATCAGGTCCGTGCCGGTCCCGCGCCGGAAGTAGAGGTCCGCGAAAGCCGGCTTCTGGTCCTTGCCGACGTGTCCCGTCGCGAGGCCGAAGTGAAACGCGCTCAACTCCACCGCGTCGAAGGAAAAGCCCTTGAAATTCCCCTTCCCGTCGTTGCGCCAGGGAAGATAGGTTCCCCCGAGGTAGATCGATCCCATCACGAGGCTCGGGGATTTGTCGCCGTCGAGCTGGATCGGAAAGAGATGGTTCGAGGCGTAGCCGCCGACGAGCGCGGAATCCAGGTACTTCCACCCTTCCGTCCGCCCCCCGTTCTTGTAGACGCGAACCTGATGCATGTCGATCGAATCCATCTGCTCCGCGTTTTCCGGCTGATCGCGCGAAACGACGAGATCGATCTTTCCGTCGCCATCGACGTCGAAAGCCGCAACGGCCTGTCCCGAGAATTTCGGGGGCAAACCTTTGTCCATCGGCGTGAAGTGAAAGCTCTCGCGCTGCAGGTAGACGTGCACCCCGCCGCCATGCGACACCTCGGCGATGTCCGGTTTTCCGTCGCCGTCGAAGTCCGCGACGGCGACTCCCCCGTAGGTCGCGCTCGTCTTCACCGGCTTGCCCGCATCGTCCACGAACTCCGGCGTCTGCTCGCGAAAGTTTCCGTGCCCGTCACCGAGAAAGAGATAGAAGGTCTGACCGGAGCTCACCCGGTTCGGAGACGCGACGATGTCCGGGAAACCGTCCCCGTTGATGTCCGCGACGGCCAGGTTCTGTCTCCACTGGCCGCCCTGGGGAAGGCCCCCGCCCGCCTGGGCGAAGCGCACGCCGAGCGTCCCCCGCGCGGGGACGATCGAATCAAAGTCGCTTTCCAGAAGGGCCGGCCCCGGCTCCTTCGCGGCCTCCTTCTTCGCCAGCTCTTCGGCCCTTTCCTTGTCCTTCTTTTTCGCGCTCCTTTCGCGCGGCCTCAATTTCCTCCGGGGTGAACTTCTCGGTTCGGATGTAGTAGTAGTTGTCGTCCTGGCGGTAGATCGGAAGCTTCACCTTGTTCCCGAGGATCAGCGGACGAACGTGGGTCGGGTCCGACGAGAACCATGTCGGATTTCTTGTATCTCCGAACATAGTAGGAATCGGTCTCTTCCACCACGTTCGGATCGGTTTTGGATTTCGGCTGGTCATAGTGGAACCCGACCGGGACCGCCGGGGCATCCGGCTTCGGGGAGGCGGTGAGGAGCAGGCCCCGATCAGGAGGACGGCGCCGGAAAGGGAGATCGCCCAGGGAAACCGCCGGAATCGAACTTTCATGAAAACTCCTTGTTCGGCCGCTCGGCCAGAATCTGTCACAACAAATCGGCGAAATGCGGCTCCGTCTTCGCGAAGAGGAACGAGCCGAGCGTCGCCGCGGAAATCGCGAAGAGCCCAAGATACGCGAGAGAACCGGCGCTCGGCAAACGGTGCCGAAAGAAAGCGTCCCGAAACGCTTCGATCAGGTGCGCGAAGGGGTTGATCTGAACGACCCACCGCAGCCGCCTCGGGACCATGCTGGCCGAATAGAAGATCGGGGTCAGAAACGACAGCATCCCGAGGCCCAGCCCCACGACCTGCGACGTGTCCCGCAGGAAGACGTTCAGGCCCGCGAGGAAGCAGCCCAGCCCGTAGGTCATGACGACCTGCACGAGCACGAGCATCGCGACAACCGGGATCCACGCCGGCGCCAGATGGCCCCTCCAGGCCAGGTAACCGCCATAGAGGACGAAGCCGATCATTTCGTTGAACACGGCGGAGAGAACGACCGTCGCAACGAGAGATTCCTTGAGAAAAACCGTCTTCTTCACCATCGCGGCGTTGTCGGCGAGGCAGGTCGACGCACGGGAGATGCCCTCCTGGATCGCGAGCCAGGGAAGGAACCCCGCGAGGAGGTATTCGGGAAAATTCACGCCGGGCGGCTCTCCGGAGAGGGGGATCTTCAGGACCACGGAAAACACGAAAGAGTAGATGAGAACCCAGGCGAGCGGCACGAAAAACGCCCAGGCCGGCCCGAACGTCGAGCCGACGTATCGGGATTTCAAATCGCGGCTCACGAGCTCCGAAAGGAGGTAAGCAGACTGAAGTTTTCGGCCTCGAAACGTGCCCGACGTCTTGACTTTCACGGAGGCGGGATTATATTAGGCGAAGGATTATGGCGCAACAGCATTTTTCGAGCGGCCGTCCGAACCTGGCCGGGGCGAGGATTCGCGCGCTGCGAAAAGGGCGAAATCTCACTCAAACCGAGCTGTCGGAAAAAATCGGCGTTCTCCAGTCGGACCTGTCCCGGATGGAGAAGGGCGAATACAAGGTCGGGCTCGACACGCTCTTCAAGATCCTCGCCGTCTTCGACCTCGACATGGCGTCGTTTTTCGACGAGGGAGAGCCGCCGTCGTCGGCCGGCGAAGAAGATGCCTCCGCGTGGCAGGAATTTCTCTCGCTCGACGAGGAGGCGCGCCGGGAGGTCAGGGACTTCATCCGGTTCAAGAAGGCGCAGCAGGAAACCCTCAAGACCGAGAGCTGAAATCACGGAAAAAGCCGGGAAAATGGATTGATTTCGGGGCCAGGAGTGCTACAGTCAGACTGAACGACCCATGAGCGAACGCAGCAAGCACCTCGAATTTCTTCGCCGTACGGCGAGGGAAGCTCTGTGGCAGGGCGATTCCGACCGCGCGCTCCTCCTGCTCGACGAGGGGCTCACTCTCTCGCGAACCTGGAAGCAAAAGGAAAACGAGGACATTTTTCTCTGCAACCGCGTCGCGACGCTCGTGGAGATGGAACGCAACGATTTCGACCTTTCGTCCCTCAAAGAAGTGATGCTGCGCCATCCCTACGGCAAGCTCGGCGCCTTTGCCGCCTACACGGCGGCCTGCGCGCACGAGCTCCGTCGCGAATTTCCCAAGGCGCGGTCGTATGCGCAAATGGCGATCGGGCGGTGCGAAGATCCCGCAGACTTCCTTCGCGGCGTTTCGTTCAGTCTTCTCGGCGACCTGAGCCTGTCGGAGAGCGACTTCGACGGCGCGATGCCTCTTTGCTCCGAGGCGATTTCGATCTTCCAGGAGTGCGGGCAGGACGCCAGCCGCGACATCGCGGTCGCGGAAGACAACATCGGCTACATCCACATTTCGCGCGACGAAGTCTCCGTCGGCCTTCCGATGGTGGAGCGCGCGCTCAGCCAGTTCGAGGCGCTCGGCGCGCGCGCGCGCATGGCGTTCCCGTATCTCGATCTCTGCCTCGGGCACCTCAAGACCGAGAATTTCTTCGAGGCCGAGCGATGCGGCGTCCGCGCGCTTGCCCTCGGCCAGGAGCTGCGCCAGCAGCGCGTCGTCAAGAATTCGCACTACCTGCTCGGGGAGATCTATTCCGAGACGGGGCGCCGCGACGACGCGGAGCTCCATTTCGAGGCGCTCGCGGACTTTTATCCCGACTTTCCGGCCTTGAAGAACTTCCTTCATCAGGTCAACGTCGTGGGAATGATCAACCTGCGGGCATGAAGAGCTTCGCGAGATTCCGCCGCGTCCTGCGTTTCCTGCTTCCGGCGGTGGCGGCCGCGGCGCTCGCTCTCCCCGCCCGGGCGGAAGAAAAATCCCTCCTCACGCCCGAGGGAGTCGTGTACCACGTGCAGGCCGGCCTCTACAAAACCTTCGAACCGTCCGGCACGGCGGCCGCCCCGGACGACTACGTGATCCGCTGGGACTCGCGTTCCCAGGCCGGGGAGTCGCTCGCCGGAATCATTCCGGGGACCGATTCGCCGAGCGTGAAGGATCAATTCGACATCGCTTACGACGCGCTCTCGCAATCTCTCTTCCTCGTCTGGAACGACCGCGTGTCGATGGTCAACTCCGTCCAGTTCGCCGTTTACCAGAAGGGCATCTGGACGCAGTCGCAGCTCCTTCCGTCCGGCGTCTTCAGTTTCGCGAACCATCCTCAGATCCTGATCACGCACCAGACCGTGCAGGATCTCGACTCGAGCGGAGCGGAAATCGATACCCCCCGGTCCATCATCTCGGTCATCTGGTGGGAGGCGTCCGCGAAGCCTCATGCGCGCTTCGCGCCGCTCTTTCTCGAAAACGGGAGCATCGACCTCTCGACGATCCGGATCTACGATCTGCCGGAGCTCGTCGGAAGCAGCAGCGTCGTCGTCTCCACGGTCCTGCAGAATCCTCTGTACAAGAACCCGGCCATTCAGCAGGACGGCTTCTCCTCGGGAATCGTCGCGGCCTTCGGAGATCCCGGCGAGCGGCAACCTTCAGGTCGTTCGAATCGGCTTTCCGTCCGATTTCCGGGGAAGCGCCGATCCGCTGGGAGGCCGCCACTCGATCGTGATCCTGGGCCAGAATTCTCTTGCGATGCCATCGGCGGTTCCGGCTTCGCCGACGCTCCTCGGCGCGATCGTCGGCGGCGGATACCAGCCGACCGTCTACTGGCAGCCGGACGACGGCAGCGTGAGCTACAGCGTCGCCGCGAACGGTTCCTGGAGCGACGTCCGGTCCGTTGCGCTGACCCCTTCGCTCGGCGTCGACGCCGCGCTGGCTCTCATCAGCCAGATGGCCACCCAGAACTGACGCAAACGCTTCAGTCGAGCGAAACCGGCAGGTTCGCCCGGGGATCCCCGTCGTACAACGAATCGAACAGGGCCGCGGCTTCCCGCCCCGCGGGTGAGGTCTTCCTGGGGACGGCGATTCGAACGGTATAGACGTGGTCCCCGGTCGTGCCCGTGCGCGGATCGTGGACCCCTTTTCCGCGGAGCCGGAATTTCTGTCCGCCCTGCGTCCCGGCAGGGACCTTCGCGCGGATCGGGCCATGAATCGTCGGTACCGGTGATATCCGCTCCCGAATACGCCTCGCGGATCGTGATCGGGAGAGTCGCGAGGATGTCGCCGTCGCGGCGCTCGAAATAGGGATGCGGAGAAACGCGAATCGTCACGTAGAGGTCCCCCGAGGAGCCGTCGGCCCCCATATCGCCCTTTCCGGGAATCCGGATCGTGCCGCCGTCGCGGATCCCGGAGGGAATGTTGACTTTCAGCTTCTCGAGGGACGCGACTCTCCCCTGCCCGTGACAGGTCGGACAGGGAGCCTTCCCCTTCTGGCCCCGGCCGTGGCAGGACGGGCAGACGATTCGCCGCGTCGTCTGCAACTGAAGAGTGCCCCCGAAGAGCGCGACCCGAAAAGGAATTTCCATCGAAGCGCGCGCATCGGCGGCCATCGCTCCCGCGCCGCGAAAAGCGCCTTCGGAGCCTCCGCCGCGGAACAGGTCGCCGAACAGGCTCGCGAAGTCCGGGAAGCCGGAGCTTCCCGCGGAGCGCGAAAAATCCCCGAAGTCGAACGGCGCGCCCTCCGGCCCCTCCTCCGGGCGCGGCCCCGCGTGGCCGAAGCGGTCATAGGCTTTTCGCTTCTCCGCGTCCTGGAGGACTTCGTAGGCCTCCTGCACTTCTTGAAATTTCTTCTGAGCGGTCGCGTCGCCCGGGTTCACGTCGGGGTGCAGTTTCCGCGCGAGCTTTCGGTACGCTTTCTTGATCTCCGCTTCCGGCGCGCTTCGGGCGACGCCGAGAACGTCGTAGTAGTCCTTCTTGGCCATTGAAATCGAATCAGAATCGATAGAGGAGTCCCGCGCCCGCGGTGAGAATCTGGCGCTGCGGCTTCGACTGGGGGAGGTGCAGCGTCAGACGGCCGACCACCGAGATGCCCCGCCAGACGCGCACGTCGGCGTCGAGACCGAAGTGGACTCCCCAGACGGTTTCCTTCTTGTCGCGAAAACTCTCGACGGCCGGGTCGGCCGAATCGGGATCAATTCCGTAGGCTCCGAGGCCCGCGAACAGGCCGGAGGTCCAGCCCCGTTCTCGAAATTCGTACGCGGCGGAGACGAGGCCGTATCGAATTCGGTCCCGCAGCTCGGGCAGGGTCGTGACGGTCCCGTCCGCGAGCGTCGCGGACTGTCCGCCGTTGTAGCCTCGAACCTTCATGCTTCCGAACGTCCCTCGCAGCGCGACGCCGGTCTCGAGCTGGCACTGCGCCCACGCATTCCAGTCCACGGTGTCGAAGCTGTCGAGATGAAACCCGTGGTTCAGGGAGTTCACGGCCGAGACCGTCGCGCCGACCCCGAACGTATCGGAAGACCGGGCTCCGGCGAGAGCGGGAGCTCCGAGAAGCAGACCGGCAAGAGCGATTCCGGAGATCATGCGACGGACCACAGGCCCTCCTTCCGTTGACCCCGACGACTCTAGCAGCCCGTGGTCCGCGGTACAATCTCGCCCGCCGACATGAGGACTTCCTTCTTTCTGCGCCGGGCCGAGGATTTTTTCTTTCCGCCGGGCTGCCTCTCCTGCGAGTCGGGAAGGAGCGAAGCGTTCGAGGGAGGGATCTGCCGGCCCTGCTGGGACGCGCTGCCGGCTCCCGCGCCCGTGAGATGCGACGGATGCGACCTGCCGTTGAACCCGGCGGCCTTCGAGTCGATCCCCTCGCCCCGCTGCGGCCGTTGCCTGACGCATCCGCTTCCGTTCGAGGCGCTGCGCAGCGTCGCCCCGTACGCGGGAGCCGCCCGGGCGATCGTCAAGGCTTTCAAGTACGAGGGCGCGGACTATCTCGCTCCTCATCTGGCCGCCAGAATGCTGACGGCCTGCGCCGGCCTCCCGGATTTCGACGCCGTTGTCCCCGTCCCGGCCACGAGGCGGGAGCGTCGCGCGCACGGGTTCTTCCCCGCCGGCGAGCTGGCGCGGGAAATGTCCCGTCTCTCGGGAAAGCCGATTCGGGAGCGCGCGATCCGGAAGGTCCGCGAGACGGCGCGCCAGGCGCAGCTACCGCTCGGCCGCCGGGGGGAAAACGTGCGAGGGGCGTTTCGGGCGGCGAAGGTCGGCGGATCGCTCCTGCTCGTCGACGACGTCGCGACGTCCGGCGCGACGCTGGCCGCGTGTGCGCGCGAGCTCCGGAAGAAGGGCGCCGATCGCGTGATCGCCGTCGCGTTCGGACGCGCGTTGCCGGAGGACAATTGAGCGTTTTCGACCGCGCGATCGCCGCCGCGCTTCCTCTCGTTCCGTCGCCGATCGTTCGCAAGGTGGCCTCGAGGTACGTCGCCGGCGACGACCTCGGCTCGGCTCTCGACGCGGTCGCAAAGCTCAACGGGGAAGGCGCCTCGGCGACCCTCGACGTTCTCGGAGAAGACGTCGCGCGCCCGGAGGAGACGCGTTTTTTCGTCGACGAATACCGGCGGGCCCTCGCGCAGATCGCCGAGCGAAAGCTCGACTCGAACGTCTCGGTCAAGCTCTCCGCGATGGGCCTGCGGTTCGATCCCGGTCTCGCGCTCGAGAATTTCCGCCAGATCGCCGCGGAGGCGAAGCGGTGGGGAAATTTCGTCCGGATCGACATGGAGGACTCCGCGCTCACGCAGGCGACGCTCGACCTGTTCCAGACCGCCCGCCGCGAATTCGACAACGTCGGGATCGTGCTCCAGGCCTACCTGCGGCGGACGCAGGGTGACGTCGGCCGGGCCATCGCGGAGAAATGGAGCGTCCGGATCTGCAAGGGCATCTACGTCGAGTCCCCGACCCTCGCGTTTCGCGATCCCGATCTGATTCGGCGAAATTACGCGTACGTCACCGACCGGATGCTCGCCGCGCGAATCCCCGTCGGAATCGCGACCCACGACGAGGCGATGGTGCTGGAGGCGCTCCATTCGATCGAGCGCCGCGGAGCGGCCCGCGAAGCGTACGAGTTTCAGATGCTCATGGGCGTCACGCCCGGACTCCGGCGAATGATCGTCGCCCAGGGACACCGGCTGCGGGTCTACGTCCCCTACGGAAAGTCCTGGAAAGGCTACTCTTTGAGGCGTTTGAAGGAGAACCCCGCGATCGTGCGCCACATCCTGAAAGCGGCCCTCCGGCGCCACGACGCCCTTTGACACCGGGGGGCGCGAAGTATACGATTTCCGTGTATCGGGGTATCGTGAGCCGAGTTTCAGGCTTTGTCTTCGCGTTTCTGCTTTTCGCGACTTCGTTCGCGTTCGCTGCGGACGCTCCGGTCGCGGGAATCGTCAAACACCTGCAGGCGCCGATCCCGGGAGCGCTCGTTTTCGTCTACGGGGTTTCCGACTCGACGCTGAATCGCGCGAGGACCGCTCGCGACGGTTCGTTCAACGTGGAAAGCATTCCCGTGGGCGTCTACGACGTGATCGCCTACAAGCCGGGCTTCTACCCCTCCCTCGTGAGGCTCTGGCATCAGGGCAACCCCGCCGTCTCGGTTCTCGCGATCGATCTCGTCCCGGCTTCGGCCGGACCGATCCGGCGGTCGGCCGACATCTGGACGTGGCGTGACCGCCTTCCCGCGGACGTCCTGCGGGAGATCACGACGGAATCCGCCGAACCTTCGCATTCCGCGCCGGCCGCGGGGGCCCTGCCTCTCGGGAAGGTGGTGAGCGGCGATCTGTCGAGCTCGACCGGCTTCGGAGCGGGAGATTCCCGGCTCACACGAACGGAATTGAACTTCTTCGGTTTGCTTCCGGGTTCTCTCCAGTACGGGTTCCGCGGCTCCTACGACTCGCTCGGGAGCTCGAACGAGGGCGCCCTTTCCCAGGGAACGGCGACCGACGCGAGCGTGATCGTCGCCGGCTCTCCGGAGTCGGGCGTCGCGCTCTCGTACTCGGGACGCGCGTTCGTCTCTCCGCAGGGCGGGGCGGACCCCCGCCTCGACCGCGAGTCGGCGACGTACAACCGGCAGACCGACGGCGGCGACCGGTTCGCGGTTTCCATTTCGCGTCGGGCCGAGACCGGGTTCGAACGCGCGACCTCGGTCCTGGGTCAGCAGCTCTCCGGAACGTCGAACGACTACGAGGTCTCGGCAAACTGGTCCCGCGCGGGAGAAGAATCGAACGCCGGCGCCTCGATCGACGTGATCCGGCGGGAGATTTCGGACTTGCCGGAAGAGGGCGCTGCCTCGAACTTGCTCGATGCCAACCTGACCGCGTCGGCCGACCGATCGATCGACGACTGGATTTCCGTGGGCGGCACGATTCATTCCCGCACGGGCGGAAGCGGAAGCTCGCTTTCCCCCGGCGCGACGGTCCGGCTGCGTCTTTCGCCGCATTCCTCCCTGCTCGTGACGGCGTACCGCCGCGTCACGGGTCGATCGGCGGCCGACGAGCTTCCCAGCACGCGCGCCGTCTCGGCCGCAGGATGGGATTCGCTCGCGGCGTCCGAACAATCGGCCCAACTGGCCTGGAGTCCGGCCGAAGGGTCGTCTCTGCAATTGAAGGCGAGCTCCCAGGACGCCTCCGAACCGGTTCGCATTTTTTTCAATGGCGATCTCCTTCTCGACCTCGGCAGCCTGTACCTCTTCGACGGAAATCGCCTCGAGCGGTTCAGCGGCTCCGCATCCGGCCGGCTGTTCGACGTCGTCGACGCGTCATTCACGGCCGAGCGCGGACGGGTGAGCGGACGGGTGTCCTCCGACAGCTCCCGCGCGTTCGCGGTGCTCCAGAACGGAGGCGACTACTACGGCGGCGAGGCGTCGGTCACGGTACGCCCCACGAGAACGGGCATTTCGTGCGGGCTCCGCCGGATTCGCCAGTTGCTCGTGACCGACACCGCGCATCTCGAGAACTATTCCGACATGCTGCGGGTTTCCCTGGGCCAGGATCTGACGGTTCTCGGGTTCGATCCGTTTGGCTCGGCGTGGAAGCTCGTCGTCGCCTACGAGACCGACCGGAACCCGGCCGCCTCCGATTCGAGCGGCGACGAGAGCCCCTCGACGAAGCGACGCCTGATGGGAGGGGTCTCCATCTCCTTCTAGCCACACGCCTGAATCCTTATCATTTTCACCTCCGAAAAATTGAATCGTCTCCAATAAATTGAACGAGCGCCTGGTCCCGGCTGCCGCCTTGATCGTTAAGACGCTTTTTTTCTTGAAAATGCGCTGATCCAAAATTCAGTTCCTATGGCACTCGCGTTGCTCATTGAAGAGAACCAATGAATCGGGCAAAGAGAGTCGCCGCCGGGGCCGCGTTCGCGATCTTTCTTTGCGGAGCGCTCGTCTTTTCCTTTCTCTCTTTCCAGCGAAAGATCGAGACGTTTACCCAGGCCGACTTCAACTCGCGCATATTCCGCGGCTACATCGAAGTGATCACCCCGCCGGAAGCCGAACCGGAACCGCGGCTGCGCTCCGGCGACCGCATCGTTCTCGTGGACGGCCAGCCGGTCGCGGCGCTCGACAACCCGATTCGAACGATCTCGCGCCCGCCTTTTCCGCACAGGCTCGCCGTCGTGCGGGGAAACGACGTCGTCAAAGCGTCTCTCGGCGCGCCGCCGACCCGCATCGACCTTCCCTACCTGTTTCTCGCTTTCGTCGGCATCCTCTCTCTTTTGATCGGCCTCGCGACGCTCGTTCGCGACCGCGCTCCGACCACTCTCCTGTTCGCGTCCTTCTGCGTGAGCTCGTTCGCGATCTACGTCCTGACGCCCTCCGGACCCATCGACGGGCTGTGGAAGACGATCTGGCTGTCGGAGGACGTCTTTCGGGCGCTCGCGCCGGCGTTCCTGCTGCACTTCTTTCTGAGATTCCCGACCCCCGTGCGGCGCCGCGTCGGCGCGATCTACATCGCGCCCGCCCTCTACCTCGCGGGAGAAGCGATCGTTTCGTTCTCACTGGTCCCGATTCCTGCGGCTCGGCTTCCGTTCCTCGTGGAGCTGGTCGAGAGATTCTGGCTCGTTTATTTCGCGGCCTACGGCGCCGTCTCGGTGGCCCGGATCGCGGCCGCCGCGCGGAACGGAGCGGACGCGTCCTCGCAGAGGCAGGCCCGGTGGATCGCGCTCGGGACGGGCTTCGGGCTCTCGCCGTTCATCCTCCTGTACATTTTGCCGCGCCTCTTCGGCTATTCGGCCACGTGGGCCTCCTGCCTCGGGGTCGTTCCGCTCGTCTTCATCCCGCTCGGGTTTTCTTACGCGATTCTCAAGTGGCGGCTCTGGGACGTCGACGTGTTCGCGCGCGAGGCGATCGCGACGACCGCCGCCGTCTTTCTCGGCGCGGCATCGTTCGTCCTCGTCAACTCGCTGCTCAATCGTGTTCTCACGGGGTTCGCTTCGGGCGCCAAGAATCTCCTCGCGTTCGGTTCGGGGCTGTTTCTCGCGTCTCTTCTGGTACCCGTAAAGAGACGTTTCTCGAGCGCGATCGAGAGGTTCCAGTACGGCGAGACGTATCGGGCAAGGCGCGCGCTGCTCGATTTCGCCCGCGAGTGGAGGGGCGTGCGGGAAGCCGACATCCTCGCCGACGCGCTCGCCTCCAGCGTCGGCGAAGCCCTGAAGATCTCGCCGTGCCGGATCTTTCTCTTCGACCGGCCGCTCCCGCCCGGCATTTCGCGCGAGGCGCTCGTCGAAAAGCTCTCCGCGGAAGACGGCCTGAGGATCCGATCGTCGACGTTCCCTTCGGGAGAAGACCTCACCTTTCTTCGCCTCTTCGAAGACGGGTTCCGGTACCTTTTCGCGCTCAAATCGGGCGGCCGGGTGGCCGGCGCTCTCGCCGCCGGGCTGAAGGAAGGCCGGGTCCCGCTGTCGACCGAGGACCGCGCGCTCCTCGTCACGGTCCTCTCCCAGGCCTCCCTCGCGTTCGAAAACGCCGAACTGTACCGGACGCTCGAGAAACGGATGGAAGAGATCCGCACGCTCCAGGAATTTCAGCAGGAAGTCATCCGCTCTTCGTCCGCGGGCATCGTCGTGTGCGCGGAAGACGGCAAGCTCGTCTCCGCGAACCCCGCGTTCGAAAAACTCGTCAGCCGGGCCGAAGCGGATCTCGTGGGCCGGTCACTCTCGGAGTTCTTTCCCGCGACGCCGGAATTCACCGCCGGCGCTCGGAACAATCGTTCGAGACCCGCGCCCGGAGCGCCGACGGTTCGGACCGGATCTACCGCGTCGCGATCTCTCCCCTGCGCGGCTCGGTGAGCTCGCGCGTCGTCCTCTTCGACGACATCAGCGAGCGCGTCGCGATCGAAAAAGGCCTCTCGGAGCGAGAGCGGCTCGCCTCTCTCGGCGTTCTCGCGGCCGGAGTCGCGCACGAGGTCAATACCCCGCTCGCCGGAATTTCCTCCTACGCGCAGATGCTCCTCGCGGACACCGACCGAAACGATCCGCGTTACGACATCCTCAAAAAAATGGAACGGCAGACGTTCCGCGCGTCGCGGCTCGTCGGGGATCTCCTCGAGTTCGCACGCGGGCGCCACGGGGCGCACAGCGAGATCGACCTCGCGAAAGTGATCGCCGACGCGATCGAGTCGAGCGAGCCGGGCCTCTCGCCGCGCCAGATTCGCGTCGAAACGAGCGGGCTGGAAAGGCCGCGGCCGGCAAACGGAAATGCGCGGGAGCTCGAGCAGGTTTTCGTCAACCTCCTCATCAATGCGCGCGACGTCTCTCCGGATGGTGCGGCGGTTTCGGTTTCCCTCGAGGAGAACGGCTCCGGCTACGTCGTGGAAGTGGCGGACCGCGGGAAGGGGCTGACCGAGGAGGAGGCGCGCCGGGCGTTCGAGCCCTTCTTCACGACCCGCCAATCGGGCGGAACGGGCCTGGGCCTCGCGATCGCGCGCGAAATCGTCGAGCGCCACTCGGGGCAGATCCGCCTCGAGCCGAGGGCGGGGGGCGGCGCCGTGGCCCGCGTCTCCCTTCCCGGGTAAGATCGATCCATGCACGTCCTCGTCGTCGACGATGAAGAGGTTCTCCGGGACGTCCTCTCCTCGCTCTTGAAGAGGGAGGGGCACAAGGTTCGCGCGACCGCGACGGCCGCGGCGGCGCTCGCCGCTTTCGAGGAAGAAACGTTCGACGTCGTTCTCCTCGACCTGATGCTTCCCGACCGCCCGGGCCTCGAGGTCCTGCGGGAGATCCGCCGGCGCGATCCGGCCGCCGTCGTGGTCGTGATCACGGCGTACTCGTCGATCGAAAACGCGATCCTCGCCATGCGGGAGGGAGCGTTCCACTATCTTCCGAAGCCCTTTCAGAACGAGGAAGTCGTCCTCACGGTCCGAAAAGGCGGCGAGCAGCGGCGCCTCGCGGAAGAGAACCGGCGCCTGCAGGCGGAGCTCTCTCAACGCCGCGGACTCGATCGCATCGTGGGCAAGTCCGCCCCGATGCAGAAAGTCTTCGAGTTGATCCGAATGGCGGCGCCCTCCAAATCCACGATTCTGATCGAGGGAGAGTCGGGGACCGGCAAGGAGCTCGTGGCCAAGGCGATCCACCAGCTGAGCTCGCGGGCTTCGAGCCCGTTCGTGACGGTCAACTCCGGTTCGATGCCGGCCGACCTTCTGGAGTCGAACCTGTTCGGCCACGTGCGCGGAGCCTTCACCGGAGCGATCAACCACAAGAAGGGCCTCTTCGAGGTCGCGGACAGCGGCACGCTTTTCTTCGACGAGATCGGAACCGTTTCCATGGACACGCAGGCGAAGCTGCTGCGCGTGATCCAGGAACGCGAGTTCATGCGCGTCGGCGCGACGGAGACGCAGAAATCCGACGTCCGCATTCTCGCGGCCACCAACAGCGACCTGAAGCGCCTCGTGGCCGAAGGCCGTTTCCGGGAAGACCTCTACTACCGCCTTTGCGTGATTCGCGTCGCGCTTCCGGCCCTGCGGGAGAGGAAGGAAGACCTTCCGCTCCTCATCGACCACTTCCTTCGGCTCTACGCGAACGAGAATCACAAACCGATCTCGGGAATCGAGCCGGACGCCCTGAAGGCGCTGTACAACCACCACTGGCCCGGAAACGTGCGGGAGCTCGAAAACGCGATCGAGCGATCCGTCGTGCTCTGCGGCGGCACGACGATCGGAATCGACCTCCTGCCCGAAGGCGTTTTCGCGCCCGAGGACGCGTCCGCCGGAGTCGCGATCCCCGCGGAAGGCCTGTCTTACCGGGAGGCCGTCGAACACTTCGAGAAACGACTCGTGGTCTCCGCGCTGAAGCGCGCCGGCGGCGTCCAGAAGAAGGCCGCGGAGCTCCTGAAGACCCGCCCCACGACGCTGCACGAGATCATCAAGCGGCTCGGCCTGGGTAGCCGCGAGCTTCCCGCTCCCGCGAACGAATCCGCGGACACGCCGGTCGGCGCGCCGGAATAGGGCGGGCGAACCCGTTCAGCCGGTCCGGCGGACGAGAACGATCGTTCGGTCGTCGCCGAACGGAGTGTCCTTCGCGAAGCGGTCGAGCTCGCGAAACAGCTCGGTGTCGATTTCTTCCAGTCCGCCCTTCTGGTTCTTGCCGGCGAACTGTCGCAGCCGCTCGACGCCGAATTCCTCGTCCTCGGGGTTCGTCGCCTCGGTGATTCCGTCCGTGTACAGCATGAGAAGGTCTCCGGGTCCCATGGAGATCTTCGAGGACGGGTACGGCTGCGGAAACAGCGCGAGAGGGCGTCCGTGCGTCGGAAGCAGCTGGATCTCGCCGCCCGCCTTGATCCAGAGCGGCGGATTGTGGCCGGCGTTGACGTACTCGACTTCCCCGGTGACGCCGTCGGACAGCAGGAAGAACGCGGTGATGAAACGCCCCTCGGCCGTGCGAGCGGCGAGCCTTTCGGAGAGCCGCGTCACCATCAGGGGCAGCGGCATCGATTCGTCGGTCCACGCCGAGAACGTCGCCTGGAGCCACGCCATCAGGAGGGCGGGCCCGACTCCCTTCCCGCACACGTCGGCGATGACGACGTACAGCTTTCCGTCCGGCCCGATGCGGAAATCGTAATAGTCGCCCGACACCTCTTTGGAGGGAACGTTGACACCGAGCAGCTCGAACCCGGGATACTCCGGCGGCTCGTCGGGAAGCAGTTTCTGCTGGATCTCGCGCGCGAGGTTGAAGTCCCGCTCCATCCTTTTCTTGTCCGCGGCCTCCAGGGAGAGCGCGGCGTTCTGGATCTTCGCGGCCGCGACGTTCGCGAGCGAGGTCAGAAGGCGCAGGTCGTCCTCGGTGTACGTCTTCTTTCCGAGACGGCTGTCGACGTAGATCAGCCCGACGACTTCGCCCCCGTTTTCGAGCGGGGCCGCCAGGATCGACTTGATCCCGGAAAGGCGAATGGACTGCGCCATGTTCACGCCTTCCTGCCCCGCGTCCATGATCAGCAATCCCTGGCGCTTCTCGAGCACGGTCGAAACAAGGGTCTGCGAGAGCCGGATCTCTTCTCCCGACTCGCCCTCGGCGGACTTCGCGATCGCCGTTTCGAGGACGTTTTTGTTTCGAAGCAGGATGACGCCGCGGTCGGGACGGAGGCATTCGAAGACGCGATCCATGAGGAACTGCATCATGTCGTTGATCGGCACGTCCTTGATCAACTCGAGCGTCATTTCGTTGACGACGCGCATCGATTCCACGAGCCGTGCCAGCTGGGTCGCGGGCAGGCTCGGGTCGGTGTAGTGGGGTTGCACCCGCAGCAGCGAAGCCTCGGCGCGAAAGACCGTCGCGTCGCCCGGATCGAAGCGCTGGGCCGGGTCGATTTGAACCTGCGTCGTCGAATTCCGGGACACCGTCAGCGTGCAGCTCCCGATCGTCACGCGGTCCCCTTCGCCGAAAGGCCGCGCGCCGGTCAGCCGCTCGCCGTTGAAGAACGTCCCGTTTCGCGACTCGAGGTCCTCCACCGACAGCCCGTCCCCCTCGCGAAGGATTCGGGCGTGACGGCGGGAAAGGCTCTTGTCGGCCAGGACCACGTCGTTGAACGAGGATCTGCCGAGGGTCGTGACGGGCTTGTCGAGGGCCACGCGCCGGGACTCTTCCCCGGGGACTTCGATCTTGAGGCTGAACATCGACGCTATTCTAGTGTCCCGAGTCGGAAATAACGATACCGCCGCGCCGGCCTCCCCGCCCGGGCCGCTCCGGGGAATTCCGGGGGGCGGAAAAACGTTATTGAGGACCGGCGCTTTTTTGATTATTATCATGGTTTTGGTTCAGGGAAGAGACTGACCAGAGAGACGGAAAAGAGACAAACGAGATGAAGAAAAACCTGCACCCGGAATACCACGAGGTCCTCGTCCACTGCGCGTGCGGCGAGACGTTCACGACCCGGTCGACGAAGAAGGAGCTGAGGCTCGAAATCTGCAGCAAATGCCATCCGTTCTTCACGGGAAAGCAGAAGCTGGTCGACTCCGCGGGACGCGTCGAACGCTTCCAGAAGCGTTACCAGAAGCGCGCGAACGCCTGATCCATGCCCTCTGACGCTTACACTCTCAATCCCGACATGCTGGTCGGGGGCCAGGCGGTTCTGGAGGGAGTGATGATGCGATCGGCGCGCGGGTACGCGGTTGCCGTGCGGCGTCCGGACGGAACCCTCGCCTTCGACCGGGATGAGATCAAGGCCCCGTCGGCGAAGTTTCGCGCCCTCAAGTGGCCGGTGCTTCGCGGCTCGACGATCCTGATTCAATCTCTGCTGCTCGGATTCCGCGCCCTCTCGTTCGCGGCGCACCATTCGGTTCCCGAGTCGTCCCGTCCCGAGGGGTCCGCCGACCGCGCGAGCCGAGCCGCGATCGCCGCAAGCCTGGCCGTGGCCGTCCTTTTCGGGCTCGGCCTCTTTCTGTTTCTCCCGCTCCTCCTGACGAACCTCGTCAAGGCCCGTTTTTCTCCGAGCCTCGGCACGCTCGGGTTCAACGCCGTCGACGGGGGAATCCGGGTTCTGTTCTTCTTCGGCTATCTCGCCGCGATCTCGAAGCTGGCCGACATTCGCCGGGTGTTCGAATATCACGGAGCGGAGCACAAGGTCGTCTACACGTTCGAGGCCGGAGAAGACCTGACCGTGGAAAACGCCGCCCGGAAATCGCGCCTGCACCCGCGTTGCGGAACGTCGTTTCTCCTGTTCGTGCTCGCGATCTCGATCGCCGTCTTCGCGCTCATTCCGTCGTCCGCGCCGTTCCTCGTGAAACTCGCCTCGAGAATCGTCTTCATCCCCGTCATCGCCGGCCTCGCGTACGAAACGATCCGGTTCTCGTCGAAGCACGTCGATTCCCCCGTCTTTCGTTTCCTGATCACGCCGGGCCTGTGGCTTCAGCGGATCACGACGCGCGAGCCGTCCGCCGACCAGATCGAGGTCGCGATCGCCGCCCTCCGGGAAGCGCTGACGTTCGACCTCGCTTCGGCCACCCCGCAAGCCGCCGTCCTCTAGCAGGTTGCTGAGAAACCCCACGAGTCGCGCGCCAGCGGCTTGTGGACGATATCCAGGCGCGAGGAGGGGACAGATGCCAGAGCGATCGGACCCGACGAGCAACGCCGAGATCGTCCGCAATGCGCTGGCGCCCCAGGGTTCGGGCGGCGCCGATCCGTCTGCTTCGTCGCCGCTCCTCAACGATGCTCCGGCATCGCCTGCGTCGCGGTCGCCTCGCATCCGGACCGGCGGCGCTCCGAACGCGACCCGCGCGGTTTCTCAGCAGCCTGCTAGCGCGCCCCGCGGCCGAGGCGCGGGACGAAGAAAAGAGGAATCGGGATGATCGACAAGCTCCAGGAAATCGAAAAGAAATACACGAGCCTTCAGGCGCGGCTCGAAGATCCGGCCGTCGCCCAGGACTACGCGGCGGTGCGCGATACCCAGAAGGCGCTGAGCGAGTTCCAGCCGATCGTCGAAAAGTATCGCGAGTATCGGAAGGCAAAGGCCGACTGGGAGGGCGCGCAGGAGCTCCTCTCGTCGTCCGACGAGGAGATCCACGCCCTGGCGGAGTCGGAGTCGTCCGAACTCCGCCAGAAGCTGGCCGCGATCGAGGAAGATCTTCGGCTCCTCCTCGTCCCGCGGGACCCGAACGATTCGAAGAACGTCATCCTCGAGATCCGCGGCGGAACCGGAGGCGAAGAAGCCTCGCTGTTCGCCGGCGATCTCCTGCGCATGTACCAGAGATACGCGGAGATCCACCGGTGGAAGTTCGAGATGATCGATCTCGAGGAGACCGGGCTTCGCGGCGTGAAGTCCGCCACGGCGATCGTCGAGGGCGCCGGAGCTTACTCCCGCCTGAAGTACGAGGGAGGGGTCCATCGGGTGCAGCGGGTGCCCCAGACGGAGGCTTCCGGAAGGATTCACACCTCCGCCGCAACCGTCGCCGTCCTGCCCGAAGCCGAGGACGTCGACATCGAAGTCCACGACAAGGACATCCGCGTCGACCGCTTCTGCGCGTCCGGGCCCGGAGGCCAGGGCGTCAACACGACTTACTCGGCCGTCCGCCTGACTCACCTGCCGACGGGGATCGTCGTCCAGTGCCAGGACGAGCGGTCGCAGATCAAGAACAAGGCGAAAGCGATGCGCGTTCTCAAGGCTCGCCTTCTCGAAGCGGAGCAGGAAAAGCAGCAGGGCTCGATCGCCGCGGAGCGCAAGAAGATGGTCGGCTCGGGAGACCGGTCGGAGAAGATTCGAACCTACAACTTCCCCCAGTCGCGAGTTACGGACCATCGAATCGGGGTCACTTCCCATCGCCTCCAGGAAATCCTCGACGGACGGCTCGACGAGCTGATCGAGCCGCTCACGTCCCACTTCCGCGCGGAAAAGCTCAAAGAGCAGCTCGCGTCGGCGTAATCGCGCCATGGTCACGGTCGGCCGGCTCCTCGAGACGATCGCGGCGGCGGATTCCGACGCGCGGCGGGATGCCCGCATCCTCCTTTCTCAAATCCTCGGAAAAGGCTCTCTGGCGCTCTCCCCCGAAGAAGCTCTGTCCCGCGACCAGGAATCCCTTTTCGGCGAGCTCTGGATCCGCCGCCGCTCCGGCGAGCCCGCCCAGTACATCCTCGGCGAGTGGGACTTCTTCGGCCGGACTTTCCGGGTCGATTCCCGCGCGCTGATTCCGCGCCCCGAAACCGAGCACCTCGTCGAAGAGGCGCTCCGCGAAGCGCCGCACGCCGAACGGATTCTCGACCTCGGGTGCGGAAGCGGGATCCTCGCCGTGACGCTCGCGCTCGAATGCCCGCGAGCCACCGTCGTCGCGACGGACGTCTCGCCGGGGGCGCTCGCGCTGTCGCGCGAGAACGCTCGCCTCCACGGCGTCCTCGGCCGGGTGCATTTCGCCGGCTCCGACTGGCTCGCGGCCATGGGCAACGGGCTTTTCGAGCTCGCCGTCTCGAATCCGCCGTACGTCTCGCTCGACGATCGTGAAGACCTTCCGGAGAACGTCAAAGACTTCGAGCCCCACGCCGCGCTCTTCGCGCGGGACGGAGGCCTCTCGGAGATTCGCGCGCTCCTCGGCGAACTGCCCCGCTCGGTCGTCCCCGGCGGAGCGTTCCTGTTCGAATTCGGCTTCGGTCAGGCGGAAGCGGTCTCGGGAGAGATTCTCGCGCGCGACGCGTGGGAGCTTCGCCGGATCGTGCCCGACCTTTCCTCGATTCCCCGCGTCGCCGTCCTGCGCCGGACGCACTCGGCGGGTTAAGATCCGCGCGGTGGAAAAATTTCGGATTGAAGGGCCGACCCGCCTGCGGGGATCGGTTCGCGTCTCCGGCGCGAAGAACGCCGCGTTGCCCGCTTTCGCCGCGGCCCTTCTGACGAAGGAGCCCGTCCGGCTGCGCAACGTTCCGAAGGTCGCGGATCTTCGAACGATGGCGAAGCTGCTCGCCCACATCGGCGCGAAAGTTTCGTTCGTCGACAGCGAGGCCGTCCTCGAGGCCGCCGAGATCCGGACGCCGGAAGCGCCGTACGACCTCGTGAAGACGATGCGGGCCTCCGTGCTCGTCCTCGGTCCACTGCTCGCCCGCGCCGGACACGCAAAAGCCTCCCTCCCGGGCGGCTGCGCGATCGGCGTGCGCCCCATCAACCTTCATATCGCGGCGTTCGAAAAGCTGGGAGCTTCGGTCGCGCTCGAACACGGCGACGTCGAAGCGAGGGCGTCGCGCCTTCGGGGCGCCGATTTCTTCTTCGACCAGGTGTCGGTGACCGGCACGGAGAACGCGATGCTCGCGGCCGTTCTGGCGGCCGGAACGACGCAACTCGGCAACGCGGCGAGAGAGCCGGAGGTCCAGGACCTCGCCCGTCTCCTCTCGAAAATGGGCGCGAAAATCTCCGGCGCCGGAGAGAGCGAGATCGTGATCGAGGGGGTCGAGCGGCTTCACGGCGCCGAGCATTCGATCCTCGCCGACCGGATCGAGGCCGGAACGTACGCGGCGGCGGCCGCCGCGACGGGCGGGGACGTCGAGATCGAAAGCGCGGACGCCGCGGCGCTGGCCGCCCCTCTCGCGAAACTGCGGGAAATGGGGGCGGAGGTCCGGGTCGGCGCCGGCGGGTTCCACGTCCGCGCGGAGGGGCCCCTTCACGCGTCGGACGTGACGACTTCTCCCTATCCGGGATTTCCGACGGACCTGCAGGCGCAATTCATGGCGCTGGCGACCCGCGCGACCGGGGTTTCGGCCGTGACGGAAAATATTTTCGAGAATCGATTTCAACACGTTCCCGAGCTGGGCCGCATGGGCGCGAGGATCTCCGTCGACGGGCGCTGTTCCTCGATCGAGGGCCCGTCGCCGCTGCTCGGAGCTTCCGTCATGGCGACCGACCTGCGCGCGTCCGCTTCGCTCGTGATCGCGGGGCTGATGGCGGAGGGAACGACCGTGATCGACCGGATTTACCACCTCGACCGGGGCTACGATCGCATGGAGGAAAAGTTGAACGCGCTCGGCGCGAAGATCGAGAGGATCCGATGAGCGACTGCGTCTTCTGCAAAATCGTCCGGGGAGAGATTCCGAGCCACAGGGTCGCGGAGGACGACGACGTCTTCGCCTTCGAAGACATCGCCCCGCGGGCGCCGACGCATATCCTCGTCGTTCCGAAGGAACACCTCGAGGGAATCGCCGCCGCGAAAGACGCGGTTTCCCTGGGGAAGGTCTTTCTCGCCGCCGCGCGGATCGCGAAAGACCGGGGACTCGACGACTACCGGCTCGTCGTGAACAACGGCGAAAAGGCGGGCCAGTCCGTCTTTCACTTCCACGTTCACGTTCTGGGCGGGCGGCCGTTCTCCTGGCCGCCGGGTTAACTACGGCTTCGCGGGCAGCTTGATCTTTCGCCGGTTTTCGAACGCGGGAACGTCGGAATAGACGGAAATCCGCGCTTTTTCCCTCAGATCCTTCGTCCACTTGTCGACCTCGTCCGCCGTGCGGCGCGCCCGAAGCTCCTCGCGGACGTCCTCCTCCACCGACGAGAGGGGGGGACCGGCCGGCCCGCTCGCCGATACTCCGCGGAGAACGGCCCGTCGTATTCCGCCTGAAGGTCTTCCGGCGAAATGAAGGCAAGCGCGGAAAACCGCTCGCGGACGTACTGGGAGACCACCATCTGCTTTTCGATGGAGGCGCGCACCTCTTCGATCGTCATTCCCGCCTCTCGAAATTCGCGGTCGGGGTCCTTCCCCTCGGATTGAAGCCTCTGCCGAAGCTTTCGCAGCGCTTCGTCGACGGCGGCCGCGTCCGGAGAAGAGGGCGCAAATCGCAGGGCATCGCGATATCGAAGGTAATCGTCGATCATCGCGGAGAGAACCCGGTCGCGAAACTGCGTCTCGGTCTCCGAAGCGGACCGGGCGAGGCCGGCCGTCAGAACCGTCCTGGCGCACCTCCGATTCGGTGATCGCTCGGCCGTCCACCGTCGCCGCGACCCGGTCGAGAATCGCCGCCCGGGCCGGGCTCGCCGCCGCAAGAAGCAGGGCGGCGGCCGCCAGCGCCTTCCCGCTCCCCATTTTCCCCATCGACCGATTTTATCTATTCTTGGAGCGTGCCGGACCCGGGAAAGCTCTACATCGTCGCCACCCCGATCGGAAATCTCGAGGATCTGTCGCCCCGCGCCATTTCCACGCTGCGCGGCGTTTCGGCGATCTTCTGCGAGGACACGCGCGTCACGGGCAAGCTCTCGGCGCGTTTCGGGCTCGACGCCCCGAGGTTGTCGTGCCACGAGCACAACGAAGCGGCGCGCGTCGGCGAGCTCCTCGACCGCCTCTCCCGCGGCGAGGACGTCGCGTACGTCTCCGACGCCGGCACGCCCGGCGTGTCCGACCCGGGAAGGCGTCTGGTCGCCGCCGCGGCGAAAGCCGGATACGAGATCCGGGTCGTGCCCGGGCCTTCCGCGGCCGTCGCCGCGCTCGCGATCTCCGGGCTGCCCGGCGTTCCTCACCTGTTTCTCGGCTTCCCTCCCGCCCGGCAGAGGCCCGCGGCGAGCCTTCTTCGAGCGCCTTCGAGACCGCGCCGAGACGCTCGTCTTCTTCGAGGCGCCCCACCGCCTCGCAGCCTCTCTCGCGGACGCGGCCGAAGCGCTCGGCGAGAGAACGGCCGCCATCGGCCGCGAGCTGACGAAGATCCACGAAGAGGTGATCCGGGGAAGCCTCGGCGAGGCTGGCGCGGCGCCTCGCGGCCGGAGCGGTCCGGGGAGAGTGCGTCGTCGTCGTCGACGGGCGCTCCGCCGGCCGAAAGGTCGACCGGACGGCTCCGACGGACGACGAGATCGACACGGAGCTCGCGGCGCTCGCCCCGGGAGACCTCAGCGCGCGCGAGCGCGCGAAGGCGGTGGCGCGAAAGACGGGAGCCTCCTCGCGCGACGTCTACGCGAGAATCCTCCGGGACAAGAAGTAGGTCTACGGCGCCTCGGGGAGAATCGGGGCGAGCAGCCAGTTGAGGTCCGCTTCCAGCCGAAGCTCGCCCTCGCGGCGGGCGTCCGCGATCAGCAGGTCCCGGATCGACTCCCTCTCTTCGCCGACCCGCGCCGCTTCTCGCCAGACGCGGTAGCCGCCCGCCCCGGCGGCCCGATAGGAGTTGAGGGCCACCGTGAAGAGATCGTCATCGGAGACGTCTTTTCCGGCGCGGCGAAGATAGAGCAAGCGGCCGCCCGGGGGCTTCGTCGGATCGATCGCGTAGTCGGCTCCCGCGAGGGTGTCGCAGTTGAAATAGAACACGTCCGAGCCGCGCTTCCAGACGAACGTCCCCTCGGCGGCCTCGAGGCCCGAGAAGCATCCGGCCGCCCTCTCGAGCGCCGAACGCACCTGCCGGCCGTTCGCGCGCACGGTGACGAGAGAGTTCTCGTACGGGTAGAACCTCCACACGTCGCGAATCGTGAGGGGACCGGCTCCCCAGTCGGGAAGCCGGGGCGCGAGGATCGAGGAAAAGGAGAGGTCCGCGCCCGTCGCTTCCCTCTGGACCCGGTGGACCCAGTCGAGCGCCGCGTTGTCGGCCGAGCGGAGGAAACGGAACGAAACCGGCTCCTGAACCCGCGCGATCGTCGTGGAAAGCGTTTCCTCGGCGCGGCGAACGTCCTGCGCGACGAGACGAAGGATTCCCCCGTCCGGCTCCGTTCCCTTCAGCGGGAGATTCTCCCCTCGGATCGAAGCGATCTTCCCCTTCTCGATCTCCAGGTCGTATCGGGTCAGAAAATTGCCGTACCGCCCCGGGATCGAGACCCAGACGTTTCCGATCCGCCTCGGCGGAAGGTTCTCGTGGGAATGCCCCGCCAGGAGGATGTCGATCCCGTCGACACCGGTCGCGAGCGCCCAGCCGCGGTTCTCGGCCGCCCACACGGAATCCGGCGGCCTTCCGACTCCGAGATCGCGCTCGAATCCCTGGTGCGTGAGCACGATCACGATTCCGCAGCGCTCGCGGCCCCGAAGGATCGGGACCCATTTCCGCGCGGTCTCGACCGTGTCGAGGAATCGCAGCCGCCCCAGGCGCGAGGGAGACTCCCAATTCGGCACCCCCGTGACGGTCAGCCCGAGCACGCCGATCCGAACGCCGGCGCGTTCGAAGACGGCGAACGGCCGAAAGACCGGCACGCCCTTTTCGTCGACGATGTTCGCGGACAGAAACGGAAACCGGGCGTCCCGCCGCGCCCTCTCGAGAACGTCGAGGCCGAAATCGAACTCGTGGTTGCCGACGCACATCGCGTCGTAGCCGGCGGCATTCATGGCGCGGATCGTCGGGTCGCCGGCGCGGGCCTCGCGGGCATGCAGAGTCTCGAGCGGCGTCCCCTCGATCGTGTCGCCCGAATCGAGGAGGAGCGACGGGATTCCCCTCGGACCGGATCACCGCGACCCGGGAAGCGACGCGGGCGAGCCCTTCGCCGAGATCCCGGCCGGCCAGCTCGTCCTGCGGTTCGACGTGGCCGTGCAGATCCGACGTCGCGAGAATCGTCAGATGCGCCCCGCGCGCGGCCGAAGCCGCGACGATCGAGAACCCGGCCAGGAACACGCGAATTCGAAGCCGCATCCGCGTCGGAGCTTAACGGTAGAATCGCGGCATGCCAAGAGAATCCGCGGACGCCCGGCGAAAGCGCGCGAAAGAAATCGTTCGCCGTCTCGCGAAGGAGTATCCGGACGCGCGCTGCTGGCTCAATTATCGAAACCCCTTCGAGCTCTTCGTCGCGACCGTGCTCTCCGCGCAGTGCACGGACACGAGGGTCAACGAAGTCACGAAGACGCTGTTCCGGAAATACAGGTCTCCCGCGGACTATTCCGGAGCTCCGCCGGGACAGCTCGAGGCCGACATCCGGCCGACGGGGTTCTTCAACAGCAAAGCGAAAAGCCTCCGCCGCGCCGCGGCGATGATCCAGAAGGAATTCGGCGGCAGGCTTCCCGAATCCGAAGAGGATCTGCTGAAACTGCCCGGAGTCGGGAGGAAGACGGCAAACGTCATCCGGGGCAACGTTTTCCACGAGCCCGCGGGAATGGTCGTCGATACGCACGTCGGCCGGCTCTCGCGCCGCCTCGGGCTGACCCGCGAGGAAGACCCCGTCAAGGTCGAAACCGAGCTGAACGAGCTCGTCCCTGCCGGCGAGCGCACGATGCTCGCGCATCGGCTGATCGAGCACGGACGGAAAGTCTGCACGGCCCGGAGGGCGCGCTGCGAAGAGTGCGCCCTCGCCGACCTGTGCCCCAAGGTCGGAGTTTCGCTGCGGGCCGCCGGATAGCCCGACGACTCGCTTCGTCTCTTTCAACCTCTTGTCCGTTCGGCACTTTGCGGAATTTCCGCCGGCTCATCGGAAAACCCTGTGAAAAACCTGCGGAATAAGCGCGAAAAACACGGTCAATCGGCCTCTGCGTTCGATTTGCACTCGTTCTTGTGCTGACCGAAAACCCCCGTGTTTTCAGCCGGCGACGACCGCGACCCGCGAAACCTCAACGAATTCGGCCTTCGAGCCGGGTGTCGAATCTTTTTTCCACACGTTCCGGCCTTTTCTTTCTTCAACTTACTTCGCCCGGCGGGGCGATTCACGATCCAAATTCGCCGTAGACCGTCTTGAGGCCTGCGACGATTTCGCCGAGCGTGGCGCTCGATTCGACGCATCGCACGATGCCCGGCATCAGATTGCGGTCTTCCTTCGCGTCGCGAACCAGCGAGGACACGGCGGCGGCGGATTGCTTCGCGTCGCGATTCGCGCGGAAGGCCGCGAGTCTCGCGAGTTGATCTCGTTCGACGGACGGATCGGCCGAATGGAGCGCGGGCGAGACCCCGTCGCTCTCCGCGTAGGCGTTCACGCCGACCACAATGCGCGACTTTTCTTCCACTTCTCGCTGGGCGCGGAAAGCCGCCTCCTCGATCCGGCGCGCGAAGAAGCCGGAGTCGATCGCCGCGAGCGCCCCTCCGAGGGAATCGATCTTCTCGATGAGGACGCTGGCCCGGTCGTGGATTTCGCGGGTCCACTCCTCCACGAGGTACGAGCCTCCCAGGGGGTCGACCGTGTCGGCGACGCCGGATTCTTCCGCGATGACCTGCTGGGTGCGCAAAGCGAGCTTCGCCGAGGCCTCCGTCGGCAGGGCGAGCGCCTCGTCGAACGCATTCGTGTGCAGCGATTGGGCTCCGCCCAGGACGGCCGAAAGCGCCTCGAGGGTCGTTCGCACGATGTTGACCTCGGGCTGTTGCGCCGTCAAAGTCGAGCCGGCGGTCTGGGCGTGAAATCGCATCGTCCACGATCGCGGATTCTTCGCTCCGAACCGTTCCCGCACGATCTGCGCCCAGAGCCAGCGCGCGGCACGGAATTTCGCGACCTCCTCGAAAAAATTCGAATGCGCGTTGAAGAAAAACGAGAGCCGCGGCGCGAAATCGTCGATCTCCAGGCCTCTCGCGAGCGCCGCTTCGACGTAGGCGACGCCGTTCGCCAGCGTGAACGCCACTTCCTCGACCGCGGTCGAGCCCGCCTCGCGGATGTGATAACCGGAAATCGAGATCGTGTTCCAGCGCGGAACCGAATCCCGGCAAAACTCGAAGAGATCGGTCGCGATCTTCATCGAGGGCTTTGGTGGAAACACGTACGTCCCCCGGGCGATGAATTCCTTGAGGATGTCGTTCTGGACCGTGCCGGAGAGATCGCTCCAGTCGATCCCCCGCCGGCGCGCCGCCGTCAGGTAGAGCGCGAGCAGGATCGCGGCGGTCGAATTGATCGTCATGGACACGGAGATCCGGTCGAGCGGCAGGCCCGACGTCAGAATCTCCATGTCCTCGATCGTCGAAATCGCGACTCCGACCTTTCCGACCTCTCCGCGGGCGAGCGGGTCGTCCGAATCGAGACCGATTTGCGTCGGGAGATCGAACGCGATGGAGAGCCCCGTTTGCCCGCGTTCCAGGAGAAAACGATAGCGGGCGTTCGATTCCCGCGCGCTTCCGAACCCGGCATACTGCCGCATCGTCCACAGGCGCGACCGGTAGCCGTCCGGCGAAATTCCGCGCGTGAACGGGTACTCGCCGGGACGGCCGGCCTCAGACGCCTCCGCGGCCGTATAGACGGGCCGGATCGGGATCTCGGACGACGTCGCGGCAGCGACCGTCCGGCCCGGTTTGTTTTCGCGCGGGGTGTCCGCCACGCGACGATTCTAGCGTGGATCATTCGGTCTGATAGAATTCGAACGCTTGGGAAATCATCTCTCCGGGAGAATCGAATCCTTCGACCTCATCGATCTCGTCCAATGGCTGGAAGTGCGCCGCGTGTCCGGCCGGCTGACGCTGTCGAAGGGAGACGACCGGAAAACGATCGACTGGAAAGACGGCGATATCGTGTACGTCTCCGGCGGGCGGCCCGCGGACCGGCTCGGCTATTCCCTCCTGCGATCCCGCGCGATCGACGTCTCGGGCCTCTACTCCGCTCTCGCGGAGAACCTCGTCGACGGGAAGAAACTGACCTACATCCTCCTCGATAACCATCTCATCGGCCGCGAGCGGCTCGGCGGCGTGATCGAGGCTCTCGCGAAGCGCCTTCTCCGCGAGGTGCTCACCTGGAGGAGCGGCCGCTTCGAATTCGACCCGGATTTCCAGACGGAAGACGTCCTTCAGATCCACCTCAAGCTCAAGGGGCAGGTCATCGCCTTCGAAGCGGTCCAGGAGATGGACGACACCGCGCGGACCGCCCGCGCTCCGTCCGAAGAACCGGAGGGCGAGACCTGGGAGCAGCGGTTCCGGCCCGAGTCCCTCGAGGAGGCGTTCTGGGAGATCCGCTGTCGCGTGACCGAAGAGGGCGACGCCGCGAAGGAGAGAGACCGGTTCCTGTCTTTCCGGCGCTTTGGAAACGCCCTGCGAGCGCGCCTGGCCGCGCCCCTCTCGTTTCTGCCGATCTACGAGGACAGCGCGCGGTACGCGGGTGAGCTTCTGCAAGGAGCGGACGGCCCCGAAACCGGCGAGAAGCTGCTCGGCCTCGTCGATCTCGACCCGTTCTTCACGCTGAATCTGCTGCTGCTCGCGAATTCTCTCGCGGTCGCCGGTATCCGGCGCGTCGCAACGGCGAGAGAGGCTCGCCGCCGGATCGGCGAGGCCGCATTTCGCGCGTTCGTGGAGCGCCTCTCCTCCGCCCGCTCGGGCACGCGGTCCCCGGCGGAACCGGTTTCGCGCATTCTGCGCCGGGCCGCACTCGCGGCCGCCGTCTCGGCGCGCGCAGCGTCGAAGGGCGACGTCGACCGGGAAGAGGCGTACGGCGCGGGACTCCTGCACGCGATCCCCTATGCCGACCTGCTCGGCGCCGTCGAAGCCGCTCCCCTTGCGCCGGGCGCATTCCGGGCCGCCGCGCTCGAATACTACCGGCCGGATGTCGGAAGGATTCGAAGCGAAGAGTGGAGACTGCCCGGCTCGCTCGCCGCCGTCCTCTCGGACGCCGGAGAAAAGAATCCGCCGGCGCTCGTGACGCTGGTCCGACAGGCGAGGAGCGCGATCCCGGGTTGCGCGATCGGCCCCTCCCCGGAATCGCCCCGAAAGGGCCCGGGGACGCGCGCCGAGGTTCGCTCGGAGCTTCGGCGCGTCTTCGATCTCCTCGGACTCGGAGAACCGTGACCGCAATTCGGAAGCCGGATACACTCTCCGCGTGAAACACGGGTGGCTCCTTCTGCTCGCCGCGGCCCGGCTCGCGGCGCAGTCGCCCGGAGCGGTTTCCGAGAGCGTCAACGTCCGGGTGATGGACATCGACGTCGCCGTGACCGAAAAGGACGGACGCCCCGTCTCCGACCTTCGAAAAGACGAATTCCAGGTCCGGGTCGACCGAAAACCGGTATCGATCGACTACTTCGCCTCCGTGCACGATTCTTCGGTCCACGCGCCCGACCTCACGACGCTGTCTCCCGACCTCGTCCTGAACCAGTTCCAGAAGGCGCCGGACGCCTACGTGCCTCGACACTTCCTGATCTTCTTCGACGCGAACCTTTCGCCGAGCGGTCGCCAGCGGACGGGCGAGGCGCTGAAGGACCTCGTGACCCGGCTCGGCCCCGTACGACGAGGCGCTCGTGCTCGCGGAAGGAGGGGTCCGAGTGGAAATGCTCTCGGACTGGAGCTCGAGCAAGGAAGCCCTGCTGTCCGCCCTGGACGCCGCCGAGAAGCCGCGCCCGGAAACTCTCCGGCGGCTCGAACGGGAGCGCCAGGCGATTCGCGAGATCGACCTCACGAGCCAGGTCGGGGCCCGGGTCTCCCGAGCCCGGATGCACGAAGAGGAAGAGTACCGCGAGGTCGAGCGGATGATCTCCCACCTGAACGACGCGCTCTCTCTTTTCGGCGGCAAGCCCGGGAAAAAGGTCTTTCTCGACGTGTCCGGGGGATTCGAGATCGAGCCCGGCGCGACGCTTCTCGCGTATGCGGAGCGAAGCGAGGTTCCCAATCTGTCGTTCCGCCGGGACGTTTCGGCCGAGCTCCGGCGCGTGACCGAAAGAGCCAATGCGCTGGAGGTCACCGTCTTCTCCTTCGACGCTCGCGGCCTGATCGCGCCGGGAGTGGACGCGTCGAATGAATCGCCGCTCGCTGCCCGGTCTCTCTTCGCCCGGGAAGCGACCCAGGGAGGGCTCGCGTTCTCGCCGACGAGACCGGGGGCAAGGCCTACCTGAACCAGAATCGCTTCGATCACGCCCTGGAGAGCGTGTATCGGGAAGTCTCCTCCTACTATTCGCTCGGCGTGAACTTGAAGAACCTCCCGTCCGAGAACACGCACAAGATCGAAGTTGCGGTCAGCCGGCCCGGGTTGATCGTCCGGGCGCGAAAAACCTACACGGTCGAAACCGAGGACCAGAGAGTCGAGACCCGCGTGCTCGCGACCCTTCTGACGGAAACCTCCTACGCCGACGTCTCCGTCTCACTCCGGACTTCGCCGGTCGAAAGGGAAAAGGGGGACTACGTTCTTCCCATCCAGATCCAGATCCCCGCCCGCGATCTCACGTTCCTGCCCGACGGAGAGCGCGCTTCCGCCCGCGTCGCCTATTACCTTTCCGCGGTGAACGACCGGGGAGAGAAGACCGGAATCTCGAAAACCGAGCAGACCCTGACGATCCCTCTCAACGAATCGAGATCGGCGCGCCCGGTCGGGGCCCGCATTCCGGTTCATCTCGCGAAGGGAAATTACCGGATCGTGGTCAACGTCCGCGACGCGGAGTCGGGCCGCATGGGGACGGCTCGGACGAACGCGCGGGTGGAGTAGGGCGGGATTCCTCCCGGGCTCTCAAATCGACCGCGCTTCGAGCGCGGACACCCTCGAGATCACATGAAAATCCCTGTCGCGATGAAGCACGGAGAGCCCGTTTCGCACGGCGCAGGCCGCCACGAGGCAGTCCACACCCGACCGTATCGTCAGCCCCAGGCGCCTTGCCGCCCGGTAGAGCTGAGAGGCTTCCTCGAAAACCTCCAGACGAAGAGGAGATTCCACGATCGGCAACGAGGTCAACGCCTCGCGGGCAATTCGATATGCGCGATCTTCCCGGAACCCCTGAAGGACTTCCCCGATGACCGGCAGGCACGTGACGATCTCGTCGAATTCGACCACGCTTTCGATGTCCAGCGGCCGGTTCCTGCGGAAGACCTCGATCCACGCTGAGGTGTCAACGAGGACCACGTCCTGCCTTCGCCTTCCTGCTGTGGCCGGGGCGGTCCTCGCGCATCTCGGAGAGGTTTCCCTCCCAGGCTCCGGAGCCCGAGAATTCCAGAATCCGGCGGGCTTTCGCCCTGCGAACGAAATCCTCGAGCGCACGGTTGACCGCTGCCGAATACGTTCTTTCGCGGCTCACCTTCACGGCCTCCTCGAGCGTTGCCTCGTCTAACACAAGATTTGTGCGTTTCATGTGTTTACTATATCACGCGCTCCGCAGCGGCTCTTCCGTCAGTACGGGTCGTCAGATGCCCCGCGCTCCAGGCCGAGAGGGGCGGGAGGCCCTTACCCCTTTCGGGTGTCGGGCCGGGGCACTTTCACGAGAGCGAATCGGCTGCCGTGCGCGGTGCGATCCGCCTCGCGCTTGAGGTAATCGATCAGCCGGTCCGCCCGCTGCTGCAGGCTCTCCAGCCGTTCCTTCATGTTGAGGATCACTTCGACGCCCGCGAGGTTCACGCCGAGATCCCGCGTCAGAGTGAGCACGATCTCGAGCCTCTCGATCGTCTCCTGCCCGTAGAGCCGCGTGTTCCCTTCCGTCCGGTCGGGACGGATCAGGCCTTCCCGCTCGTACATGCGGAGGGTCTGCGGATGGATCGAGTATCGGCGGGCGATCTCTCCGATCAGGACCGCGCCGGAGCGCTTCGCGGTCATGCGCGCTCCCTGCCGGACTTCGGCGTCCCCGGGTCGGACGCCTTCGGGGCCGTGATCGTCAGCACGCCGGAATCGAGAGAAGCGGAAATCGTATCGGGGTCGATTCCCGTGGGAATCTCGAATTCGCGGACGAACTCGCCGTAGACCCGTTCCATCCGGAGAAAGCGGCTCGAGGAGTCCACCTCGGGGCGAGTGCCCGAAACCCGCAGTTTCCTGCCGTGGACTTCGAGCTTCACGTCCGAGAGCGTCACGCCGGGAATCTCGACCTGGAACACATATTCTCCCGCCGATTCATACGCGTCCGCGGCCGGCGACCAGAGGGACTCGGAACGCTCCGCCGGGGCCTCGAGGAACTCCCGGCGGTAAAGAGTCTCCTCGAAGAGCCGGTTCATCTTTTCCTGAATCGCGATCAACTCCTGCATCGAGTTCCAGGGGAACGTCGCCATCGCCACACCTCCGGAACGCGATCAGTTCTTGTCGCTGTCCACGTACTCCGCGTCGATGACCTGGTCCTCTTCGCGGCTCGCCCCCGGAGGCGGCGTCTGGGCCTGGCCTTCGGGGTTCTCGGCGCCGCCCGCGGCCGCCCCCTTGTACATCGCCTCGGCGAGACGATGGGAAGCCTTCTCGAGGCTCTCCCGCGCCGCCTTCATGCGATCGGCGTCTCCCGATTCGAGAGCGCTCCTGGCCGAGGCCAACTCCTCGTCGAGCGCTTTGGCGTCGCTCTCCGGGAGTTTCGAACGGTTCTCGGAGAGGGTCTTCTCCGTGTTGTAAACGAGCGAATCGAGATGATTTCTCGTTTCGATCTCCGCCCGTCGCTTCTGGTCCTCATCCGAGTGAGACTGGGCGTCCTTGACCATCTTGTCGATGTCTTCCTTGGAGAGGCCCGACGACGCGGTGATCGTAATCTTTTGCTCCTTGCCCGTTCCAAGATCCTTCGCGGACACGTTCAGGATTCCGTTCGCATCGATGTCGAACGTCACCTCGACCTGAGGAACGCCGCGCGGAGCCGACGGAATGCCGATGAGGTGGAACACGCCGAGGAGCTTGTTGTCCCGGGCCATCTCCCGCTCGCCCTGGAGCACCTTGATCTCCACCGAGGTCTGGTTGTCCGACGCGGTCGAAAAGACTTCGCTCTTTCGAGTCGGAATCGTCGTATTGCGTTCGATCAGGCGCGTCGAAACGCCGCCGAGTGTCTCGATTCCGAGAGAAAGAGGCGTCACGTCGAGGAGGAGCAGGTCTTTCACGTCGCCGGCCAGGACGCCGCCCTGGATCGCGGCGCCGATCGCCACGACCTCGTCCGGATTCACGCCCTTGTGGGGCTCCTTCCCGAAGAGCTCCTTGACGATCTGCTGAATTCTCGGCATGCGCGTCTGACCGCCGACGAGGACGACCTCGTCGATGTCTTTCGCGTCGACACCGGCGTCTTTCATCGCCTGCCGGCACGGCCCGACGCTGCGTTGCACGATGTCCTCGACGAGCTGCTCCAATTTGGACCGGGAGAGCTTCAACTGGAGATGTTTCGGCCCACTCGCGTCCGCAGTGATGAAGGGCAGGTTCAAGTCCGTTTCCAGGGTCGAGGAGAGCTCGATCTTCGCCTTTTCGGCCGCCTCTTTGAGGCGCTGCATCGCCATCGCGTCCTTCGCGAGATCGATTCCCTGATCCTTCTTGAACTCCTCGAGGATCCAGTCGACGATTCGCTGGTCGACGTTGTCGCCGCCGAGGTGGGTGTCTCCGTTGGTCGACTTGACCTCGACGACGCCCTCCCCCACTTCGAGAATCGAGATGTCGAACGTGCCGCCGCCGAAATCGTACACGGCGATCGTCTCGTCTTTCTTCTTGTCCAGACCGTACGCGAGGGCGGCGGCCGTCGGCTCGTTGACGAGCCGCTCGACGGTCAGGCCGGCGATTTGCCCCGCGTCTTTCGTCGCCTGCCGTTGGGAGTCGTTGAAGTAGGCGGGAACCGTGATGACGGCCCGGGTGACCTTCTCACCGAGGTGGGCTTCGGCGGCCTCCTTCAGCTTCTGAAGGATCATCGCCGAGATCTCCGGCGGAGAGAACTGGCGGTCTCCCGCGTCGATCCGCACGTCCCCGTTGTCGGCCTTCGCGACCTTGTAGGGGACCATCTTCATCTCCTCGTTGACCTCGGAGAATTTTCGACCCATGAAGCGCTTGATCGAAAAAATGGTGTTCGTCGGGTTCGTCACCGCCTGCCGCTTCGCGACCTGGCCGACGAGCCTTTCGCCCGTCTTGGAAAACGATACGATCGACGGCGTCGTTCGATTCCCTTCTGCGTTTGCGATCACGACCGGATCGCCCCCTTCCATGACTGCGACGACCGAATTCGTGGTCCCGAGATCGATTCCGATGATTTTGGCCATGAGCCTTTGTCCTCCTCGCTCTGAATTCTGACCCACGGGAAGGATAGAACATGAGCCTCACGATGTCAATAGGGGTTTGAATAAATATAAGCGAATATGACTAAGATATATCAGTGGACTATATCGATCTTGTCACCATTTTCGTTCTCTTTTGGCAGCACATCATTTTTTTTCTTATGTTTAGAAACCGATACTCCATCTGACACGGGATCCAGAGTCCGGCTGAGCGAAAGGTTGGGATCCAGGACGCCGGTCGATGTCTTCCCGTAGAGATCGTACTTGTCATCGCCGCTCCGCAGGATATAGCGATAGTCGCCGAAGTCGCCCCGGGGCAGGGAGTAGTCCTCGAGAATCGATACCGCGCCGAGCCTCGAGAGGCTTGCCGGGTAGGATCCCTGGCTCAGGTAATACAGCTCGATCCCCCGGTCGACTCGCTGGAGACGGGACACGGAGATCGAGTTCTCGAGCGACCCGAGAACGCCCCCCGGGCGCGACGCGCGGAGGAGAATGTTGGCGGGGTTTTTCGGGAGGAACACGGCCGAAAACCCCCCGAGCCCGACGAGCGCGATCGCAAGGGCCGCCGCCGGCAGGAATCGCGACGGCGCGCGGAACGCCGGCGCCACGATCCGCTCGGCGGCCGACGTCGTGCCCGCGGACGCCGGGCGGGGCACGCCGACGAGGAGCTGGCGGCCGATCAGCTGGTCCATCGCTTTGACGACTTCGAAGTCCGAGAGGAAAGTCGATTCCGTGATCTCGGCAACCGTCCGCGCGCCATCGACGAGATTCCAGACGATCGCCTCTTCTCGCGACACGAGCAGCTCCCCCGCCCGCGCGCCCGAATCCGTCGACACGAGGGCGAGGGATTCCGTGCCCGGAGCTCGCCGGAAGACGAGGTCCGTCGAAGGAATCCGCGCCTCGATGAGCGGCCATTCGTCGCTCATTCGAGCCGCCTCCATCAGGATGTTCTCCGTGGCGACCGGCGTGAAGTGATCGGAATCGTAGTCGACCGTGCTCTCCTGAGAGAAGAAATAGCGGCCGTCCTTCCAGCGAAACAGCCGATAGATCAGGTTGAGGATCTGCGTGCGAAGGGCGACGCGCAGGTCGTCGGCGGCAATCGCCTTGCGCGCCAGCAGGACCGAGCCGAGGCGCTGTTTCGAGCGACGCTGCTCTTCGAGAGCGCGGTTCAGGATCTCGGGCGTGATCTTTCCGGCTCGAACGAGAAGGCTTCCCACGCGATTGTCGAAAGGGCGCTTGACCGAATCCGCCGCAACGACATGGCCGTCCACGAACGAAACGAGGACCGTGTCCTGCTCTCCCTCGACGGTCAACACGCCGGTCTTTCGCTGGTACCCGATCAACTGAAGAATCTCGCCCAGCGAGAAGTCGCGAAGAGTTCCCCTCAGCGCCATCGCTACGACCAGGTCGCCCGAATGTTCGCGCCCAGCCAGAGCGCGAAGGCCAGCGTGCCGGCGATCGCCTCGCGCCAGGGATAGAGCGGGCGCGAGGGAAGCGAACGGATCGGAAAGAGCCGGCCGGCCAGGAAGGCGACCGCGAGAAGGAAGAAGAAAACGAGAAAGACGCCGAACCCGAAGGCCGGCTGGCCGCGGGAGATCCGACTCGCTCCCGGAAGCAGCAGGGAGAGAAACCGGCGCTCCCGCTGGCGGATCTTCTGTTGCCTTCGGGTCTCGCTCGAGTGGGCGACTTTCGCCGCGATATCGGCGCCCTCTTTCGTCACGAAGAGCCGAACGCATTCGCCGCAGAACGCCGCCGCGCTTCCGCGGGGCTTGCATCGCCAGCAGAAGGTCCGCCCGCACCGGACGCATTCCTCGGCTCCGAATCGGTTCGACCGCAGGTATGCTCCCATCAGCGCCCCGAGCAGAATCGCGGCCCACGGGCCGAGCGCCGGGACGGAGCTGAAAATCTCACCCGCGGAAGGTTCGTGGCCGATTCCGGGGAGGACCTGGCTCTTGGTCTCGCGGCCCCAGCGGCGCGACCGCGCCGCCGCTTCCTCGACGGAGTAGTCGAGGCTGAGCACCCGCGCCAGCGTCGGCGACTCGATCCAGCGGTCCACGTCGCGCGGAGACAGGCGCCGGGCGTTCGCGAGCGACTCCTTCTGCTGGTCAAACAGGTAGGAATCCCCCTGAGCCACGCTCAGGTTGTAATAGGCGAGCGCGGATGCCGGTTTCACCTCGAGGGCGTTGCGATAGTCCGAAATCGCCTCGCTGAGATCGCCCTGCCAGAAATGGATGTTTCCCGTCGCGATCATCGATCGAAAATTTCCCGGATCGTCCTTCAACGCCTTCGCATAGTCCGCCGAGGCTTCGTCATAATCGTCCCGTCGCTGGGCGAAGCGCCCGAGCAGGTACCAGACATCCGCGTCCTCGGGAAAGACGCGCGACGCGCGCCGGAGGAGGTCGACGGAGCCGCCTTCCTCGCGCTTCTCGTTGAGGTCGGTCGCCGCCGAGACCAGCGGCGAGCGGGCGACCAGGTTTTCGTCGGCGATCACCTGCAGGGCCGGGCCGACGAGACCCACGGCGGCCAGCGCTGTCCACAAAACGAGGCGCTCGCCGGCCTCGGCATAGAGGGACACAAGAATCGACCAGTACAAGAACAGCCAGAGGGGCCCGAACGAGAGCCACAGCGGCAACCCGAGAACGGCCACCGCCGCGAGGGCGGCGCCCCGGGACCCGAAGGCCGGCGCGGACCGTTCCTTCAGGTCGTGCAGCAGCGGCCGGATATAACGGATGAGGAGGGCGAGAATGAGCGCGGCGGCCGCGGCGACGATCGAGGCGCCGAGGAGTATCGCGACGTTGGAGAGGAACTCCCGCCGGGATTCCTGCGCGCGCGCGAGCGCCTCGGCGCTCGCCGCGATCGCGGAAGCGGATTTCGCGAATTCCCGGCGGCTCAGGTAGATCTTCGCGCGCTCCCAGCGCGCGTCCAGCAAATCGGGATCCAGCTCGATCGCGGCGTCGAGCGCGAGGTTCGCCCGGGTCTTCTTTCCGAGCTTCTCCGCGAGGCGGGCTTGCTGGAGGGCGGCTCGCGAGAAATCCGACAGCCGCGAGATCCCCACCCGGTCCGCTGTTTTGAGAATATCGGTGAGGGCCAGCCGCGCCGAGGGAATGTCGTCGTCGTTCAGCGCCGACTGAAACTCGAACCACCTTCCGCGAAGGCCGGATCGCGTCGCCGGCGGAGGAAGCGGCGCCACCATCTCTTCGGACGCGGGCGGCGACGGCGCCGGGGCCGGGGTTTCGGCGCCGAGCAGCGCGCTCGCCAGGAGAATCAGGGCCGGCAGAAGTTTGCGCATCGGCCGCGAGGCGCCTCTACCGCGAGACGGGCCGTGCGGGACCGCTCGCTTCGACGAATGCAAGGCGCAACTCGTAGAGCACGCGCGACAGCAGATTCTGCTCCGAGAAGGACAGATGGCCTCGCGTCTTGCGCTCGAGCATGGAGAGCCAGTCGATGAAGCGGCGCGCGCCCGCCAGATCGACCGACGCCTTCGTCCCCGGTTCCGCGAGCAGCCCGAGCGATGCGTACGCGCTCGTGGCGAGGGATCGAACGAGGTCGAGAAATTCCGTTTCGGCGCCCGCATCCGGTTCGGGCTCCGAGGCGGAGCCGGAGGCTTCCTCCGCCTCGGCGGGTTCGCTCTTCGGAGCCTCCGCGACGGGAGGGGCCGGAACGGGAGCATTCTCCAACTCCTGGTACTCGGGCTTCAGCCTCCCGTCGGGAGTGAACATCCGAAAATCGGAGACCTTGAGAGGCTTTTGTTCGTCCGCCACCGGCACCTCGAAGACTGGCGGGAAGAGTAGCATCCTCCTCCATCGCGCGGCAAGGCGCCAGCAGCCCGTGGAAGAACTGCCGCGGGTCGCGCGAGCCACCGGCTGCTAGACTTCCCCCATGCCCGACGCGATCCAACGCCTGCTGCTGCTCGTGGAGCGACTCCGCCGCGAATGTCCGTGGGACCGGGAGCAGACGTTCGCGACCGTCCAGACCTTCCTGCTGGAGGAGGCTCACGAGGTCCTCGAGGCGCTCGACCGGCGACAGCCCGGATCAGCTCCGCGGAGAGCTCGGCGATCTCCTCTTTCAGATCCTGTTTCTCTCGCGGCTCGCGCAGGAGCGGGGCTGGTTCGGGATCGAAGACGTCGCGTCCTCGATCGAGAAAAAAATGATCGAGCGCCATCCCCACGTCTTCGGCTCGGAAAAAGCGTCGGACGCTTCGGAGGTCAAGGCGAACTGGGAGAAACGGAAGCGCGAGGGCCGCGATCCGAAGAGCGATCCTCTCGGGACCGTCCCGAAGGGCTTGCCGTCGCTCTCGGCGGCCCTTCGAATGAGCGAGCGAGCCGCGGACCTCGGATTCGACTGGGAACGCGATGCGGACCTTCTCGCGAAGGTCGAAGAGGAGATCGGCGAAGCCCGGCGCGAAGCGGAAATGGGCAACGCCGCGGGAAGCGAGGAAGAGCTCGGCGACCTGCTCTTCGCCCTCGCAAACTGGGGCCGGAAGCTAAAGATCGACCCGGAGCGCGCTCTCCGGCTCGCGAACGAAAAATTCCGGCGGCGATTCCACCGGGTGGCGGAGCTTGCCCACGGAGCAGGGCCGGGACGTTTCGGGCTGCTCGGCGGGAGAGCTGGACGCTCTGTGGAATCGCGTCAAGGAAGAGGAGAGGGACGCAGCTCCGAAACCCGGCACGCCGTAACGCCCCGATCGCGGAGCTTCGGAAGCCGACGCTCGAGAACCGCGAGGGTCGTCGGGTGCGGATGACCGATCGCGACGGCGAAACCGTCCCTCCGGCAGGCGGCCTCCGCCGAATCGAGCTGCCGTTCGACGGACTGCTCGTCGGCGGCGTCGTCCAGAAAGATGTTTCGCGAGAGCACGCGAACGCCGAGCCGCGCTCCCTCGTCCGGGACGACCGTCGAGCCGGTCGTCCGGCTGTCGAGAAAGAAAAGGCCGCGGCGGGACAAACCCGCGAGGAGCGCCGAAACGGTCTTCCGGTCGGCGGTTCCTTTCGAGCCCATATGGTTGTTGACGCCGTCGGCTCCCGGCACGCTCGCGAGATCGGCCGCGAGCGTCGCCTCGATTTCCCCGGCGGACATCGAGTCCCGGATCAGGCCGGGTCCCGGATTGATCTTCGAGTCGAGCGGCTCCATCGGGAGATGAAGGAGAACTTCCTTTCCCGCTGCGCGGAGGGCGTCCGCCGTTTCCCGGCTCCGGGGCAGTCCCGGAAGGACTGCTCCGGCGAGCGGCGCCCGGATCCGGAGGATGCGATCGAGAGCCCGGGAGTCGTTGCCGAGATCGTCGATCACGATCGCGAGGCGCGGGCTCGCGGGAGGGCCGGAGTCCTCCGTCGCGACGATTTCGTCGGCCGCGGACGGCCGATCGCGCTTCCGGGCTTCCCGGGCGGGCGCCGGTTGACGCGGGGGGGCGCGCCGCGGCTGCGGGGAGGGGATCTCACGCGCGACGGGCGCGAAGGACCGCCGGTTCCAGATCAGGCCGATCGCAAGGCCGAGCCCGAAGGCCGCGGCCGCGACGAGAAGGGTGGAGGATCTTGCGGATTTCTTGGAAATCGAATTCGCCGTCTCAGGAGGCCGCCGGCTTCGCGGCGGTGCCGCGCGCGACGTCGACGGCGCGGCGGATCACGGGGTCGCCGTCGGACTTCTCCCCCGGGAAGAGATCGACGCGAATCGTCGGACGCAGGGCCCGTCCCGTCAATTCCGTTCCCGACGGCGTCACGTACTCGCCGACGGTCATGTACAGCGCGCCGCCCGACGACATCGGAAGGAGTCTCTGGATGATCGCCATGCCGGCCGTCGGCTCGCCGACGAGCTCGCTTCCGGCCCGGTCGTGCAGCGCGCCGGCGAAGACTTCCGGAGGGCCTCCGGATCCGTTGTCGATCAGAACGACGGTCTTGCCTTTCCAGATCTGCGTCCCGGATGTCGACAACGTCTTTCCCGCGATCTTCTTACCGGAGATCTTTGCGACTTCCCCGGACGGGACGAAGAGCGACGCGGTTCGAACCGCCTCTTCGATGTCTCCTCCGGCCGAGTCCCGCACATCGACGATGACCGCCGGCGATCCGGGCGGGAGCGATTCGAGCTGCCTCTTGACCGCCGTGGCGACGCCGGGCCGAAAGTACGGAATGCGAATCACCGGAACCTGCTGTTCGAATCTCTCCGTCACCTCCGCGGGCTGGTACGCCTTTCGGGCGACGCGGACCGTCACTTCCCGCTCGTCTCCCCCCCGGAGAAGGCGCAGCGAGGTCGCGGACCCCTCGGGCCCCGACAGGCGAGCTTCGATTTCCCAGAGGGACTGATTGCGGGATGGAGTGCCTTCGACGGAAAGAATCACGTCGCCCGGCTTGACGCCGGCGGCCTCGGCGGGCGAGCCCGGCACCGGCGCGACGACGAAGGCGAATCCGCCGCGGCGCCCGAGCACGAGACCGGAGTCGGACGCCTTCGACGCCGAGAAAGCCCGATACTTCGCCATCTGTCCGGCGGAAACGTAGTACGAATAGGGGTCGATCGCGTCGGTCACGCCGTCGTAAGCGCCCGCCAGGAGGACGGACGTGTCGACCGGCTCGACATAATTCGTTCGGGTGAGATTGAGCACTTCGGTGAAGATCGCGAGCGGCTTCAGAACGGGGTCCCTGCCGGGCGCGAGGATCGGCCCCTTGAGCGCGGTCAGCAGGACGAGCGCCGCGATCGATGCCAGGACGAACGCGAGACGGGACCGATTCGACTTCATCCTGGCGATTCTAACACCCGGAGAGTCCCGCGCATTCCGGCCGCGAATTCACCTCAACCAGCCCAGCGGGTCTGTCGCTTTCTGCCGGTCCCGGACCTCGAAGTAAAGCGACGGTTCCGTCTCGCCGGGCCCGATTCCGACCAGGCCGATCGGGTCGCCCGTCGAGACGACGTCCCCGACCCGGACGGCGATCGAGCGGAGCCTTGCGTAGAGCGTGAGGACCTCGTCCCCGTGGTCGACCACCGCCATGTTTCCATATTCCGGGAACCAGCGGGCGAACACGACTCTCCCGGAGTAGACGGCCGTCACGGGAGAACCGTCCGGAGCCAGGATTTCGACGCCGTTGGACATGGTCCATGCGTCGAACCGCGGATGGCGATGGCGTCCGAACGTGACGGCGATGCTTCCCCGGACAGGCCAGTCGAGAACGCCCTTCCAGGGACGCGGCGAGCCGACCGCGCCCGAATCGCCCCGGGAGAGGAGGTCGAGCAGCGATTCGAGCCGCTGCGCCTTGTCCGAGAGCTCGGCGACCTGCTTTCGGGACTGCACCGCCTCGGACTGGGAGCGGGAGAGCAGGCGAAGCCGCTCCTGCTTCAGCGAGGCGATGCGGGCCTCCTGCTTGCGGTCTTCGCCGAGAAGACGGTCGGTTTCCGCGGCGAGAGCGGTTTCCGCGCTCAGATCCGCCTCCAATCGCCGTCCCGCCTCCGTGAAGCGCCGGAGGGACTGCGCGTCGGCGCGCGCCATGCCGTCGAGAGTCTTCAAGGCGAGGAACACCTGAGACGTCGTCCGCGTCGAAAGGAGCACCTGGAGGTATCCGAAGCGCCCGAGGCGCGACAGCAGAAGGATCCGGGAGCGCAGGGCCGCCAGCGCCTTCTCGCGCTGATCGCGCGCCTGCGCGAGATCGAGGGACGTCTCCCCGCGACGACGCGCCAGATCGTCCCGGCGCGCGGCAATCCATTCCCGCTCCCTTCCCGCCATTTCGAGCCGCAGATCGAGCTCCTCGATCTCCTGACGCAGGGAAGCCGTCTTCTTTTCCGCCTCCCGAAGCCGTTTTTTTGAGTCCTCGACGCGCGCCTGCAGGCGCTGCAGGTCCTGCCGTCCGGATTCGGCCGGCGAACCGGGCAGATCCGCCCGTGCCGTGGAACGGACCCCCGCGCAGAAGGCGAGCGCGAGGCAGGCGGCAATTCCATTTCGCCGGCCTCGGCCCGAGCGGGACGAGCCGGCCAGTTGCTTTCGGAGCTTCGAGAGCGACTCGGATACCTCGCGCGACGCCCCGGCGGAGGCGGGGCGACCCCCGAAGGATTCGGCGCGGTAGATTTCGACGATTTTCCTCGCGAGGCCGGCCGCGAACGCGCCCGCCGAAGCAAAACCCCGAATCACCTCGGAAGAAGCCGCCGAATCGGGAAGCGGGCCGATCCTCCGGCGATGCAACTTCCGAAGCTCCAGGTATCCCGCAACTCCCGGGGAGCGCCGGCCGGACCGGGCCCGGCGAAACCAGCTCCGCGCGAGCGCGGCGAAGAGAGCCGCAAGGAGCGCGACGAGCGCGGGAGCGAGCCGCGGTCTCCGCGCCGAGGCCTGCAGGCGCGCGATCAGGGCTCTTCCGATTTCGATCAGCTGAACCTGCTCGAGCGAGCTGAATCCGAGGATGTTGCGGTCGTAGAAAAACTCGATCTCGTTGCCGAGCTCGGTGATCTTCTTCCAGACCGACACGGTCGTGACTCCGGGACGCCCCTCGGCCGGGGTCGGATCGAAAACCCGAAATCCGCGGCCATCGACGTCCGCCTCGACCCAGGCGTGAAGATTGCTCCCGCGCACGAGGATCTCCGAAGAAAAGGGTCCCACCTCGCCGCCGAGTGAGCCCGTTGCAAGCCGCGCGGGAATTCCCTCCGCGCGCATCATCAGGGCGAGCGCGCTCGCGAAATACTCGCAGTGACCCTGTCGCGTGCGCAGAAGGAAATCCACGACCGGGTCCCCGCGGGACGGCGGCGGATCGAGGCGGTACAGGAATCCTTTCGAGAAGTAGCCGGCCAGCCGGCTCGCGACGGCGGCGCGATCCGGGGCTCCGGCCGCAAGCCGGTCCGCGAGATCGGCGATCTCGGTCGGAACGTCGCGGAGGGTCACGCCCGTCCGGCCCGATCCGGCGCCGTCGACCTGCGGCACGTACTCGACGCGGTAGCGCTGTCCGCCGATTGGCCCCGGCGGCGCGATCGTCGCGTCGGAAGCGATCGACAGCGGCGACGAAGTCCCCGAGATCGCCTCCGCGCCGTAGGGAACGAACAGAAAAGAGGACGCGACGACGACGCTTCGATGTCGATCGCCCGCGAAGCGGGGGGCGCGGAATGGGGACGGCCGCGCGGTACGGCTCGGGGATTTCGACCTTCCCGTCGACGTTGGAAAGCCGCGCCATCGGCATCCCTTCCCTCGTCCATCGGCCTTCGGAGTAGCGGTTGAATGTCGCCTCGCGCAACCTCAGCGGATCGGCGATATCTCCTCGACTCGCCCGCACCCTCAGAAGGATCCGGTCGCTCCTCTTCGACGACGGGAACGAAGTCAGGTCGACGCGGTCCGACGTGAAAAACGAGCCGCCGAACGCCTCTTTCGGCATGGGCGCCGTCGCGAAGGGCGTCTGAAGCCGCGGAAGAGCGACGAACAGGGGGACCGCGAGCGCCGCGATGCCCGCAACCGCGAATACCGAGACCCCCGCCGTCGGGACTCGAGCGAAAAACCCCGCGGGAGGAGATTCGTCGAAGTCGGACAGGATCGCGATCCTCGCGAGGCAGCGGAACGAAACGATCGCGACGAACGCGAGATAGAGAAGCGAGGCGACATGGGTCGAAGTCGAGGCCGCGTCGAGCGTCAGAAAGAAACAGAGCAGCAGGACCATGCTTTCGTCCCGAGACGACCGGAGGGACGCGAGCTTCGCCGCCGCCGTGAAGAGCAGGAGATTCGTCGCTGTCTTGACCAGCCCGTGGTGCAGGAACCGGACCTCACGGTAGAAGAAGCCGGCGTAGAGAAGAGCGAGAACGTTCAGGACGGAGTTCGAGAGCTGCACGGGGCGCCTGCGCCGGGCCCGGATGAAGACGTACAGGAGAAGCGCTTCGTAGACGACGAGGACGCGAACGTCAAGCACTTCCGTCCATGGCAGCGGGATCGGCGCCGCCGCGGCGAGAGGCCACAGAGCGGCCTGATGGGCGGCCCGCGAACCGTCGGACAATCGCTCGCTCATGCCGCGACCCTCCGGCGAGTCTCTCCCGGGCGGGGAAACGGAAACGGCGGCGCGCCATCGACCGGAATCGCCGGCAGCCGGGCGAGGGCCTCCAGCACGCGGCGCCGCTGGGAGAAGCCGCGGCCCGGCGGGAGCGAAAACCCGCGAGCCGCGATTCCGGCTTCGCCGCCGGAGGCGAGCACGCGCAGCGCCTCTCCCGCCGTCAGCGAGATCGCGCGCTCGAGACCGTCGAGCTCGGCGGGATCGAAGGGGTGGCCCAGAGCATTTTCGACGACGAAGACGACCGAGCTCGACCGCTCGTCTTCGCGCTCCCGGACGATCCACTTCTGCATCCGCGCCGACTGCTTCCAGTGAAGGTCGCGAACGTCGTCGCCGGCCGAAAACTCGCGCAGCGTGCGAACCTCCGCGCCGAAGCCGCGGCGAGCCGCCGAATGCCTGGTTCCCCGCGCCGAGTCCGGGACGGGCTCCGGCAGGCCCGACCGCTCCGCCGCCGGGAAGACGACGATCTCCTCGGGAATCCGCGCGTCCGCGTACTTGCGGAAAAGGCCCAGCGGAAACCGGCTCATGACGCCGGCGTCCGCCGTCGGAAAAACGCCCCGGCGCGGAAATACTGCCTCGACGAGATACCTCCTCTCCTCGCCGGGGGCCAGCGGCTCGAGGTAGAGCGGAGCCGGAAGCGCCTCATGGAGAAACCAGACTCCCTGGACGGTGAACCGGCGCGAACGGGATTTCGCGACGATCAGGAGACTTGACGGCCGGCCCGCGACGATTTCGCCCTGGGCTCGAACGGTGCATTCGACGGCACGGACGTTCCGGCGCGACACGACGCCCGAAACGACCATCCCGGCGAGCAGGCCCGCCAGGATCGTGTAGAGCCCGTTGTTCGCCGTATTCGTCGCCGCGATCGCGACGAGGAGAGTGAGGAGAATGTACGAGAGGCCGAGGTTCGTGATCCGAAGATGCCAGTGCGGGACGAGACGGGTGACTCGAGGGTTCGTCGAGGGCGAGTCTCCGGGCCGGGACTCCCGCATCGTCAGACCGGCACGGGCACCTCGGAGAGGATCTTGCGGATGATCTCCCTCTCGCGGGAACCCGTTCCGAAGCCGTCGGAGGAGACGGAAAGAATGCGATGGGCCAGGACCGCCTCGGCGACAGCTTTCGCGTCCTCCGGAACCGCGAACTCCCGCCCGGCCAGCAGCGCCCTCGCCTGCACCGCGCGAAACAGCGCCTGGGCGCCGCGGGTCGAGACGGGGAGTCGCAGGTCGGGCCGTTTGCGGCTCGCCTCGATCAGCGCGTAGATGTAGTCGAGCATCTTGTCCGCGACGCGAATTTCCTGAACGCTCGCCTGCAGAGCCGAGATCTCTTCCGGCTGGAGAACCGGCACGACCGATTCCAGGGCCCTCTCGGCGCCGCCGCTCTGCAGGAGCCTCTTCTCCTCCGCGGCGGCCGGGTAACCGAGCGAGATCCGCAGGAAAAAACGGTCGAGCTGCGATTCCGGCAGCGGATAGGTTCCGAGGTACTCGACCGGGTTCTGAGTCGCCACGACGAGGAACGGCTCGGGGAGGCCGAGCGTGCCTTCGTCCGTCGTCACGCGGCCTTCGTTCATCGCCTGCAGCAGGGCGGACTGAGCTTTCGGAGTGGCGCGGTTGATTTCGTCCGCGAGGATGATATTGCCGAAAATCGGCCCCGGATGGAACTCGAACCGGTTGTGCGAAGAATTGAACACCGAAACGCCGAGAATGTCGGCGGGCAGCGTGTCGCTCGTGAACTGAATCCGCGAAAACTTCAGGCTCAGCGCGCGGCCGAGCGCGCGCGCCAGCGTCGTCTTGCCGACCCCCGGCACGTCCTCGATCAAAACATGGCCGTGGGACAGGAGCGCGATCAGGAGGGATTCGATCGCCGCGGGATCCCCGCGGTACACCGAGCCGATCGTGTCGCGGAGCCGCTGGAGCGGAAGCGCGCCGGTCACCGCGAACCCGAGAGGAAGTCGCGAACGGCATCGCGGAGGTCGCCCTCGCGCGAGCTCGGAAACACGAGGATTCCTTCGGCCGTCGCCGCGACGACCGAATCCGTGATTCCGACCGTCAGGACGGGCTGGTCCGGAGGAGCGAGGACGAGGTTTCCGTTCGCGTCGCACCCCAGCAGCTCCCGGAGCGCGCGGTAGGACCCGACGTCGTTCCAGCCGGCGTCGCACGGGAACGCAGAAGACTCGTTTCGCCTTTTCCATGACCGCGTAGTCGAAAGAGATCGAAGGCAGCCGCGCATAGGCCTCCGCGGCGCCTGCGCCCGTCTCCCGGTCGTAACGCCGGCACGCCTCGAGCAATTCCGGATCGACCCGGGCAGCTTCCGCGATCAGGTCGGAGGGACGGAACACGAAGATGCCGGCGTTCCAGAGGAAGTATCCGGCGCTCACGTACTTCTTCGCGGTTTCGAGGTCCGGCTTCTCGACAAATCGGCGCACCGGACGAGCGGCGGCCCCGGCTTCGGCCGCATCCGCCTCGATGTAGCCGAACTCCGTCTCGGGACGGACGGGGACGATTCCGAGCGTCACGATCGACCTCTCGGCCGCGGCTGTCGTGGACGGCCGTCCGGAGCGCGGCGCGCAGGGCTCCCGGATCCTACACGGTCTGGTCCGCCGGGACGACGGCCGTGATCGGATCGCCGTCGCGCTCGAATCGCAGCGCGGCGCAGAGGACGGCCGGACCGGTATTGCGGCGGCAGGGCTCGAGCATCAGGCTTTCCGGAGAAAGCTCCGGGCAGCTCGGAGAGCGTCAGGTCCCGGTACGAGTCCGCCGTCGCGACGAAGAAGTCCCCGCCGAGAGGCGCAAGGCGCTCGTACGTGTCGCGGAGGAGCGACCGCTTTCCTCCGAGCGCGAGAAATTGCTTCGGCCGTTTTTCCGTCGAAAGGGGCCAGAGTCGCGTTCCGGCGCCGCCTGCCAGCAGGAGACAACGGATTTTCATGGCCAGGGAAGCCCCAGCAGCTCGACTTCCGGCACGAGCTCGATCGAGAATTTTTCCAGAACGCGCTGCCGCATCAGGCGCATCAGCTCCAGCACGTCGGAGGCGGCCGCCCGATCTTCGTTCACGATGACGTTCGCGTGGCGGCTGGAAATCTCAGCTTCCCCCTGCCTCGTTCCCTTGAGCCCGCATTCTTCCAGCAGTTTACCCGCGAAATGGCCGGGAGGGTTCTTGAAAATGCTCCCCGCGTTCGCTTGCGGCGGAAGGGCTCCTCGGCGTTTCTCGGTCACTTCGCGCGTCCTCCGCTCGATTTCTTCTTTCGGCGCCGGCCGCAGCCGCAGGATCGCGCGGCAGACGATCGCTCCGCTTTCGATCAGGCCGGTCCACCGGTAGCCGTGTTCGATCGCGGACCCGGGACTTCGCGCAAATCCCCCGACCGGTCGAGCAGCGTGACGCTTTCGAGAACGTCGAAGATTTCGCCGCCGTAGGCCCCGGCGTTGATGCGGACCGCGCCTCCCATCGAAGAGGGGATTCCGGAAATCGCCTCGATTCCCGACAGGCCCGCTCGCGCCGCTTTCGCGCACACTCCGCCGAGCGAGGCTCCGCCGCCGGCGGTGAGCCGGTCGCCGTCGATCGAGACTTCCAAAAATTCCCCCTCGAGGACGACGACGTACCCGGGCAGTCCTTCGTCGGACACGAGAACGTTGGAGCCTTTGCCGAGGATGCGGAACGGCTTGCCTTCGGATTTCGCGGCGCGCAGGGTTTTCGCCAGACCTTCGGCGCTCTTCGCGACGACGAAAATTCCGCCGGGCCGCCGATGCGGAGCGTCGTGTGGTTCGCGAGCGGCTCCGCGAGGCGGATCTCGCCTTCGGAGGGGGGGAGGTCAAGCACCGGCAGACTCGCTTGGTCCTCTCGGGGTCCTGCCGGCGGCCACCCTTCCGAAATCCTCGGCACGGCCACATCCGTTCGTCACGATTGGGCGGGTCGGGCGAGCCTGCGGGTTCGGCAGGGGGCCCCGTCAGCTTCGCAGCAGCCCTATCCTCCCGATCCCGTACGTGATCGCTCCCGCGAGGAGCACCCGCCGCAACATCGTCGAGCATGATTCCCCAACCGCCCGGCAAATCCTGCAGTTTCCGAATCGCACCCGGTTTCCAGATATCGAAGAGGCGGAAGAGGAGGAAGGAAGTAAGAACGAAAATCCACAGGGGTTGAGTCGAGGGAAGCCGAAGAGATGTCGGCACAGCAAGAGCAATCAATTGCCCGACCACTTCGTCAACGACCACCGGACCTGGATCCTTATTCGTAAGATCTTCAACACGCCTCGACACGAAGACACCGAAGGCGGTCAAAAGAGCAGCGAGAGCAAATAACCCCGGAACAAAAACGTACGAAGTGGTCAATTCTTCCAAAGGCGCGAGGGCAAAACAGCAACCATAGAAAACAGCGATCCCTTCCAGACTGCCCCACGTTCCCGGCGCAAACGGGATCATGCCGATTCCGCATCCCGTCGCGAAAAACGTGGAGATCGGGCGCTCCTTCCACGCCCGGGACATGTCCACGCGAGGCATCGCTACTCCCTCGCCAGCCGCCGGTGCGCGTGTTCGAGCTTCTTGTCGAGCGTCACGAGCTCGCTGCCGAGGGATCCCGCCACCCAGACGTAAGCTGCGTCATACGCGGACAGGCCGAGCCGCACGGCGAGATCGGCGACTTCGTCGGCTTGAACCGTGTGCTCAGCGATTCCCAGGCGTGCATAACTCCGCAGAGCCTCCAAGAGCCCGACCCGGGATTCCGGGTGTCGCCGAATCTTCTTCCAGCAGACGTTTGCGAGCTCGTAGGGCAAAAGGGTTGGTGATGCGAGCTCGCAACCACGCACACGTTCGAGAACATCGGCGCCGTTCGGCTCGACGAACAAGGCGGCGGCGACAGCCGACGCATCCACGACCTTAATGGGCACGGCGATCGCGTCGCAACATCTCGACCGCTTCCGCGGGGGTCTTCAGACCTCTTTTCCGCGCCCGGTTGTAGGCTTCCTCCAGTGAGAGCCTCGACTCGCGCGCGGCGGCCTCTTCGAGGATCATGAGCAGCTCGCCCTGGAGCGACCGCCGCGACCGTGAAGCCCGGCGTCGCAGGCGGCCCGCGAGGTCATCCGGAACGTTCTTGATCGAGATGTTGACCGGCATCGATCACCTCCAAAACAGATCCATTATAGATCTCCGGGCCCTGTCGCGCCGAGCGAGGCTTGACTTCATCTCGCGCCCGGCGTAAAAAGACTCGTCCTCATCCGCAAAATCCTACACTGATCACTCGCGAAAAATGCGCAAGCTGGCCGCGCGTTCGCCGTTCTATAATGGCGGCGAACACGTGAAGGAGGAAGACATGGCACAGATCAAACCGGTCCCCGGCTCCCCCGCAAGCCCCGTTCTCACCGAAAAGATGCGCGCGATCGAAACGGCGCTCGCCCAGATCGATCGCCAGTACGGCAAGGGCGCGATCATGCGCCTCGGCGACCATCCCCCCGTGCTGATCTCCGTGATCCCGACCGGCTCGCTCGCGGTCGACGCCGCGCTCGGCGTCGGCGGCGTGCCGCGCGGGCGCGTCGTGGAAATCTTCGGCCCGGAATCGTCCGGCAAAACGACCCTGGCGCTCCAGATCATCGCCGAGGCGCAGAAGCGCGGCGGCATCGCCGCGTTCATCGACGCGGAACACGCGCTGGACGCCGAGTACGCGAAGAAGCTCGGCGTCGACATCGACAACCTGCTCGTCTCCCAGCCCGACTCCGGCGAGCAGGCGCTCGAGATCGCCGAGATGCTGATCCGCTCCGGCGCCATCGACGTCGTCGTGATCGACTCGGTCGCCGCTCTCGTTCCGAAGGCCGAACTCGAAGGCGAGATGGGCGACGCGCAGATGGGCCTTCAGGCCCGGCTGATGTCGCAGGCCCTGCGCAAGCTGACCGGCGATCGTCTCGAAGTCGAACACGCTGCCTGATCTTCATCAACCAGATCCGCGAGAAGATCGGCGTCATGTTCGGCAACCCCGAAACGACGACCGGCGGCCGCGCGCTCAAGTTCTATTCCTCCGTCCGCATCGACATTCGCCGCATCGCCTCGATCAAGGACGGCGACACCGTCGTCGGCTCCCGCACGAAGGTCAAGATCGTCAAGAACAAGGTCGCTCCGCCGTTCCGGCAGGCGGAGTTCGACATCATACTACGGCGAAGGAATCTCCCGCGGCGGCGAGCTCCTCGATCTCGGGACGGAAGCGAAACTCGTCGAGAAATCGGGATCGTGGCTTCGTTACGGCGACTTGAGAATCGGCCAGGGACGGGAAAATGCGAAGCAGTTCCTGAAGGAAAACCCGGACATCGCGGCCGAGCTCGAAAAGAAGATCCGCGAGCACCTCGGCCTCTCGCCCGTTCCCCCGGCCCTCGCGCCGGCGCCCGAACCGGCGGAAAAGGACGCGAAAAAGAAATAAACGCCGGGCCCTCCCTGTTCGTAATACCCATTGAGATCTCCTCAGTTCTCAGCCCCGCGGCCGAAAGGCCGCGGGGCTTTTGTTTTTCGGGAAGATGCTGAAAAGACTAGGGAATCGGCGCGATTTCTGAAAAGATGGGCCGAGATGGCTCGCAGCTTTCCAAGAATCCTGGTCGCCGCCATCCTCACCGTTCTTTTCCATCTTCCCCGGCCGGCCGACGCGCAACCGATTCGCGTGGGAGTCTGGGTCTCCGGTCCGGCCGGCGGGGCCGCCCCGGCGGGCAAGAACCTTCCGATCGCGGCGTGTCTCCTCGTCCTGGCCGCTTCCCGCCGAGCTCCCGGCACTCCCGACGGCTTCGATCCCGGGCGCTTCTCGAGATCCGACTTCTCGGATCCCGCGTCCGACGTCGGCGATGCCGAGCTCGACCGGTTCGTCAGCGTTCTCAAGGAGCACCCGAACGTCGAATTCGTGTCGATGGGAAATCTCGCTTCTGCGGGCGAAGAGAAACGCTGGGCCTACCTCGCGAAGCGAATCGGTTCGGCCGCGCGCGGCGCCCGGCCGACGATCAAGATCGCCCTCGCCTCCGAATCCGGTTCGCCCGAGGCGGAGGCGCTCCTTCGGGCTCTCGCGGCGGATTCGGAGGCGGCGCCCTATTTCGACGCGTTCCTTCTCGAAGGCCCCGCGACAGGCTTCGCGGCGGGCCTCGCGAACCGACGCTCCCGGAGTTGAGCTCTGGTGCGCGACGGGAACCGGCGGCGATTCGGCGGAGAGGGCCATGGACGGCCTGATCGGATCGTTCTCGGAGCTCCCGGGCGCCGCCGTTCTGCTCGCGAGGAGCGCCGAGCCGGCCGCCCTCTTCGAGGCCGAGACCCGGATGCAGGCATACTTCACCGACGACGTTTCGCGCGAGCCCGCTGCCGCCGCCGCGGTTCGCCCGGACGGAACGTCCGTACCGGTCGCGAGCTTCTTTCGGGCGAAGGATCTGTCGCCGATCCGCTTCCTCCCGAGGGGACAGGTCACGGAGACCCTCGCCTTCGGGGCGGGAAGCTATCGAACCGCGCGCGTTCAGAACCTCGCGAGCGGCGCGCGCCGGGACTTCGAGATCCCTCCCGGCGCAAAGTCGCTCGAGCTCGACACGACGCGAGGCCCCCTCGCGGTCGAGCTTCTCCCTTCGGCTCCTCGTTCCGGCGAAACGCGCTCTCAGGTCACCGTCGGCGGGCAACACTCCCTGACTGCCGAAGAGATCGTCGCGAAGGAGCGCGCCTGGAAAGCCGCTCAGGACGACCTGGTCAAATCCTACGCGGCGGACCTCACGACTTCCCTTCGATTCCGCGTCGCCCAGGTCAACGAAACGTTCGACCTCACGATCCAGGGGCCGCTCTTCAAGCAGAGGGGGCGCGATTTCGACTGGGCGTGGAACGAGTTCTACGTCAACGGAATCCGCTGGAAAGGAAAGACGCTTCCGAAGATCCCGATCCTCCAGCCGGAGAAAGTGACGACCCTTCCTCTCGAAATCGAGCTCTCGGAAGACTACGTGTACTCGCTCGCGGGCCGCACCGTCATCGACGGCCGCTCCGCCTACGAGATCGACTTCTCCCCGAAGACCGGGACGGGAGAGAAGCCGCTGTACAAGGGACGCGCCTGGATCGACGCCCAGACGTTCGCGCTGCTGCGCCGCCGGTCGGTTCAGCAGAACCTGAAGGGCGAGACGCTCTCCAACATCGAGACGGAATTCTACCGGCCGGTGCCCGGGGGCAACGGCGCGGTCCTTCCAATCGAGATCAAAGGGGAAGAAGTCTTCTCGACCGCGGGACGAACGACCGCCGTCGAGCGCGCCGTCGTGATGAAGCACGTTCGGATCAACCCGGCGGACTTCGACGAGAAGAGGGACGAAGTCTATGCCTCGCAGCGGCAGATGGTGCGCGACACGGACAGAGGCCTGAAATACCTCATTCCCGATCCCGCGCATCCCGGCGCGCGCGTGGTCGAAGAGTATGTTTCGAAGAAGAGTCTGTTCGGCGCCGCCGGCGCGTTCTATGATGGATCGCTCTCCTACCCCGTCCCTCTCCTCGGAGTGCAGTACTTCAATTTCGACCTCTTCCAAGACGGGCAAGCAGATCTCGACCTTTTTCGCGGGAGCCGTCCTCACGACGAACTACACCGACCCGGCGTTCCTCGGCACGCGATTCGACCTCGGCGCCGACGTTTTCGCGTTCGCGATCCCGTTCGGCGACGCGTCGTACCGAAACGGAAAGGAAGTCAAGAACGAGAGGCTCAAGCACGTGCCGGCCGTGTTTCAGATCAACGCCGGCCACCCGCTCGGGCCGTACCTCAAGGCGTCGCTGGGGATCTTTGCGAAATGGGACGACTACCAGCGCGATCCCGACACGGATCACGATTTCGTCACGCCGGCCGACACGTTCACGTTCGGCGAGGAGCTCAAGCTCACCTCGAACATGAGCGGCTTCGCCGTGACTCTCGATTACTCGAGATTTCACCGCAACGACTGGCCGTTCTGGGGGATCCCGGGAACATCCGAGTACGACCCGTCGCAACGCGATTACGAGAAATGGTCGGCCCAGGTCTCGAAGGACTACTACTTCTCGGGATTCCGGAAGATCCACGGGGCGCTCACGTACCTCTCCGGCTCCGATCTCGACCGCTTCTCGCGGTACGAGTTCGGAGCGTTCTCCGGAAATCCTCTGCGGGGCTACCAGAGCGGGGCGCTGCGAACGAAGCAGGCGTGGATCATGAACCTCTCGTACGGGCTGAACATCGAGAACATCATCCGCCTCGAAGCCCTCTACGACCAGGCGATCCTGAGCGACGAAGTCTCCGGGTTTCACCACCAGTACTATTCGGGTGTCGGAATCTCCGGGCAGCTCAACGGTCCCTGGAACAACTCGCTCGTGCGATTCGACGTCGGAGTGCCCGCCGTCTCTCACGGCATCCACGGAGTGTCGGGTTCCGTGCTCCTGCTGAAGCTCTTCTAGTCGACTTCCATCAGTTTCGTCTCGAGAACGAGCGAAGGACTGAATTTTTCGATCCGCAGGTAGAACTCCGCCGCCTGGTACAGAGCCTCGGCCGGGGTGAGGCCCACGATCTCGCTTCCGACGACATTGACTCCGTAGCGCGCCGCTTCCGACTTCACGCACTCGAAGACGCGGTGGAGAGGGGTCTTGCGGAAGTTCGTCATGTTGATCGAGACCTGGACGATGCCGCGGTCCTTCAGTTCGACGCCCATCGCCTTGCAGTAACGAAAGCCGCCCCCGAGATGGCGTATCGATCGCGCGATCGTGTCGGCGACGGAGAAGTCCGCCGTTCCGAGATTGATGTTGTAGGCGATGAGGGGCATCCGGGCCCCGATGACGGTCGCGCCCGCGGTCGGGTGCGGGCGATCGGGGCCGAAGTCGGGCTTCCATGCGGGCGCCTGCATCTTCGCGCCGAGGCCCTCGAATTCTCCCTTCCGGATGTTGGAAAGGTTGCGTCTCTCCTCCAGCGTCGCCGCGTCCTCATAGAGGTAGATCGGAAGATCGAACCTCCGGGCAGCCTCCTCGCCGACGGCCCGCGCGATCGCGACACAGTCCGCGGCGGTCGCGTTTCGAATCGGGATGAAAGGGACCACGTCGACGGCGCCGATTCTCGGGTGCTGGCCGGAGTGGGTCGTCAGGTCGATCCTCGCGATCGCCGTTTCCATCACGGCGAGCGCCGCCTGGCGAATGGACTCGGAGTCTCCCACCATCGTGAGCACGCTGCGGTTGTGGTCCGAATCCGAGGTCAGATCGAGGACCTTGACGCCGGCGACCGCGCGAGCGGCCCCGGCGATCGCGGCGATCTTTTCCGGGTCTCGACCTTCGGAGAAGTTCGGCACACACTCGACGATCTGCTTCAATTTCCCACCTCGCTTTGTTATCCTCTTCCTGATCTTATGGCCGACAATATCGCTTATCCGGGCAATCCGTCGCTCCCGAAGGAAGTGCGGGACAAGATCCTCTCCACGTTTCGGCATTCTCTCGGACTCTTCGCAGCGGGAAAGGCGGTCGATTGCGCCGTCGGGTGCGAATTCATCCTGAAGATGGATCCCCGGTTCGCGCCCGCGAAAAAACTGCTCGAGAAGGCGCGCAATCCGGCCGCCGACGTCGACGTCGCGGAGCTCCAGAGCTCCTTCGGAGAGGAACAAGCCGCGGCGGGAAATCTCGGGGACGAGACTCCCGACAAGCTCCTGATCTCGGCGATCGAAGCCTTCGCCGACAGGAATTTCGACCGGGCGATCGAGAACGCGAATCGCGTCCTCGCGGCGCTTCCCGGCAACAACGACGCCCGCGAAATCCTGGAGAAAGCCCGCCGCAAGCGGGACCTGCAGCCGCACGTGGAGAACTTCCGCCAGCGCGCCCTCTTCGCCCTCGAATCGGGCCAGATCGACGAAGCGCGGCTCAACTTCGAACGGATGCGCAACCTCGATCCCGAACACCCGGAAGTCGAAAAGCTCGCGGCACGGCTCGGAGGAGGAGGGGCTCCTCCGGAGATTCCGATCGCGATCCCGCCGCCCGCCACGGAGGAGTCCGAGTTTCGTTTCGACCTCAGCGAGCCGGCCGGGGCTCCGGTCGAACCGTTTCAACCCTCGGCCGGATCCGGCGCGCCGGCGACCGGAATCGAGGGCCTCGATCTCGGCCCCCTCACCGAAAGCCCTGCCCTTTCGGAGTGGGCTCCAATAGCTTCAATATCGGATGCGCCCCCGCCTCCGTCGTTCGGACAATCGTCCACGGCGGAAGCGCCGCAACCGAACTTTGCGGATTTGTGGAGCCCGGAGCCCGCCGCGGCCGCTTCCGGCTCGCCCGGGCCGGCGAACGCGGACGAAATCGCCCGGCTGTTGCGGGAGGGGGACGAACTTTCGTCCCGAAACCCCCAGGCGGCCATCGAAACCTGGTCGCGAGTCTTTCTGCTCGACCTGGGGAACGCCGAGGCGACGACGAGAATCGAGAACGCGCGCTCGAAGCTCGCGGAAACGAACCGGCGTGTCGCGGACGCTCTCAAGACAGGACGATCCCTCTACGACGGCGGACAACTGAAGGAAGCTCGCGAGAAATTTCTCGAGGTCCTCGCCATCGACGAGCACGAGCCCACCGCGCGGTCGTTCCTCCAACGCATCGAAAGCGACATGTCGCGGCCTCAGGGATCGTACGACCTTTCCCTGACCGCGCCGCGCGGCGACGTGCTGGACGAAGACGAGATGTCGCCGAGGGAAGCTCCCGCCGCGACTTTCGCCGCCGACCGCGTCGAACGCCAGGCGCCAACGGTGAAACGGCGCAAATCCTGGATTCCGCTCGGGGCGGGCGTCGCGCTCGTGGTCGCAATCGGCGCGGGCCTCTACTTCGTGCTCCGTCCGGGGCAAACGGCGCCGCCCGCCGAATCGGCCAACCCCTCGCCGAAACGCCGGTCCGAGGTGCCGCCGCCGGCCGAGCCCGCCCCCGCGTCTCCGGGTACGGCATCGGCGGCGATCCCGGTGCCGAGCACCCCGCCCCCCGGGGCGGACGCGAAGCGCGCCGAGGCGGAGGCCGCGCTCGCTGGCCACCATTACATCGCGGCCCTCACGGCATTCAACCTCTGCGCGTCCGCCTACCCGGCCGATCCCGTGTTTCGGCAGGAAATGGGCCAGGCGGCCGATCGGGTCGGCGAGATCTCCCCCGCCGTCAAGCTCTACAACGACGGCGACTACGAGACCGCGCTGCCGATCCTGTGGCGGCTCTACCAGGCCGATCACCAGAACGAAGACGTCCGCTCGTATCTCGTCCGCGCTTACTATGACCTCGGCGTGATCAACCTGCAGAACAATCTCTTCGACAAGGCGTCGCGTTCCTTCAAGGACGCACTCGGCGTCGATCCCAACGACGAGCTGACGAAAAGACAGAAAGCGTTCGCCGACCGGTACATGCGGAAGCCGCCCGATCTTCTCGCGCGAATCTACGTGAAGTATCTCCGGCCCCGCCCGTGACGGAAGAAGAGGACCTCGAGCTTCGCCCCTCGGCCGACGCCGAGCCGGACCCCCTCGACCGCGTTCTCATCCAGCGCCCGGGGGACCTCTTCCCCTCCGCCGATCTGGATCGCCGCCGAATGTCCGGCGAACCGGCGGAATCGTCACCGCTTTTTCCGCGGGAGGACGAGCTGCCTCCCGCGCCCGCGGCGATCCCTCCGCCGGATCGCGCCGCGCCGATCGCGGCGCGCGCGCGGGCATTCGGCACGGATGCCCTCCTCTGCGGCCTCGTCGGCATCGGGGCGTTTCTCGGAGCGGCCGCGAGCGTGCAGCGAGCTCCGTCCGCGCAATCCTGGACCTGGTGCGCCCTGTTCATCGTTCAGGTCTCGTTCTTCCTCTGCGTGCCGTCGCTCGTCCTCTTCGGAAAAACCCCGGGAATGGCGCTCGCGGACCTGACGGTCGAGCGGGAGGACGGCGAAAAGCCGACGATCTCCGCCGCGGCGCGGCGCTGGATTCTCGCGGTCGCGACCGCCGGGCTGGCCGGCCTTCCGCTGCTGACGATCGCGTTCGATCGCCGCCGCCGAACTCCCGCCGACCTCCTGTCGGGATGGCCTCTTCGGCCTTTGCCGGAGTCCCTGCGCTGAGCGAGGGCTCTTCGCGATATGGCTGGAAGGCGATTCCCGGCTCTTCGCACGAGATCCTGAGGCGCCGGCTTCTCGAGCTTCCCCGCGAAAGCGCCGTGCTCGATCTCGGCGCGGGGCACGGTCACCTCGGCTCCGCCGTACGCGGGCACGTTTCACACCTGACGGGAGTCGAGGCGGATCCCGTCCGCGGCGACGACCCCGGCCGCCGCGACGTACGACCACTGGATCACGGCGAGCCTCTCCTCCGAAGTTCCCGTCGGCCGCCGTTTCGACGTCGTTCTCTGCGCCGACATCCTCGAGCATCTCGACGATCCCGATCATCTGCTCCACGCGATTCGCGGATGGATCGAGCCCGGCGGCATGCTCCTCGTCTCGATTCCCAACGTCGCCAACATCACCGTGCGACTCGCCGTTCTGGCGGGACGATTCCCGTATTCGGACCGCGGGCTGCTCGACCGCACGCATTTGCGTTTCTTCACCCGGCGCTCCGCCCTCCAGCTCGTCGAGGACTGCGGCTTCGCCGTCGAGCGCGTGACGGCGACCGCGATGCCGGTGGAGCTCGCCTGGTCGCTGCTCGGGAGGTTTCCGCTCCGCCCGGCCGTCCGCGCGCTCACGGTGGCGGCGGCCCGCGTCTGGCCGACGCTTTTCGGCTACCAGTTCGTCATCGAGGCGCGCGTCCGGTGAACGTTTCGCTCGTCATCCCCGCCTACAACGAAGCCGAACGGATCCCGCCGTCGATCGCGCGAATCGCCGAATACCTCCGCGGACAGGACGAGCCCTGGGAAGTGATCGTCGTCGACGACGGTTCCCGCGATGGAACCGGGGCTTCCGTCCGGAACGCCGCGAAAGCGAACGGCATTCCGGTGCGGGTGATCGAGCTCCCCGAGAATCGCGGGAAAGGGGCCGCCGTCCGCGCCGGCGTTCTCGCCTCGCACGGCGACTGGGTCCTGATCACCGACGCGGACCTCTCCACCCCGATCGAAGAGTGGGAAAAACTCCGCGACAGCGGGGCCCGCGTCGCGATCGGGTCGCGAGCTCTCGACGAATCGCTGATCCGGCGCAAGCAGCCCTGGTACCGGCGGACGATGGGAAAGACATTCAACCGATTCGTGCAAGCGCTCTCCGTTCGCGGGATCCGGGACACGCAGTGCGGGTTCAAGTGGATCGAAGGGAACCTGGCCCGGGAGCTCTTCGCCCGGGCCCGCATCGACCGGTTCGCCTATGACGTCGAGATACTCTCGATGGCCCGCGGCGGCGGCGTCGAGATCGCGGAGGTGCCGGTCGTCTGGGTGAACTCGCCCCAGTCGAAGGTGTCGGTCGTCTCCGACTCCCTGCGAATGCTTCGCGACCTCGTCCGAATCCGGATCGCCGCGGGCCGGAACCGCTGACCCTATTCCGCCAGGTCGAGCGGAAACTCGTGGCAAAGGTCGGTGACCCGCCTTCGGACCCTTCGCTGCACTTCCGGGTCCGCCGGAGCCGAGAGCACCTCCGAAATCGCGTCGGCGATCCGGCCCATCTCGCCGACCTCCATGCCGCGCGTCGTCACGGCCGGAGTGCCGATGCGAACCCGGAAGCCATCAGCGGCGGCAGCGGATCGAACGGAATCGTGTTCTTGTTGACGGTGATCCCCGCGGCGTCGAGCGCCTTCTCGGCGTCCTTTCCGGTGAGGCCTTTCGCGCCGACGTCGATCAGGAAGAGGTGGGTGTCGGTGCCGCCCGAGACGATCCGCCATCCGCGGCCCGAAAGCGCCGACGCGAGGCGCTGCGCGTTCTCGACGACCCGGCGCTGGTAGTCGCTTGAATTCCGGCGTCGCGCGCCTCCAGGAAGCACACCGCCTTCGCGGCGATGATGTGCTCGAGCGGGCCTCCCTGCACGCCCGGGAAAGACGTTGCGGTCGAGGTCTTTTTGCGCGGCCCGCCTCGCACAGAACCATACCGCCGCGGGGGCCGCGAAGCGTCTTGTGCGTCGTCGTCGTGACGAACGTCGCCCGTCCGGACCGGGCGTCGGGTGCAGCCCGGCGACGATCAGGCCGGCGATATGGGAGATGTCGCACATGAGACGGCGCCCGATTTCCTCCGCGATGTCCGCGAATCTCGCGAAGTCGATCGTTCGCGCGGATAGGCCGAAGCGCCCGCGATGATCAGCTTGGGGCGATGTTCCCGCGCCTTGCGCGCGAGCTCCTCGTAGTCGATCTGCTCGTCTTCCTTCCGGACGCCGTAGGCGAACACCTTGTACTCGCGGCCGGAGAACGAGAGCGGGTGTCCATGGGTCAAATGGCCGCCGTGCGAAAGGTCCATCCCGAGAATCGCGTCGCCCGGCGAAAGCGCGGTCAGGTAAACCGCCATGTTCGCCTGGGAACCGGAGTGCGGCTGGACGTTCGCGTGCTCGGCTCCGAAGAGCGCTTTCGCGCGCTCGATCGCGAGCGTCTCGACCCGGTCGACGAACTCGCAGCCTCCGTAGTAGCGGCGGCCGGGATACCCTTCGGCGTACTTGTTCGTCAGCACGGAGCCCGCGGCCTCCCGGACGGCGCGCGACACGAAGTTCTCGGAGGCGATCAGCTCGAGGTTGTCGTTCTGGCGGCCGGCCTCGTCGCGAATCGCCGCCGCGACTTCGGGATCGACCGCGGAGAGCTCGCGAGAGAGAAACGAGAGGGGCGTCAGCGTCTTGCTCATGGCGCAGATCCTTTCACAACGCGCCGCGACCGGGAAACGCGGCTGTCAGGTCCTCGAACTCCTGGAGGGCGAACTTGTCGGTCATTCCGGCGACGTGATCCGCGATCGCGCGAAGGAACTCGGGGCGAAATCGATAGCTCTTGTCCGCTTCGCGGGGAACCTCGGGGAGGGGGATGTCCCGCAGGTATCGAAGCTTCTGCCCCGCCGCGTATTGCCGGAGAACGTCGTCCGGAAGGAGCCGGGGATTGTCGTGAAACGCGAGAAAGATCCCGCGAACGACGAGCCGCGCCTGGCCGTCGCGCCGCGCGATCGGAAACGAATGGATGATGTTCCTGTAGACGAATTCCTTCAGCTCCCGATACCGGCGCAGCCCTTCTGCCGAAAACGAGACGAGGTCCCCGGGAATGCGGTCCCGGATCTCGTAAAAACGCCCGGTCGAGGTGATCCGGTTGCGCTCGATCCAGGCTTCGATTTTCCTGCCGGAGAACATGATCAGGTCGCCGATCATCTCGTTATAGAGCCCCCGGACGAGCTCCGCGCGGCGGAGGTCCCGCGAGCCGGGCGTGCCCCGGCGGCCGCGAATCCGGCGCGAGATTTCCAGTTGCTCGATTCTCTCTTCGGCGATCATCCCGAGGCCGTCTTCGAGGTCGTGGGCCTGCTGCGCGATTTCATCCGACCAGTTGACGACCTGCGCTTCGAGCGACCCGCCCGAGGAGAGCCGCAGACCCTCCGGGAACTCCAGGGGAAAGGGATAGTCCTTCTTCCAGAGCGTGTGCTTGAGGATCCCCTCCCTCACCTCGTGCGTGAGGTTCAAGCCCGGGTGCTCGTACCGGCTCTCGAGGCGATCGACGACCCGGACCGACTGGAAGTTGTGCTTGAATCCTCCCGCCGCTCGCGGAAGCTTCAGGGCCGGGTCTTTCCCGCGCAGCAGTCCGTCGAGGACGTACTCGCCCGAATGGCCGAACGGGGTGTGGCCGAGATCGTGCCCGAGGGCGATCGCCTCGGTCAGGTCCTCGTTCAGGGCGAGCACCCTCGCGACCGAGCGCGCGATCTGCGAAACCTCCAGCGTGTGGGTGAGCCGGGTTCGGAAGTGATCGCCTTCGAACGGAATGAAGACCTGTGTTTTGTGCTTGAGCCTCCGAAAGGCCCTCGAATGGAGGAGGCGATCCCGATCCCGCGCGAACGACGCCCGGAACGGGTCTTTCGCCTCTTCGCCGGTGCCGTAGGGCCGCTCCGCGCGGGAGCTCTTGGAGGCGGCGACGGAAAGTCGTTCCTCTTCCGCCTTCTCCCAGAGCGATCGGGGAGAGGTCTTCAAGCCGGCTCCGACGCGAGGACCGGCCGCCGGAGAAGACCGCGGCGCACCTCGCCGACGAGGTAGAGGGACCCCGCGACGAGCGCCTCGGGCGCGTCGCCCTCGAGGATTCGCTCGAGGCCTTCGGCCGGCGACGCCGCGACCTCCGCGTCCGGCCGCAGGCTCGCGAGGATCGTCCGCAGAGACTCGGGAGACGCCGCCCGCGCGACCGCGGGAGCGGTCAGAACGACTCTTCGGGCGAGCGGCAGAAGGCTGGAGGCGATTCCCGCGACGTCCTTGTCTTCCATCGCCGCAAAGAGAAGGTCGAAGGGAGCGCGTCCTCGAAAAAAGGCGGAAACCGCGGCGGCTCCCGCCGGGTTGTGGCAGCCGTCGAGCCAGACGACTTTGCCCGCGACCGGAAACGCTTCCAGCCGCCCGGGCCACCGCGTCTCCGCGACACCCCGGAGAATCGCCCGGCGCGAGAAGCGCGGATCGCTCGCGCGCAATTCTTCCGCCGCGAGAACCGCGATGCCGACGTTTTCCGCCTGGTGCGCGCCTCGAAGAGGCGTCTCGACCTCGTAGACGTCGCGCCGGGTCTCGAGCCGAAACGTCTGGCCCGCCGCCGTTTCCCGGCGGGCGGAAACCCGGAGCTCCGCGCTCGCCGAAACGAATCGCGACCCGACCCGCCGGGCCTCGGCGGCGAGGACCGCGAGCGCCGCCGCGTCGTTCCCGCCGCACATTGCGGGACGGCCCGGCCGAAAGACGCCCGCTTTTTCCCTCGCGATCTCCTCGATCGTCTCCCCCAGGTCTTCGACGTGGTCGAGCCCCACGGACACGACGACGGAAAGGAGGGGCTCCGACGCGTTCGTCGCGTCGAGACGGCCGCCCAGTCCGACCTCAACGACCGCGAGCTCGCAATCGGAGCCGGCGAACAGCAACTCGGCCGCCGCCGTTATCGCTTCGAAGTAGGTCACGGGAACGGCCGGGTCGAGCGCCGCAGCCCGAAACACGCGATCGAGCGCCGACGCCAGCGAGGTCCTGTCGACGTCTTCGTCGCCGATGCGGACCCTCTCGGTGACGTCGATCAGGTGCGGGGACGTGTGGAGGCCGCACCGGATTCCCGCCGCGCGGCAGATCGACGAGAGCGTCGCCGCGACGGAACCTTTCCCGTTCGTGCCCGCGATCAGGGCCCGCGATACCTTCTGTTCCGGGCTGCCGAGCCTCTCCAGGATGTCGCGAATGGATTTCAGGCCGAGCCGCATCCCGCGCGGCGAAAGCGACGCGAGCGTTTCGAGAGGATCGTCCGTCAGGCGAGGAAGAGGTTCAGACAACGGCCCACCGTCTCTTTCAGGTCCTTTCGCTCGACGACCATGTCGAGCATCCCGTGCTCGAGCAGGAATTCCGAACGCTGGAACCCGGCCGGGAGCGTCTGCCGGATCGTCTGCTCGATCACCCGGGGCCCCGCGAAGCCGATCAGGGCTTTCGGCTCGGCGATGTTCAGGTCGCCGAGCATCGCGTAGGAAGCGGTGACTCCGCCCGTCGTCGGGTCGGTGAGGATCGAGAGGTACGGCAGCCGCTGGCTCGCGAGGCGCGCGAGCGCGGCGGACGTTTTCGCCATCTGCATGAGCGAAAGCACGCCCTCCTGCATTCGCGCTCCACCGGAGGCCGAAACGATGACGAGCGCGGCCCGCTCCTCGATACACCGCTCGGCGGCGCGGGCGATCTTCTCCCCGACGACGCTTCCCATCGAGCCCCCCATGAACGCGTACTCCATCGCGACGACGACGGCGGGAAACCCGGCGATCTTCCCCTTTCCGACGATCGCCGCATCGCTCGTTCCGACCGACTCCTCGTACTGCTTCAGGCGGTCCCGGTAACGCTTCGTGTCTTTGAAGTGGAGCGGATCGCCCGAACGAAGCTCTCCCTCGTAGACGACGAATTCCTCGCCGTCGAAAAGCGAGCGAAGCCGTTCGCTTGCCGAGAGCGGAAAATGGTAGCCGCAGCGAGGGCAGATCTTGAAGAGCCGCTGGAGCTCCTTGCCGAAAATGATCTCGCGGCACGACGTGCACTTCACCCAGAGTCCCTCGGGGACCTTGCTCGGGCGATTCTGACGCGGTTCTTTCGGCGCGCGATCCTTCTTGAACCACATAATTGACAGGATTCTAGCGGAAAAAAGCGACCCGCCGCCGGCCCGAGGGCTCGATCTCGACGCGCGCGGAAACGCCAAAGGCCTGTTCGAGCGCATCCGCCGAAAGGCATTCCGCGACCGTTCCCGCTCCCAGCAAACGGCCTCCGCGCATGACGATCGCATGATCGGCGATTTCGAGCGCTTCGTTGAGATCGTGCGTGGCCCAGAGGATCGTCGTCGCGCTTCGCTCGTGGGCCCTCTTCAGGATTTCGAGAAATTCGATCCGATGCCGGGGGTCCAGATCGGCCGTGGGCTCGTCGAGAAGCCAGACAGCCGCCCGCTGGGCGAGCATCCTCGCGAGGAAGACCCTTCGGCGCTCGCCGCCCGAGAGCTTCGCCGCGTCGGCGGAGGCGAGATTCGCGACGTCGCACTCCCGCATCGCCTCGACCGCGATTTCGCGATCGTCGCGGCTTTCCCACAGCCACCCGGAGCGCCACGGGGCTCGGCCCTGCAGAACGAGCTCGGCGACCGAGATGGGAAAGACGAGATCGACAGACTGCGGCGCGTACGCGATCTGCCGCGCCGACTCGCGCCGGCGCCGCCGGGACAGAGCCGTCCCGTCCCAGCGGATCTCTCCCGCATCGGGGCGCAGGACGCCCGCGATGGCCTTGAGGAGCGTCGACTTCCCCGAACCGTTCTCTCCCACGACGGCGGCGACGGCCCCGGGCTCGAGCCGGAAGGCGACGCCTTCGATCGCGCGTCGCAAGCCATACGAGACGCCGAGGTCGGCCGCCTCGAGACCCCGACTCATGCCGCCCGCCGGAGGGCGAAGATGAAAAACGGAACTCCCACGAGCGCGGTGACCGCGCCGATGGGAATCTCGGCGGGAGAGAAAACGAAACGCGAGAACGCGTCGGCCACCGCCAGAAGAGCCGCGCCGAGGAGCGCCGACGACGGAAGAAGGACCCGCTGGTCGTTGCCCCAGAGAAACCGCGAAAGGTGGGGGGCGAGCAGCCCCACGAAGCCGACGATGCCGACGAAAGACGTCGCGGCTCCCGCCAGAAGAGCGGACGCGAGGAAAACGGCGATCTTCGTTCGCTCCGTCGACGCGCCGAGTGCGGCCGCCGTCTCTTCGCCTGCCAGGAAGAGATTGAGCTCCGGAGCCAGAAGCATCAGCGCCGCCATTCCGACCGCAAAGTACGCGAACAGCGTCCAGGCCTCCGGCGCGCTCGCCTGGGCCAGGCTGCCCATCATCCAGAACAACATCGACCGCGCGGAGGCGCCGCTCGAGACGGAGAACGCGAGCAGGATCCAGGCCGAAAAAAACGCGTTCGCCGTCACACCCGAGAGCAATAGCCGATTCAGGTCGATCCGCCCGTCGCGCCTCGCGAGAAAAGCGACCGCGAAGGTCGAGCCGGCGGCGCCGAGAAACGCGGGCAGAGGAGACTGCAGGGGCGCGATGCCGAACAACACCGCCGCCGTGGCGCCCGCGGCGGCGCCGCCCGACGTGCCGAGCAGGAAGGGATCGGCAAGAGGGTTCTTGAGGAGCGCCTGGAGGGCCGCGCCGGCGCTCGCCAGAGCGGCGCCGGTCAGGGCCGCCAGCGCGACGCGCGGAATCCGCAGCGACAGGATCGCGAGCGCGGCGGAATCGCGGTGCCACACCGCGCTCGGCGAAAGGCGCACGCTTCCCACGGAAACGGCCGCCGCGGCCGCGAAGAGGAAAAGCAGCGAGGCCTCGAAAAGCGCCCGGCGCAGTCCCGGCTCCCTCACGGGCCGAGCTTCCGAAAGGCGGCGGCGAGCTCCTCGAGCGCGTCGAACGACCTCGGCCCCGGCCGGTTGAGGAGGTCGGCGTCGATGGGAATGGTCCTTCCCTCGCGCACGGCGGGCATTCGGGAAATCGGGCCCGAGCGAAACGCCTCGCGGAAGATCTCCCGGCTCGACGATTCCGCCGGATAGACGACCGCGCGACACGGCGCGATGACGAGAAATTCCGACGAGATGACGGGCCAGCCCGGGCGCGCGATGCAATTCGCGCCGCCCGCCTTCCGAAGAAGGTCCTCTCCGAACGTTCCGCTTCCGGCGGCCTGGGGAGGCGAGGGCCAGACGAGCAGGATCGCGCGCACGGGACGGCTCGCGCGCGACCGGGATTCGACGGCGTCGAGCCGCCGCTCGAGCGAATCCGCCAGGGCGGCGCCGCGAGGAGCCGCGCCGACCCGGTCCGCGATCGTCCGGATCGACCGGATGACCCCGCGCAAATCCGGCGCCGCGGTCGTCAGGACCGGAATGCCGCGCGCCTCGAGCAACGCGACCGTCGACGGCGAATTGCCCTCGGTCGTCGCGAGCACGAGGTCGGGATGGAGCGAGACGATGCGCTCGAGATCCGGTGTGAGCCCTCCCACGACGGGCAGCGAAAGGGCTTGCCGCGGATAATCGGAGTGAGAAGACACGCCGACGAGCGTTCCGCCTGCGCCGAGCGCAAACACGATTTCCGTGAGATTCGGGGCGAGCGCCACCACGCGCCGGGGCGCCGGGACGGGGGCCGCGCCTGCGGGTACCGGCCGAAAGGCGAACGACGCGGCCAGGATTCCGAAAAAGAGCTTACGAAGCGCTGTCCGCCTCTTCCAGGTCGTTCGGAACGCCGAGCCGCGTGCAGGCCGCGTCGTACATCTGGCGAGCCGCCTTTTGCGCGTTCTGGAGCTCGGCGAGGCGTTCTTTCACTTTGGCGAGCTCGTCCTGAATCGTCGCCTCGAGATCCGAGATTTCCTTCTTCGTGACCGCCATGGTCTGTTCGTAGAACTTCTTCTGCTCCGCGGAAAGCGTCATGGGCGCGTACTCCTTCTTTGCATTCGGTTACGGGTTGACGTCGACGGGAATCACCTTGTACATCTTCACGGGAACGCCCTCTTTCGTGGCGGGGCGGAATTTCGCCTTTTTGACCGCGTTCAGGATCGCCTCGTTGACCCCGGTCTTCGAGGGAACGCCGCTCTGGATCCGCGCCGACTGGACCCTTCCGTTCTCGTCGACGAGGGCGAAGATGACGACTCGCCCGGTGACGCGCTCCTGCCTCGCCGCGAGCGGGTACTCGACCGACAGCCGGGACGTCAGCACCGGCTCGACGACATCCGATCCCGGTCCGACGAGCTCGCCTCGCGTGACGGATGCCGACTCGGCCGGCTGCGCGGGAGCGGGAGCCGGAGGCGCCTGTTCGATCCGCTTCGGCACCGAGATCGGCGAAGGGGCGGCCGCGGCGGGCTGAATCGCGAAGGGGACGGGAACGGGCGCGGTTTTCGTCGGAACCGGAGCCCCGACGGCCGGCGAAGAGGCGGCGGATACCGACGGCTTCGTCGCCGGCTTCGCCTTGGCCTGCTTCTCGATCTCCTTCTGTTTCAGCGCGAGCTGTTTCTTCACTTCCTCGTCCACCTGGCGCTCGGTCAACGTCGTCGAAGCGGGCGGGGGAACGGCGCTCGAGGTCGCGGGGACGGTCACCGCCGCGGGAGGCTTCGCCCGAACCGCCGGCGCGGCCGCCTTCCGGCGGTAGAGGAACGCTCCGGCGATCAGCGCAACAGCGGCGATCCCGATCCCGGCGATCAGGGGCGCGCGCCCTTTCTTCTCGGCTTCGACGCGCTTCGAGGAGTAGGCGCCGAAGACGCCGCTCTTCGTGTCGTGCTCGACGGCCGGCGGCGGTTCTTGCGCGGCCGGCGGGACCGGCGGCGCCGCGGGCGCGGCAACGACGCCGGGAGCCGTTCCCGTGGATCGTCTCTGAACGACGGTGCCCTTCGCCTTCTTCGACTTCACCGGCGCCGCCGGCTCGACTTTCGAGGGGGCGAAAGCCTGGTCGAAGGCGCGGTCCGTCTCGCCCGCCGCGCCTTTCTCCTCCGCCTGGAGATGGTGCAGGTAGATCGCGATGTCGGCGCTTCCCGGCGCCGGGGAATACGTGTAGAGAACGGATTCCAGATCCCGCTGGAGATCGGATGCGTTCTGGTACCGGTCCTCGGGGTTCTTGGCGAGCGCTTTCAGGACGATCGAGTCGACCCGTTTCGGAACGTCGGGGTTCTTCGTGGACGGGGGTAGCGCCTTCGCGTTCTTGACCTGCTCGAGAATCGTCAGGTCCGAGTCCCCGGCGAAAAGCTTTTCCCCCGTCAGCATCTCGTAGAGAACGCTCCCGAGCGAAAAGAGGTCGCTGCGGCGGTCGAGCGCCTTGCCCGAGGCCTGTTCGGGCGACATGTACTGGAGCTTGCCTTTCAGCGCGCCGGCCTGCGTCTGGGAAGACTTCGAGGCGGCTTTCGCGATTCCGAAATCGCACAGCTTGATGTCGCCCTCGAAAGAAATCAGCACGTTCTGCGGCGAGACGTCGCGATGGACGAGCGACAGGTCCTTGCCGTCGAAGTCCTTTCGCCGGTGCGCGTAATCGAGCGCCGCTCCCAGCTTCGAAGCGATGAAGAGCGCGAGCTCCGGCGGCAGGGGAAGCCCGTGTTCCGAGCCCGATTTCAAGATCGAGCGGAGGTCGCGCCCCTCCACGTATTCCATCGCGATGTAGTAGGAGTTCTCGACCTTTCCGAGGTCGTAGATGTGAATGATGTTGGGATGGTTGAGCTGCGCGGCGAGCTTCGCCTCGTCGGCGAACATCGTGATGAAATCCTCGGACGCCGCCATGTGCGGCAGAATCTTCTTGATCGCGACGATTTTCTGGAATCCGTCGACGCCGCTCATGCGCGCCTTGTAGACCTCGGCCATCCCGCCCGTCGCGATCTTCTCCATGAGCTGGAACTGCCCGAAGCGATCCTTGTCGGACGCAACGACGCCCGGCGCCGGGTGCGACGGAGCCGTCGGACGCGCCGGCGGCGGCTTCGGAGGGGCGCAATTTCGACCTTCGGGGGGGGGCGGAGGAGGGAGCGGCGGGCCGGGGTTTCGGCCGCGGCGCGCCGACTCCGAGCCCCGAAAGAGTCTGAGAGATCAGATTGTCGACTTCCCTGTCGGTCGAAGGACGGGGCGCCGCTTTCGCGGCTGGAGGCTCGGCGGAGCGCGGGGGCTCGATTCTCGCCGCGGCGGGAGGCGCCTCGGCGACTCTGGGCGCGGGCGGAGGGGGCGGGGGCAGCGGCGACGGCTTCGGAGAATCGGCCTGCGCGTCCGCCGCCGCTCGCCGGGGGGCTAGCATCCCCGAAAGGGTGTCCTCCAGGCGTTTCTGCATGTCCGATCCCGGAGGCGATGGGCGAGGCGGAGCGGGCGCGGCGGGAGCGGGCGCGGCGGGAGCGGGCGCGGCCAGATCCGCGAGGCTGATGTTCCCGGCCGCCCGCTTCGGCGCCGGCGAAGCCTCGGATTCGAAATCGTCGAGAACGTCCGAAAAGATATCCGACGAGGTCAGGCCACCGGAGAGCTGCGACGCGTCGATGCGCATCGTCCGCGCGCCCGGGTCGGTCGAATCGATCGCATCGAACGCAAGACTGCGAAAAGTATCGTCCGAGAACGGTTTTTCGAGAATATCGAACGCGCCGATTTTCTGCGCGTCCGCCTTCGGGTTTGACCCCTTGTAGCCGGACATCATCAGGAGAATCGGGGGAGCGGTCGGGCCGCCGCGCCGGCGGAGATCTCGAATGACGTCGTTGACCCGCGCCTTCGGGAGGACGGCGGAGATCAGGACGAGGTCGGGCCGGCTGCGGTCGAAAGCCGCCATCGCATCGTCGCCGTCCTTCGCGACTTCGACGTCGAAGTCCGAGCCGCTCGCCAGCCGAACCTTATCGATGTAACGCGGTTCGTACTCGATCAGGAGGAGTTTCTTTGCCATTTCTCAGTGCCGGCATTATCCCTGCGCGGCGGCCACAATGTCAAACTCGAACCCTTTACAGGCGGCCGGAACGCTCGCTAAAATAGAGAGCTTTTTGAAAAGAGGACCACATGTCGGGCCACAGCAAATGGAGCACGATTAAACACAAGAAGGGCGCGGCAGACGCCAAGCGCGGGAAGATCTTCACCCGGATCATCAAGGAGATGACGGTCGCAGCCCGCGAAGGCGGCGGGAGCGTCGACTCGAACGCGCGCCTCCGCAAGGCCGTCGACGACGCGAAGGCCGCGAACATGCCGGCCGACAACATCAAGAGGGCCATTCAGCGCGGGACCGGCGAGCTCCCGGGCGTGCAGTACGAGGAAATTTCCTACGAGGGCTACGGGCCGGGCGGTGCCGCGCTTTTTGTCGAGGTCCTCACGGACAACAAGAACAGGACGCTTCCGGAGATCCGGAACCTGTTCTCGAAGAACGGCGGCAACCTCGGCGAGAGCGGCTGCGTGCGGTTCATGTTCGACAAGAAAGGATACCTCGCGGTCGAGCGGAGCAAGATCGACGAAGACAGGCTGATGGAGATCGCTCTCGAAGCCGGAGCCGACGATCTCTCGACAGAAGATGCGGATGTGTACGAAGTTTACACGTCCGCCGAATCGTTCCACGACGTCAAGAAGAAGCTCGAGGAGAAGGGCGTTCCGATCGCCTCGTCGGAGATCACGATGCTCCCGCAGACTCCGGTCAAGCTCGAGGATGCCAAGGCCGCCCAGCTCGTGAAGCTCATGGAAGCGATCGAAGAGCACGACGACGTCCAGAACGTCTGGACGACGGCCGAACTCCAGGAATCGCAGATGGCGTGAAGGTCCTCGGACTCGACCCCGGCTCCCGGGCTTCGGGTTTTGGACTGGTCGAATACGCGGCGGGAGCGTTCCGCTCTTTTGAATTCGGGGTCTGGCGGGAATCTTCCCCCCGGCTCTCCCTCCGGCTCGAATCGCTCTTCCGCCGCTGCGAGGAATTCCTCGAAAAAAGCCGCCCCGCGGCGGCCGCGATCGAGACCATCTTTTCGGGGAAGAGCGCGTCTTCGGTCTTCGCCCTGGCGCAGAGTCGAGGCGTTCTCCTCCTGGCCTGCGCGCGCGCGCAAATCCCGATTTTCGAATACGAACCGCTCACGGTGAAAAAGACGATCACCGGCTATGGCCGCGCGGAGAAACCCCAGACGCGGGAGATGGTCCGATCGCTCCTTTCGGCCGGCCAGGTCCAGATCCCGCTGGACGCCGCCGACGCTCTCGCCATGGCGATCTGCCACTGCCACCACGCATCGGGAGCGAACTTTGACCACCCGGTGGCGGCGTGTTGAGTCCCCGAACCGGAAATCTCGGTGTTGCCATTTCCGCTTCGGGGTACTAACATCCGGCGGAACGTAATGGCATTTCAGGGATCACTCAAAGAGCTTCCAGTGCCGGACATCGTTCAGTTGATGTCCGTGTCGGGAAAGACGGGAGTTTTCACCCTCGTTCGCGGGGGCGACAGGGGTTATATCTACCTGAAAAACGGCCAGATGGTGCACAGTCAGATCGGGGAGGTGAGCGGCGAGGAAGCCGTTTACGCGCTCGCGATCTGGTCTTCCGGCGATTTTCAATTCACCCCGAACGAAGAAACCGACCAGAACACGATTCACAAGTCGAATACGAGCCTCCTCATGGAGGCCGCGCGGCGGCTGGACGAGTGGAAGGTGTTGTCCAAGAAGATCCCCGGAGTCGACTGCGTTCCGCTCCTGCGGGAGCGCGAGAGTCCGGAGCCCGTCACGCTCTCGCCCCAGGAATGGAACCTCACCGGGAAGATCGACGGCCAGCGGTCGATCGAGGAAATCGCGAAATTGAACCGGACCTCTCCGTTCGACGTCGCGAAGACGCTTTACGGACTCGTCGCGGCCGATCTCGTGGAGCTGCGGACGAAAGACTTTCTCCGTCCCGTTCCCGCTCCGCAGGCCGCGGGGGCGCTCGGCGATGAAAAAAAAATTCTCATGATCCTCTGTACCCGCGTCAAACAGGAGGCCGAGGCGACAATGGGTGAACAGAACCTTCCCGGCATCGATCGCCCCTACCGGCAGGCGCTCGCCGAGATCGATCGCGGGCGAGGAATCGAAGCCGTTCGCGACTTCATCCGCCAGACGGAGCAGACGATTTCGGCGCTGAGGGGCGCGACGCCGATGCGCGCTTTCCAGGAGAAAATGTCGCTCGTGATGCAGCCGAAGATCTGAATTCTCGCCCCCTCCGACCGGGCCCCCGAACCAAAAAGTCTTTCAAACAGCAGGGTTTTCCCTTATAATCCCCTCAAGTTCCGGCACGGCCGGTCGCAACGATCCGTGGCTAGATTGGCTTCCTCGTGATCTGGAGAAAGGAGCTTCTATGAAGGTCGCGCGCCGAGCGCCTGCGCTTCTGGCGGTCACCCTCCTCATGTTCCCGCTGGTCCTGTCGGCTCAGATCTCGGGCGGTACGATCGGATACAGCGCGGCAGTTCCTTCGCCGCACGTCGGACCGATCGCGCCCGACTTCGACGGCGAGATCGGCCTCTTCACGATCCCGACCGGTGACACGCTGCCCGCACGCGGTTTCTCGCTCGGAGTGTACGGCCAGAACATCAAACTGATCGCGGGACAGAACCCCGACCTGCCCGTCGACGAGAAGCACCGCCTGTTCGAGAAATCGTCCGTGAATTTCAGTCTCGGGTACGGGCTCGGAAGCCACGCGGAAGTCTTCGCGTCCGCCGGCGAGGATCGATGGGAGAGCCGCGGCGGATGGGTGGACGGCTACGTCAACGGGCTCGAGTTTCCGGGCCAATTCCGGCAGGATGAGGCGCGCAAGCTGCGGATCGGAATGAAGGTCGCCCTGTGGGATATCGGGACGAAGGCCCGATTCGCGCTGTACGCGGCCGTTCACGCACCGATCACGAACAACGACTCCGACGTCAACACCCGCCGAACCGACTGGCAGTTAGGCGTTTCCGCAAGCGACGGCATCGTCACGGGCAATGTCGATTACATTCTGTCGGGCCGCCGCTCGACCGATCCGGACATCCGCGCGCCGAATCGAATCCGCTTTGCGATCGGCACCGACGTGCCGTTCGGGCCGGTGCACTGGATTTCGGAAATCGACCGCAACGTCTTCGACGGACCGGACTTCAAGCCGCCCGATTATTCGAATTTCCTCACCGGCGCGCGCGTTTTCTTCGGCCACTCGGGCTGGGCTGTTTCGGCGGCGCTCGGCGCGAACCTCGATCAGCTCGGGCGAAACGGCTTTTCCCCTTCGCCCGTGGGCGGAATTCTCGGGCTGACGTACTCTCCGTTCCCCGCGCCGCCCGCCGCCCCGGTGCCGTTGCCGCCGGTCCAGGCGAAGGTCGAAGAGACGCAAACGGAAGAAGTCGCGCCCGTTGCCCCCGCGCCCGTCGAGGCCGCGCCCCCGGCCGCCGTTCCTGCCCCCCAGCCGAGGACGACGACCGACACGATCCAGTTCGACCGCGGAGGAGCCCGGCTGACGAACATCGCGAAGGCGATCCTGGACGGAGTCGCCCTTCGGATGAAGAACGACCTGAATTCCACGGCGGTCATCACCGGCTACTCCGACAACGCCGGCAGCGAAGACGCGAACGTGCGGATCTCGCAGCAGCGCGCCGACGCGGCGAAGGCCTATCTCATCGAGCGGCATGGAATCGACGCCGCCCGGATCCGCACCGAATCGAAGGGTTCCGCGGAACCCGCAGCCGACAACTCGACCGAAGAAGGCCGGGCGAAGAACCGGCGGGCGGTCATCGTCGTCACGTTCGTCTCCGGTTCATGATCGTTCGAACGGCCAGGGCTTTCACTCCCCCTCCACCGGAGGGGGTTTTTTTTCCCGGCGGATGAGCGCCCCGGACGCGCCGCCCCGTCCCGGGCCGGCGAACTCCCGCAGTCTGACCTTTCTCGCCCTTCTCGCGGCGATCGCGCTGCTCTGGGTCGGGCAGGCATTCTTCGTCACGCTCCTGTTCTCCGTCTTTCTGTCTCTTGCGCTGCGTCCGTTCGTTTCGCTGCTCGAACGGGCGAGGATGCCCCGTGTCGTCGCGATCTCGCTCGTTCTCGCGATCCTGATCGGCGCGGTCGTGCTGCTCGTCGTCAACGTTTCGGCGCAGCTGCAGCAGTTCTACCTCGACCTGCCGCTGTACCAGAGCAAGATCCGCGAAGTCACGACCCGCGCCACCGATTTCATCCGCGGAATCCAGGAGCGGACGGGCAGCATCCTTCCGGAAGACAACACCCGTGGAATCCGCGAGGTGAAGATCTCCGAATCCTCGTCGACGACGATTCGCGCGTTTCTCTCCCGGGTCGGCTCGACGCTCTCGATTCTTCTCTCGGCCGGCGCGGTCCCTTTCCTCTCGTTCCTCATGCTGAAGGACCGCGAGAAGTTCAGCCGAGCCCTTTCGGGGCTCCTCCGGCGGAGTCCCCGGTTCGCGCGCTTCGACATCGTGACGGCCGTCTCGCGATCGCTGACGGCGTATGCCGTGGGCGAGTCCTTCGTCGTTCTCATCATGGCCGCCGCGACGACGTTGTCGCTGATGCTGCTCAAGATCAATTACTTCTACATCCTCGGGCCTCTCGCGGGGGTGTGTGTTCTCGTCCCGTACGTGGGCGTCATCCTCTCGACGGTGCCGGCCGTCATCGCGGCCTTCCTTCAGGCGGGAGGCCGCGAAGCCATCACCGTTTTCCTTCTGTACTCGGCTCTTCAGTTCCTGGAGGGCAACGTGCTCACGCCGTTCATCGTCGGGGGCAAGGTCCGACTCTTTCCGTTGACGGTCCTCGTCGGGTTTCTCTTCTGGGGGACGCTGTGGGGCGTCGCGGGCGCGATCCTCGCGGTTCCCCTGACGTCCGCCATCAAGGTCGTCTGCGAGAACGTCGAAGGGTGGGAGCCCGTCGCGCGACTCCTCGGCGAAGCGGACGCCCCGCCGCCGCCCGAAGCGATCTAGAAGGGCGGACTTTGCTCGGCTGGGCGCGGCGCAGGTCGCCTCCCGAGAGGAGCGTATGTGCTTTCGCTGAACGAACCTCGGGATGCGAATGACTTGGTCGGGAGAAAATCCGCGGAGCGCGCACGGACGGAAGGCATCCGCCGGGCGCGCTGCATCTCCTCGAGGGAGGCCCGGGTCGCTCCGCCTCCTCTACACGACCCCTTCCCGCACCGACATCGCCGCGCCGAGAAGTCCCGCGGCCGCGCCCGCCAGAGGAAAGATCGCGAGGGCCGACAGCGGGAAGAATCGCACCCAGAAGATCGAGAGAATCGGGTGGGGCGAAAGCTCGAGGAACCGCGTCGCCGCCACATACGTCGCGGTGAGCAGCGCGAGCGCGAGAACTCCTCCGGAGGCGCCTTCGAGGGCGCCGTGCAGCCAGAACGGCGCGCGGATCTTCGCCTCGGTCGCCCCCATCAGGCGCATGATCTCCACCTCGTCGCGATGCTGGTCGAGCGCGAGCCGCACCGCGGAAGCCACCGAGAAGATTCCCGCGAGGCAGAGAACCCCTCCGAGCACGTAAGCGAATCGCTTGACGACGGAGACCGCGTCTCGAAAGCGGGTTTCGAAGATCGCCTCCTCCTGGACCTGTTCGACGCCGGGCAGCTTGCGCGCCTTCGAGGCGAGCCGCGTGGAAGAATCGATCGAGCTCCGCGCCAGGACGATCTCGAGGGCAGTCGGAAATTCGAGGTCGGGCAAACGGAGGAGGGCGGGCCGCAGGTCCGGAAACGCGGTCAGAAAGTGTTCGCGCGCCGCCGAAGGCCGCACGATCCGCACGCGCGTGACCTCGGGGTCTCCGGCAATCGCGGCCGCGACCGCCCTCGCGTCGGCCTGCGGCGTCAGCGTGACGACGAACGAAGGAGGCGCCTCCACGTTCGACGCCAGCCGGGAGACGTTCTGCGTGAGCAGCAGGAGAAGGCCGGGAATGTAGAGCGCGAGCGTGATCAGCCCGACGGCCAGCACCGTGAGCCCGGGACCGCTTCGAGCGATCGACCAGGCCTCCGCGAAGGCGTGGCGCAGCGCGACGCGGATCACGCCATCGGAAGGAAAGGCGCTTCCCGCGCCGCGAGAGCCGCGGCGGGCCGGACCTCGACTTCTCGCAGCCGTCCGCGCTCGAGCGTGAGGACCCTTTTGCCCATGCGACGGATGAGCTCGATGTCGTGGGTGGCGATGACGACGACGGTCCCGCGCAGGTTGATCTCCGCGAAGAGGTGCATGATCTCCTGCGAGAGCGCGGGATCGAGATTTCCGGTCGGCTCGTCCGCAAGCAGCAGCTGCGGCTCGTTGACGAGGGCCCTCGCGATCGCGACCCTTTGCTGCTCGCCGCCCGAGAGCTCCGGAGGGTAGGCGTTCATCCGGTAGTGAAGCCCGACCTGCTTCAGGACCTGGTATGCCCGCCTCTTCTGTTCCGCCGGCGCGGTCCCGAGGATGGTCTGGACGAACGCGAGGTTTTCGAAGACGGTCTTGCGCGCGATGAGCTTGAAGTCCTGGAACACGATCCCGACGGTCCGGCGGAAGTACGGGAGCTTCGAACGCGGAAGGACCCCGATGTTTCGCCCGTTGACGACGATCTGGCCCTCGCTCGGCAGCTCGTCGCGGAAGAGAAGCCGGAGCAGCGTCGTCTTACCCGCGCCGGAGGGCCCCGTGAGGAAGACGAACTCCCCTTTCGCGACGCTGAACGAAACATCGATCAGCGCGTGCCGGTAGTGGCCATAGTCCTTCGAAACGTGGAAAACGTCGATCACGCGTCGAGCAGCTTTCGGAGGAGGTCGGTCAGGACCGCTGGATCGGCGCGCCCGCCGGTCGCCTTCATCGCCTGTCCGACGAACCAGCCGAGCATGGCCGTCTTTCCGGCGCGGTAGAGGGCGACCTGTTTCTCGTTGTCGCGGAGAATCGCCTCGAGGGCCGGCAGCAGGGTCGAGGTATCCGAGACGAGCGTGAGATTCCTCGATCGGATGATTTCGGAGGGAGAACTCCCCGTCGCGACCATTTCTTCCAGGACGACCTTGGCGGCCGACCCCGAGATTTCGGCCGCCTCCACGGTCCGCAGCAGCTCGGCCAGCGCGGCCGGAGGAACGGAGAACCTGCCCGCTTCCTCCGCGCTCAAACCGTTCTCCTTCATCCATCGAAGGACTTCTCCCGAGACCCACGCCGATGCCAGCCGCGGCGCAATCGAAGCCGCGACCGCCTCGAAATACTCGGCCAGCGGCCGCGCCGACGCGAAGAGCTCCGCGTCGGATTCGGGGATCCCGTACTGCGACACGAGGCGGACCTTCTTCGCGCGCGGGGTCTCGCGCAGCGAAGAGCGCACTTCCGCGATCCACTCCTCGGCGATCTCCAGCGTGCCCAGATCGGGCTCGGGGAAATACCGGTAGTCATGCGCTTCTTCCTTGCTTCGCATCGCGCGCGTGCTGCTCGTCGCGGCGTCGAAGAGCCGCGTCTCCTGAACGATCGGGAGACTCGAAGCCGCGGACTCGGCCTGCCGCTCGATCTCGTGCTCGATCGCCCGGCCGACGTTGCGGATCGAGTTCATGTTCTTCACCTCGACGCGGGTGCCGTAGGGGTCGCTCTCCGAGCGCCGGATCGAAATGTTCGCGTCGCAGCGCAGGTTCCCCTCCTCCATGTTCGCGTCGGAGATCGAAAGGGCGCGAAGGAGCTTGCGCAGCTCCGTCAGGTAGGCCATCGCTTCGGCGGCGGACCGGATCGAGGGCTCGGACACGATCTCGAGCAGCGCCACCCCGGAGCGATTCCACTCGACGAGCGTGACCGTGTTCGGAACGTCCGGAAACGGATTTTCGTGGAGGGACTTGCCCGCGTCTTCCTCGAGATGCGCGCGCACGAGCGGAACGGACTTCGACCCCCCGTCCGTCTCGATCTCGATCGCTCCCCCCGTGCAGACCGGACGGTCGAACTGGGTGATCTGGTAGCCCTTCGGCAAGTCGGGATAAAAGTAGTTCTTTCGCGCGAAACGGGACTGGCGGTGGATCGTCGCCCCGGCGGCGAGCCCGAACCGGATCGCGAGCGTCACGGCCTCGCGGTTGACGACCGGCAGGGTGCCGGGAAACCCGAGGCAAACCGGGCAGGTCGCGCTGTTCGGCTCGGCCGCAAAAGTCGTCGGGCAGGGGCAGAACATCTTGGAGGAGGTTGCGAGCTGGGCGTGGACTTCCAGGCCGATCACGGGAAACACCTTGAGTTTTTCAGCGACCGGCATCGACGAATTTTACCCCGAAGTGGCCGGCAAAGCCCCGGGAAATTCGGCCCCGCGGGCGGTCAGCCTAGCGCAGAGCGCGCGAAAGGTCTTCGACGAGGTCGTCCGGATGCTCGAGACCGATCGAAAGCCGAAGGAGATTCGGCGGCGACGTCGAAGCGGCTCCCTCCATGGAGTGGCGGTGCTCGACGAGGCTTTCCGTTCCCCCGAGGCTCGTCGCGTTCGTGAAGATCCGAAGGCGGGACGCCGCGGCGATCGCTTCGTCGCGGCCGCCCTTCACGCGGAAGGAGAGCATCCCGCCGAACGCGCGCATCTGCCGCGCGGCCATCGCGTGGCCGGCGTCCGACGACAGCCCGGGATAGTGCACGGCTTCGACTCGCGGATTCCCTTCGAGAGCGCGGGCGACCGCGAGGGCGTTCGAGGAATGCTTCTCGACGCGGCAGGCGAGCGAACGCATGCCGCGAAGCACGAGCCAGCTGTTGAACGGCGACGAGACGGCGCCGAGGATCGTTCGGTTGTGGAGCGCGGATTCGTACAAAGTGCCGCGATTTCGGAAGACGAGCGCGCCGCCCTGCACGTCGCTGTGCCCGCCGAAATACTTCGTCGTGGCGTGCAGGACCGCATCGAAGCCGAGATCGAGCGGGCGCTGGAGAATCGGCGTCGCGAACGTGTTGTCGGCGATCGCGAGCGCTCCCGCCTCCTTCGCGAGCCGCGAAACGGCCGAGAGGTCGACGACTCTCATCAGAGGATTCGAAGGCGTCTCGACCCAGACGAGCCGCGTCTCGGGCCGCAAAGCGCGTCTCACGTTCTCGATGTCCCGCATGTCAACCGCGGTCGAATCGATTCGCCAGCGCGGCAGGAACTCCGAGGCGAGCGCCCGGAAGTGATAGTAGATGTCGTCGGGAAAAATCACGTGCGCGCCGGCAGGAAGAGACTGGAGAAGCGCGGTCCCCGCGGCCATCCCGGAGGCGAAGGCGAGAGCCTCCTCTCCCCCTTCGAGAGCCGCGAGAGCTCCCTCCAGCCGCGACTGCGTCGGGTTCGAGTCGCGGATGTAGACGAAGCCCCGCGGCGACGACGAGTCCGGCTCGTGCTCGAAAGTCGTGGAAAGATGAATCGGAGGGGCGAGCGCCCCGGTGGCCGCGTCGGCCTCCGCGCCCGCGTGGACCGCGATCGTTTCGACTTTCCAATCGGACGCTCCGTCGAGCTTCCCGCGGTCAACAGTGTCGGGCGCCAAGCGAGCAGATTATAGTGTCCGCGTGAAGGCGTGCGCCGAACGATCGCGAGACGGTGCCCTCGTCGCGTTTTCGGTCCGGGGCGAGGCCCCGCCGGACGAGCCTTCCGCGACCGCGCACCTGGCGCGGGAATTCGCCGCCGGCCTCGGGCATGTCCGCCTTCCGATCGCACGGGCGACGCAAGTTCACGGGACGGCCGTCCTCGAGGCGGACCGCGCGCCCGCCGAAGGCGCCGTCGTCCTGCTCGGCGAGGGAGACATCCTCGTGACGGCGATGCCCCGTCTTGCGCTCGTCGTCCAGACGGCGGACTGCGTGCCGATCCTGCTCGTCTCGAACGGCGCCGTCGCGGCGATCCACGCGGGATGGCGGGGAACGGCGCTCGGCGCGGCGGCGGCGGCCGTCCGCGACCTGCACAGCCGTTACGGCGTCGACCCTCAGTCGATTTCCGCCCACATCGGCCCTTCCATCGGGACCTGCTGCTACGAGGTCGGGGGCGACGTCGGGGCGCAATTCGCGGGCGAGTTCCTGCGGCGGGACTGCGGCGGGAAATTCCGGCTCGACCTCAAGGCCGCGAACCGGTCGCAGCTCGAGGCGGCGGGAGTTCGCGCCGGGCAACATCGACACCGTTCCGCTCTGCACGATGTGCGGCGGCGAAGACCTCGCCTCGTACCGGCGGGACGGAAGGAACGCCGGCCGGATGATCGCGATCGTCGCGCGGCTCGCGTAGGCCCGAATCGTGACCGGTCCCCGGCCGGGCGGGTCCTGTCGCGGGGCTCGCTCCGCTTTTCCGCTCGCCGCAAGCCTGAGGACTTTGCTATCCCCCGCGTCGCGAGCGGCAAAAGGGAGTCTCGCCCCGCACCACCCGCCCCCACGAGACTACCGCCGGGTCAGTGCGCGGGTCCCCCGAGCGTTTTCGCGACCGCGTCGGCGAGCGTCATGTAGGCGGCCGTCGCCTGCGACCGGGGCTCCGCCGCGACGATCGGCGTGCCCGGCGTCTCCGCCGGCGACGATCGCCGGGTCGATCGGAATCTCGCCGAGGAACGGAACGCCCAACGCTTCCGCCGTGCGCCGGCCGCCCCCGTGTTTGAAGATCTCGTCGCGATGGTGGCACGCGGGGCACTCGTAATAGCTCATGTTCTCGATGATTCCGAGCAGCGGGACGTTCACCTTCTGGAACATCGCGAGCCCCTTGCGCGCGTCGATGAGCGAGACCTCCTGGGGCGTCGTCACGATGATCGCGCCCGAGAGCTGGATTTTCTGGGTCAGGGTCAGCTGGGCGTCGCCGGTCCCCGGAGGAAGATCGATCAGGAGATAGTCCAGCTTTCCCCAGGCGACGTCCTGGAGAAACTGCTCGACCGCCTTCATGACCATCGGCCCGCGCCAGATCACCGGCTGGTCGACGTCCATCAGAAACCCGAGCGAGATCACCTTCACGCCGTGCCGCTCGATCGGAACGATCTTGTCCTCTTCGTTCACGTACGGCTTGCCGGTCGCGCCCATCATCATCTGCTGTGAAGGGCCGTAGATGTCCGAATCCATGAGACCGACGGTGTAGCCGAGGCGAGTGAGCGCGAGGGCAAGGTTCGCGGTCACGGTCGATTTCCCGACCCCGCCTTTTCCCGACGCGACCGCAACCTTGTACTTGACGTCCTTGAGGATTTCGCCCGTCGGCACGGGAGCCGGCCTCGATCCCGGCGGTCCCGACATCCCGGGATGGCGGACGTCGAGCGAAATCGTGACCGCCTGGACGCCCGGGAGCGCGCGAAGCCTCTCGGTCGCGTCGCGCTGGATTTCTTCGGCGACGCGGGGGGACTCGGTCTGGATTTCGAGGCGAAACGAGACGTTGCCTCCGCCAACGTTCAGATCCTTCACGAAGCCGAACGACACGATGTCGCGCGACAGCCCCGGAAATTTGACCGTCTTCAGGACATCGAGCACCTGTTTTTCATCGAGAGCCGTCGCCGCCACGGGGACCTCCTTCGGATTGGGGCATCATAGTATCCTCTCCGCAAAAATGGCCAAGCCCTCTGCGCTCGTCGTTTACTCGGGAGGCACGCCGCCGGCCTTCGAAGAATCGTTCGCCGCGAGGGGTTTCGCGGCGCGATCCGTCCCGAGCCATCGGATCGAAGCCGTGCCCGTGGAGCTTCCGGCCGGAATCCGGGTGCATCGGCTGATCTTCACGAGCCGCAATGCCGTGGAGGCGTTCGGCGCCCCCGCGCTCGCTCGGTATCCGGATGCCCCGGCGATCGCCGTCGGAGAGGCGACGCTCGAAGCGCTGGGGCGATTCGGCCGGCGCGGCGACGTGCCCGGAATCGCCTCGGCGGAGGGACTGCTCGAGAGTTTGCCCCCTCGCCTGGACGGCGAATTCGTGCTCTGGCCGCGCGGGGAAGACGCGGACTTCGCGCTCGCCGGCGAGCTTCGAGCGAGGGGCGCGGAAGTCGCCGCCCCTTCGGTCTATCGCAAGGTACCGCTCGAGTTCCCGGCCGATCTCGAGCCCGAGATACGCGAGCGGAAGTACGCCGCTTACTGCTGCACTTCGGGCGCCGCGGCCCGCTGGCTCTACGGGAACCTCGCTCCGGAGCCGGCCGCGATCCTCCGCTCTCTCCCCGCGGCAGTCCTCGGCGAGAAGAGCGCGGCCGTCCTTCGCGGCCTCGGCGCGACGAACATCGTGCGCGCCGAAGGAGCCTCGTTCGAAAGCCTGGCCGCGAGTCTCCTCGCGCTGCTCGAGGACGCCGCTCAGCGTTCGAAGACGTAGAGGCCGTTCTCGCCCGTGACCGAGAGCCCCGTCGCGGCATATCCCCGCCGCATCAGGCTCTCCGCCTGCCGTCTCAGGCGAAGCCGGGCTCGCAGGGCGAACGGGGGATCGGAAAAATACAGCGCGCGGAGCTCCAAGAGGGATCTCGACTCCGACCCGGCGGGAGCGGGGCGGCGAACCGCTCTTCCAGATCGAGACGCCGTCCGGATCCGGCTCCGGGAAGAGGCGGCCCTCCGCGGCCAGTCTCACTTCCCGCCTTTCGAGCTCCCAGTGGACTTCGAATCGGTCGGTCGGGAGCTTTCCGTACATTCCGCCGATGTGTCCGTAGAAGTCCCGGAAATAGTTTTTCGCGCGCGCCCGAAGCCGGACGAGATTCAAGCGCGCGTTCTTGACGAGCAGAGGATCGTAGGTCCACGTCACGAGGTCGATTCCGCGGGAGAGACACCAGCGGCGCTGGAAGAACTTCAGGCGAACCGACAGGCCCCGGCCCTGCGCCTCCGGATGGACGGCCAGGAGGTGAGAGTGCTGGCAGACCCTGCCGTCGAGAATTCGGGGAAACCCGTGAACGAAGCCGAGCATTCGCCGCCCCTCGAACGCTCCGGCGGTCAGGCCGCCCGCGTGCGTGATCGCGATCAGGTCCGCCGCGGCGGGCGTCGCGAGGCTCGACATCCGCCACGCAGCCCGGGCGATCGCCTGCGCGGCCGCAAATTCCGCGGGCTCCCGCAACTCGCGCAGGAGGACGCGCGTCACGCGAGATCCCGGAGGAGGCGCGCGAGAAAATCCGCGCGCCGCGGAAGGTCTTCGACGAGCGCGAACTCGTGAACCGCGTGCGCTCCGTCCCCTCCCGGGCCGAGGCCGTCCAGGGTGGGAATGCCTGCCGCCGCGGTCAGGTTTCCGTCGGACGCTCCCCCGACCCGTTCGGCGCCGAGCTCCCAGCCCAATCCGGCGGCTATGCTCTTCGCCCTTTCGTAGAGAGCCAGGGATTCCGCGGTCGGCTCCATCGGCGGCCGGTCGAAGCCTCCGCCCACCGTGATCGCGACGCGCGGATCGATCGACGCCCGGCCCGCAATCGCGGCCGCGACGCGAGCCTGCTCGGCGGCGGTCCAGACACGGACGTCGACGGAAAGCCGGGCGCTCTCCGGAACGACGTTGGTTTTCGTCCCCGCAACCGCGATCGTCGGCGTGACGCTCGTTCCGGCCGCCGCGTCGCCGAGCGTCTCGAGGAACAGAGCGAACCGGGACATCTCCGCGAGGGCCGACGCGCCCTTTTCGGGCTCGAGGCCCGCGTGCGCCGAGCGGCCCGCAAACGAAATCTCGAAGAGCCCCGTGCCCTTCCGCGCGATCTTCGCGGCCCCGCCCCGCGAGGGCTCGAGAACGAGAACGCGGTCGTGCCGCTTCGCCTCGTCCAGCAGGAGCTTGCGCGAAGCGCGCGTTCCGATCTCCTCGTCGGGAGTGAGGAACAACGTCACCCCGCAGTCCGCGCCGCCGCGCCGGAGCGCCTCGAGGGCGTGGATCGCGACCGCGATTCCCGCCTTCATGTCAAAGACGCCGGGGCCCGTCGCGGCCCCGTTGTCGACGCGGAACGGGCGATCCCGAAGCGTTCCGGCGGGCCACACCGTATCGAGGTGCCCGACCAGGAGAGTCCCGCCGGTTCCCGTCCCAGTCGGGCCCGGACCGCGTCGCCGGCCGGAGGAGCGGGCACCCGCTCCGCGCGGATGCCGGAAGGCGCGAGGCGGCGCACGATCCACTCCCCGAGGGACGAGACGAGCGCCGGGTCGTCCGACGGCGACTCGTGCGCGACGAGAGCCCGAAGGTCGTCGAGGATCTCGGTCACGGTTCGAACACGTCTCGAGCGGTCGTGAACCGATCGAGGACACCGGTGCGAACGTCCACTCCGATTCCCGGCCCTTCCGGAACGGGCATTTCGCCCGCGGAAGCCTCGAGAGACGGCTCCACGATGTCCTCTTCGAAGTAGCGGGACGCCGAAGACGTGTCTCCCGGCTTTCGAAAGTTCGGAAGCGCGGCCAGGTGAATGTTCGTCGCGCGGCCGACGCCCGCTTCCAGCATCCCGCCGCACCAGACCGGAACGCCCGCTTCGGCGCAGGCGTCGTGGATCGCTTTCGCCTCCCCCAGGCCTCCGACCCGGCCGATCTTGACGTTGATCACTTTCGCGGCTCCGAGCGAGATCGCGGCGCGCGCGTCCGCGGCGGACCGAATCGATTCGTCGAGGCAGATCGGCGTCCGCATCCGGCGGGCGAGCTCCGCGTGTTCCCGGAGATCCTCGTGGTGGAGCGGCTGTTCGAGGTAATCGAGGCCGAACTCGTCGAGCCGGACCAGTCGAGGCGCGTCGGCGAGCGAATACGCGGCATTCGCGTCCGCCGTCAGCGGGACCGACGGGAACCTCTCCCGGACGGGCCCGACGACGTCGAGATCGCGCCCGGGACCGATCTTGAGCTTGATCCGCTTGTAGCCTTCGTCGACGTGCCGGGACACGAGCGCGAGAAGGGCCTCTTCGGTCGGCTGGAGCCCGAGCGAGACCCCGACGTCCACCTTCTTCCGGACGCCTCCGAGCGCCGTCGCGAGGGACACGCCCGACCGCTTCGCCTCGAGGTCGCGAAGCGCGCAATCGACCGTCGCCTTCGCCATGCGGTGCCCCCGGATCGGCGCCGCGCGATCCGCGAAATCCGCGGAACCCGCCTCGTCGCGGCCGAGGAGCAGGGGAATGAGGAAGTCCACCAGGACGTGCCGCGCCGTCGCGATCGTCTCGGGCGAATAGAGCGGCTCCTCCTCCGCGACGCACTCCCCCCACCCGGTGAGATCCCCGGAATCGAGCTGAAGCAGGAGGAACTTCTTCCTCGAAGTCTCTCCGAACGAGGTTCGAAACTTGAACTTCAGCGGCATCTCGACGCGACGAAGGACGGCCCTCCGAATTCGCATGGGCGAGCAGTTTCGCACGGAACTGGGATAAATTCCTCCCATGGATTCACCCGGCTTTCCGATCGTCCGTCTTCGGCGCCTTCGCCGGACCGCGGGCCTCCGCGCGATGGCGCGCGAGACGCGGTTGTCGCCGTCGCAATTCATCGCGCCTCTCTTCGTCCGAAAAGGGAAGAACGTGCGCGAGGAAATCTCGTCGCTGCCGGGAGTCTTCCGGCTCTCGCCGGACACGGCGCTTCGCGAGGCCGAGCAGCTCCTGGCTCTCGGAATCCCGTCCGTCATCCTGTTCGGTCTCCCGGAGCGAAAAGACGAAGAGGGCTCCGAGGCGTGGGACGATTCGGCCGCGGTCCAGGAAACCGCTCGGTCGCTCAAGAAGAACCTGCCCGAGCTGATCGTCGCCACGGACGTCTGCCTGGACGAATACACGTCCCACGGGCACTGCGGGGTGATCCGAGACGGCGAAGTCGATAACGACGCGACGCTTCCGCTCCTCGCGAAAACGGCGCTCTCCCACGCGCGCGCCGGCGCCGACATCCTCGCGCCGTCCGACATGATGGACGGGCGGGTCGCCGCGATCCGCGCGGAGCTCGACCGAAACGGCCTGACGGAACGAGCGATCCTCGCCTACTCCGCGAAGACCGCCTCGGCCTTCTACGGGCCCTTCCGCGAAGCGGCCGATTCCGCGCCGAAATTCGGCGACCGCCGCGGATACCAGATGGACGCCGGCAACGCGCGGGAAGCGATGCGGGAGATCGAGCTCGACCTTCAGGAGGGCGCCGACGCCGTCATGGTCAAGCCGGCGCTCTCCTATCTCGACATCCTCTCGAAGGCTCGCGAGCGCTTCGATTGCCCGATCGCCGCCTACAACGTGTCGGGAGAGTACGCCATGGTCCGAGCCGCGGGACGAAACGGATGGATCGACGAGAAGCGGGTCACCTGCGAGATCCTGACGTCGATCGTCCGCGCGGGCGCGGACTGGGTTCTCACGTACCACGCGAAGGAAGCCGCGCAGTGGATCAAGGACGGGACGTTCCTGGCGTAAGAGCCGTTCCGCCGGCGATGAGAGAAGAACCATGACGAAAAAGAGACGCGCCCCGTCGCGCCGACGCGAGCGAAAGACCTCCCACTCGGCCGCGATCTTCCGCGAGGCGAAGAAGCTGCTCCCGGGAGGCGTGGACTCCCCTGTGCGGTCGTTTGCCGCGGTCGGGGGCGAGCCCTTCTTCGTGCGCGGGAGGCCGCGGATCGAAGCTCCGCGACGCCGACGGGAACGTCTACCTCGACTACGTGATGTCGTATGGTCCGCTCCTCCTCGGCCACGCGCCGGCAAGGATCATCCAGGCGGTGCGCGCGGCCGCCCGACTCGGGACTTCGTTCGGAGCGCCGACGGAGCTCGAGGTCATGCTCGCGCGGCGCGTGTGCCGGGCGATGCCTTCGATCGAAAAGATCCGCTTCGTCTCCTCCGGGACCGAGGCCGCGATGAGCGCGATTCGCGTCGCTCGCGGATTCACGAAGCGGGACCTGATCGTCAAGACCGACGGCGGCTACCACGGGCACGCCGACTCCTTCCTGGTCGCGGCGGGTTCCGCCGCCGCGACGCTCGGAATCGCGGGGAGTCCCGGCGTTCCCCAGGCGCTCGCGGAGAAGACGCTCGTCGTCCCCTACAACGACATCGACGCTCTCGGAACCGCGTTCCGGAAGCACGGCGAGCAGATCGCCGCCTTCATCGTGGAGCCCGTCGCCGCGAACATGGGCGTCGTCAGGCCCGCGCCCGGGTACCTCGAGGCGGCCCGCGAGATCACGAGGAAGTCCGGCTCGCTCCTGATCTTCGACGAAGTGATCACCGGGTTTCGCCTCGCTCTCGGAGGCGCCCAGGAAGTCTACGGTATCGCCCCCGACATGACGTGCCTCGGAAAGATCATCGGAGCGGGGCTGCCGGTCGGCGCCTACGGAGGCCGCTCCGACGTCATGGCCATGGTCTCGCCCGACGGCCCGGTCTACCAGGCCGGAACGCTTTCCGGAAACCCGCTCGCGATGACCGCGGGAATCGCGATGCTCGACATCCTCGCCCGGGAGAAGCCGTACGCGGCGCTCGAGAAGAAGGCCGCGGAGTTCGAGCGCCTCATGGCCGCGGAAATCGAGCGCGCGGGCGCGTCGAACCGCGTCTGCTGGAATCGCGCCGGCTCCATGGGCACGCTTTTCTTCACGCCCGGGCCGGTGACGAACTACGCCGAAGCAAAGAAGTCGGACGCGGCGGCGTACGGGCGCTACTTCCACGCCGCGCTCGACCGGGGCGTCTTTTTCGCCCCCGCGCAGTTCGAGGCGATGTTCTTCTCGACGGCTCATTCGGACGCGGACATCCGGCGGACCGCGAAGATTCTCGGAGAATCCCTGCGGGTCGCACTCGCGGCCTGAGACCTCCCGCTGAGGTATCCTTCCCTCAGCTTGCAGCCCGACATCGTCGCCGCAGTGGAGCGGGGAGATCTGAGAGAGTCGTCGTGAACGTGTTGCCGGGACCGCTCGTCCGCTCGGTGCTGTCGAAACGCGACATCTGGAGGCGCATTTTCGTCGAACGCCTGACCGAGCCGCTGCACCTCAACGTTCTGTCGCTCTTCGTCGCGGCTTTCGGGACCCACCGCGCGAAGATCGCGTTCGATCTCATCCTCCGGCAGGAATACGCCTACGGAATGCAGCAGGCCGCCGCCCTCGCGAAAGCGCGCGGCCTGTCCCGAGTGACGATCGTCGAGCTCGGGGTCGGAGCGGGAACGGGGCTGCTCAACCTGTGCTCCCTCGCAAGGTCGCTTTCGCCGGCCTCCGGCGTTCGGTTCGAGATCGTGGGATTCGATTCCGGCGCGGGCCTGCCAGCGCCCGCGGATTATCGAGATCACCCGGAGGCTTACGGGCAAGGGTGGTACCCGATGCGCCCGGAGCTCGCGGGTGCGCTCGCCGGAGAGGCGACGCTCGTCCTCGGCGATCTCGGGGAAACGGTCACTCCGTTCGTGAAGCGCCTCGACCCCTCGGCTCCGGTCGGGTTTGCGATCCTCGACGTCGATTACTACTCATCCGCCAGGAAAGGGCTCGAGCTCTTCGCCGGGCCGCCCTCCGTCTACCTGCCGTATCTCCCTGTTTACATCGACGACATCAAGCTCCCGTCTCACAATTCGCGCGCCGGAGAATCGCTCGCGATCGAGGAATTCAATCGCGAACACCCCGATCGCGTTCTCGAATTCGACCGCTTCCTCGTTCATTCGCGGATCTTCAAGCACGCGCGATGGCTGAGCCAGATGTACAAGCTGCACGTTCTCGACCATCCGGAGAGAAACGACCTCTCTGCGCGCGAGACGATCCGCGACCCCGGAAACCCGTACCTCTCGGAACCCGGGACTCGGTCCCCGTCCGCCCGGCCGAGCGCCTGATCTCCGGTGAGATCGAGGCGTCGGACGGCGCTCATCACTCGGCGAGCGCGGCGGCCTTCCGCCCGGACCCGGGCGATCCGAGGCGCGGCCAGGAGCGCTGCCCCGAAGATCGCGAAACCGACGAACAGGGTGAGGGGTCTCCCCCGAGGCACGTCTTCGAGGAGCAGCTTGACTCCGCCGAGGCCGAGCAGCGGATAGACGAGCCAGCCCGCCTCGGGAGCGCGCCCGAAACGCCCGAGGAGCGCGGCCGCGAACGAGGCCGCCGCGAGGGCGCCGGTTCGCAGCGCCGCGAGGCTTCCCGCGTCCATTCGAGCCGCGGGCACGACGACGAGAACCAGAATCGCGCTCCCTCCCGCGAGAGCGATCGCGGCCGCGAGGAGCGCCGGCAGGAAATCCGAGAACCGGGACCCGGAGCGCCGGACCGCGGCCAGAACGGAGAACACCGCAATCGCCGATCCGAGCACGGCGAGGACGGGCGCCCCCGGAAGGCCCCTGCTTCTGCCCGGATCGCCCCAGAACGCCCGGGCGACGACTCCGGCGAAACCGGAGGCGACGGCCGCGGCGCCGACGAAAGCGGCGGCTTGCCACCGAAGAAGGATGGAAAGGCGTTTTCCCCCGGAGATCGAGGCGAGCGCCGCCGCCGCCGCAAGCGAGCTCCAGAAAGCCGCGAGGGCGGAACGGGACAGCCAGGGCGCCGCTCCGGCAATCATCATCAGCCCCGCCACGGAGGCGAAGTACCGGGAATTCGACGCGGAATCCGCGCGCGACGCGGATGCAAACGCCACGGAATAGGCGCCGAGGCCGACGCCGACGCGCCGACAGTCCGAGGATCGCGATTTCCGCCCCGCCGGCCGAACGCGCGGAGGCGGCGGCCGCGCCGAAATCCCAGCAGCAGCGAAGCCGCGGCCTGAACGGCTTCGAACAGAGTCATCGCGCGCCGACGCAAGATCGCCGGGAGAACGAGCGGCGGCGCGCAGACGACGGGAAGCGCCAGCGCGAGCGCCACCGCGAGATCGGGGGAGAGATTTTTCCCGGCGCTCGACGCCGCCGCGAGAACCGCCAGATCCGCGCCGATCGCGGCCACCCAGCGGGGCCCGCGCCACTCGCGCCTTCTCGCGAGCCCGATCGTCGCGCCGGCGAGAACGATCGCCGCCGCCGACGCGGGACCGATCGCTCCCGTCGAGACGACCAGGGCGAAAAGCGTCGAAATCGAGCCGAGCGTCGCGGCCCAGGCGAGCGCCGCGGTCTTCTGGCGCAGCGAGAGCGCGAGCAGGAGAATCGCCGCCGCGGCGACGGCCCCGGCCGCCGCCCGGCTCGACAGAATCGCGAATCGAGTGCACAGCTCCCACAACAGGGGAAAAGCGATTCCGGCCGCCGTCACCCCATGAAAGGCCGCGCTCGAATTCCGGCCCCGCCGTCCGTCTCGGTCCGAAAAGAAAAGCCAGAGTCCGGCGTAGAGGAGTCCCGCGACCGCCCCGGCTGCGCGCGACACCTCGCCCGCCTCCGTCGCGGCCCGAATCAGAAAAGCGCCGCCGAGAACGAGGCAGGCGCGGCCCAGGAGAGCGAGGACCCCGGACAGATCTCCGGCCGCCCGGGCGGTGTCGACCGCAGGCAGGTCCTCGCGATCCGTCCGCGATTCGAGGCCGAGCGTCGAGAGACGCCGTTCCAGCCCCCGGAGGGCTCCTTCGAGCCTCTCGACCCTTTCCTCGAGATCGACGAAACGGTCGGTCATCGCCGGAGCGGGCTATGCCGCCGCGGGAGGCGGAGCCTCGGGGGGCCGATCCTTCGGCCAGGGAGGAAGCAGCACGAGCAGACCCCAGAGAATCGCGAACGGCAGCACGAGAAGCGCGATCGCCGCGAGCAGTCCTTCCCGCGTCGCGAAGGCCATCTTGTAGCTCGTGTAGCCGAGGAAGCTCTTCGAGAACAGCTGCCCGCCGATCACGACGTTCCAGCGCATCGCGAAGATCCCGACCAGCGTGAGGCAGCCCGCGAGCGACGTAAAAGCCCTTGCGGGCCCGCTCGGAGAGCTTGACGACCTGGGTGAGCGCCGAGAAGCCCGAGCGGAACCAGCGTTCCGAGGCCGATCTGAACGATGATCTGCGAAACGTAGAGCCGCGTGTGGACCATGAAGTCGAGGCTCTTGAACGATTCGTCCGCCTCGTAGATCCGATGGATCAGGTCGAGCATCTCGAGCGAGAAGTCGACCAGGAAAGCATAGAAGAGATAGCGCGCCATCGTGTCGACGCACGGCATGTCGACTTGATCCCCTTGATGGCCGAGATCAGCATGTAGATCAGCATCACGAGCCGCGATTCCCGAGACGATCGCCGAGAACAGGAAGACGATCGGCATGAGCGGGGTCGACCACCACGGGTTGGCCTTGACCGAGCCGAAGATGAAGCCGACGTAGCCGTGGAGCAGGAAGGCCGACGGGATGCCGACGATCGTGACGAGACGGCCCGACCTTTTCGTCGATCGCGAGCGAGCGTGGGCTGACGTTGTCCGAGCCCAGAGCCAGCACGCGGTAGAGCGGCCGCCGCCAGCCCGTCGGCTCTCGCTCGCCGTGCGGACGATCTCCTGCCGGTACTCGAGCCAGATCTCGAGCACCAGCACCGCCATGCAGGTACCAGAGGTAGACGAACCCGAACATCGCCATCGCCGAGGTGGTATGCGGCGTGAGGTACATCTCGAACGAGCGCTCCGGGTGTCCGAGGTGGAGCTGCAGCGGCAGCGGAGCGACGAGCAGAACGCGAGCGCGGTCAGCAGCGCGAGGCGATAGGTCGGCTTGACCGCCTCCACGTTGAAGACCCGCTCCAGGGAGGCGAGGATGAAGGCTCCCGCGACGAGGCCGGTGATGTAAGGGATAGAGCACGATCAGGACGCTCCACTGGAGCTCCATCTCGTTCGGATACATGAATCCCTCGACGGCGTGCAGGAGCGCTTCCCATTTCCATGGCGTTCTCCTACCGCACCGAGCCGTCGAGGCCGTTGTAGTAGACCTTGGAACCCGTCGCCATCTGGGGCTTGAGCACCTGGACCTTGTGCGTCGCGCAGGAACTCGTGGATCGGATCGTCGGGGTTCTTGAGGTCGCCGAGCTGGCGCGCGCCGCGTCGGGCACACTTCGCAGCAGGCCGTAGTAAGGCCCTTCGTGATCCGGTGGTAGCACAGGTGCACTTGTCGACCGTGTTCGTGCGCGGATCGATGAAGCGGCAGCCGTAAGGGCAGGCCTGCACGCAGTACCGGCAGCCCAGGCAGTATTTCTTGTCGACCAGGACGACGCCGTCGGGGCTCTCGAAGGTCGCGCCCGACCGGGCAGACCTGCACGCACGGTGAGTGCGCGCAGTGATTGCACATCTTCGGCACGAAGAAAGTCTTGGCGCCGTCGCCGGCGGGGTATTTCTCCGGGAAGCCGTCGTAGCCGCCGTTCGGGCGAGTCGACCGTCGGGATGCTCGATGTCGTCCTTCGCGGACGTGGTAGCGCTCGACCCAGGTTCGGAACATAGTAGGGCTCGCGGGGAACGTCGTTCTCGGTCTTGCAGGCCCGAACGCAGTTGCCGCAGCCGATGCACTTCTCGATGTCGATGGCCATCGCCCACCAGTGGTCGGCGACTCGATACGCGGGCAGATCGGGAATGGCCCCCTCCAGGAGTTTCGGGAGGATTTCCCCCGCCGCGGCCGTCACGAGGAGATACTTGCCCGCGAGGAGAAAGAACCCGCGGCGGTCGGTCGTCATGATCGTTCCCAGTGGCCCGCAACGGAAATGGCGACCGTCGCGCGCCTGCGGCTTGCGGGCGAGATCAAGGCGCGGCGAGGGGACAGATGCCCGAGCGATCGGACCCGAGCTGCAACGTGGAGATCGCCCGCAATGCGCTGGCGCCCAGAGGGTTCGGGCGGCGCAGGTCCGTCTGCTTCGTTGCCACTCCTCGACGATGCTTCGGCATCGCCTGCGTCGCGTCGCCTCGCATCCGGTCCTGCGGCGCTCCGAACGCGGCCATCGTCATTTCCGTTGCGGGCCACCAGTTCGGGGTGGTGGGGCTTGTGGCAGCTCGTGCACGCGGCCCCGTCCGAGTGTTCCTTCGGGTTCACCTGGGGAAATTTCGACGGCTTGCCCACGCTCGCCCGATGGCAGGTCACGCAGAGACGCGCGGGATCGAGTTTCGCCGGCTGGATCTCCGGGTTTTCCGCATGTCCGGCGAGAGCGCCGTGGCACGCCTCGCAGGAAAACGACGCGTGGCGGCTCCCCTTCTGCGCGTCGGCGACGTCGGAATGACAGTCGAGGCACGCGGCTTTTCCGGCGAAGCTCGCGGCGCGGACGCGATTGTCCGCAAGAGCGCCGGCTCGATAGTGCCCGTAACGGCCGAAATCAGCGGGGACGAGCCAGGCGCGCACGACCAGGAACGCGAGGATTCCGATTCCGAAGATCCCCGCGACCCTCAGGAGGTGGCTTCCGTCTCGAAGAAACTGCCTCATCTGTTCCGCACTCTAGGCGGCGCCCGGCCGGGCGAGACAGGTTCAAATGCATCATTCCGGGACGAGTTTCAGCGCGCGAGCGACCGGTAAGCCTCGAGGGCGGCCGTGTAGCAGGACGGGTCGTTCTCCGCGTGGTTCAGGTCCCTCTCCATGATCGGCAGCGTCGCGCGCATCAGCGCGACGTCTCCGCTCTGCGAGACCACGTAGGCGGCGTTGCAGGACGCCGCGACGCCGAAGCGCCCGACGTCGATCCAGCCGACGTCCCGAATCACGGTCTGAAGCTCGCGATCGGCTTTCGCCGCGGCTTTGCGCGCGCTTCTCCGGGTCGCCGTTCTCGAGCGAGCGCAGGCGGCGAACCGTCGAATTCAGGTCGTCCTGAACGTTCCGGATGAAACCGTCCGACAGACTGCGCGCGTCGGGAATCGGAACGACGTCCGCCGGAGGAGGCGGGACCGCCGCCGCCGCGGAGGCCGGAGCGGCTCCGGGAGCCGCAGCGATTCGCGCCGGCGGCGCGCCGGATTCCATCCACAGGTCGCGCGAGACCTTCCAGCCGCCTTCCGGCGCGCGCTTCCAGACCGAGAGGTAGCGCATGCGGTCGACCGCCCGGGACCGGCCCGGGAAGTCCCGATTGCGCGACGGTCTGTCCGCTCGCGACGGCGATGTCGTCGCAGACCTCGAGGTTCGAGATCTCGAAGCGCTCGTCCACGAGCGTTCCTCCCGCCCTCTCGAGCCGTTCGAGCCGGCGGACGGCGGATTCCCGTCCGGCGGCCCGGTCCAGGTACATCTCCGACATGCCGTCGGCGTCGCGGCGAACCTCGGCGCGCGCGAACCGCGCCTGCTCGTCCTCGATCGCCTGTCGAACCGACGCCGCGCCGCTATCCGCCGCCGCAAGGCGGGCGCGAGAAGCGGCGAGGAGAAGAACGGCGGCCGCGATCCTCGGAGAGCGGGTCTTCATCCGGCGATTATTCACGAGGACCGCGATCCGCTCAACCTCGATCTTCGACCGTCAGCGAAACGGCTCCGGGCAGTACGGGGAGAACCCGAGGCGGCGGGCGAGCCGGACCGGCGCGGGAATCAGAACGTAGAACCAGTCCGCGAGCGGCGAACGAATCAACTCATGGTCGCGTTCGAGCAGCGGAAGCAGAAACGCATTTCGAGGGTCCTCCCTCGCGGCGACGTACACGGTCACACCGCGGGCGATCTCCGCGTCGAGGAACGCCGCGAGGCTCGCCGCTTCGGCGCGAAGGGATCGGGCTTCGTCCGGCGTGATCGAGGCCTCGCGCCAACCGGGATGCCGCTGCTGGGAAGCGGGGAACGACACCAGCCTCACCCTCGAGTCGCCTGCCGCGTAATACTCGAGCGGCGGCCGGGACAGGCCGAGCGTCACGACATCGGCGAAACGCCCCGGCAAAAGGCGGGCGCGGATGTCGCGAAGGATGAGCTGCTCCCGCCGGATCGGCCTCGGCCCGAACCGGGGGCGCCACTGCGGCACGACAGTCCAGAGGCAGGCGGCGGCGAGAAGCGCCCCGAGGACGCGCGCGGGAGGACCCGCCCGAAACGCGGCCCGGGCCGCGAGGATCGCGAGGCCGGTCTCGGTGAGCACTTCGAATCGTCCCGGCAGCCCGATCGGGCGATCGGCGAAGTTCGCCGCGGTCTCGAGAAGAAGAAAGCCGAAGAAGAGGAACGAGCCCGCGAGGGTCAGAAACCCCTCGCCCGGCAAATCTTCGTCCGGGCCCCTCCGCCGCGCCGTTCCCCATGCGAGAAGCACGACGACGAGAAGCGCGGCGAGGATCTCGCGCGCCGAAAGCTGGGGACAGCATCGTGCCGGCCATCGGCGGATACGGCTTGCGCCAACCGGGCAGCGAAATCCGCGTCGACACGAGGATCGGCGCCCAGCGCGGAACGCCGCCCCAGATTTCGCGGATGTAGTCCGCGGCGCCGCGAGGGAGCCGCAGGGCCGCCGGAGCCCAGACGAGCGCCGTCGCGCTCCCCGCCAGAAGGATCGCGGCGCCGCGCCCGCGTCCCCGCGCGTCCCTGGCGGAGAGCAGCGCGGCGAGCCCCACCGCGAGGACCGCGGCCGTTCCATAAAAGTGGGTTGACCCCCCGGCGACCGCGCAGAAGACCGCGAGCGCGACAAATGTTCTCCGTTCGGGCTCGCCTCCGGCGCGGACGAGCGCCCACACCTGGAGAACGACGAGCAAGACGAGCAGGGCGTACGGCTTCGCGTCCGTCGACTGATCGATCTGGACGGTCGAGAACGCGAAGAGCAGCGCCGCGACGACCGCCGCGGCCGATCCGAAGACTCGCCGCACGGCGTCGGCAAGGAACCCGAGCGCGGCCATTCCGCAAAGGAGCGACACCGTCTTCAGGGCGACCGGCCCGTCTCCGAAGAGCGCCGCCCAGATCTTCATTCCGACGAAATACAGCGGGGGATGCGCCTCCGCGCGAACGGCGCCGAGGATCGCCGCCCAGGAGTTTCGAGCCAGATTCGCGGTCAGGAATTCATCGAACCAGAGGAACTTGTCGTGGATCGCGGAGAGGCGCAGGAGAAGCGCGAGCCCGAAGATGCCGCAGAAGATACCGAACGCGCCTGCCCCGCTCGCGACACCTTCTCGTCGCGGGCGCGAAACTCGCGGCGTTTTGGATGGCCTCGCCATCCGCGGTTCCCGACTGCGGCTCGGCCATATCCGGTCGCTCAGACAACGACGCCCGTCTCCTCGAAGGGTCGTTCGCGGTGCCGGCCACAGGTGCCTCCCGAGAGGAGCGTAGATTTTTTCGCTGCGATTCGAGACTGCATCGCCACGGCCCTGATCGCGAAAAAATCCGCCCGAGGAGCGCGCGCGGATCGATGCCACAGGGAGGCGCGCTGCGTCTCCTCGAGGGAGGCACCGAAGACCGGCACCCGTCGCGCTCCGAACCGGGGCGAGCGAGGAACTGCCGAGCGCCGCCCGGAGCTCAGGCCGGGGCTGTCGGCGAGCGAGCCCTCAGCGCCGCGCGCGTTTCCGGCTTCCACCCAGGATCTTCCGCAGGTACTGCCCCGTGAACGATTCGCGGACCTCCGCGAGGTCCTCCGGCGTGCCTTCCGCGAGGATGCGGCCGCCGCCTTCTCCCCCTTCGGGGCCGAGGTCGACGACCCAGTCGGCCGTCTTGATGACGTCGAGGTTGTGTTCGATCACGATGACCGTGTTTCCCCGATCCGTCAGGGAATGGAGCACGGAAAGGAGCTTGTGGATGTCGTCGAAATGGAGACCCGTTGTCGGCTCGTCGAGGAGGTAGAGCGTGCGCCCCGTCGAACGTTTTGCGAGCTCGCGCGCGAGCTTGATTCTCTGCGCCTCGCCGCCGGAGAGCGTCGTCGCGGGCTGGCCGAGCGTGATGTAGCCGAGGCCCACGTCGGTCAGCGTCCCGCAGATGTTCGCGACCGGAGGGATGTTGCGGAACAGCTCGAACGCCTGCTCGACGGTCAGGTCCAGGATCTCCGCGATCGATTTCCCCTTGTAGGTGACCTGCAGCGTCTCGCGGTTGTAGCGCTTGCCCCCGCACACCTCGCACGTCACGTAGATGTCGGGAAGGAAATGCATCTCGATCTTGATCTGCCCGTCGCCGGAACAGGCCTCGCATCGGCCTCCCTTCACGTTGAAGGAGAAGCGGCCCGGCTGGTATCCGCGGGCCCGGGCTTCGGGAGTCTTCGACATCAGGTCCCGGATCGCGTTGAAGACCCCGGTGTAAGTCGCCGGGTTGCTTCGCGGGGTCCGGCCGATCGGCGACTGGTCGATGTCGATGACCTTGTCGATTTCGAAGATGCCCTCGACGCGGTCGTGTTTCCCCGGCTTTTCCGAAGAATTGTAGAGAGCGCGCGCGAGCGCGGGATAGAGGATGTCGTTGACGAGCGTCGATTTGCCGGAACCGGAAACGCCCGTGACGCAGGTCATGACGCCGAGCGGAAATCGCACGTCCAGGTTCTTGAGGTTGTGCTCGCGGGCTCCCCGCACGACGAGCGCCTTCGCCGAGCCCGGCCGGCGCAGGAGCGGAATCGGGATCTCGCGCTCGCCCGAAAGGTATTTCCCGGTGAGCGAGCGCGGAAAGCGCGCGATCTCTCCGGGCGCTCCTTGTGCGACGATCTCTCCCCCGTGGACGCCCGCGCCCGGGCCGAGGTCGATCACGTGGTCGGCCGCCTGGATCGTCTCCTGGTCGTGCTCGACGACGAGAACGGTGTTGCCGAGGTCCCGCATCGAGAGGAGCGTGTCGATCAGCTTCCGGTTGTCGCGCTGGTGCAGCCCGATCGACGGCTCGTCGAGAACGTAGAGAACGCCCGTCAGCTTGGACCCGATCTGCGTCGCGAGATGAATTCGCTGCGACTCGCCTCCGGAGAGCGTCGCCGCCGTGCGCGAGAGGTTGAGGTAACCGAGCCCGACGTTCTCCATGAATCCGAGGCGGTCGCGGATCTCCTTGAGAATTTTGCCGGCGATCTCGGTCTCCCGGGAGGTCAGGCGAAGCGCCTCGAACCATTCGATCGCATCGCTGATCGTGAGCCCGGAGACTTCGTCGATCGCCCGTCCGGAGACTTTCACGGCGAGCGCCTCCGGCTTCAGGCGGCGGCCCGCGCATTCGGGACATTCGGTCGCCGACATGTACCTCTCGAGCTCCGCCTGGTTTTCGGGGTTGTCCGTTTCCCGGTACCGGCGCTCGAGCATCGGCACGAGGCCCTCGTATTTCGATCGCCACTTGTACTCGCCTTTTTCGGCGACCCAGGAAAAATTGATTTCGTCCTTCCCCGAGCCGTAGAGGATGACGTCTTTCGCCTTCTTCGAAAGATCCTGAAATTTCGTGTCGAGGGAGAACTTGTAATGCCGGGCGAGCTGCTTCATCTGGCGGCTTCGCCAGTTCGTCGAACCCGGCTTCAGGATGCCGATCGCGCCGCCGTTGATCGACTTGTCGGGGGCGGCGATCAGGCGGTCCGGGTCGGCGCGAAGAATCGACCCGAGACCGGAGCATTTCGCGCAGGCGCCGTACGGCGAGTTGAAGGAGAAGAGCCTCGGGGTGATTTCCGAAAGGGACGTGCCGCAATCGGGGCACGCGTAATTGGCCGAAAGCAGGTCTTCGGTCCCGTCCGAACGAAGGAGCACGACGAGGCCGCCCGAAACGCGGACCGCGGTTTCAATCGAATCGGCGAGCCTCTTCCGATAATCGCCGTCCCCGGGCCCCTTGGCCACGAGGCGATCGACGACGACTTCGATCGTGTGCTTCTTCTGCTTGTCGAGCTCCGGAGGAGAATCGAGGTCCACCATTTCTCCGTCGACGCGGGCCCGGAGAAACCCCTCCTGGATCATCTGCGCCATCTGCTTCTTGTATTCGCCCTTCTTGCCGACGACGTGCGGCGCGAGGATCGAAAAGCGCGCCCCTTCCGGCAGGCGCGCGGCCCGATCGACCATTTCCTGCACGGTCTGGGCGGCGATCGAGCGGCCGCATTTCGGGCAATGCGGCTTGCCGATCGACGCGTACAAAAGGCGAAGGTAGTCGTGGACCTCCGTGACCGTGCCCACGGTCGAACGAGGATTCTTGGACGTCGTTCGTTGATCGATCGAGATCGCCGGCGAAAGCCCCTCGATCGAATCGACGTCCGGCTTCTCCATCTGCTCCAGAAACTGGCGGGCGTAGGCCGAAAGGGACTCGACGTACCGCCTCTGTCCTTCGGCGAAGATCGTGTCGAAGGCGAGCGACGATTTCCCCGAACCGGAGACGCCGGTGACCACGACGAGGCGGTCCCGGGGAATCTCGAGGGTCACGTTCTTGAGGTTGTGCTGTCGGGCTCCCCGGATCGTCAGAGACTCCATCCGGCCGATTCTATCCGAGCGTCGAGCTCCGGAAATCCCGCAAAACCCCGGCGTTTTTCGGGGGGAATAAGGGCGGTCGACGAACTGTTCTTTCTGACTCCAATGCGCAAGAATCGGGGAAAGACATTCGGACTCTTGCTGTGTGTTCTGGCGTTCGTGGGGTCGCGGCCGTTCACGCCGCCGTCCGCGCCCCCGCCGGCCCCTCCTGTCCGGACGGACAGCACGACCTCGAATTCCGGGCCCGGGAGCTTCGACATCCCGTTCATCTACAACGACCGGGTCGCCCGGATGATCGACGCGTACTGCAACCGCGTCCACGATCGCTTCGAAGAAGGTCTCGAGAACGCCGGCCGATACGAGCCTCTGATTCGGACGACTTTTCAGGCCGAGGGCCTTCCCGAAGACCTCGTCTACGTGGCGATGATCGAATCCTCCTTTCGGCCGATGGCCCGGTCGAGCGCGCGAGCCCGGGGAATCTGGCAATTCGTGAAATCGACGGGCCACCGGTTCGGCCTCAAATCCGATTCCTACATCGACGAGAGGGCGGATCCCGCGAAGGCGACTCTCGCCGCCGCAAAGTTCTGGAAGACCCTCTACGGCGAGTTCGGCGACTGGAACCTCGCGATGGCGGCTTACAACTCGGGGGAAGGGCGGGTCTCCTCGGCGATTCGCCGGACCGGGCTCGACGACTACTGGGACCTCTGCCGGCAGAACGCCCTGCCGAAGGAGACCTGCAACTACGTCCCCGGAGTGATCGCGGCCGGGATGATCGCCCGGGATCCCCGGCAATACGGCTTCGACGTGAAGCCCCAGGACGCGCCCGAATTCGACACGGTCGTCGTCGACAAACCGATCGATCTGCGCATCCTGGCGCGCAAGTCCGATGTCGACCTCGGACAGCTCCGCGAGCTCAACCCCGAGCTCCGCACGACGCTCGTCCCGCTCCGCCGTTCGGGATATCCGCTCGTCGTGCCGACGGGAGACCGCGAGGCCATCGAATCCACGCTCGCGGCGCTTCCGGACCGCGGAAGGGCGCGCGGCCGCGCCCGACGATCCCTTCAGTCGGGGGATGCCTAATTAAATTCTGATATTTGATGATATATCAGTATAATATTCTTGAAATATCCGTTCCGCATGCTATTATCGCGGAATGTCCCACTACGACTCGACCGACGCGCGGATCCTGAACCTCCTGCAGGAGGACGGGGCGATGACGAATGCCGACCTCGCCGATCGGATCGGCCTGACTCCGGCGCCGACGCTCGAGCGCGTCCGCAAGCTCGAGCGGGAAGGCTACATCCGCAAATACGTCGCTCTCGTCGCCCCCGGCAAGCTCGGAAAGCCGGTGACCGCGTTCGTCTCGGTCATCATGCGGTCGCACGGGCAGCAGACGGACGAATCTCTCCGTAAATCGGTCGCGCGGCTTCCCGAGGTGCTCGAATGCCATCACATCGCCGGCGAGGAGGACTACCTGCTGAAAGTCGTCGCGGCTTCGCCGACCGATTACGAGCGGTTCGTCCTGGGCAAACTGATGAAGATCCCCGGGATCGAGAAGATCAAGACGACGTTCGTTCTTTCTTCCTCGAAGCTCGAGACGAAGGTCCTCGCCGAGATCGACGCGGGGGCCTGACGTGCAGCCGGTCTGGAGCTTCGGCTTTCTCGCGTTCACGTCGCTGTTCACGGTGATGAATCCGATCTCCGCGGCTCCGATCTTCGTCGGGATGACCGACGGCGTCTCGCCCGCCGAGCGCCGGAAAGTCGCTTTCAAATCGAGCCTCGCGGCCGGGGCGACGCTGCTGACTTTCGAGGCGGCGGGCGGCCTGATCTTCTCTTTTTTCGGAATCACCGTTCCCGCGTTCCAGATCGCCGGCGGCGTGCTCTTCACGATGATCTCGATCAAGACCCTGAACAACGGCCGCGAGGAGGTCGACGCGGAAGAGGCGGCCGGAACCGACCCCTCGATCGTGCCGCTCGCGATCCCGACGATCGCCGGGCCCGGAGCGATCTCGACGGTCATGGCTCTCGTCGGCCAGACGACGACCCTCCCCCACCGGGTGGCCCTCGCCGGCGCGATCGGGACGGCAATCGTGCTGACCTGCCTGATCCTGCTGGCCGCGCCGACGATCGTCGTTCGAATCGGCCGCACGGGACAGCGGATCGTCGCGAAGATCATGGGCCTGATCACGTGCGTGATCGGCGTGCAGTTCATCATCAACGGCATCACGCCGGTCGCCGTGCAGATTCTCAAGAGCGCGCGCTAAGGAACTCTCGCTCGGCCGGATGGGTGGCATGGGAGGAGACCCCTTTTGCCGCTCGCGGCGCGGAGTCGTAGCAGAGTCCGCCACCCGCAGCGAGCGGAAAAGCGGGTCGAGTCCCATGACAGGACCCATCCGGCGCAGGGGCCGAGCCCGGGTTGCGCCGGAATGCGCGTTCGGGGCATGATTCCCCCCAGAAAGCCGCCGGAGACGCCTCCGGAGGCGGTCGGAGGGGTGGGAAAATGAACGTTCGATTCCGCAACGGCCGAATCCCGACCTGGGTTTTCGGCCTGATCCTCGCGCTCCCGGCGGCCGCAAACGCCGGGTACCTCAGCTGGACGAGCCACGGGCCGGAAGGCGGCCAGATCACCGCGCTCGCGGTCGATCCGGCGAAACCGGACACGATTTACGCCGGAACCGGCTTCGCCGGCATTTTTCGCAGCAGCGACGGCGGAGCGAGCTGGAGCGCGGTCAGCACGGGGCTGACCGACCGCCACGTGCACGCCCTCGCGATCCACCCCTCGAACTCCTCGACGATCTATTCGGGAACTCTCGATGGCGTCTTCAAGTCGACCGACGGGGGCCAGAAGTGGACGCGGGCGAGCTCCGGCTTCAAGAAGAACGCCGTCGTCTTCTCCCTCGCGATCGACCCTTCGGCTCCGGACACCGTCTACGCGGGAACCAACGGCGACGACGTCTTCAAAACGACCGACGGCGGGGCCCACTGGCTGCCCCTTCCCACCGGCCAGAGCTACGGCGTCATCACCGCCCTCGCGATCGACCCGACGCGCCACGAGACCGTCTACGCGGCCTCTTTCAGCGGGGTTTTCAAGACGAACGACGGAGGACGCACCTGGGCCGCCATTCGGCGGGGCATGACGACGATGGACGTTTTCGCCGTCGCAATCGATCCCGAGGCGCCTTCCACGATCTTCGCCGGAACCGGCCTCGGGGGAGCGTTCCGAAGCCTCGACGGCGGCGATCACTGGGAACCGATCAACTCCGGGCTCCCGAGCGCGCTCGTGCAGGCCGTGGCCGTGAGCTCGAAATCGCCGGGAACCGTCTACGCGGGAAACGGAACCAACGGGCTCTGGAAGAGCGTCGACTCCGGCATCCACTGGAAACCGGTTTACAACGGCCTCTCCCGGCGGCTCGTGCAGACGATCGTCGCGGACCCCTCCAACGGCGACACGATCTTCGCCGGCACGGGGAGCGACGGCGTCTTCAAGACCGTCAACGGAGGGCGGCGCTGGATCGCTTCCAACAGCGGTCTCGCCGGCGCGAGCGTCGGCGCTCTCGCGATCGATCCGTTCGTTCCCTCGACCCTGTACGCCGGAACGCTCGGCGGCGGAATCCACAAGAGCGTCGACGGGGGCGCGAAATGGGCGCCGATCAACGCCGGCCTTCCGAACAATTCTTACGTCTTCGCGCTCATCGTCGACCCCGAAAGCCCGACGACCGTCTACGCCGGAACGGCGAGCGACGGCGTTTTCAAGAGCACGAACGGCGGCCGGGACTGGCGCCTCGAGAACTCGGGCTCGCAGAGCCGGAACGTCCACTGCCTCGTCCTCGACCCGGCCGATCCTCACACGCTTCGGGCCGGCACGACGCTCTCCGGCGTTCTCAAGAGCGTCGACAGCGGCAAGACCTGGACGGTTTTGAACAACGGCCTCACGAACACCGACGTGCTCGCGCTCGCGCTCGATCCGATGAACACGGCCGTCCTCTACGCCGGGACGAACGAGGGCGGCGTCTTCCGCTCCGGCGACGGCGGTATCCACTGGAAAGCGGTCAACGTCGGTCTTCCGAAGAACTCCGTCATCTTCGCGCTGCTCGTCGATCCGAAGACGCCGAGCACCCTCTACGCGGGCACGCAGGAAGGGGTTTTCAAGACGAACAGCGGCGGCGGCGAGTGGAAAGCCGTCAACATCGGCCTCACGAACACGAACGTCTTCGGCATGACGATGGACCCCACGAATCCCGAGACTCTCTATGCCGGCACCCAGGAAGGCGTGTTCCGGACGACGGGCGGGGGCGGCAGCTGGGAACCGTTCAACTCGGGGATGTCCTCCACGAACGTCGTCCGGGCGCTCGCGATGGAAAAATCGGGGCGATTCCTCCTCGCCGGCACCGAAGAGGGGGTCTTCGACTACGCGTTCGTCCAGGGCAAGCTCCAAGCACCGACTCCGCTGTCGGCCGCGAACGGCGGAACCCCTACCGGAGAGATCGGCGCTACGGCCCCGAGGGCGCTTCGGAGGTAGGAGCGGTGGCCCCGGTCGGTCCGGAAAGACCCGCTGGGCCGGTGGGCCCGGTCGGCCCCGTCACGCCGGTGAGTCCTGTCGGGCCGGTCGGTCCCTGGGTTCCCGTCGGCCCTGTCGGACCCGTGGCGCCGATCCCATGGGACCGGTCGGTCCTGTCGGTCCGGCGGCTCCGACTCCCGTCGGCCCGGTTGGTCCGGTCGCCCCGGTCACTCCAGTCGATCCCGTGGGCCCGATTGCTCCTGTCGGACCCGTCGGCCCGATGGGTCCGGTGACTCCCGTGGGTCCCGCCAACCCGGTGGGGCCCGTGGGCCCGGTTGCGCCGGCAGCACCGGTGGGACCAGTCGGACCCGTGAGTCCCGTCGCGCCCGTTGGCCCTGCGGGTCCTGACGGACCCGTCGGCCCGGTGAGTCCGGTCACGCCCTCGAGCGCGAGGACGTTCCAGTCTGTCGTGTCGGTCGCGGGGTTGCCGTTGGTAAACGGACAGCCCGACAGGCTCTTGCAGAAGTAGCTGGATCCGTTGTACTGGACCGCGTCGCGATAGCCGTAGTCGATCGAGGAGTACGTTCCCTGCCAGTTGATCCCGACGGGTCCGGTGGGTCCTGTCGGCCCGGTATCACCCCGAATCCCCTGGATGCCCTGAGTTCCCTGCGGTCCCCGCTCTCCCGTGAGTCCCGCGGTCCCCGCGGCCCCGCGGGCCCGGTCGGACCGGTGGGACCCGTCGCCCCGCTTTCGAGGCTGCCCGAAAACAGCATCTCGAATCCGGAAGCATCCTGGCTCTCGTTCGCGACCTGGGCGCCGGCGAAGATCACGCTGCCCGACGGCGAGGCGCTGGCGAGCGTGGAATCCACCGGGACGAGCACGGTTCCGACCAACCGCGCGTTTGTCGTCGAAATGTTGGGAACGACGTCCGCAACGTTCGTCTGAAAATGCTCGAAGCCCCCGAGCGGATAATTCTTCGTGCCCAGCACGTTGCCGAGCGCGTCGAGGGCGGTGACCTCGAACGTCGCGGGATTGCCTGCCGTCTCGACCATCGCGAAGTTGTAGCGGAAGTTCTCGGCGCCGCCCTGGTTGACGCCCTGCAACGTCGAGCTCTCTCCCGGGCGCAGCGCGAAGAGCGCCGGAACGCCGGCGAAAAACAGGCCTTTGCTCTGGCCGATATCCTGTCCCGGCGCGAGGTCGTAGATCCGGGCTGAAACGAACACGTCGCCGTTCGACGCGACGATGTGCCCGGCGCCGAGCGCCGTCGTGAGCCCGAACCTGTTGAGCAGGACGTCCTCGTACATCTTCGTCTCGCCAGGCGCGAGCGTGTCGGAAAACGTCGCAGGGTTCGGGTTGGCCTGCCCCGAAGCAAGGTACGAGAAGCCGAAGGAAACCGGCTGGCTCGAGGAGAGATTCGTGATCCAGACTGTCGTGGAGAACTGCGCGCCGTTGCTTCCCGCCACGCGCCCGATCGACGGGAGATAAACGTCGCTCGACGCGAAGCCCGCGTACGCGGGATTGCACGCGAGCCACACAGACGCCGCAAGAGCGAGCCGAAGCCAAAATTTCATCGACTGTTCCGGGCGAAAACTTTAGCGCCTTCCCGTCGGCGCCGCAAGCTGAGATCCCGGCCTACGGCGCCGGCGGCTGCGTCGCGGGGGAAAGTACCGCCGCGCGGTTCTCCGGGGAGTGGACCGTGCAATATTGCGTCGGGGCGCTCCCGAGCAGGAAAACCTCCGTCATCGTCTGCGGGCAGTAGGGCGTCACGAGCATGCCCGTCTCCGGGTCGATCTGAGCCGTCACGATGTCCGCCGGCGGCGGGAAGCTCTCGTCGAGAAGATTCGCCGGAACGCCCTTGATGAATTCCGAGAAGATCGGCACGGCGGCCTGGGAGCCGGACAGGTTCAATCCGCGGTTGTCATCGAAGCCCACCCACACGGCCGCGAGGATCTTCGGCGAAAAGCCGATGAACCAGGCATCGCGGCCGTCGTTCGTCGTGCCCGTCTTGCCGGCCAGCACGCCGTGAACGCCGCGCGAGCGCACGCCCCCGCCCGTTCCGCGGTTGACGACCCCCTGCATCAGGGAATCGACGAGGAAGACGGCGTCGGGCGGGAGCACGCGCTTGAGCGGGGTCTCCCGGCGCTCGAGGACCTTCCCCGCGGCGTCGGTGACCCCGACGATCGCGCTCGGCTCGACGCGCACTCCCCCGTCGGCGAGCGCGCAATAGGCGGACGCAATCTCCATCGGCGACGTCTCGAAAGAGCCGAGCGCGAGGGAAGGGTATCCGCGCAGCGTCGAGGAAATCCCCGCGGCGCGCGCCGCCGCGACGACCGTGTCGAGCCCGGCCTGCACGGCGACGCGGACGGTCGGAACGTTGACCGACATTTCGAGCGCGCGCCTCACGGAGATCGGGCCGCGGTACTGGTTATCGTCGTTGTGCGGAGTCCAGCGCTCGTTGTCGCCGCCCGCGCCCCAGACCAGAGTGATCGGCGAATCGATCAACATCGTTGCCGGGCTGATCGGCGGCTGGAGATCGCGCCGCGAGAACGCCGCGAGATAGACGAAGGGCTTGAAGAGCGAGCCCGGCTGACGGTGCGCCTGCGTCACGCGGTTGAACTGCGAGAGCGAATAGTCGCGGCCGCCGACGAGGGCGCGCACCGCCCCGGTTCCCGGGTCGATCACGATCAGCGCGCCCTGGAGCGGACTGATCCGCGAGGCATTGCGCAGCCGGCGGTAGTTCTTCTCGAGATTGCCCAGCCCGTCCGTGACGGCCTTCTGCGCCTGCCGCTGCAGGTCCACGTCGAGCGTCGTGAAGATCTGGAGCCCTTCGGTCCCCAGCTTTTCCCCGTACTTCTCCTGAAGCTGGTTCTCCACGAAGTTGACGAAATGCGGAGCCTGGACCCGAACCGGCGGGCCGGCGGAAGGCGTCAGCGGCTCCGCGAGCGCCGCGTCGAGCTGCGCCACGTCGATCTGGCCGGCGGCCGCCATCATCCGCAGGAGCGCGTCGCGCCGGGAACGGCACCTCTCCGGATTCCGAAACGGGTTGAATCGCCCGGGCGACGCGATCATCCCCGCGAGCGTCGCGGACTCGGCGACATCCAGATCGGACACGTTCTTGCCGAAATAGAACCGGGAGGCTTCCCCGACTCCCGTGATCGAAATCGCGCCGCGCTGACCGAGGTAGATCTCGTTCAGGTAAGCCTCGAGGATCTCGTCCTTCGAGTACGAAGCGTCGAGAACGACGGCCATCAGTCCCTCGATCGCTTTGCGCTTGAACGTCCGCTTCGGCGAAAGATAGAGGTTCTTGACGAGCTGCTGGGTGAGCGTCGAGCCTCCCTGCGCCGCCGAACCGTGGCGCAAGTCCGCCATGAACGCTCCCGCGATCCTGCGGATCGAGATTCCTCCGTGGCGAAAGAAGTCCCGATCCTCCCGCGTCAGAATCGCCTCGACGAGCCATTTCGAAACCTCGGAGAGGCGAACGAGGCTCCGGTCTTCGAGCTTCTTGTCGAACACGGAGCCGAGCAGCTCCGGTTCGATCATGATCGACGAAAGATGCTGGCCGTTGGAGGTTTCGAGCGAACGAACCTTTCCGCCGGAAAACGCGATCTTCACCGGGAACCCCTCAAAGGTTCTCCCGACGTCCACGAAAGATCGCAGCCACACGTCCAAACCGTCCCGGACGACCCGGAACTGGCCCGGGCGCGACGGGGTGTCCTCGGTCTGCGCGTAGTACAGCCGGCGCAATTTCTCCGCGAGCTCGTCCGGCGCCGACGACACGCCTTCCGACACCGTCGTCACGTCGGAATAGATGCGGGAAGGGAGATTCCACCGCCGGCCGTTGAACCTGGACGTCACGACGCTCGTCAGGTAGGCGAACGATAGCGTGCACGCCGCGAACCCGACGGCAGCCGCCAGCAGGATGGGGGTGCGATAGCGGCGAAAAAACTCCATCCGGCAAGGATAACAAATCGGACGCTTTCCGAATTGCGGTTAGACTCCCCATTCGCATGGCACGTCGAGCCCGGTCGAAATCGCCGAACCCCCGGAGAGCGGCCGCGGCTCCCGAAAATCCACCCCGCCGCGGCGGCGCCGCCGCCATCCTCGTGGGCGGAGCCGCGATCGCCGTCCTGGCCTCCTGGCTCGCGATCGATCCCCGCTCGATCGACGCGTTCGATGCCCCGAAGTCTCTCCTGGCTCTCTCCGGTCTCGCGGCCGCGGCCGGCGCCGCGCTCTGGATCCGGCTTCGCCTTCCCGATCCCTTTCGGATCGGAAAGGGACGGAAATCGCGCGCGATCCTCGTCCTTTTCGGCGTGGGCCTCCTTGGCGCGCTTCTCTCCGCGCTCGCCTCCCGGCACCCGGCCCGTTCCCTGGACGCCCTGCGGTCGGCGTCGCTCTTTCTTCTCGCTCTTCCGGTGGGAGCGAGTCTCGCCTCTTCGAAGCGGTTCCCGAAAATCACCGCCCTGTTCGCCGCCGCCGCCACCCTCAACGCGGTGCTCGTGATCCTGGCCGCGCGCAACCTTTATTCGCCGCTCGTCGTGATCGAGCAGACGAAACGAACGGGCCTCGGCGCGCTGCTCGGAAACGCCGGGCATCTCGGCATCAGCCTCGCGCTCGCCGCGGCGGCGCTATTGCCGGCGGCGATCTCCGGACGGCTCCGGTGGGCCGCCCGGGCCGCGCTGGCGGCGGTCGTCGCGGGCATCTTCGCCTCTCAGACGTTTTCGGGTCTCGCGGCCCTCGCCGGAGGAGCGGCCGTTTACCTCGTGCTTCGCTTTCGCCGCCGGGCCGCCGTGCCGATCTTCGCCGTCCTGATGCTGATGCTGGCGGTCGTCCTCGAGTCGCGCCAGCTCCGGTTTCGGCTGCTCGTCGCCGGCGTCAGTCTCCATCGAGGCGACTGGAACAGGGCGCTCTCCGCGCGCGCGGCGCCGTGGCTGGCCGCGACCGAGATGATCCGCGCTCGCCCCTGGCTCGGAATCGGCCCCGGCAACTTCGCCGGCGAATTCATTGCCCGCCGCGTCTCGGCGGAGGCGCGCTACCACCAGTGGCTCGTCGTGAGCGGAATGGCGACGAATTCTTTTTCGGAGGCCCACAGCGACTATCTGGAAATCATCGCGGCGATCGGCGTTCCCGCCGGGATCTGCCTGATCGCCGCGTTCGCGCTCCTTCTGGCGGGGGCGACCTCTCTCGGCCGCGGCGACCCGGGCGCTGCGGCCGAGAGCTCCGGTCTCGTGACCGGCGCGATCGCGGCCGCGACGTGGTTTCCGTTTCAAATCGCCGCGTCCGGCGTGTGGCTCCTGCTTCTGGCGGGAGCCGCCTTCCGGCGTCTCCAAACGTCGGAATCGGGAAGCGACCGTTGAGCCGGAAGATCGCGGCCCTTCTCGTGCTCCTCTACGTCCTGGCGGCCGCGGCCGCGCTCTCTCCCGAGCTCTCGCGGTATCGGGCGAAGATCGAGCTCGCCCGCTGCGAGAGCGCGCTGCTCGTCACGACCCGGCTCGACCCGGAGCAGCCAGCGACGGCTTCTTCCGGCCGTGCGGGAGGCGCTCCACTCGGTCGCGGACCGGCTTCCCTACGACGTCCGGCCGGTCTACCTTCTCGGGACGAGCGCGCTTCTGCTCGGGGAGCCGGGAGAAGCGATCGAACAGCTCCGGCGGGCGATCGCGATGGAAGAACGTCCGGAAACGGACCTCAACCTGAGCCGGGCCCATGCGGCGGCCGGGGACGCGGACGCCGCGGCGCAGGACGCGCTGCGCGCGATCTGGCTCTCTCCCTCTCTTCACCGGGACCTTCCCGCGTCGGCCGAGAAGGCAACCATCGAGCAGATCGCGGAGCTCAGCCGCGAGCTCGCCTCGGGATCGGCGGAAGCGATCCCGCGCCTCGCTCCGTCAGATGCCGCGGCGAGTCAGGACCACCGGTAGCGTCCGCGCGAGGATGACGAGGTCGAGGCCGATCGACCAGCTGTTGATGTAGCCAAGGTCGTATCGCAGCTTGATCCGGGCGGGAGTCTCGTACTCGCCGGAAACCTGGGCGAGCCCCGTGAGACCCGGGCGGACGGCGAAGCGCAGCGCGTAGCCGGGGATCTCCCGCTCGAACGGCCCGACGAATTCGGGCCGTTCCGGCCTCGGGCCGACGAGGCTCATTTCCCCTCGCAGCACGTTGAAGAGCTGGGGAATCTCGTCGATCCGGGAGCCCCTCAGCCAGCGTCCGACCCGGGTGACGCGAGGATCGTTCCTCGCGGCGAGCACCGCCCCCGTCCCGTCCTCGGCGCCCGCCTGCATCGTGCGCAGCTTTCGGAGCCGGAACACGACGCCGTCGCGTCCGACTCGCGGCTGCGTATAGAACACCGGAGCGCCCGACGTCACGCGAATCAACAACAACGAGAGAAGGAGCAGGGGGGAGGTCGCGACGAGGATCGCGCCGGCCGTCGCGAGGTCGAAGCCGCGCTTGGCCCAGGCGGCGGCTCCCTGCGGCGCGGCCGTTCGCACTTCCAGAAGGGGCAGCTCGCCGAGGGGCCGAAAGCGGAGGCGCCCGATGAGGGTTTCGTACGGGGACGGAAGGGACCAGAGGGAGGAACGGCCGGCCAGAGCCAGGTGCTCGATCGCCTCGTCGCGAAACAGCTTCTCCGTCGCGGCGAACAGGACGTGGTCGCTCTGCGTCTCCTCGATGACCCGATCCAGATCGTCCTGGTCTCGGAGGGAAAAGATTCCAGGCTCCGCGGGAAGGCCCGGCGGCGAGGCGATGCCCGACACGTCGATTCCGGATTGGGGAAAACGGCCGATCGCGTGCGCGAGCATCCTCCCCTCCTCGGGCGATCCGACGATCAGGGCCCGGCCGCGGACGCCGGCCGTCGCCACGCGCCGCACGAGCGTGCGGTGAACCGCGAGCAGGAGTCCGTCGATGCCGAGGTAGAGGACGAGCACGCTGCGGGGCAGGCGGAGCCGGCCATCGAAGAACACGATCGTCGAGAACATCATCACCTCGACGACAAGAGCCGCGGTCAGGCGCCTCGCGAGGCTGGCCGCGATTCTCCCCCGCCACGTCGAAAACCCCAGGAGCGACATCGAGAACACCTGCACCGCGGCCGCGAGAATAACAATCGCCGCCGTGAGGCGGAAGTTCCGCGGCGGCAGAAGGGAAACGGTGAACGGCAGGGAGAACGAGAGGCGGATCTCCCGGGCGAGCCAGATCGCGGCGATCGCCGCGAGCGCGTCGCCCGCGACCGCCCACCAGCGGATCCCGAGTCGATCGATCGTCTGGCTCTGCATTTGCGAGTCCGATTATTCACGAAAGCGCGGAATTCCCCCAGGAATCGGGCCCGACGAACGTAAAAAAAGGCCCCGGCGAGCGCCGGGGCCGAGACCAATGTTGGAGGGGTTCGGGAACCCATCCTGGGTTCCCCGGGTTATCAGTACATTCCGCCCATTCCGCCGCCCATGCCGCCCGGCATGCCGCCGCCGGCGGGAGCCTTGTCCTTCTCCTTGATCTCGGAGACGAGGGCTTCCGTCGTGAGCATGAGGCCGGCGATCGAAGCCGCGTTCTGGAGAGCGTTCTTCGTCACCTTCGCGGGATCGATGATGCCCGACTTCAGCATGTCCTCGACCTTTTCGGTCGCGGCGTTCAGGCCGAAGTTGGCGCCCTTCTCCCGGATTTCGTTGATGATGACCGAACCTTCGAGACCCGCGTTGTGGACGATCTGCCGCATCGGCTCTTCGAGCGCCCGTTTCACGATCTGAACGCCGATCTTGATGTCGCCGTGCGTTTCCTTCGTGGCTTTCTCGACCGCTTCGATCGCCCGGAAGAGCGCGACTCCCCCGCCGGGGACGATGCCGTCCTCGACCGCGGCCTTCGTGGCATGCATCGCGTCTTCGACGCGAGCCTTCTTCTCCTTCATCTCGGTCTCGGTCGCAGCCCCGACTTTGATGATCGCAACTCCGCCGACGAGCTTCGCGAGCCGCTCCTGGAGCTTCTCGCGGTCGTAGTCGGAGGTCGTCTCGTCGATCTGGGTGCGGATCTGCTTGACGCGGCCGGCGATCGCTTCCTTCTTCTTCTTGTCGGAAGTGTCGGTGACGATCGTCGTGTTCTCCTTGTCGACCGTGACCTTCTTCGCCGATCCGAGGTCTTCCCACTTGACGCTCTCGAGCTTGATCCCGAGGTCTTCCGAGATGAGCTTGCCGCCCGTGAGGATCGCGATGTCTTCGAGCATCGCCTTGCGCCGATCGCCGAAGCCGGGGGCCTTGACGGAGCAAACCTGGAGCGTTCCCCGGAGCTTGTTGACGACGAGGGTCGCGAGCGCTTCGCCTTCGACCTCTTCGGCGACGATGAGGAAGGGTTTGCCCTGCTTGGCGACCTGCTCGAGGATCGGAAGCAGGTCCTTCATGTTGGAGATCTTCTTTTCGAACAGGAGAACCTTCACGTTCTCCAGGACGCACTCCATCCGCTCCGCGTCGGTGATGAAGTAGGGGGACAGATACCCGCGGTCGAACTGCATGCCCTCGACCACTTCGAGCGTCGTCTCGAGGCCGCGCGCCTCTTCGACGGTGATGACGCCGTCCTTGCCGACCTTGTCCATCGCCTCGGAGATGATCCTTCCGATCTCGGCGTCGTTGTTGGCCGAGATCGTGCCGACATGGGCGATGTCCTTGCCCTCGACGTCGGTCTTGATCTTGTCGATGTGCGCGACGGCGGCCTTCACGGCGATGTCGATGCCGCGCTTGAGCTCCATCGGGTTCGCGCCGGCCGTCACGTTCTTGGAACCTTCGCGGTAGATCGCCTGGGCGAGCACCGTCGCGGTCGTCGTGCCGTCGCCGGCGACGTCGGAGGTCTTCGAGGCGACCTCGCGCACCATCTGGGCGCCCATGTTCTCGAGGGAGTCCTCGAGCTCGATCTCCTTCGCGACGGTCACGCCGTCCTTCGTGATCGTGGGCGATCCGAACTTCTTCTCGAGGACGACGTTGCGTCCCTTCGGGCCGAGCGTGACCTTGACCGCGTCGGCCAGCTTGTTGACGCCGCGGAGCACCCGCTGGCGGGCGTCTTCGCCGTAGATAATCGTTTTGGCAGCCATTCGAGCCTCCTTACTTCTCGATCACCGCGAGGACTTCGTCTTCGCGCATGATGAGGTGTTCGACGTCTTGAATCTTGATTTCCTGGCCGGCGTACTTGCCGATCAGGATCCGATCCCCCTTCTTGACATCGAGCGGGGTGATCTTCCCTTCGTCGTTGATCTTGCCTTTGCCGACGGACACGACTTCCGCTTCCATCGGTTTTTCCTTCGCGGTGTCCGGAATGATGATGCCGCCTTTGACGACCTCTTTTTCCTCGACCCGCTTGACCAGAATCCGGTCATAGAGAGGACGAATCTTCATACCTGTCTCCTTTCGATTTCCAATTGATTGAGAATCCCTACTCCACGTGCTGTTAGCACTCAATCGTTTCGAGTGCTAATCGTGCCAGAGGAAGAGGCCGAGTGTCAATAGCCTCTATTCAACCTGTTACCAATAAGTTACAAAAAATCTGAGCGGTCGGGACGCAGGAAGAGAAAGACAAGCGCCCCCACGCACATGATCGCTTGAACGGCCGTGGAGCTCGCCGGAATGCGCGAGAGCTGTCCCGGAAGGAGCAGAAAATCGGCTCCGACCTTCAGGAGCAGCGGGACGAGAGCGAGAGCGAAGAGCCGGCCGGCCGCGTTGCGCGAGCAAGGATCGCGGCCGCGAAAACGGTCGGCGCGAGAAAGACGAGAAACGGCGCGAGCGCGGCGACGATGCCCGCGGCCGAATCGAATTCCGGCCCGTAGGCCAGACGGACCATCTTCTGTCCTCCCAGCCGCAGGAGCAGAGCGAGGCCCGATCCGAGCCCGAGGAAAACCGAGGAGCGACGCTGCGATCTCTCGCCGGCCCGGTCAGGCTCCTGCGCGAAAGCGCGGGAAAGAGCGCCGCCGCGATCGTCACGGGGACGAGCCCGACGCCGAGCACGAGGGTCGCGGCGGCCGCGTAATCGGCGGTCGCCGCGGCGTCACCGGTGAGGCGGCGAATCAGAACGACGTCGGTCCGCAGAAGGAGGACCCCCGCAAATGCCGGCAGGCCGAGGGGCGCGGCCCGGACAGTCGAAGAAAGCCACGCGCCCGGCCACTTCCAGCGAAAACCGGGGAACATCCGGCGAAAGACCGCGAGCGTGAGAACGAAGAAAACCGCCGCGGCTCCGGCGAGCGTGGCGCTGAGCGACACGAGATCCGGCCGGAATCGCATCGAGGCGAACACGACCGCGAGGAGACCGGCCGCCTCGCCGGTCCGCAGGGCGAATTCCTTCCAGATCACCTCGGCGGCGCGAAAAGCCGCGGCGAGGAAAGCCGTCAGCGCGCGAAAAAGCGCGAAGATTCCGACGACGAGAACCGCGGCGGAATCCGTCCGCTGGGCGGCCGCGATCGCGACGAGCAGCCCGAGGGTGGCGGCGGCCGAGGCCGCGCGAAGGGGAAAGAATTCCGAAAGGGCCGGCACGATCCCCCGCCGTTCGGATGCTCCCTTGCGAACGAACGCTTCCAGCAGGCCGATTCCGCCGGCGGGAACGACGATCATCGCGAGGGAAAAGGCGTAAGCAAACACGCCGTACTGCTGCCGCCCGAGGGCCCGCGCGAGCAGGAATTGAAGCACGACGTTGCCGCCCCGAACGGCGGCCTCCGCGAGCCCGAGCCAGAACACCGAAGAGGCGTGACGGCGCAGGCCCGCGCCCCTATCCATTCGAAAGCATCCGCACCCGGGCCGCCCACTCCTCGCCGATCCGGTCCCAGGAATGCGAGGCGAGTATCCGCGCGCTCGCGCTTTCGCTCCCGTCCCGCCGCCGTTCCTCGGACCGCGCGCGGTATTCGCGAACGGCGGCGTCGGCCTCCTGCACGTCGTCGGCGAACAGCGTCGCGGGAGGGTTTTCCAGGACGATCTCCCGCGTGCGCGTCGCGAGAACGGGAACGCCGAGAGCGAGGGATTCGAAGAGCTTCAGGGGCGAGGCCCCATGGCCGACCGGGTCTCGCGTGAACGGACAGAGACTGAGATCGCACCCCGCGAGCCGGGCGAGCGCCTCCGCGTGAGCGAGCGGCCCTGTCAATTCGACGTTCGCGATCCGAAGACTCGCGACGCGATCGCGCACTTCGCGCCACCGCCGTCCGCCCCCGATCAGGAGAAAATGCGCGTCCGGCAGCCGCGCGGCGAGGCCGAGAACGATCTCGAAATCGATGAAATATTCGAAGGACCCGAGGAAGCCGATCCGAAAGCCTGCCGGCCGCGAACCAGCGGATGCGCGGGCGAGCCGGATCTCCGCCGGATCCACGCCGTTCGGCACGAGCGCGGCGCGCGGCCCGAGCCGCGGCAACATCTCGCGGGAGGGAGTCGTGACGAGAGATGCCTGCCGGAGCATCACGGCGAGCGTCCGGCGCGCGAGGGGCTCCAGGAAGGGGCCGGCCGCGCCCGCCTCGTGGCGAAGCATCGCGGGGAGATCGTCGGCGACGTCGAAACACACGGGGACGCGACCGCCGAGCAGGGATCGCTGCGTCAGGTTGTAGACGAGGAGAACGTCCGGACGGTCCTCGTTCAGAAGCGCGCGAACCCGGCGGTTCGCAAAATACGAGTACGCGCCTTTTTTGACGATCTTGTCGAACGGGAGCCGTTGCTCCCAGAACGGGCGCCAGACCGGCACCTCCTCGACCCGGAACCGATCGGGGAAGTCGAACGCGATCTCGTGGAAATTCGTCTCGGTCGAGGTTCGCCCGGGCGGCTGGAGAAACCGCACGGAATCTCCCGCCCTCGCCCGCGCGAGCAGAAGCTGTTGATAACGGCTCCAGTTCGCCGTCCGCGCGCGCGCCAGATAGGGAAAGAGGATCTTCACTCGTGCACTAACGCCGGGCAGAAAGCCATTCTCGGCGCGCGGCGAACGATCGCACGACCCCAGCCACCCACATCGCCGGATAGAGCGGCGAGCACAGCACGGCCGGAAGATAGAAGAGCGGCCGGTCCACGAGCCACAGGCCGCCGAGAAGGACCGCGAGGTCCTTCGCGACGAAAAGCGAGAAGACGATTCGAAGCCCGATGACCCCGGGGCCAGCGGGAAGGAGAAACAGGCCGGCGAGAATCAGCAGGCGAATCGAAAAGAAGAGCGACCGCGGCTTGCAAAAAAGCGCGAGCACGAGCGTCGCCCCTTCCACCGACCGCGGCGAGCGCGAGGATTTCGCGGCGGCGGGAGGCGAGAGCCGAGGCGTTTCCGGCGAGCCACCTCGCCCTTTGCGCGATGACGCCGCGCGTGTCGGCGGGCTTCGGATCGCGCACGGAAGCGGACAGGCGGCGGACCCGGACGCTGCCGGCGGCGAGGAGAACCGTCAGCTCCAGGTCTTCCACGAACGTCTCGCAGCGCGAGAGCCCGCGCTCCAGAAGGGCGCGAGAAAGCACCATTCCCGTTCCCCGAAGAGGGACTCCCCACCCGCGCCGCTCGCGGAACCGGTCGGAGATCTTCTGGGAAACGATCTCGGAGTACGCCGCGAGCCGGGAGACGATCGTCGCGGTTCGGCACGGGGTCGACGTACCCCTGAAGCGCGGCCTCTCCCGCCTCCCAGGCGGATTGCGCCTCGGCGACGAAGTTCGCGGACGGAAGGGAATCGGCGTCGAACACGGCGACGGGTTCCGTCGCCTCGCCCGCCACTTCGGCGAGCCCGTGCAGAAGGGCCCCCCGCTTGCCCGGCCCGCCGCGCTCGTCGGCGCGCTCAACGACCGTTGCCCCGAAGGAGACCGCGACTTCGCGCGTGCGATCGGTGCAGCGGTCGGCGATGACGACGAGCCGGTCCTGCCCCGGACGGACCATGTCGCGAAACCGCGGAAGCGATTCCTCCAGGCATTCCGCGTCGTTGTGGCTGGGGACGAGGATCAGCACGTGGGGATTATCGCTCGAACGGAGAACGCTTCGCTCGATTGGTCGCGCGGGCGGGGGCGCGGGAGCCGGAGACCCCGGTGTTGCCGCTCGCCGGCGCGGAGTCGTCGCAGAGTCCTCAAATCGCCGCGAGCGGAAAAGCGGGGCGAGTCCCGCGAAGGACCGGCCGAAGAGCCGGGCCTAGTTCTGGATCAGCCGGAACGACGGGACCACGTCACGACCGAGGACGGACCGAAGCACCGTCGCGTGGAGAACTTCGTCGCTCAGAATCCTGGCCGCCCCTTCGGAGAGGGCGCGATCGTTGAATTTCGGAACGACCGACAGATACGCCCGGGCGGCCCCCACTTCCAGTCCGAAGGCGAGCATCAGCACGTCTTTTTCGTCCTTCAACGGAACTCCCCACGTGTACTTCTCGGACGGCGAGACCGGCCGTCCCCCTTCTGGCGGATGATCTTGACGAGGAGATCCCGGTGCCCCTCGTGGCTCCCCTGGAACAGGAGACCGACGTCCGCGGCTTTCTCCGACAGGAGGCCGCTCTTTCCGGCGAGGCCGTAGGCGTAAATCGCCTCGTGTTCGAGGCCGAGGGCGATGTTCAACATGTCCACGTCGCCCAGGGGAGCCGCGGCGGCGCGGGCTCCCGGGCTCGCCGCGGCCAGGAGACCCCTGGCGCCCACCGCGGTGGCCGCAAATCCACTGACCAGGAGCGTCCGGCGATCGACAGGCATGTCCCCTCCGTGTTTTCCCTAACTATACGCGGAAAACTCCCGTTCGGATTTCGGCTGCCCCGCGGATCGTTTGATCGCGGCGATCGCAAGTATGGCGGGAACCGCCCGGATTCCGGGCGCGCCGGACGCCTCGATCGCCGGCTCGAGAACCCGATCGATCCTCAACCCCGCATGCCGGCATCCCTCCACGTGATCTTCGAAGAGATGGAGATGATGCTCGATGTCGATCCCGGAGGGTTTGCCCGGCTTTCCGGGGAAAACGTGGCGCGGAACTCCGGACAGAGTCCGAAACGGATGCCGGTCGGAATACACGAGCACTCCGCCCGGTCGCAAAACGCGCGACGCCTCCGCGAGAACATCCGAGAGGTTTCGCTCATACGCGACCGCCAGCGCGCACGTGATCAGATCGAAGCTCGCATCGCGAAACGGGAGCCCGAGGAATTGCCCTTGGGCGATCCGAAAGTCGGACACGAGGCGCCGTCCGTGCGCCAGCATGTCGAAGGAGTAGTCGAGACCCGCGACAGACGCCGCGCCGCGCTCGCGCAGGATTCGAACGTATCGGCCCGTGCCGCAGGCGAGATCGAGGCAGGCCTTTCCGGCGGGATCGGGAAGAAGGCGCAGCATCGCCGCCTCCTCCGCCTTCATCAGGGCGTTGTGGGCGTGGGGCGGGTAGTCTCCCGCCCACAGGGAATAACCCGTCCGGACGTCGAGCGCCGCAGGTGGCCGAGATGCCCTGCCGAGACGCCCGCGCCGGAAAAAATTCCTCATCGGCGGGAAGAGAATACCGCGGCCGGAGGCCGACCGGCTCTAGAGCGAGCTCAGGATGGCGGAATCCGAGTCGCCGCCCGCCGCCCGCGCGGCGTGGTCGATATCCGGGGAGGGCAGCACCGAGCTTCGCACCTACTGTGCCGCCTCCGAGCTCGACAGGAACTCGCCGAAAGACGCCGCCAGGCGGTCGCCCGGCCCCTGGACACGCCGATGCATCATTTCGAGCTTCTGCTTCTGATCGTCGTTGAGGATCGGCAGGACCTCCGACCGAATCTGCGCCCGCAGGACCGCGCCATCGCCTTCGATCTGCCCGAGCGACGCCGCCCGGGCCCGAATCGCGCCTTCGTCGAACGGGGTCGCGGAAATCGCGAGCCGAAGGTCCTGGCGGCCTTTTCGCGACGCCTGGATCTGCGCGACGATCGCGTCCTTGTGGGTCCGAAGCACGCCCTTGACCTGCTCGCGCTGCGAATCGGACAGATCCAGCCGGTCCGCGATCCGGCTGAACATCCGCTGGACGGACAGGCGCCGGCCTCCCGACAGGGGGCCCGCGGCGATGCGGCCCGCCCAGACCCCGCCCGCCAGGATCAGGCTCGCGGCGACGGTCGCGAATGCCGATTTTCGAAGTGTTTGAACGCTCATCTGGCTCCTCCCGCGGGCTCATTGCCCGTACTCCAAGAAACGAGCGGGAGCCCGAAAAGGTTACATGCCGGGCGAAAAGGGCACGATCTCGATCCCCGAATAGTAGTGTCTCAGGATCTGGTCGTATTTCGCCCCGGCGAGCGCCATTCCGTACGCGCCGTTCTGACAGAGGCCCACGCCGTGGCCCCAGCCCCGCCCGACGAACACGAATTCGGCGGAACCGTCGGGCGCCGCGGCCTTCGAGACCGTGAAGATCAACTCGGGCAACTCGAGCGCCTGGCGCAGATCGAATCCTCTCAGGATGAGCCGCGAGCGATCGGTCGCGATCGCCGCTTCGAGCACGCGGGAAGAAGCCGAACGGTGCGTCACCGCGATCTCTCGAACTTCGCTTCCCGGCGTTCGGGCCGCGATCCGAAGCATCAGCTCTCGGGCGGGGATCCGCCGGATCCACTCGGTCCATGCGGACTGGTTCTCGAACGTCGCGCCCCCGGTCGCGTACTCGACCGCGAAACCGAGCACGCGTCCTCCGCGCTTCCAGAAGATCACCGGATCCCCCGACCGAAGGGCGATCTCCGATGCCGGCGAAAACCGTCCGCCGATCCGGCGCGAGAGCCAGAGAGAAGCATCGGCCTCCAGCGTCGTCATTCCGGAAGGAGTCTTCACGGCCAGATGTCCTCCGTCCCGGCGCGCGAAACGGCCCGTGACTTCCTGAACGCCTCCGAGCCGCACGGCGACCGACAGCAGGAGCCCGGCGAACTCGAGCTCCGAGATCCGCGAACCGGGCGCCGGCAGGATCGAATCGCCCGCGAGCTTCAGCCGAAGGAACACCTCGTAGGCCGCGCGGGGCCCGGGTGCGAGGCCCGCGAGAGGGTCGGGAGGGCCGGCGTCGTACGAACGGTCGAGCGCGGTCGACTCCCGGTCGCGAACATCGCCGAGACGGAACGCCGAGACGATCGCGGGGTACACCTCCGACGCGACCAGCTGCGCGGGGGGCGCGGCGGAGCCCGAAAATCCCGCGAGCGCGAGCGCGGCGCTCCAGACCTCCCGCCGGCTCGGCGGCCGGCGCCGCCCGCCGGCGAACCGTTCGAGAATTTCGCCGCGCCATTCCAGGAGGCTGAGGGCGAGAGGACGCTCGTGCCTCGGCCGCGGCGCGCCGACAAGGATGGTCTTTTCCTGCTCCCCGCACACGACGCCGCGCAGCGCGGGGTCGCTCATCGAGGGAAAGATGTCCTCGACGTTCTCGGTGTGCCCGCCGCAAGTCGAGGCGAAGAGCGCGTGGATGAGCTTGCCCGGCTTGCCGGATTTGTCGGGCTCGCCGGGCTTTCCAGATTTGTCGGGCTTGCCGGGCTTTCCAGATTTGTCGGGCTCGCCGCCCTCTACCGCCACGAGACCCCGCGTCTGCTCGACCGCCGCGTCGGAGAGGGGATCCTCCGCGTCGACGCCGGCGTACACCTGGCATTTCGGCGTCGCGCAAAGATCATAGCCCTCCGCCTCGAATTCCCCCCGGTTCGCGAGCGCATACGTTCGGGCGGCGACGGCCTGGGCCTTGAGCGCTTCGATCTCGTCGAAGCGCTTCGGCCCCATTTCCGCGGGAACGACGCCGCGAAGATAGTCCTCGAGGTTCACGAGATCGATCACGTTCAAGGTCCCCCGCCGGTTCACGGCGACGCGCAGCCGGCCCCGGTACTTCTTGCCCCGCAGCTCCACGAACGACGATGCGTCCGGCGGGACGATCTCGACCGCGGTCGCCGCGAGCGTCCTCTCGGCACCCGATTCGTCCCGGACGGAGAGGCCCGAGGACGGCGCCGCCTCCGTCACGACGAACGCAGACGGGCCGCCCGCCGCGAGCTTCTGCGCGGCGGCCGCGGCGGCGGCAGGGTCGGAGAATTCGCCGAGCCGGACCATGTACAGGCCCTTTTCCGCGGAGAAGACGACCGACGACGGCAACCCGGTTTCGGCCGACATCTTGTCGGCGATCTTCTTCGCCGAAGGCTCCTCCGAGAAGGCGCCGACCTGCACGCGCGAAATCGCCGCTCCGCCAACCGGACGGATCAAAAGGGGTCCGCGCAGCATGAGGTTCTCCGCGCCGGAAAGAACGGTCCACGGCATCCCGCGAGGGGACAGGAGAAATTCCGGCTGGTCGCTCGCGAGCCCGATCCGCAGAACGGGCGCCGCCGGCGCCGGGACGGCCGACGTGGCGGAAACGTCGTGCAACGGCCCGGCTCCGGGCGCGGCCGGGGAACCGGGGCTCTTTTTCGAAGGAGCCGGCCGCACGGTCGAGCAAGCGGCGCTGACGATCGAAACCAGTAGAAGCGCTCTCTTCACGACCGGGTGCCTGTGCAGGAAGGACGCCAACTACTTTCTTTTCGAATGCGGCGGCCGGGGGGCGAAATTCGAGGAACGATGGTCCGCCTTGAGGACCTGGAGCCTGTAGTCGTCGCCCCGGACCTCGACGTTCCTGCACATCTCGTGGAGGCGGCTCCGCAAGCGGTTGCCGATCCGGTCCTCCAGGCGCTCCCTTTCCCCGGGCGGGAGCTCGTCCATGAAATTCGACGTCGCGATCGTGATTTTCCGGTGGTTGTACCGCGTGTTGAGAAGCGCGTACAGCATGTCGCGCGCGAATTCCGACGGCTTCGTCGCGCCGAGCTCGTCGAGCGCGAGGAGCTCCACGTCGGCGTAAGGTTCGATGACGTCTTCCTTCGACTCCGACGAATCGTTCTTGAAGGTCGACTGGATCTTCATCAGGAGATCGGCGAAGTTCACGTACAACGCCTGCCGGCCCTTCGACCGGGTGACCTCGTTAACGATCGCGATCATCAGGTGCGTCTTTCCGACACCCGACGCTCCGAGGAAGAGGAGGCCGGAGTCGACGTGGGGGTACAGGTCCGCGAATTCTTCGGCGATTCTCTTCGCCGCCGGGAGCCACTGGTTCGGCTTGCCCGACGCGAGGGGGACTTCGTTGAGCGTCTGGAAGGAACAATCCCTGTACCGTTCGGGAATTCCGGCCGAATGCCATTTCGCGATTCGGGATTCCGTCTTCCGGCACCCGCACTCGCTCGCGAACCGCTGACCGTGCTCCTCCCGAAGGAGCCAGCCGGACCCGTTGCAGAGGGAACAAGCGTTCTCGAGAGCGGCCATTTCCGGCATTTTAGTCCCTCCCGCAATCCTCTCGCGCGCGTCAGCGGGCCGCGGCGCCGGGCGCAATGCGGAAGGTCGCGACGGGAGCCGGGCCGTCGGTCCCGACGATCGTCCACAGATAGGAGCGTCCCTCTTCCAGGCGGCGCCGCTCGCTCTCCGGAAAGGCGACCCGCCCGCCAGACGCCGGGGCGCTCGTCCAGGCGAACGATTTCGAAGCGTCGAAGACCGTGACCCGAACCGGACGGGAGGGTCCCCGAAAGACGAATACCGCGGGAGGAGCCGGCAGGTCGCCCCGGGGAGATACCAGCTCAATGCCGTTGGGAGCGCCTCTCTCGGTTTCCGGCGGCGTCGCCACGCGCGCCCCTCTCCGCAGGACCGGGATTGCGACTCCGATCGCCAGGGCGGCCGCGGCCAGGGCCCATCCGAGCGAGCGCCGCGCCACCCGGCCCTTTCGGCCCGCCTGGAGGCCCATGCGGCCCGTTTGAAAGCGCCCCCAGCCGGCCTCGAGCTCGCTCCGGCGCACGGGCGCCGGCGTCCGGAAAGCCTCGAGGTGCGCAAGTTCCGCCGAGCAATCCGAGCAAACGGCGGCGTGGCGCTGAATTTCGGATCGAGCCGCGGCATCGCCGCCGCCGGCGGCGGCTTCGAAGAGCGCCTCGGGAGAGGGATGCTTTGCGCTCCCGCTCGAAGCGGGGATCCTCAAGATCCTTCACGATTTGTTCAGCGCTCCTTTCAGCCGCTTCCGGGCCATCCAGATCTGCACCTTGACGGTGGCCTCCGAAATCCCCAGCCGCCCGGCGATCTCGCGGTAGGACAGCTCCTCTTGAACGCGGAGCAGCAGGCAGGCCCGCATGCGGTTTGGCAGCGCGGCCAGCGCGTCTGCAATTCGATCGCTGTCCTGCCTCGCGGCGAGCGCCTCCTCCGCGCCGGTGGCGCGATCCGGAATTCCCTCCAAAGGGGGATCCGTTTCCCGAAGCCGCCCGCGCCGGCGCCACTCGTCAAGGGCCACGTTGCGCCCCGCCGCGTAGATCCAGCCCTCGAGGCTCCCCTCGCCCCGGAATTCGCTCCACGCCCGGTAGACGTTCCAGAGCGTCTTCTGACTTAGATCCTCCGCGTCATCGCGCGAGAAGCCGCGGGACCGGAAAAAGCTCTCAGGCGGGGGAAGAACTCGAGGAAGACGTCGTGGAAGGCGTCCAGTGCCGGAGACGCCGAGCCCGAGACTTGCGTGGCCATCCGATCCGATGTTAACGCAGGTCTAATACCAGGCTCCCGTGCCGCCGTCACTTCCCGCAGACGGAGGGGTTTCCAAAATGTGGGAAAGGAAAGAAAAGATGAAGAAAACCTGTCTCGTCGTCGTTCTCGTTGTGTCGACCTGTACGCTCGCCCTCGCCCAGAAAGTCGATCCGAGCCGGCGCGCGGCGCTCGGACAATGGTGGACGACTCATCCGCGGTACACGGGAGATCGCGGCTTTCTCGGCGTCACGTACTACGGGGGCTATCCTTACGCGATCGCCTCGGACGGCGTGAACCTCTGGGTCGGCATAGACAACGGGAGCGGCTACCTCGTCGAATTTCGCGCGAGCGACGGCGCGCGGATCGGGGCATGGGGCGGATTTCCCGACATCAGCGCGGTCCTCGTCGCCGCGGGTCGAGTCTGGTTCACGACCTATGGAGAGTCCAGTGGAAGCCCCGGGGGGCTCTATTCCTTCGCCCCGGGTCAGGGGAATGAAGGGCCCGGCCGGATCTCCGATGTCGGCGTGAACCCGGCGAGTATCGCCTACGGCGGAAGTCGTATCTGGGTCGTCAACAGCGGAGGCAGCGGAGTAACGGGATCGATCTCGATCCTGACACCGGGCAATCCCTGGAGCGTCCAGACGGTCACGGAAGGAATTCGGTTTCCGCAGGGAATCCTTTATGACGGAAACAACATGTGGGTAACCGACTCCGGGACGGACACTCTGCTCAAGCTGAACAGCGACGGCTCGGTCGCGAAGACTGTGCACGTGGGAAACGGTCCCGGGTTCCCGATCTTCGACGGAAAGCATATCTGGGTCCCGAACACCAACAGCAACAGCGTGACGGTGGTCGAGGATTCGACCGGCGCCGTCGATGCGACGCTCACGGGCAACGGCCTTTCGATTCCCCTCTACGCCGCGTTCGACGGCAGGCGCATCCTCGTCACGAACGTTCTCGGGCAGAACAGGGTCTCGCTGTGGAAGGCGACGGACCTCACGGAAATCGGAAATTTCTCGACCGGCCCGACCGACCCGTGGGCCGCCTGCAGCGACGGCGTCGATTTCTGGATCACGCTGAACGGAGTCGGCAGCATCGGTCGCTTTTAGGAGGAGTGTATGAAGAAAGCGATTTCCATCACGGCGTTCCTTCTTGCTGCCGGAGCCGCATTTGCCGGATTTCCTTCGACCGAGGTGTTTCTCCCTTCGGTCGGTCGGACAGCCGGCAGTGGCGGGAGCCAGTGGGATACGACGGTATGGTTGACGAATCTCTCGACGACGGCGACCGTCAGCTTCAAGTTCGACTTCCTGGCGGAGGGAAAAGACAACAGTTTTCCGGCTGCGTCTTTCACGGATTCGCTCGCTCCCGGAGAGACGAGAGCCTATGAAAACGTCGTTTCGGACAAGCTCGGCCTGAGTGACGCTCTCGGGGCCGCGAGAATCACCGCCGACGGCGAGATCCTCGCCACGGAAAGGATTTTCAACGACTCCGCCGGAGCGGGAATCGGCTCAACGCAGTGCTTTTCCGCGGCGGCCATTCCGAAGGAGCTCTCGATCGGCCCGGGCCGGAGCGCGACGATCCAGGGGGTCGATCAGAACGGCGGAGAGGATGTCCGCACGAACTTCGTTCTCGTCGAGACGTCCGGCCTGGAGACCACCGTCGACGTCCGGGCGCTCGATGCCGGAGGTGCGGCGCTCGGAGAGAAATCCTACGACCTCTCGCCGTTCGAGCCGATTCAGGAAAGCGTCGAGGATGTGGCTCCCGGGCTTTGCCTCGTCAAACGCCCGCCTCGTCGCGACGGTCACGAGCCCGGCGGGAAGCACGATCCTCTACGGCGCGCAGGTCGGGAACGACTCCCAGGACCCGACGGGCTTTGAAATGAGTTTCCCCGACCTTCTGACCGGCTTCGTGACGAGCTTGAACGGGCTCGCCGGGGACCTCACGCTCGAAGGCGGGTCCAACATCGTCATCGCGCCGGACGGACCGAAGACTCTGAAGATTTCGGCGACCGTGGCGCAAGGGCCGGCGGGACCTCAGGGGCTCGCGGAATCCAGGGCCCTCCGGGGCCGCCCGGCCCGCCGGGAACATCCGTCAGCGGCGTCTCGACTGATACCCCGAAGACTCTCGCCCTGCGCGACGGCACGGGCAGCTTCGCCATGGACACGCTCTCACTCGACGGGAACCTGAATCTCCCCGTGTCCGGAACGACGGCGGGGGTCATCTTTCGAGGTGGCCAGACCTTCATTCACTCGTTTGGCATCGACAACACGTTTGTCGGGTCGGGAGCGGGCAATCTTTCGATGACGGGTAATAACAACGCTGCGGTCGGCTCCGGCGCTCTGTTCAACGTCACCACCGGTGTCTTCAACACGGCGGTTGGCTCCGGTGTTCTGACCTCCAGCACCACCGGCAACGACAACGTGGCGGTTGGATTTGAAGCAATGAACGGAAGCGTCAACGCAAGCTCGAATCTCGCGATCGGGACACAGGCGCTTTTCAACAATGTCGCCGGCAGCACCAATATCGCCATCGGATTACAAGCCGGAGGGCTCATCACCGGGTCTTACAACATCGACATCGGAAATCCCGGGGTCGCCAGCGAATCCAACACGATGCGCCTCGGCGACGTCCAGACCTCGACATTCATCGCGGGCACCGCGGTACGACGACCGGAATCAACAACGCCGTCCCGGTCGTCATCGACAGCAACGGCCAGCTTGGGACTGTCAGCTCCTCGCGCCGCTTCAAGGAGGATATCCACGACATGGGAGACGCGTCGGACCCGCTGCTCCGGCTCCGACCGGTGACGTTTCGCTACAAGAAGCCGTTCGCCGACGGCCAGAAACCGATCCAGTACGGGCTGATCGCGGAGGAAGTGGCCGAGTGCTTCCCGGAGCTCGTCGCCTACGGCCGTGACCAGAGGCCCGAAACCGTGAAGTACCAGATGCTCTCATCCCTGCTTCTCAACGAGTTTCAGAAGCAGCGCGGTGACCTCTCGCGTCTCAAGGACGCAAACGCCGCGTTGACGCGAAGGATGGCCGAGCTGGACCGGGTGAATGGCGATCTCGAGGGCTGATTGTCTCGCCTGGACAGCCTCGAGCGCCGGCTGCTCGCGATCGAGCGAACGGTGGTGATAAGAAAGGCAGAACGATGAAAAACAAACTGCGGACAGGACTTTCGGCACTCGCGATCGCGGCGGGCGCGCTCCTGACGGCGGGCACCACTTTGGCAGCCGTCTTGGTCGGTTCGCTCGGAAACGCCGTGGAGGGACACTACATGCGGCATCCGCGACGATCGTCAGCCTCGCTCACGGGGCCAGCGGCGACGGCAACCTCACGTCGGCGACCGTGTACTGGCAGGGCGGCTCCTGCACGAACGGGTTCAAGATCAAGCTCTTCCATCCCGGAGCCGGAAACCTCGCATTCCTCGGCGAGCGAGGCCCCTTCGCCGCGGCGGAAGGACTCGTGACGGTCTCGCTCGCGCCGGCGCTGGCAGTCCACACGGGCGATGTCATCGGAATCTCACAGCTGACCGCGGGCTGCGGCGGGCCGGTCATCACCGCCGACGGATCGGGGCTGCGACACATCGTCAACACGACCGGCGACGTGACGTCTTTGTTGAGCCTCAGCTCGGGGGGAATGAGCGACCAGTCCCTTGCCGTCCAGGCAGTCGGCGGGGCAACCGAAGTCCATTCCGCGCTCGTCGTCGGCGTCGGCTCGGTCCAGGGCGCCGCCGGGTCGAGTTTCACGACCTCTGTCCAGCTCTCCAACCCGGAGATCAGACGATCCGCGGGCATCTCGTCTTTCATCCTGTCGGGCACTCCGCTTCTCCGTCGGACCCGTCCCTCGCGTACACGCTTCTGCCGTTCCAGACGACTTCGTATCCCGACATCGTCGCGTCGATGGGAACGAGCGGGCTCGGAAGCCTCGACGTGTTCACGAACGCGAGCTATCCGCCCCTCGTCCTCACGCGCGTCTTCAACGACGCCGGAGCGGCCGGAACGTTCGGATACACCGAGCCGCTCGTTCATCCCGACGACCCCTTCGTTCTTCACAACTACGCAAACGAAGGGCTCAGCGAGTTCACGACCCTCGTCACTCCGCCCGACGTCGCGAAATTCCGATTCAATGTCGGAGTGCGCTCGCTGACCCAGGGTGCGACCCTCGCGATCGAAGTTCGCGCGGCGGATGGCGGCGACTTGAAACTCCTGACGCGCTCGTATCCTCCGGACGATTTCGAATTGACGACCGGGCAGGACTTTCTGGAAGGGCTCGCGATCGAGCCGAACGAGACGATCGCGATCACGGTCACCCAGGGAAGCGCGATCGTTTGCGGCATTCCCGTGGAAAACAAGACCAACGACACGAGCTTCCAGCTGGGAGACCGGCGGCGTTACTGACCGGGAATCGAACGCGGCCAGGCGCGGTGCGGCGGCCGATCCCCCCGGGTCGCGTTTCGCTCGATCCCCGTCGGACGAGGGAGTCCGGGTAGAATCATGGCCGGAATATGCTGGCCTTGGTTGGCCCGGCGGCCTTCGCCGGCGCTCTCTTCCTCACCGACCCGCCGCCAGGGATCGACGCGGCCGAAGCGCTCGAGCAACGCGCGGCAGCGCTCGAAAAGAAAAACGATCTCGCCGGAGCCGCAATGGCCTTCCGGCAAGGCCTCGCGCTGCGCCAGCAACTCAACGAGCTGCTCGCCGCTGCGGATGATCTGCTGCGGCTCGGTTCAATCCAATTTCGCCAGGGAGAGCTCGACGAGAGCGAGCGCGACTGGAAGGAATGCCTCGAGATCCGGCGCCGTCTCGCCCCGGCACGAAACAGGAAGCCGCTGCTTGGAACGGCCTGGGGTCGATCGCCTATATGGCGGGGAGACCTCGCGGGGCCGCGGAACTGTATGGGAAAGCGCTCGCGATCGACGAGCGAGTGGCGCCCGGAGTGTCGAAGCCGCCCGAACGATCGCCAACCTCGGGCTCGTCGCCTTCTACCACGGCGACCTCGACCGGGCCGAAAGTTTTTTCCGGCGCTCGCTGGCGATGCACGAGAAGATCGACTCCGGGCGGCGTCGAGTCTGCCTCGCCGCTCAACTATCTGGGAGTCGTCGCAAAAAACCGGGGGGATTACGATTCAGCGGAAACAATATTACGCTCGCGCGCTCGCGATTTTCCAGAAGCGAAGCCCCGGCGGCGTGGCCGTCGCCGGAATGGAGAACAATCTTGGGAAACTCTTGTCGCGAGCGGGGAGATCTCGAGGGCGCGGAACGGCACGACCGCGCGGCGCTTGAGCTCCGGCGCCGCCTGGCCCCGGACAGCCTCGATGTCGCTGCGAGCCTGAACAATCTCGGAGAGATCGCCCTGCTTCGGCGCGACCCCGACGCGGCATTGCCGCTCATCCGTGAATCCCTCGAGATCAAGGAGAAAGCCGCCCCGGAAAGTCTTTTCGTCGCGACCTCGCTCGTCAATATTGCCGAGTACCATCTCCGCAAGAAGGATCTGACCCGCGCCCTGGCCGCGGCCCGCCGCTCGCTCGACATCCGCCGGCGCTTCGAACCTGGCAGCCTCGACGAAGCCGAATCCTTCTCCCTCCTCGCGCGGTGCGAGCACCAGGCGGGAGAAGGCGCGAAAGCGGCCGACGATTACCGAAGGGCCATCGATGCAGTCGAAGCTCAGCGGCGGAGGCTCGGAGGGGCGGACATCGAGCGCACGGCATTCTCGGGTCGCTCGATCGGATATTACCGGGACACCATCGCTTTACTCCATGAGATCGGAAAGGACGAAGAGGCGTTCGCCCTGCTCGAACGATCGAGAGCACATGAGCTCCTCGCCCTCATCGCCCGCCGCGACCTTCGGCTGGACGACTCGGCGCCCGCCGCCCTTCTCGCCGGGCGAAACCGGCTCGACACCGAATACGACCGCGTCCAGCAGCAGATCGCCCGGATCGATCCTGTACGCCGCAAGGAGGAGGTCGACAAGCTGCTCTCCCGCCTCTTCGAGATCCGGCAGGACCGAAATGCGATCGACGAGAAGATCTGGTCCGCGTCACCGCGGATTCGCGAGCTCGAAGATCCGCGCACTCTCACGCTGCAGGAAACGAAGCGCGAGCTCGATCCCGGGACGGTACTGCTCTCATACAACGTGGGCGAAAAAGACAGTCTCCTGTTCGCGCTGACGAAAGACTCGAAGGCGCCGATCGCCGTGTTCGACCTCGGCATCGGCGCCGACGACCTTACACGCGAGGTCGAGGTTTTTCGCAATCTGATCCTGCAGGAACGGGATGATCCCAGGCTCCGGATAGCCCGGGAAGAAGCGGGACGAGCGCTCTTCCGGCGCCTGATCGCGCCAGCCGCGCAAATCGTTTCTGCCGGAGAGAGGATCCTCATCTGCCCGGACGGCCCTCTCCATCTTCTCCCGTTCACCGCCCTCACGACGGATGCCGGCCCCCGCGGCCGCCCGGCCTACCTCGTCGAATGGCGGCCGATTTCCGTCTCGGTTTCCGCCACGGTCGCGGCGCAGCTCGCCCGCCGCCGCACGTCCGAGGGGATCGGCCAGGCGCGGCTCGCCGCGTTCGGCGACCCGCGCGCGGAAACGGATTTGCCGGGGCCCGCCTCCGGGCGCGCTTACCGGTCGGTGGCGGAACGCGCGCGGGCGCTGCTCCCGATTCCCTCTTCGCGGGAGGAGGCCGAATCGGTCGCGTCGATCTTCGGGACCCGGGGTGCGGCGCATCTCGGGCGGTCCGCGACCGAAGAACGGGTCGAGGCGGAAGCGCCGACGGCCCGCTACCTCCATTTCGCGTGCCATGCGGTGCTCGACTCGCGGTTTCCCCTCGATTCCGCGCTCGTGCTCGCGCCGCCCGAAGTCGAACACCCGGGAAGCGAAAACGGTCTGCTCCAGGCGTGGGAAATCTACGAGCGCCTTCGCTTGAACGCCGACCTCGTGACGCTTTCCGCCTGCGAATCGGCGCTCGGAAAGGAGGCCGGGGGCGAAGGCCTCGTCGGGCTCGTCCGGGCATTTCAGTACGCCGGAGCGCGTTCCGTTCTCGCTTCCCTCTGGAATATCTCGGATCGCTCGACGCCCCTGCTGATGACCGAGTTCTACCGGGAGCTTCGGGCGGGCTCATCCATGGACGAGGCGCTCCGGCACACGCAGCGCGCGAGCATCCAGCGAGGCGGACGGCTCTCGGCACCCTACTTCTGGTCGGCTTTCGAGCTGTTCGGCGACTGGCGCTGACGGCCGGGGAAACAGTCGAGTGGGGCCTGGAAGGAATCGAGCGCCACAAGGAGACCCGAGCGAAGAAGGCGTTACTTCGGCTCTTCGTAGCCCGGCCGGGCGAAGACGCGAACGCCTTTTCGGGCGACTCTGACCTCCAACCGGTGAAACTTTCCGGGATGGCCGCGGGGCTTTGCGGGGAAGCTCAGAACGTAAACGACCCGCGTCGCGTCGAGGACGCGCTGGAGCTGGCCGGAAAAATCGTTGGAGTTCGCGACGAACTGCCCGCTCGTCTCCGAGGCCATCGTGTACAGCACGTCCTGCGAACCTCCCATTTGCGCGGTCGTGCCGTCGGCCGCCTCGCGCAACCCGGCGACGTCCACCGCGTGGAGAACGCAGTCGCTGCGCTTCAAGTCGTCGAGCGCGCTCTTGAGCGGGCCGAGCACCGAGGTGCCGTTGACCATCATGTCGAACCCGTGAGAGAAGAAAATGATCTGCTTCCGGCCGTCGACGTTCTTCAGCACCCGGGCGAGCCGCCCGAGCGTCTCGATCAACTGCTGCATGCGTTTCGCGTCGAGCGCGTGCCCCGACTGCTGCATCAGACGCATTTCCGACCCCGTGAACGCGCCGCCCTTGCTACCCTGGGTGTTTTCCTCGTCCGAGATCATGACCGTGGGTTTCGGAAGGGCCGCCGGGAGCTTCAGCTCCGCGAGGCCCTTCTCGAGCTCGCCGCGATCCCGGGTGAACCCCTTCATGAACGACGCGCCGCTCTGGACCGAGAGAGAGCCGACGCAGACGATGTCGTGCTCCCCCATCTGCTTTTGAATGAAACGCTCCGCGGCCCCGCGGGCGCGCTCGAACTCGGCCGGCGTGATGTACGAGAGATCGAACAGGAGAAGAAAGCGGCGCATCGCGGCGGGATTGATACTCGCCGCGGGGCCGGGATGGGGTGTCGATTCCGCCGCTGCCCCGGCCGGCGGGAACTCGGTCACGTCCATCGCCTCCGGATGAATTTCTTCGCCGTCGTCGAAAACGCGAAAGTCGGAGAGCGCCAGCCCCTGAACCGGCGTGCCGGACGCATCGAGAACGGTCACCGGAACCTGAACGAGCGAGACCCCGACGGATTCCGTGACGGTCGGAACGGGAGTCTGCGCTCCGGCGGGAAGCGAGGCGAGCAACCCCGCGGCCGCCAGGATGACCATGCTGCGGTTTCGTCCGGGCATCGAAACCAAATGGTACATCGGTTCCGTGGGGCGGAGAGAACAGACGTCAGGCGGGCAGCGGACAGGAGTCGATCGGCTCGACGAGCATCCCGTCGCCCATGACCTCTTCGGTCTCGACGTGGACGAATTCCGCCGCGCCCTCGGCCAGGTACTCGAGGAGACCCGCCCGGCCGCATCTCGGGCACAGCGAGATGATCCCTTCGAACGGAACCGCGCTGCCGACAGAAGCGTTCGTGTAATTCTCGACGGTTCTCATCTCCACCTCATTGCGACCCCAGAATGCTTCCTGCGCGGGGATCGGGCCAGATGCAATTGCGTCATCTGTTGGGCCGTGCGTGCTACCAACCGGGGCGGGGGCGCCAGCCCTGAAGGATTCGCATGTAATTCGATCGTTCGAGCGCCCCCGGGTTCGGACAGCGGCCGTGGCTCAGGCTGGCTCGGGCGGTCGAGAGCGAATCGTAGCCGTGCTCGCCGAGCCAGATCTCCATTTCGCCGAGCACCATCCGAAGGTGCTCCGGCCCGTGCCGCAGCAGGGCCGAGACCATTTGCACCCCGTCCGCGCCCGCCATGACGGCCTTGATCGCGTCGAGGGCCGTGTGGACGCCCCCCGACACGATCAGCGAGGTCGTCATCCTCCCCGCGAGAATCGCGAGCCATCGCAGGCGCAGCAGGAGCTCGGAAGAATCGGACAGGTGCAGGCTGGGCACGACTTCGAGGTTTTCCACGTCGAGGTCGGGCTGGTAGAAACGGTTGAAAAGGACGAGCCCGTCCACGCCGAGCCCGTCGAGCGACCGCGCGAGGTTCGCGAGCGAGGAATAGAACGGCGACAGCTTGACGGCGACCGGGATCACGAGCGCTTCGCGCACCGCCGCGGCGACCGAGAGCGTCCGGCGCTCGACGTCTTCCCCGGTTTCGCCGGGGTCCGTCGCCAGGTAGTAGAAGTTGATCTCCAGAGCGTCGGCTCCCGCGTGCTCGATCAGCCGCGCATACTCCACCCACGATTCCGAAGTCGTCCCGTTGAGAGACGCGATCACGGGAATATCGACCGCACTTTTGAGCCGGCCGATGAGCTCGAGGTACTCGTCCGGACCGACCGCGAATTCGGACGGACCGGGAAAATAGGTGAGAGCCTCCGCGGAAGACTCCGACGTCGCCGCGAGGTGGAGATGCTGGCCGACTTCCTCGTGAACGATCTGCTCTTCGAAAAGAGAATGCATCACGAGCGCCGCCGCGCCCGCGTCTTCGAGGCGCCGCACGGTGTCAAGGTCGTCGACCATCGGCGACGCGCCGGGCATCAGCGGGTGCGGAAGCTTCAAACCCATGCAGGTCGTCGAGAGGTCCATCACTTCTCCTTCGAAGCGGGTTCCTCGCGAAACGCCGCGAGATGGCGATAGAAGGCCTGCCGCCGGCGGGCTTCCTGCTCCGCTCCCTCGACGGCCCGGCGCCACACGTTCGGCCCGAGCCGCTCGAGAGCCCGAAAACGGTTTTCGTTTCCCATGTATTCGGCAACCCGCGCCTTCGGGGCGGGCGCGTCGATCACGAGCGGGGCCTCGCCGGACGCCAGACGCCGGGGATCGAACCGGAAGAGCGGCCAGACACCGCTGTCGACGGCGAGTTTCTGCTGATCCGCGCCGTGCGCCATGTCGTAGCCGTGCGCGATGCAATGGCTGTAGGCGATGACGATGGAAGGGCCGGGATACGACTCCGCCTCCAGAAACGCCTTCAGGGTCTGATGGTCGCGCGCTCCCATCGCGACCGACGCGACGTACGCGCTGCCCGCGCCCATCGCGATCAGGCCGAGGTCCTTCTTCACGCTCCTCTTTCCGGCCGACGCGAACTTCGCGATCGCTCCGAACGGCGTCGCCTTCGACTGCTGGCCGCCGGTGTTGGAATACACCTCCGTGTCGAGAACGAGGATGTTGACGTCGCGTCCGCTCGCCAGCACGTGGTCCAGGCCTCCGAATCCGATGTCGTACGCCCATCCGTCTCCGCCGACGATCCATACGCTCTTCCGAACGAGCGCGTCCGCGATTTCGGAGAGCTGGCCGGCCCGGGGGTCGTCGAGGGCGGAAAGGGCTTCCCGCAGCCGGACGATGCGGCCCCGCTGTTCCTTGATCGCCGCTTCGCTCCCCTGCTCGGCTTCGAGGATCTCGTGGACGACCTTTTGCCCGACCTTCGGGGCGAACTCCTCGAGCAGGGAGCGCGCGTGCTCTGCGGCGCTGTCGAGCGCGAGACGCATGCCGAGCCCGAACTCCGCGTTGTCTTCGAACAGCGAGTTGGACCATGCCGGTCCGCGGCCCTCGCGGTTCGCCGCGTAGGGCGTCGTGGGAAGGTTTCCGCCGTAGATGCTGCTGCAACCCGTCGCGTTCGCGATCATCAGTCGGTCGCCGAACAGCTGGGTCAGGAGCTTGACGTACGGCGTCTCGCCGCAGCCGGCGCATGCCCCCGAAAACTCGAACAGCGGCTCGGCAAACTGGCTGCCCTTCACGTCGAGAACGCGCAGGCGCGAGCGGTCCGGCTCGGGCAGATCGAGGAAGAATTCGAAATTCTTCTTCTGGGACTCCCGAAGCGGGCGCTGCGGCTCCATCATGATCGCCTTCCGGCGGGGGTTCGCCTTGTCCTTGGCGGGGCAGAAAGCGACGCACAGGGCGCACCCGGTGCAGTCTTCCGGCGCGACCTGGAGCGTGTACTTCATCCCCGCGTAGTCGGCGGCGCGGAAATCCGTCGACTGGAACGTCTCCGGCACTCGCTCGAGAAGAGATGGATCGAAGACTTTCGCGCGGATCACGGCGTGGGGGCAGATCAGGACGCACTTGTTGCACTGAATGCAGAGGCCCGGATCCCAGACCGGGATCTCGGAGGCGATGTTGCGCTTTTCGAATCGGGCCGTGCCGACGGGCCAGCTGCCGTCGGGCGAAAACGCGGAGACGGGAAGAAGGTCGCCCTTCCCCTGCAGGAGGACGGCGGTGATGCGACGCACGAATTCGGGCGCGGACGCGGGAACGGTTGGAGGCCGGGGCTCGCCGGTCACGGAGGAGGGGATCTCGACGCGAAAGAGGCTCGCGAGAGCCGCGTCGACCGCCGCGAAGTTGCGTTTCAGGACTTCGCTGCCTTTCCGCGAGTAAGTTTTCTCGATCGCGGCCTTGATCCGTCCGATCGCCTCGTTTCCCGGAATCACGTTCGTGATCTCGAAAAAGCACGCCTGGAGGATCGTATTCGTCCGGCCCCCGAGCCCGGCCTCGCGCGCGACGCGGTTCGCGTCGATGACGAAGAACCGGGGCTTCTTCTCGACGAGAGCGGACTGGACCTCGCGCGGCAGGCGGCTCCAGATCTCCTCCGGGCCGTACGGCGAGTTCAGGAGAAAGTCTCCGCCCGGCTCGAGAGCTTCGAGCACGTCGAACCGGTTGAGAAATTCGAACTGGTGGCACGCGACGAAGCGCGCGTTCGTGACGAGATAGGGAGCCCGGATCGGGCTCGGACCGAACCGCAGGTGCGAGACGGTCATCGCGCCGGACTTCTTCGAGTCGTACACGAAGTACCCCTGGGCGTGGTTGTCGGTCTCCTCGCCGATGATCTTGATCGTGTTCTTGTTCGCGCCGACGGTTCCGTCCGCGCCCAGACCGAAAAACACGGCGCGAACGACTTCCGGAGGCTCGACGTCGAGATCCGGGCCCGCGGGAAGCGACAGGCGTGTCACGTCGTCGACGATTCCGACGGTGAACCGGCGCCGGGGCGAGGGCTCGCCGAGCTCGTCGAAGACCGCTTTCGCCATGGACGGAGTGAACTCCTTCGACGAGAGGCCGTAACGGCCGCCGAGCACGCGGGGCGAGAGTGTCGAGGCGCCCGAGTCCCTCCCCTCCGAGAGCGCCGCGACAACGTCGAGAAAGAGCGGCTCGCCGACGGCCCCCGGTTCCTTCGTGCGGTCCAGGACCGCGACCGACCGAACCGAGTGCGGGAGGACGGCGACGAAATCCGAGATCGAAAACGGCCGATAGAGGCGAACCGTCACAGCGCCGACCTTCTCGCCCCTGGCCGCGAGGAATCTCGCCGTCTCTTCGACGGTCTCGGCGCCGGAACCCATCGCGATGACGACTCGTTCGGCCTCGGGATGCCCCGTGTAGTCGAACAGCCGGTAACGGCGGCCGGTCATCGCCGCCAGCCGTTCGAAGGCCGCGGTCACGATCGCGGGAACCGCGTCGTGGAAGGGGTTCGAGGCCTCGCGCGCCTGGAAAAACGTGTCGGGATTCTGCGCCGTGCCGCGAAGCACCGGGCGATCCGGCGTCAGGGCGCGCGAGCGATGCGCGGAAACGAAGCGCTCGTCGACGAGCGCGCGAAGATCGTCGTCGGAAAGGGCCTCGATCTTCGCGACCTCGTGCGAAGTGCGAAAACCGTCGAAGAAGTGAAGGAAGGGCACGCGGCTTTCGAGGGTCGCGGCGTGGGCCACGGCCGCGAAGTCCTGCGCCTCCTGGACCGACGCCGCCGCGAGCATCGCGAAGCCGGTCTGGCGGCAGGCCATCACGTCGGAGTGGTCGCCGAAGATCGAAAGGGCGTGAGTCGCGAGCGTGCGGGCGGCGACGTGCATCGCGAACGGCGTGAGCTCCCCCGCGATCTTGTACATGTTCGGGATCATGAGGAGCAGGCCCTGGGACGCCGTGAACGTCGTCGCGAGAGCGCCGGCCTGGAGCGCCCCGTGGACGGCGCCCGCGGCCCCCGCTTCCGACTGCATCTCCGTCACCTGCGGGACGGCTCCCCAGAGGTTCCGGCGGCCCGCGGCCGACCACTCGTCGGCGAACTCCCCCATCGGGGAAGAAGGGGTGATCGGATAGATCGCGATGACCTCGCTCAGGCGGTGCGCGACGGAGGCGACGGCTTCATTGGCATCGAGCGTCAGGTAACGGCGGTTCGGCATTGCTCAAAGTTAGCTCCGCCCGGCGCCGAACGGGATAATGCGTTTGACTCAAATGAACCAAAAGGAGCGGGACAGGAGGATGGGTAGGCGGCACTCGGTGCGGGATGCCGCCGGTCCGAATCTCCTGAGGTGTGGACGATGTCGATGTCCTTGGTCTCCGGCAGGAAGAAAAGCCTCACGATGAACCGATGATGGAAACGATCACGGGGTACCAGAGCCCGGCGTAGATGTTGCCCGGCTCGCCACGAGCGCCGTCGCGAGCAGGGGCAGCATGCCGCCGAACCAGCCGTTGCCGATGTGGTACGGCAGAGACATCGACGTGTACCGAATGCGGGTCGGGAAGAGCTCGACGAGGAACGCCGCGATCGGGCCGTAGACGATGGTCACGTAGATCACCTGGATGAAGACGAGCAGGATCGAGCATCGGGCGAGTTGATTCGTGGGCTTCGTCGAACTTCGGAGCGCCGAGCCGGCGCCGAAAGCGGCCTTGAGCTTGCGTCTGCGATGCCAGCCCTGCGGCTGTCGACGTCGATCGATCTTCGTTGACGGCGGTGCTGGCCGGCGCCCTCCGCCGCAGGGTCTCGTAGGAGAGGCTGCGCTTGGAGCAGGAAATCCGTGACGTTGTCGCACGTCGCTGAATACCGTCTTCGGGTTCGGACGAAGAGGTGCATCTGGCAGTCGGAGCGGCGTGACGGTGATCTGCGTCGTGCGCCGCGAACGCCTCGAGCGCCGGGTTCGCGGAGTGCGTCATCGCCTGGTAGATCGGGAAGTAGGTGACCGCGCGCGAGAAGGCAGCCCGGCCATCATGATCTTCTTGCGGCCGATCTTGTCGGAGAGCCAGCCGAAGAAGATGAAGAGCCCCGTGCCGAGCGCGAGCGCGACCGCCACGATCGAGGTACGCCGTCTTCCAGTCGACCTTCAGCGTCGCCGGTCAGGAAGAAGAGCGCGTAGAACTGGCCCGTGTACCAGACGACGCCCTGCCCGGCCGCCGCGCCGAACAGCGCGAGCAGCACGATCTTCAGCGTTCGCCCAGTTCGTGAAGCTGTCCCGGATCGGCTCCTTGCTGCCCTTCCCTCCGACTTCATCTGCAGGAAGACCGGCGACTCGTTCAGCTTCAGCCGGATGTAGACCGAGATCACCAGCAGAACGAGCGAGAGCAGGAACGGGATCCGCCAGCCCCAGTCCTTGAACGGCGCTCGGCCATGTTCGCGCGGCAGCCGCCGATCACGACGCAGCGAGACGAAGAACCCGAGCGTCGCGGTGGTCTGGATCCAGCTCGTGTGCAGGCCGCGCTTCCGTCGGGCGCGTGCTCGGCGACGTAGGTCGCGGCGCCGCCGTACTCACCGCCGAGCGCGAGGCCCTGGGCCAGGCGCAGCAGCACCAGGATGGTCGGCGACAGCATGCCGACCGTCGCGTAGGTCGGCAGGATGCCGACCGCCGCCGTCGAGAGGCCCATGACCATGATCGTGACGAGGAAGGTGTACTTGCGTCCCACCAGATCGCCGATGCGCCCGAACACCAGCGCGCCGAACGGGCGCACCAGGAAGCCCGCCGCGTAGGTGGCGAAGCTGGCGAGCAGCGCCGCCGTCGCGTTCCCCTTCGGGAAGAACAGCGTCGCGAAGAACGGCGCCAGCGTCGCGTAGATGTAGAAGTCGTACCACTCGAAGACCGTGCCGAGCGACGACGCGAAGATGACGCGGCGTTGCTCCTGGGGGGTGGTCGCTTCGATCGGGCCCGCCGAGGTAGTGCTCATTCGTTCCTCCTCTGTCCTTTCCTGGACGTTGATCTTCAGAATCGAAGCGGGCTTCGCGCCTGCCCCGATCTGCACGCGGGTGGGCTGAAAAATCCGGGAATCCGAAGGCCGTCTGAAAGGTCATTCGACGCTCCTCCGACCTCTGTGGAAAATAAAACTTGGGAGCAGGCTACCGGAGGTCGTCGGAGCAAGTCAACGGAAAATGCCCTTATACATGAACCCGAGTGTCAACTTGGCGGCGTCAGACATCATGTTCGGGCCCCACTGCGGCTCCCAAACGAGCTCGACGTCCGTTTCGGCCACGCCCGGCACCGAGGAGATCTTTGTCTTCGCATCGTCGGCGATCGCCGCGCCCATGCCACAGCCGGGTGCAGTCAGGGTCATTTTGACCTCGATCCGGTTGCCGCCGTTTTCGAGCGGCCGAACCTTCAGGTCGTAGACCAGACCGAGCTCCACGACATTGATCGGGATCTCGGGGTCGAAGACCGTGCGGAGCTGGTCCCAGACCGCCTTCTCGACGCCTTCGGGCGTCGAGGTGTCCGCGGTCGCCGCCGACTCGAGCGATTTCCGCGCCTCGTCCGGCATGTCGACGCCCAGCGCGCCGGCGTCCTTTCCCTCGATTCGGTACAGGCCGCCGAGCGACGGCACGTCGACGGTGAAGTTTCCGCCGAGTGTTTGAGTGATCCGGACCAGGGTCTTTGCCGGAAGCGCGATTCGTTCGCCGCTCGGAATCTGCATCGCGACGACGTCTCGAACCAGTGAAAGAATCGACGTGGGATAAGCCACAGGAACCTCCCGTCGATCATCATCTTATAGCCTTCAATCGGACGCTCGCTTCGGGTAACCGAGACTCCCGAGGGCCGCGCCGACGAGCTCGAGGACGGCGGGATCCTCGATCGTCGAAGGCACGCGCACCTCCTTGCCCTCGGCCATGCCCCGCATGCTGCGCCGGAGGATCTTTCCCGACCGCGTCTTGGGCAGTTTCTCGACGACGACCGTGTCGCGATAACAGGCGATCGGCCCGATCTTTTCTCGAACGAGCTCGGCGAGCTCCCGGCGAATCTCGTCGCTCGCGCGCCGAGCCCCGGCCTTGAGAACGACGAGCCCGACCGGCACCTGGCCTTTCATCGGATCTGCCGCCCCGATCACCGCGCATTCGGCGATGTCCGGGTGGGTTGAGATCACTTCCTCCATCTCGCCGGTCGAAAGCCGGTGGCCCGCGACGTTGATCACGTCGTCGGTGCGCCCCATGATGAAGAGGTAACCGTCCTCGTCCTTGTAGCCGCCGTCGGCCGTCTGGTAGTAACCGGGGTGGTCCTTCATGTACGACTCGACGAATCTCTCGTCGGCGTCCCAGAGTGTCGGCAGACAACCGGGCGGCAGGGGGAGCTTCAGCACCACGGCGCCTTCTTCGCGCGGGCCGAGCTCTTTGCCCGAGCCATCCAGGATCCGGACGTCGAACCCCGGGACCGGAACCGTCGGCGAACCGGGCTTGACCGCCAGCGGCTCGAGCCCCATACAGTTCGCGGCGATCGGCCAGCCGGTCTCCGTCTGCCACCAGTGATCGATCACGGGCCGGCGGAGAATCCTCGACGCCCAGTGGTACGTGTCCGGATCGAGTCTCTCTCCCGCGAGAAACAGATACTTGAAGTCGAGGAAATCCCTTCCTTTCGCGAGCCCCCCGGAGGGATCCTCCTTCTTGATCGCGCGCAGGGCGGTAGGCGAAGTGAAGAGAACGCGGACCCGGTGCTCGGCCACGACGCGCCAGAAAGCGCCGGCGTCGGGCGTCCCGACGGGCTTGCCTTCGTAGAGCACCGTCGTGCAGCCCGCGAGGAGGGGGCCGTAGAGAATGTACGAGTGCCCGACGACCCAGCCGAGGTCCGACGCCGCCCAGAAGACGTCGCCGGCCCGGACGTCATAGATGTTCTCCATGCTCCACGCGAGCGCGACGGCGTGCCCCCCGTTGTCCCGCACGACGCCCTTCGGCATCCCGGTCGTGCCGGAGGTGTACAGGATGTAGAGCGGATCGGTCGACTTCACGGAAACGCATTCGGCCGGGCGCGCGCCCGCGGCGAGCTCTTCCCAGTCGCGATCGCGGCCCGGCGCGAGCGCGCAGGGAACCTGCGGCCGCTGGTAGACGACGCAGGTCTCGGGCTTGTGCCGGGCGAGCTCGATCGCCTTTTCGACGAGCGGCTTGTATTCGAGGAGCTTCGTTCCCTCGATCGCTCCCGAGGCGGTGAGAATCACCTTCGGCCGGGCGTGGTCGATCCGGATTGCGAGCTCGTTCGGCGCAAACCCGCCGAAGACCATCGAATGGATCGCCCCGATGCGGGCGCAAGCGAGCATGCCGACGACCGCCTTCGGAATCATCGGCATGTAGAGAATCACCGTGTCGCCCTTCCGCACGCCGAGGTTCCGGAGGGCGCCGGCAAACAGCGCCACCTCGTCGCGAAGCTCCCGGTAAGTGAATTTCCTGACCGCGCCCGTCACCGGGCTGTCATGAATGAGCGCGATCGACTCCCCGCGGCCGCCCTCGACGTGGCGGTCGAGGGCGTTGAAGCAGGTGTTCAACTCGCCGCCGGGAAACCATCGGGAGAAGGGGGGACTGTCGTTGTCGAGGACCCGGTCCCAGGGGCGCGTCCACGTGATCCTTTCCGCCGCCCGAGCCCAGAACTCTTCCGGCTTCTCGAGACTCCACCGGTAGACGTCTTCGTATCGGCCCATCCCAGCGCTCCTTTCCCGAGGAGAGGTTTTCGATATTCTCGTCCCTGGCCTCAAGCCCCGTCTGAGGCAATGAATAAACGGCGCCGCGAGGAATCCGATCCGCACACCAGAACCCAGCAGCGTTCGACGCCGGCCGCAGGCTCAACGCGCTCGAGCGTGGCTTCCAACCCGTGCAGCCAGGGCAATTCTTCGATGAGCTGGGACACGCGGCCCAGGAGCTCATGGCATTCCGGCGGCAGGCCGGCCGTGGTCGCGACGGTTTCCGCCACATCGTGATCGGTGAGAGGAGTGATCCGTACCGCGACCGGTCCCCGTCGCGCACCAGCCGGATCAGCGGCCCGAAACTTCGATCGGGAAGAACCTCGAGAGCACCGGCCTGAGCCGGGAGTCGCCGGACTGCCGCCGGCGGCCGCGACTGCGAGTCCGAACGACCCGGAAGAATCTTTCGGCCCTCTCTCCTTCGACCCAGACCACGCCTCCCGTCGAGCCTCGAGCGAGCGGCGAAACCGCCTGTCTCGCGGCCGAAGCGTCGATGTCGTCGTACCAGGGAAGCCGCCCGGCGGGCCGGCTTCGAAACGTGGCATACTGCGCGGCCCGGGACAGGGCGAGCGCCGCCGACTCGGGAAACCGGTAGGAGGGAAAAACGTGCCGGGCCGCCATGCCGTCGCCCTCCTTCGCGATGCCGAATTGAACCGCCCCGGCCGCTCCCATCAGACAAAGGAGAGCCGGCTTTGGAATGCCGCCCGTCGTCTGCTCCCCGCGCAGAATGCCGCGCCGGATCCGCCGCCCACGGCCTGCGGATCGCAGTTACCGATGCACGCGAAGATCACGATGAGGGCGTCGACATCCGGGTGCTTCGCCGCTTGCTGCACCGCGGCCTCGTAAGCCGCGATGCCCGCGAGAGCCCCGAGGTCGACGAGGCCCGGTCCCGCGAGCGTCAGGCCCCGGGCATCGCACGCATCGGCGCAAATCGTCAGGACGCCGCCGGAGTTGCTGATGATGGCCACCCTATTGCCCCGCGGCAGCGGTTGGTTCGCGAGAAGAACCGCCACGTCGAACATCTCTTCGAGCGTGTCGGCGCGAATCACGCCGGCCTGCCGGAACAGCGACTCGATGTTGATCTCGCTCTGGACGAGATTCGAGCCCGGCGGGGCGTTACGCGCCAATGTGGGCGCCAGCGATGTCGAAGCTCCGCGCGGGAGCGCGCGCTCTTGACGCAGAGGACCGGCTTGCGTCAAGAGATCCGGCGAGCGACCCGGGCAAAGCGGCGCGGATCACCGAAAGTCTCCAGATACAGCAGCGCGATGTCGGTCGACGAGTCCTCTTCCCAGAACTGCAGGAGATCGTTGCCGGAAACGTCCGCCCGGTTTCCCGCCGACACGAAGCTCGAGAATCCGAGGCCTCTCTCCTCGGCGTAGTTCAAGATGACAAGCCCGAGAGCCGCCGAATGTGAAAAGAACGCGACTCGCCCGCGAGGAGGCATCGAAGGGGCGAGACTGGCGTTGAGGCTGACTTCCGGATGCGTGTTCATGAGGCCGAGACAGTTCGGACCGATCAGGCGGGCTCCATGAGAACGAACGAGCTCGACGAGGGCTTTCTGCCGGATCACGCCTTCCGGCCCGGCTTCGGCGAAACCGGACGTTACGACGAGAAGTCCCTTCGCCCCCGCGCGCAGGGCTTCGCCGGCCACCTCGATCACTCCGGCCGCCGGAATCGCGATGATCACGAGATCCGGCGGACCGGGAAGGTCCCGGACCGACGCGTAGGCGCGCACGCCATGAACCGAGGTCGCCTGATTGTTGACGGGGTACACCGTCCCATGGAAGTTGCCGCGCAGGATCGCCCGGAAGATCATGCTGCCGGCCGCCTCGGCATCGCGCGACGCGCCGACCACCGCGACCGACCGCGGCTGGAGAAGCGGCACGAGCGAATTCGCCGACGCGATCCGGTCGCGCAGCTCGGCGCGCTCGCGCATCGCGGCGGCGCCGCTGATCGGAAACTCCACGTGCACCGAGCCGAACTCGACGGCCGCCTGGTGCACCTCGAAGCCGGAATCACGAAACACGTTGATCATGGCATCATTCTCGGAAAGGACCTCGGCTTCGAATCCCGTGAAGCCGTTTCCCGCAGCAATCCCCGCAAGCCGCTCGAGGATCAAAGTGCTGATGCCCCGCCCCTGAAATTCGTCCAGAACGAGAAACGCGACCTCAGCCTTCCGGCCGACGCCCGTCGCGATGTAGTTCCCGATTCCGACGACTCGCGGACTCAGGCTCCTGCCCGCGATCGCGAGCAGGCACAGCCGCTCGGAAGGCTCGCCGGAGCAGGTGAATTCGATCACGCTGCGCGAAACGTAAGCGACCGAACCCATGAAGCGCATGCGGAGACTCTCGCGGGACGCGAGCTTCATCAGGGCGTCGACGGCCGGAACGTCGTCCGGCGTCGCCGTTCGCAGCAGCAAGCTCTCTCCGTCGCGCAGCAAAGCGTACTCGCGGAAGTCACGGCCCTCGGGAATGATTCGGAACAACTCGGTTCCTCCGCCGGCCTCAGAGCCAGTACGGGCTGGCCGCTTCGAGGAGCCGGCCGGCCACCTGACGGTTTCGCGCCGCGATTTCGCCGCGATTCGGGATTTCCATGCCGAGGCTCGGTCTGTCGTGAAAACTCGCCGGAGGCTCGCCGCCGAGAACCGGCCTCCAACGCTCCCTCCATGCCGCCGGGAGATCGACGGGCACCGGAAGGCCGTGAATCAGCAGATACAGAAGGGCCCACACGCGTGGAACCGCGCGCATCGAATAGCCGCCCCCGAGCGTAAAAAGCACGCGGCCCGCGGTGAACCCGTCCGCCCAGTCGAGCAGATGCCGAAAGATCGCTTCGTAGTCGCGCGTCGTGAGCAGGAGGTCGGCGAGACCATCGTCGAAATGGGCGTCCGCTCCCGCCTGCACGACGAGCACGCCGGGACGGAAATAGCCCAGCGCCGGGCGGATGACCTGCTCGAAGACCTCGAGGTAGCTCGGCCCTTCGGTGAACGGGACGAGCGGGACGTTCAACTTCAAACCGCGGCCCAGCCCCGATCCGAGCTCATGCACCTCTCCGGTGCCGGGGAAGAGAAACTTTCCCGACTCGTGGAGGCTGACGGTCAGCACCCTCCGGTCGTCGTCCAGTATGTGCTGCACACCGTCTCCATGGTGAACGTCGACGTCCACGTAGAGCACCCACAGGCCCTGCCGCACGAGATGCCGAATCGCGATTGCCAGATCGTTGTAGACGCAGAACCCCGACGCGAAGTTGCGGCCGGCGTGGTGGAGCCCGCCGCCGAGCTGGAGAACTCGCCGGGCCGACCCTTCGGTGATGAGCCGCGCGCCGTGGAGAGTGCCTCCGACGTGCCAGCGGGCAGCTTCGTCCATTCCGGGAAACGCGGGCGTGTCGGGCGTGTCGAGGCCGTAGTCCTGGCGATCGGGAACCTCCAGCCCGGCGCTCAGTTCCTCGACCCGGCGCACGTAGTAGTCCTCGTGCACGTCGAGAACCTCTTCCCTCGTCGCGAGCGGCGGTCCGACCGCCCGAACTTCGTGCCCGAGCGATTCCAGCAGATCGAGCGTCATGTCGACCCGCACGGGGCTGAACGGATGATTTTCGCCGAACGAATATTCCCGGTATCGCGGCTCGTAGATCACCGCGGGCATGGCTTTTCGGGCGGCCACACGACGTCAAAATCGGCGCGGCGCATGTCCTCCGCGAGAAGCCGGGTCTCGATCGAACCGACGCGCAGCACGACCCGAAGGTTGTCGGGGCCGTCGGACGACGTGAGGACGGAATGGATGTTGAGGCCCCGCTGGCCGAGGAAGCCCGTCAGGAGCGCGAGCTCTCCGGGCTCGTCCCGCAGGCGGACCTCGATCCGTCCGGACGGTTTGTCGATCCCCGTCATGCGCATCAGCGCGTCGAGCAGGTCCAGGCCGGTCACGATGCCGACCACGGATCCTCCCTCCACGACCGGCAGGCAGCCGATCTTCTTCTCGCGCATGGTGCGGGCGGCGTCTTCGACGGGATCCGACGGATCCGCCGTGAGGGGATTTCGCGACATGACGGCCGAAACGACGCTCTCGGGCGGGAAGGGAGCGGGCGCGAGCGCGCTCGTGGCGAGCCGGAGGTCCCGGTCGGTCACGACGCCGACGAGCCGGCCGCCCTCGAGCACCGGCAGGTGGCGAATGGCCTTCTCCCGCAGGATTCGGTAGGCGTCCTGCAGGCGGGTTTCCGGCGGGATCGCGACCGCGGGACTCCTCATGATGTCTCGGACCAGCATGCCTCAGCCCCCTCTCATTTCACCGAGCCGACCGTGAAGCCCGCGATGAAACGATCGAGGAAGACATTGTAGAGGACGGCGATCGGCAACGTCGCGATCAGGCAGGCCGCCATCAGGGAGCCCCAGTAGTACACGTCGCCCCTCACGAGATAGATCGGAACGCCGACCCCGACGGTCTGATGCGAGGCGGACGAAATGAACGTGAGCGCGTAGACGAACTCCTGCATCACGAGCGTGAAGCTGAAGATCACGACCGTGAGGATCCCCGACACCGAGATCGGAATCACGAGCTTCAGGAAGACCTGAAATCGCGTGAGCCCGTCCACCATCGCGGCGTCTTCCAGCTCGCGGGGAATGGACTTGAAAAAGCCCATCAGCAGCCAGGTCGAGAACGGTATCGTGAAGCTCGGGTACACGAGAATGATCGACCAGAGCGTGTCCTGGAGACCGAGGCTCGCGACGATCCGGGAGAGCGGAATGAACAGCAGCGTCGGCGGAACGAGGTACGTGAGAAAGATGCCGATTCCGAGCCGTTCCCCCCAGCGCCCCGTCAGGCGAGCGAGCGAATAGGCCGCCGGCGTGGCGAGCACGAGCGTGATCGTCACGACGAGAAGACCGGCGAAGGCGGTGTTTCCGAGCCAGCGCAGAAACAGTGTCTCGCGAAAGAGATACGCCACGTGCTCGAACGTCGGCATTTGATTGAAAATGAAAGGGTTGTTCTTCAGATCGTAGAGGTCACCGGTCTTCTTGAACGACGTGATGAGCATCCAGTAGAACGGAAACGCGAGCAGGATCGAGAAGACGGCGAGCGTCCCCCACCGCAGGCCTTTCGCCGCGAGTCGCCGCCACCGCAGCCCGCTCGCCCTCACGTCACTTCGGCGCGTCGCGCCGTCCGGAGCATCAGCCATGCGACGACCACGAGAAGCGGAACCAGGAAGATGGAGATCGCCGCGCCCTCGGCGAGGTCGCTCCCGAGAATGCCGGTGAAGAACGCGAGCGAAGGCACGACCTGCGTCGTGTCGAACGGCCCGCCGCGCGTGAGGATGTAGATCACGGTCATGTCCGTGAACGTGAACACCACGCCAAAGAGGATCGCGACATTGATGATCGGCAGCATCATCGGAATCTCGATCTGGAACAGACGCCGGAAGAATTTCGCGCCGTCGACTTCGGCCGCTTCCGGAATGTCCTTCGGGATCGCGGTCCAACCCGCGAGGATGATCACGGTCGCGAACGGCAGCATGCGCCACGTGTGGACGAGGATCACCGAGAGCATCGCGAGTTTCGGCTCGCCGAGCCACATCGGGGGCGAGAATTGGTTCGCCAGGTGCATGCGGATGAGGACCCAGTTGATGACGCTGTAGAGAGAGTCGAGGATCCACTTCCAGCCGATCGAGCCGATCGAAACGGGAGCCACCCAGGGCAGCAGGATCAGGAACCGGACGAAATGCCGGCCCCGAAACACGTCTTTGAGAGCAAGCGCGAGAACCGTCGCGCCCACCAGCACGAGAACCTGGGAGGCGACCGTGAAGACGAACGAGTTCCGAAGAGCGACGAGAAACGCGGGATTCTGGAGCACCGAGAGGAAGTTCCGCAGTCCGACGAAGTGGTAGCCGCGGCTTCCGACTTTGACGTCTCCCACGCTGTAGAGGAAGGCCAGAACGAAAGGCACTCCGACGAGCGCGAGGACATAGATCATCGCGGGAAGGAACATCGCGGGGCCGAGCCAGCGCTGACGATTTCGATTCATCGTGCCGGGCTCGCTTCCATCACATCACGGCGTCGGTCTCGCGGTCGAAGACGTAGGAGCGGTTCATGTCGAACCAGAGGTCGACCTGCTCCCCCGGGCGGATCCCGGCATGGATTTCGGTCTCCATCAGGAACGGGCCGATCCCGCTGCTCGCCGTAACGATGACGCGGTGGCCGAGCGGTTCCACGAACTCGATGGCCGCCCGCACTTTCGCGGGCACGCCGAGCGCCGCCCAGGCGACGTCGGAGAGAGGGCGGCCGGTCGCGGCGAGAGAGATGTGCTCGGGGCGCATCCCGAAAAAGACCTTCCTTCCGGCCGAAGACGCGAGATCGGGCCGCGAAAGCGGCAGGCGAACGTCGCCGGCCAGAACGACCGAGACTTCGGAGCCGGCGGCGGAAAGCTCGCCGTCGAAGAAGTTCATCGGCGGGCTCCCGATGAAACCCGCGACGAAACGGCTGGCGGGCGTGTCGTAGACTTCGAGCGGGGTTCCGATCTGGCAGATCTTTCCGTGGTTCATGATCACGATTCGGTCGGCCATCGTCATCGCCTCGACCTGGTCGTGCGTGACGTACACCATCGTGGACTTGATGTCCCGGTGCAGCCGCTTCAATTCCGTCCGCATGTAGACGCGCAGCTTCGCGTCGAGATTGGACAGAGGCTCGTCGAAGAGGAAAAGCGAGGGCTCCCGAACGATCGCGCGCGCCAGCGCGACACGCTGCCGCTCTCCTCCCGAGAGCTCCCGCGGCTTGCGGGACAGGAGCTGGGAGATGCCGAGGAGACCGGCCGCCCACTCCGCCTTCCGGCGGCGCTCCTCCTTCGGGACCTTGCTCGCCTTCAGCGGAAATTCGATGTTCCCCAGCGCCGTCAGGTGCGGGTAGAGCGCGTAGCTCTGGAAGACCATCGCGATCCGGCGCTGCCGCGGAGTGAGATCGTTGACGACGACTCCCCCGATGCGGATCTCCCCCGACGTCGGTTCCTCGAGGCCCGCGATCATGCGCAGGAGCGTCGTCTTGCCGGAGCCCGAAGGGCCGAGGAGGACGAGAAACTCGCCCTCCCGGCTCTCCAGGTCGACATCGACGACCGCCCCGAGCTGCCCCTTGCGGAAAAGCTTGGTCAGCCCCCTCGTTTCGACGATCGCCATGCCAGAATCCGCCGGCCTACTTCCACTTGTCGAAGATCCGCCGGATCTCCTTCTCGGCCGCGCGGACCGAATCCTCCGGGCTCATGACGTCCTGGGCGGCCTTCGCGAACATCGTCGGAAGGACGAATGTGTTGAAGACTTCGTCCACCGCGGCCGTCGCGTAGCCCGGGTAGCCGACGTTCGTCGACCATTCGAGCGCGTCCTCCAGGACTTTGTACTTGTCGTTCGGCTGTCCCTTCGGGTCGTTCGCGATCTTCGCCTTGAGGTCAGGGACGGTTTTCGGGAAGCACGGGAAATTGTAGAACTCGCTCGCCTGAAAACCCGCCTCGAAGTTGTCGAGATAGTCGGCCAGGAACTTCTTCGCCCCTTCCTTATTCTCCGCGAAGTTCCAGATCACGTAGCAGTCCATGACGTGCTCGGACGCCAGACGGCGAGCCGGGCCTTTCAACGCCGGACGGAGCTGGATCGCTTTGGACATTTCCGGGCTGTCCTTCTCCGCCGTTCGGGTGACGGAGATCGCGTTCTGGACGAACGACAGCTTTCCGGCGAGGATCCCCCGATTGTTCGACGAAGGATCCCAGGTGAAGACTTCCGCAGTCTCGGCCTCCTTGTACAGGGCTCTCATGTACTTCACGGCTTCGACCGTCGCCTTCGAGTTGATCGTCACGTTTCCATTCGCGTCCTGTTCGGAACCGCCGAACGACCACAGCAGCGCCCGCACCGCCATGTTCGTGTCCAGCTCCTGGGAAAGGCCGATTCCCACCGGATTGCCGATTTGATCCTTGATCTTCTTGCCGCCGATTCTCAGGTCCTCCCAGGTGTCGGGCCCGTTGGGAAAGCCGACTTTCGCCCAGAGGTCCGCCCGATAGTTGCCCGGGTCCGGAACGTAGGAGTCCGAGAACGCGAAGAATTTCTTCGTCTTCGGGTTGAACGTCGACTTCTCCGCCAGGGGAATCATCTTCCCGTGCTTTCTCTCGACTTCTTCGTAGATCTCGCGATGGTCGATCACCTGTTTCTCGTACGCGGCCGGAGGAGCGAGGAACATGAAGAGGTCGTGGCCTTTCCCGGCCGCCACTTCCGCCGCCGCCCGCGCGTTGATTTCACCGATCGAGATGTGGTCGACGACGACGTTCGTGCCGTTTTTCGCGCCCCATTCCTTCGTGTAAGTGCCGTCGAACCATTTGTCGTAGCCCGGGACGAAATGGCTCCACTGCAGGATTTTCAGGGTCTTCTGCTGCGCCGGCCGCGCGTTCCGGAAAAAGGAATCCCGGCCCGACGCCCGCGACGAGGGCTCCGGTCCCGGCGATCTTTGCGAATTCCCTCCGACTGATTCCTCGACTCTTCCTTTTGCCCATCTGTGGCCTCCTCTCTTGACGAAACGACGCGAGTGACGATGAGACATCACCCGCGCCGTTCTGCAACCAATTCCTAGGGGACCCCACAGAGCGCCCCAAGAGCTACTCCTCTTTACCGAATTGTTTGAGGTCCTCCGGACCCTCCTTCGTCGCCACCTTTTCCTTGCCCTGAACGGCGACGCGAATCTGTTCCACGACATCGGGATTCGCAAGGGTCGTGATGTCTCCGGTGTCGAGGGTGTTCGAGATCGCCGCCAGGACCCGGCGCATGATCTTGCCGGACCGGGTCTTCGGCATGTCGGGAACGATGTGCACCTGCTTCGGCCGCGCGATCTTTCCGATCATGGTCTCGATCGTCGAGATCACATGGTCTTTGATCTCCTTGGTCGGCGCGTACCCCGGCTTCAAAGCGATGTAGATCTCCGGGACGCGGCCTTTGACCTCGTCGACGACCGGAACGACGGCGGCTTCGGCGACCTGAGGGACGGTCAGGCACGCGGACTCGAGCTCCTTTGTGCCCAGGCGGTGACCCGCCACGTTGATCACGTCGTCGACGCGGCCGAGGATCCGGAAATAGCCGTCGGCGGCGAGCACCGCTCCATCCGCCGCGAAATACGGCCAGTCCTGCCACTTCTTGCTCTTCGGGTCCTTGCAATATTTCGAATAGTACTGCTTCACGAAACGGTCCCGGTCGCCCCAGATCGTCTGGATGATTCCCGGCCACGGGATTTTGAATACAGATGTTGCCGGCTTTGCCGGAGCCCGCCTTCACTTCCTGGTCCTTCTCGTCGTAGATGACGGGGTAGATTCCGGGAACGCCGGGCCCGGCGCTTCCCGGCTTCATCGGATCGATCGCCGGCTTCGTGCTGCAGAGGAATCCACCGTTCTCCGTCTGCCACCACGTGTCGACGATCACCGCCTCTCTCTTGCCGACGACGTTGTAATACCATCTCCAGACCTCGGGCTCGATCGGCTCGCCGACCGTCGTCATGTGCTTGAAGTGGTACCGGTACTTCTCCGGCTCGTCCGGGCCGGCTTTCCGCAGCATGCGGATCGCCGTCGGCGAGGTATGGAAGATGTTGACGTCGAGACGCTCGGCGATCCGCCAGACCCGTCCCGCGTCGGGAAAGGTCGGAACGCCTTCATAGATGACCGACGTGGCCGCCGAGCGCGAGCGGGCCGTACACGATGTAGGAGTGGCCGGTGATCCAGCCGATGTCGGCCATGCACCAGTAGACGTCCTCGGGATGGATGTCCTGAATGTATTTCGAAGTGCCGGTCACGTACGCGAGATAGCCTCCCGTTCGGTGCTGGCATCCCTTCGGTTTTCCGGTCGTCCCGCTCGTGTACATCAGGAACAGCGGCGCCTCGGCGTCCATCGGGACCGGGCTCCACGCGCGCGCGGCGATAATCCTTGAGGACCTCGTCGACGAAGAAGTCGCGGCCCTTGACCATCGGCGTGGCGGAGGCATACTTGCCCGGATATCGCTTCCAGACGAGGACCTTGTCGATCTTCTGGCCTTCCTTCTCCGCTGTCGCGACCGCGATCTCGGCGCTCGCCTTGTGGTCGATCATCTTGCCGGTGCGGTAGTAGCCGTCCATGTAGATCAGCACCCGGCTTCCCGAGTCGGCGGCCCGCATGCCGCACGCTTCTCCGGAAAATCCTCCGAACACGACGGAGTGGATCACGCCGAGCCTCGCGCACGCCAGCATCGTGATCGGCAGCTCCGCCACCATCGGCATGTGGATCGTGACGCGGTCCCCCGCCTTGAGCCCGGCAAAGTCCCGCAGCAGCGCCGCGAATTCGTTGACCCGTATGTAAAGCTCCTGATAGGTCAGCGCGACCGGATCTTCTTCCTCCGGCTCCGGGACGAAGATGATCGCCGCCTTGTTCTTGTACTTCGCCAGGTTGCGGTCGATGCAGTTGTAGGAGACGTTGATCTTGCCCCCGACGAACCATTTCCAGAACGGCGGGTCGCTCGTGTCGAGAACCGTGTCGCCAGCGCTCGCACCAGGTGAGCATGTCCGCGTATTCCTCGAAGCACTCCGGGAAAATTCTTTTCGGCGAAGCGATCGGATGACCCGACGGATCGTTCAGATTCGGCTTGCTCGACGAATGCCTTCGACGGGCTGTAGATATTCTTCTTCCTTCCAGTGCACCGCGATCTGGGCCTCGGTGGGTTCTGCAACTCCCGGTCGCTTCCTTCTCTGCCATGAGACGCTACTCCCTTCGTTCGGTAGAGCCGCGTCAGCGACGCTGACGCGGCTCACGAATTCTCGTCTCAGACTTTGGCTGCCGCCGGGGCCACCGGACGCCTCGCCATGAACTCGAACACGAGGGCGATTACCGCCAGGGCCGCGCCGGTGTAGAACGCGGCGTCTGTAATTGTTGTACTTGTCGAACAGCACGCCGCCGATCCGCGGCCCGATGACGCCGGCCACGCCCCATGCGGTAAACAGCAGGCCGTAGTTGATGCCGGCGTTCTTCGTGCCCCAGAAATCCGACGTCGCCGACGCCGTTCACCGAGAGTTGCGTGCCGTAACACCAGTAGACGACGAACACCGATCACGTACAGGAGCACGGGCACGTGCCGCCGACCGCTGTAGAGGCAGGCATCGCCATGCCACCGACGAGATGCCGATCATGAGCCGCAGCACGTTCAGGCGGCCCAGGCCGTCGGACATCCAGCCCGAAAGGATCCGGCCGCATGCGTTCCCGACAGCGCCGACGATCAGGGCGATGCTGGCCAACGCGCGGCGGCAACACCCTCACTCTTCGCGAAAGGAACCAGCTGGCTGATCACCATCAGGCCGGCCGAGCAGCCCAGCGCGTAGGCGACCCACATGAAGTAGAAGCCGGCGTGCGCAGCATCTCGGCCGGTGTGAACTCGTGCGTCGTGGCGACGACTTCGATGCCGGCGGCGGGCGCCCAGCCCGCGGGCTGATAGCCGGCCGGCGGGTTCTTCAGCAGAAACGCTCCGACCAGCGTCATGACGAAGAAGATGACCCCCAGGATCCGCGAAGGCGTGCGGCCAGTCCGTAATGCGGGATCAGGACCAGTTCGCGCCAGGGGCCCGAAGATCGCCGAGCCACCGCCGTAGCCGGCCACCGCGAGCCGACGGCGAGGCCGCGCTTGTCGGGAAACCACTTCGCCATCACCGGGATCGGCGTCGCGTAGCCGAAGCCGTTCCCCATGCCGACCGATCACGCCGAAGCAGACGATACAGATACGTGAGGCTGGTGCGTATAGGCGCACAGGAAGAAGCCCAGGCTCATAGCAGGCCGCCGGCGAGCGAACACTAGAACGGGCCGAACTTGTCCTGGAGCCGTCCGGCCAGGATGAAGCTCAGCGCAAAGACCACCACCGCGATGGTGAAGACCAGCGAGGTGTCCGCCCGCTTCCAGCCGAACTGTTTTTCGAGCGGAGCGACGAACACGCTCCAGGCGTAGAGCGTGCCGAGCGGCCAGGTTCATGAAAGCCCGCCCACGACGCGCCACCATCGGCTGATCCCGATATCCGGGGCTGTTCCAGCGGAGTTCGCCATTTTCGAAACCCTCCTTCTTCTCTCAGGTCTTTGGACGGTCTTCTCAGAACGTC
>CAVZCI010000017.1:0-66643 GCA_963773815.1 uncultured Acidobacteriota bacterium
GGCTAACGGAACGAAGATCCGGGAGGTGATGGCATCGCAGTGAGAGACCGGTTGTCGGTGAAGAATTTTCTTGGAAACTTGTGGAATTTGAGTGAGGAGATTTTAGTGAAAAAGACGTTGACCTATCTGCTGGTGGTCGTGGCGTTGGTCGCGGTGGCGACTTCTGCGCGATGGCCGTGACCTGCACGATCGATCAGCACCCGGCCGCGACGCTCCTGGTGCCGTATTTCCAGGTGCATCTGAATGCCGACGGATCGGTGGACACGAGCGCCACGCGAACCGACACGCTGATCACGGTTGTGAACGCGTCGAGCGCAGCCACGCTGGCTCACGTGGTGATCTGGAACCGGCGTTCGGTTCCGCTTCTGGACTTCAACATCGCGCTGACGGGCTATGACATCGTCGGCTGGTCGATGGAAGACGTGCTGACGGGAATCATTCCGAGCACGCCGGACAACGGAACGTATGTGAGCAAGGACGTGTGCCAGAGGAACCCGAAGGCGCAGGCGTACTCCATCGACGGACCGGACACGGATGGATCGTTCCTGCGGTTCCGGCCGTCCAACGACACGACGGGCCAGGACAACAACCAGGCGACGACGCAGTACAGCTCGCCGGCATTCGGGGCGGACTTTGCAGCCGACCTGGCCGACGCTCTGGACTACGACTCCAACTGGGACTGCGACGGCGACGGCGATGACGGATCGGCGCCGGATGGCGACATCACGGGCAGCGCGGTTTCCGGCAACGGGAACCTGTCGGGCTACGTGACGATCGACATGGCGAACTTCTGCAGCCTTTCCAACCCGTCGGTGGGAGCGTACTGGGATCAGGACGCGGCCGGCTGGGAGAACAACCTGTTTGGCGACTACATCATCGTGACCAACAGCGGCATCCCGACTCTGGGCGCCTCCACGGTCCAGATCGAAGCGGCGCTCGACACGGTCGTCACGGCGGACAATTTCTACGGGTCGTCGGCCTTCGACAGTCCGACCAAGGATGCGCCGATCCTCGTCAATCCGACGAGCTCCTTCATTCCGTTCGGCTTCCAGCCGTTCAATTACCCGGATTACGAGGACCTCCTATCGCAACCGGTTCGGACGTTCTACGCCCGGTACTGGGAAGACACGACGGGCTTCAACGGCGTCGACACGGGCGTGACGAACAACGGAGACGAGGGCAACTACATGGCGGCCGTGTTCCCGTTCGTCTCGTTCACCTTCGGCGACCAGCGCGAGCCGCTTGGCGTTCGATACGGCGTCCGCTACCTCAACAGCGGCGGCCTGAGCTCGAACCTGCGCGTGTGGCGCGCCTCGGCCGACGACCTGACGGATCTGACGGGAAATTCCTGCACCGCGCGGGAAGCGGCGATTCTGGCGACGGTGTTCGACTCGGATGAAGGAACGCAGCAGATCAACGGGTGCCCGTCTCCGTGCCCGAAGACGTCGTTGAACTTCCCCTACGAGACGCAGCGCACGGGAGTCGATCAGATCGGCGCGCTCGCGGTCAACGGGTGGGCTTACATGAACTTCCTCGGTGCGGAGAGCAACGTCTCCTCGTCGAAGGATCTCGACCAGGCGTGGGTCGACTACGAGATGTCCTCGGGTGTCGCGTTCGTCAACGCGAGCGTCCCGGGCACGCAGCTCGATCCGAGCACCTGCTTCCCGGAGGGTCTCACGGACCTCGAGGGCCTCGGCCCCTACCAGGCCTTCACTTTCTATCCATGGCCGGTGGGACTGGGTCACAACTAAGCCTCGGTATCTGTCCGGTTCGGTGGGCGGGGGCAACCCCGCCCACTTTTTTTGTCCGGGACCCTGGTGACCCGGGAGCCCTGCTGGACCCTGGATTTCCGCCGTGTCTCGCTCCACGTGTTCGCGACCCTCGGGCGGAAGGCCATCTGCGGCCGCCGATTCTGAAATCCAGACGACAAGGACGCGCCCTGCGCAAAATCGAAGCGTACACTTGTCCCTTCTGTCCAATTTGTGCGATGGGAAGAGCAGCCGGGATGGCCAGGAGGCAGGGATGCGCTTGCGGAAGGGTTCCCTCACGGAGAGCCAGGAGTCAGAGGCGAAATACCGCGGATTACTGGAGGCGGCACCCGACGCGATGATCGTCGTGAAGGAGGACGGAGAAATCGTCCTGCTCAACGCCCGCGTCGAGAAACAGTTCGGCTACCGCCGCGATCAGCTCGTGGGCCGAAACGTGACGATCCTCATCCCCGAAGGTTTCAAGGAACGCCTGTTCTCGGACGCCCTTCGCTCCCGGGCCGACGCCCTGGCGCAGCAGATCGGCTCCGGCCTCGAGCTCTCCGGCCGGCGGAGCGATGGAACCGAATTCCCGATCGAGATCATGCTGAGCCCTCTCGAAAGCGCCGGGGAAACCCTCGTGACCGCGGCAATCCGCGACATCACCGAACGTCGGCGCATCGAAGAAGCGTTGCGCCAGAGCGAAGCGCGCGCCCGGGAACTGCTGGAGAACGCGACGGGAGCGATCTACATCTCTTCGGTCGACGGCACGGTCGTTCAGGTCAACCGGGCCGCCGAGAGGCTCGAGGGCCGGCCGCGGCTGGAAATCGTCGGGCGGTCGGTGCTCGACTCGATCGCGCCGGAGGAGCGGGAAAACACCGGCAGGAGCTTCGGGGACATCCTGTCGGAAGGAAGCGTCCTCGGCTTCGAAACGCGGTCCCTGCGAGCCGATGGCACGTCGGTTCCCACCGAGGTGCTGGCGTCGCTCGTCGAGGTCGGCGGGGAGCGGTTCATCCACGCGACCGTCCACGACGTGTCGCAACGCAAGTCGCTCGAGGAGCAATTACGCCACGCGCAAAAGATGGAAGCCGTGGGCCGCCTCGCCGCCGGCATCGCGCATGACTTCAACAACCTTCTCACGGTGATTCTCGGATCGAGCGAAATTCTCGAGCTGCACCTGGCCGACCCGGACGCCATTCGGCGGGACCTCCGGGAGCTTCGGCACGCCGCGGAGCGCGGCGCCGCGCTCACGGGCCAGTTGCTGGCGTTTTCCCGGAAGCAGGTTCTGAAGCCGGTCGCGCTCGACCCCGGCGAAGTGCTGGCCGGCATGAGCGCGATGCTCGGCGGACTGCTCGGCGAGCGAATCGACCTGTCGTTCTCGGTCGCACCGGATACCGGAAGAGTCCTCCTCGACCGCGGTCAGCTCGAACAGGTGATCATGAACCTCGCGGTGAATGCGCGCGATGCCATGCCCGCCGGCGGCAAGCTTTCGATCCGCGTGGAGCCCGTTGAGCGCGACGAGAATTACACGGATCTTCACCTGCGGGCGCGCCCGGGACCGTTCGTCCGGATCACGGTGGAGGACGACGGCATCGGAATGACCGCGGAGGTGAAAAGCCACGTCTTCGAGCCGTTCTTCACGACGAAGGAATCCGGCAAGGGGACCGGCCTCGGGCTCGCGACCGTTTACGGCATCGCCCACTCCGCCGGCGGCGACGTCTGGGTCTACAGCGAGCCCGGCCACGGAACGACGTTCAAGATCTTCCTGCCGCGCATGGAGGGGACCGACGAGCGAACGCGAACCACCCCGACGCCGACTCCGGTTCCGGTTCGAACCGGCACCGACACGATTTTCCTCCTCGAGGACGACAACACGATTCGGGCGATGGCGGAGGAATACCTCTCGGCGAAGGGCTATCGGGTGGTCTCCGCCCGCGACGGCGACGAAATGCTGCGTCTCGCGGCGTCTCACGCCGAGTCCTTCGACGTGCTCGTCACCGACGTCGTCGTTCCCGGCAAGAACGGCCGCGAGGTCGCGGAGGCCCTGCGCGAAAAGAACCCGGCGCTTCCGGTCATTTTCATGTCCGGATACACGGATGACGCGGTGATCGTCCGGGGAGCGCGGGAGGGAGGCATGGAGTTCCTGCAGAAGCCGTTCGACCTGTCCACGCTCGCGAGAAAGATCGCCGAGATCCTGGATCGCCGCCTGCCCGGCTGAGCGAGAATTTCGTTTCGAAGTATCGGTCGGGACGCCGGTCATCGACGATCTCGACCGTCTGCGCGCCTCGATCCGCTTCCGGCGCTCCCGCGCGATCTCCGCGAGTACCTGGGCCGGGCTAGGGCCGACTTCGACCTCAGGCGTTTACTCGCGGAGCTCGAGAGCGACACTCTTACTCGGCGAGAGGAAACGGGTGCCGTCGAATCCGTCGCCGGTCAACCACCGTCAGGGAATGTGCGAGTTCCGAAGCATCGAATCGCTCCAGAACACGATCGAGGAGCGCCAGCATTTCCTTGTCGGAATAGCTCCCGCCCCGAAACAGAATTACTCCCGGGCCCGAGCTTCCATGGAGCGCGAGGAGGCGGGGGTAATCCAAGTCGGCGGTCACCACCACGCGACCCTCTTCTTTCGCTCTTTCGAGAATTTTTTCGTCGGACGCGGAGAACAGGCCGATCGCGGATGCGGTGGACCGCATCGTGCCACGCCGCTGACAGGTGCTGAACGGCGCCCGGAGTGACCGGCATATCGATAAGGAATTTCAACCGCCGACGATTTCGAAGGTCTCGTCTTCCGCGAGGGTCGCCGCATACTGCAAGGACTCGTCGATGTCGGCAGCTTCGAGATACGGGTAAGCGCGCAGGATCTCCTCGCGCGACTGGCCCGCCGCGAGCAGTCCCAGCAGTCTCGAGACAGGGAACCGCAAATCGCGGATACATGGTTTCCCGGTGCAGACGTCCGGGCGAATAGTGATTCGGCTGAAAGTCATCCCTGCTCCATACCCTCGGTCGTATGGTACCGCGTCTTCAGTGCCCGATCGGGCTGGTCCGATTGAATTTGTATTGGTCGGGACGCCGGGATTTGAACCCGGGACCCCCTGAACCCCATTCAGGTACGCTAGCCAGGCTGCGCCACGTCCCGACCGTTGGAAGGGCGCATTTGAACACGCGCCCGGCCGCGAGTCAACGCGACGAGCCTCCCCTCCCTGCAATGCGGGGAGGGGCAGGGGTGGGGTTTCCGCGCTACCGCGGCGACAGAATTTTCAGGATTTCCCGCAGCTCCTTCGCGAGGCGCTTCGCGTCGACCGCGGGTGTCGTCTTCGGCGCGGGGGCAGGAGCGGCCGGAGCCGGCGCCGGAGCGGCGGCGCGCGGAGCGGGCGCGGACGGGGGCAAAGGCGCAGCCTTCGCCTCCAGTGGCAATGCAGGAGGAAGCGGAATCGGCTTCACGGGAGCCGGGGCGGGGGCGGCGGCCTTCTTTTTCGCGCCCGGCTTTCCCTGGAACTCCCCCGCCGCGATCTCCGCGTCGATCTTCTTCTTCGCGCCGGCGATCGTGAATCCCTCGTCGTAGAGGAGCTGCCGGATGCGCGAGACGATCTGGACTTCCTTTTCCGAGTAGCTGCGGTTCAGGCTCTTGTCTTTGTCCGCCGCGGAGAGGCACGGAAACTCCGTGAGCCAGTACTTCAGGACGTACGGCGCGACGTCGGTGGTCTTGCAGACTTCCGCGGCCTTGAACGTCTTTTCGGTGGTTTCCGGCATCTGCACGCGATTTTAACCCAGGAGTGGCTCTGCCCCGACTGTCATCGCGAGGCCTCGAAGAGGCCGTGGCGATCTACCCCGTGGGCGGATTGCTTCGTCGCTTCGCTCCTCGCAATGACAGCCAGGAGGCTATGACCGTTTCGTGCCCGAAGGCTTCCGCTTCCTCGCGCTCACATGAAACAGGATCGGCGTGCCCGCGAAGTCCGCCGCGCGGCGAAAGACGTTCTCGAGGCGCCGCGAGTCGGAGAAATACAGCTTGTCCGCGCGGGACGCGACGAGCGTGAACGTGGGCGGCGAGGTCTTCGTCTGGGACGCGTACAGGACCTTCAACTGCCGTCCGGAGTCCCCTTTCGGCATGCGGCCGCGGAACTCGTTCGAGACGATGCGATTGATCTCCGCGGTCGCGAGGCGCCGCTCCCGGTTGCCCGCGACGCGCGCGATCTCGGCGGGCAGTTTCGCGACGCCCCGCCCGGTCTTTGCCGAGATCAGGAGCAGCGGGGCGAACTTCGCGAACGGGAATTTCTCGTACACGTCGAGCCGGTAGTCCTTGGAGTCCTTCGTCGTCTCGACAGCGAGGTCCCACTTGTTGCCGATCAGGAGCAGCGCCTTTCCACTCTCGACCGCGTAGGACGCGATCGTGGAATCCTGCGACGTCGGGCCCTGCACGGCATCGAACACGACGAGCGCGACGTCGCATCGTTCCAGACGCTTGCGCGCCGCGACGACGGACAGCACCTCGGGTCCCTGCTCGGTCTTTCCCCGGCGCCGGATGCCGGCCGTGTCGATGAATCGAAACCGGCGATCCCCGAACGACATGACGATATCCACGGCGTCGCGCGTCGTTCCGGCGACCTCCGAGACGATCGTCCTCTCGAACCCGACGATCGCGTTCAACAGGGAAGATTTACCCACGTTCGGCCGGCCCACGATCGCGACCGCGATCTCCGCGGCCCCGGCGGGCTCCGGGGCCGATCCCTCGGCCTCCGGCTTCTTCGACCGCCGGGCGATCTCGTCGAGGACCTCTTCGACGCCGAGGTTGTGTTCCGCGGAGACTCCGAACACGTCCGGAAACCCGAGGTCATAGGCTTCCGGCTCCCCCTCTTCCCCTTCGCGCCGGTCGATCTTGTTCGCGAGCACGAAACACGGCTTGCCCGCCTCCCGGATCACCCGCGCGGACTCCCGGTCGCCGGCGAGGACGCCGGCCGAAGCATCGATGACGAGCAGCGCGAGGTCGCAGCTGCGGATCTCCGCGAGCGCCCGCTCGCGGACCGAGTCCGGAATCGATCCCCGGTCGGAAGGATCGAAGCCTCCCGTGTCGATCAGGAGAAACGATTCGCCGGTCGGAAGCGTTACTCTCTCTTCGACGACGTCCCGGGTCATCCCGGGCAGATCGTGGACGAGCGAGCGCCTTTTCCGGAGGATGCGGTTGAACAGCGCCGACTTTCCGACGTTCGGCCGCCCGACGATCGCGACGCGGAGACTCACCGCCGCGCCAACTTCACTACTGTCATTGCGAGCGCCAGCGAAGCAATCTGATCCGGGGCCGGCGGGCAGATTGCCGCGGTCGGCCTCTCGGCCTCCCTCGCAATGACCAAAATCGTCATCTCCGCGACTTCGCCGGCCGCCCCCGGCCTGCCGTGCGGGGCTCGCGCGGCGGCGGCGCGGGAGCCGACTCCGGCCGGAAATCGACGCGCCGCTGCACTTCGTCCAGCGCCGTGAGCTTGACGCGGATCGCGTCGCCGAGACGAAACGCCTTTCCGCTGTGCCGCCCGCGAAGGCGGTGGGCCCGTTCCTCGTAGACGTAAAAGTCGTCGGAAAGCGTCTGGACCGGAACGAGGCCCTCGACGAGGAACTCCGAAAGCGTCACGAACAGGCCGAACGCCGCGACACCCGAAACGTACGCGTCGAACGTCCTTCCGATCTTGTCGCGCAGAAACACGATCTTCTTCCACAGCAGCGACGCCCTCTCCGCGGACTCGGCACGGCGCTCGCGCTCGGAAGACTCTCGCGCGACCTGCTCGTAGAAGCCGTTGCGCGCCTCGAAATCGTCCGGGGGAAAGGGGCGGCGGGACGCGAGCAGCCGGGTCAACGCGCGGTGCACGATCAGGTCGGGATAGCGGCGGATGGGGGAAGTGAAGTGGCAGTAGTAGTCGGCCGCGAGGGCGTAGTGGCCGCGGCATTCGGAGGAATACACGGCCTTGCGCTGGGAGCGCAGCAGCAGGTCGGTCAGGAAGCGCTCCTCCGGCTTTCCCTCGATCTCGCGGAGGACCTTCTGGAACGCAGACGGGCGCAGCTCCGCGAGGTCTCCCTTGAGCTCGTAGCCGAACGACTGGAGCGTCTCGCGAAGGTCGGTGAGCTTGTCCGGATCGGGCCGGTCGTGAACGCGGTAGATCGCCGGCTCCTTCGCGAAGAGCAGGTGTTTCGCGACCGCCTCGTTGGCGGCGAGCATGAATTCCTCGATGATCTGGTGGGCGACGTTTCGCGCTTCGGGCTGGATCCCGACGACGAAACCGTCGGAGTCGAGCATGACCGCCGCGGAGGCGAGGTCGAAATCGATCGATCCGCGGCTCTCCCGCCGTTTCTTGAGGAGCATCGCGAGCTCGCGCATGAGGCGAAACTTCGGAAGCAGGGGGCCGTACGCCTGGTCATCCTCCGCCGTGGGACTCTCGAGGAGCCGGGCGACTTCCGTGTACGTCATCCGGGCCGCGCTGCGGATCACGCCCTTCGAGAAGGAGGAGCCCTGGACCCGCCCGTGAGAGTCGAATTCGATCGAGGCGGACAGCGTGAGCCGGTCCACCCGGGGGTTGAGAGAGCACAGCCCGTTGGAAAGACGTTCCGGCAGCATCGGAATCACGCGGCCGGGAAAGTAGACGGACGTCCCGCGCCACCGGGCCTCGGCCTCCAGCGCCGTGCCCTCGGCGACATAGTGAGAGACGTCGGCGATGTGGACGCCCAGCCGGTATCCGCCGCCGGCGGTCTTCTCGACCTCGACCGCGTCGTCGAAGTCCTTCGCGGTTTCGCCGTCGATCGTGACGATCGCGTGCCCCCGAAAGTCGGACCGCCCGGAGAAGTCCGCCGCTCCCGGCTGCTCGGGGAAGGACTCGGATTCCGCGACGACCTCCTGCGGAAAGCGGTTCGGCAGGTCGTGCATGCGAATGACGATTTCGACGTCGACGCCCGGCTCGCCGAGAAAGCCGAGGCGCTCGACGACCTCGCCGCGGGCGATCCGCCGGTCGTCGGGGTACGAGGTGAACCGCGCGACGACGATCTCCGAGTCGATCGCGCCGTCGGTCTGCTCGCCCGGGATCCGGACCTCCGTCGCCATTTTCGGATCGTAGGGAACGACGCGCGCGCGGCCTTCCTTCGAATCGAACTGGCCGACGACGCGATCGCGCGCCCTCTGGAGGATCTTGACGACGGTACCCGAGGTGCGGTCGTCCCGGACGCGAGCGCCCTTCCGGGCTTTCGCCTGCGCTTCGCGGGCGAGCACGAAGTCCCCGTCGAGCGCGCCGCCGAGGCCGGTGCGGGGAATGTAGAGGTCCTCGACGCTGCGGTCGCCCGAGAGCACGAAACCGAACCCCTCGGCCCGGATCGAAATCTTGCCGGCGACGAGGCTCGAGAATTCGATCGCCGAGTATTTTTCCCCCCGCACCCGCGCGATTTCTCCCCGCGTCTCCAGCGCGTCGAGCCGCGCGCGAAAGGCTTCGCTCTCCCCTTCCGCCACCTCGAAGACGCCCGCGAGCTGGGCGAACGACAGGATACGGCTCGCCTTCTGGCGAAGGCGGTCGAGGATCTGGGCGTCGGAGGGGATCACGAGGGCAGTTTACCCCGGGGCGGGAATTCGCTCAGCCCGCTTCGCTTCCAGCCCCAGGGCGGCGCTCGGCAGTTCCTCGCTCGCCGAAAAGAACTCGCAACATCGGGCTTCGCTTCGGCGTCGTCCTTCCGTGGGGGGCTCGGAGACTTCGAGCGAAAGGCATCCAGCTCAAACACACTTTTCGGCTCCTCAGAACCGCCTGCGCGCCGCCCTTCAGGCCCCGGTCGCTCTCGGGCTCTCGCTCAGGGATGAGACGCCCTCAGCTTGACCCGATGTGCCCGCGCATCTAAGATGCCCTTCCCGCGAAAGTGGCGGAACTGGCAGACGCGCAGGTCTCAGAAGCCTGTGGTGAATAACCGTGGGGGTTCAAGTCCCCCCTTTCGCACCAAGATTCTCCCGCCGAAAGGCCTCTTCAATGCATGCGAGGGCTGTGGCTCAGCCCTTTGAGGACCGAGAGGTCGGCCGTCGGCTCCAGATCGAGCCAGACGATGCCACGATCCTGCAGCGTTCGAATGACCTCGCTGCTGAAACCGCGCGGAAACCCGAGCTTCCCGAGCGCGATCTCGAACTCGATCTCAGAATCGAAGCTCTCCGAGATTCCGTTTTCGGGAGCGGAGATCGCGAATCGATTGTTTCCATCGATGCGCACACGATGCGCGTATACCCTTCGAACCATTCCCACCTGAAGCACGGCCGAGATGCAAAATTTGTTCCAAAAACCCAACAGCTGGAAGGGTGTGCGGTCTGTGCCCGAATTTGCCTACTCGAGGTCCGATTTCGGGATCGCGAACGCTTTTTCCTTGCGTCCCCGGTCGACGCACAGGAAGCAGGCCTTATAGACGTTTTCATACCCCATCTTGAGCTCGGCTCGAGTGACGAAGATCTCCCGCGGCGGAATCGCGGGGTTGTCGGCATCCGACAGGCGCAGGACGACTCCCCGGGGAGTCGCGCTCTGGGATTCGACCTTCAGCCGGTGCGGAGGCTCGAAGGAGCAGGTGTAGATCGTGTCTTTCGGCAGGGGGCTGCCCGGGGCATTCGAGCTCATCGTCACTCCTCGCAGAATCGAGCGATGCGAGCCTTGTCCTTCGGCTCGATCCGCGTGAACGCGACGCCGTAGCTGCGCCGCAGCCGCTCCGGATCGAAAACCGCGCGCTTCACGGCCGCTGACGCGGAGACCGGCTCGGGGTCGTCGCCGAGGAAGAACTCGATCTCGAGGCCGTCCCCGACCGAAAGCTCCCTCTGGACTTCGAGAAGCACGCCGGTCAGGGACACGTTGACCGCGCAGCCGAGCCAGACGGCCGCCGAACCGCCCGCCAGGCGAACGCGGGCGAGACTCGAGGAATCCCGGCGCCGCGGAGCGGACGTCTGCCGGGCGACGCTCTCGAGGATCGCGGCGATCGGGCTGCCGGCGAACAGCACGTCGTTGATCCCCGCGAGAAAAGACTCCGGAAGGTCGCCGTGCGCCTCCTCGATCAGGAGGATGACCGCCACGCGCCGCGCGCCGAGAAGCTCGCGAAACCGGTCGTACAGCGGAAGGCCGTCCTCGCGAAACGGCGCGACGACGAAAAGGTCGAACGGGCGAAGATCTTCCGGAACAACATCGACGGCGGACAGCTCCTCGACCTCGTAACCGCCGCCACGCAGCGGCGGCGAAAGAACCTGCGTGCCCGGCCCGACGAGGCCGATCTTGATCACGACGAGCCGGCGCCCCGCCGGACGAGAATCTCGCCCCGCGCGATCTCCTCGCCTTCGGCCGAGACGACTCCCGAGAACTTCGCGAAGAGGCCGAAAGTCCCGAGCAGCTCGATCCGGATCGTCAACCGCTCGCCCGGAACCGGCGTCCGGAGCAGCGAAAAGTTGTCCAGCCCGGCGAGAAAACCCGTTCGCCCGATGTCCGCGTCGCCGCCTTCGAGAAGGAGCGCGGACTGCGCGATGATCTCCGCGAGCAGGAACGGCGAGCCCCATTCCGGCCCGGAGCATGCGCGCTGCCCGGACGAAACGGCGGCGGACACTTCGCCGCCTCCGAATTTTTCGTCCCGCTCCCGGACAACCGATTCCACGAATCGGAACGGGAAAACGTGCGGAAGCGGTTGAGGTTCCATCCGACCCTCAGGCGGCCGACTTTTCCTTGATGAAATCCGTCAGCGAATTGACCGAAGAAAACGCCTTGATGCCGACTTCCTCGTCGGCAACCTTGATGCCGAATTCCTGCTCGAGCCCGAGGACGAGCTCGAGGGCGTCGATCGAATCGAGGCCCAGCCCTTCGCCGAAGAGGGGCGCCGAGTCGTCGATCGAAGTCGGGGCGATTTCCAGCTTCAGCCGGCGGACGATCAAATCCTTCACTTTCGACTTGAGCTCCGAGTCGTTCATCGAGAATTCCTTTCCAGTGAAGGCAATTCTACATGATTCACATCAACAGCCCGCCGTCGACCTGCCAGATCTGGCCCGAGACGTAAGAGGCGCCCTCGGAAGCGAGAAAGGCGACGACGGCGGCGACCTCGTCGGGGCTCCCGAACCTCTTCGCGGGAATGAGCTTGAGATAGTCGGCGAGGGTTTCGGCCGTCAGATCGCGGATCATGTCCGTCTCGATGATCCCGGGAGCGACCGCGTTGACGGTGATGTTGCGCCCGCCCACTTCCCGGGCGAGGGACTTCGTGAACGACATGACGCCGCCCTTGGCGGCCGAGTAGTTCGTCTGTCCCATCTGGCCGGAGACGCCGCTGTCGGAGACGATGTTGACGATTCGGCCCCAGTTCTTGTGCATCATCCGGCGCACGAAAGCCTTGCACATTCGATACGTGCCCTTGAGGGAAGTCTCGACGACGCGGTCCCAGTCCTCTTCCCGCATGAAGGCGAAGAGCACGTCTTTGATGATTCCCGCGTTGTTGACGAGGATGTCGCAGCCACCGTAGTCCTTTTCGACGCGCGCCGAGAGCTCCGCGACTTCGTCGTTGCTCGTGACGTCGCCCGGGAGCGAGATCGCGATTCCCCCGTCCGCCTCGATCTCGTCGACGACGCGGTCGGCGTTCTCGAAGTCGTCCTTGCACGTGATGACGAGGCGGGCGCCGTCCCGGGCGAGCCGCCGCGCGATCGCGGCGCCGATTCCGCGGGACCCGCCCGTGACGATCGCGGTCTTCTGGAAGTTCATGTCCCCAGTATTTCACCGTTCCCGGGCGATGTCCTCGATCGCCGCGAGAGTTCCGGCCGGGCGGCACGACGCCTCGCGGACGATCCACCGGGTCATCCGCGAGAGCGTGTCCCCCGGGCCGACCTCCAGGAAATCCCGATGGGCGTCGGCGACCATCGCTTCGACGGTCTCCTTCCAGCGGGAGGGAAGGGCCGCCTGCCGGGAGAGAAGATCCGTCACTCCTTCGGCCGACGTGACGCGGGCGGCCGTGTGGCCCGCATAGAACGGGATGCCGGGAGCTCGAATCGAGGCGCACCGGGCCACGACGGGGGCGACCCGGAGGCAGACGTCGTCCATGAGCGGGCTGTGGATCGGCCAGGTCATCGGAAGCCGGACGGCCTTGAGGGCGCGGCCGGAGAAGGCGTCCAACGCGGCGTCCACGCCGGCCTCCGTGCCCGTCAGAACGAGCTGCGTCGCCGCGTTCACGTTTCCGATCCACACGAAGAGCCCCGCGGAGCGCAAACGGGACGCACTCCTCCTCGACGGAGTCCGCCGAGAGCCCGATGACCGCCCCCATCGCCCCGCGCACGCCCTGCCGGTCCGATTCCGAGAGCACGGCGAGAAGCACGGCCAGCGCGTCGTCGAACGAGACCGCGCCCGAGGCGACGAGCGCGGCGTAGTTGCCGAGCGAATATCCCGCGACCGCGGCCGGGACGACGCCTCGACGCGCCAGCTCCCTTCCCGCCAGCACCGAAACGAGGAAGACGCGCCGGCTGCGCCACGCGGTTCCGGCGCCATTCCGGCTCCTTCCCCTCGAACAGGGCCGCGGCAAGATCGGCGCCGCACTTCTCCGAAGTTCGGTCGAAGAGCTCTCGCGCCTCCGGCACGGCGTCGTAGAAGTCCTTTCCCATGCCGCCGAATTCGGCGAGCTGACCCGAAAAAAGGAAGGCGGTCGAGCTCATCGCAGCGTCACGCCTTTCTGCTGACCTCACCCCCGGCCTTCGGCCACCCCCTCTCCGTATTACGGAGAGGGGGACGGGGGGTGAGGTCCAACTCTTCGATCGCGTGCATCCGCTCGGATGCGAGGAGGCGGTCCAACCGCTTCCCGAGGTTGACCCACGTCCCGAAGTGCGCGAGCCGGGACAGCGCCGGCAGGCCCGTCAGCGCCGGAGGGTTCTCGTCGAGCTCCCAGGGATGAAACGTGAAGATCGGGGGCGCGCCGGCGGCCCGAAAGCGGTCGGCGTTCTTCCGGACGAGGCGGAACGGAACGCTTCGAAAGGCCCACGAGCCGCCGAGGAGGACGGTCGTGAAATACGCCCTTCCGGACAGGGGCGGAAACTCCAGCAAACGGTCGCCTCCTTCGAAGACGACGGCGGAGGGATAAGGATCGTTGCCGGTGCGGCCGATCAGCGGCACCGGCGTGACCGAGGAATCGTAGGCGAACCCCTCCTCCGCGAGCACGCGAAGGGACGGATCCGACAGGCTTCGGATCGACCATTCCGGCGCGCGGAAGCCGAGAAGCTTTTTTTCCGCGAGGGGTTCCAGGAGATCCCGGCCCGCGCGAAGGTCGGCGCGGAACTGTTCCTCCGTCATCTCCGTGCACCGGACATGCGCCATCCCGTGGAAAGCGATCTCGTGGCCCGCGCGGGCGACCGACCGCACGAGCCGGGGGTATTTGCTCGCGACCCAACCGAGGACGAAGAACGTGCCGCGGTGGCTCCCGCGGGCGAGACGCTCGAGCAGCGCCTCCGTCACCGCCTCGACGCGCGATTCGAACCGACCCCACCTTCGCGCGTCGCCGAAGTAATCGTCACCGCAGACGCAGAACCACTCCTCCAGATCGACCGTGAGAACCGACGGAGGGGATTCGAACCGCGCCCGCGAGACGTCCGGGCTCACGAGAGCTCGAACACTTTGATGAACACGGCCCCCCAGGAGATCTTCCACGTGTCCCGGAACGGCCGGTAGTGCGACGTGCCCCCGTAGATCGCGCGGATCGGCACCGTCGCGAACCGCGAAACGCGGGGAGCCGCCTTCAGCAGCATCTCCGTTTCGATCGAATATCCGGAAGAGCGCAGCCGGATCTCCCGCAGCAGCGACGCTTCGACGAGCCGGTATCCCGACTGGCCGTCTTCGACCGGCAGGCCCGTCATGCGGGAAAGGATCATGTCGCCGATCCGATTCGTCTCGTAGCGGTAGGCGGGAATGGATTCCCGCTGCGCCATCCGGGAGCCGATGACGAAGCGTTCGCCGCGGCGGCCGGCGTCGAGGAACTTCGGCGCTTCCTCCGGGTCGTGCTGCCCGTCGCCGTCGAGAAAGAGCACGTGGGTGAGGTTCGGGTTTTTGAGCAGCGAACCGAGGCCGGCCCGGATCGCGGAGCCCTTCCCGCCGTTGCCCGCCCGCGCGAGAACGCACGCGCCGGCGCGAGCCGCTTCCGCCGCGGTTTCGTCGCGCGAGCCGTCGTCGACGACGCAAACGGTCTCAAGGTGGCGGCGCGCCCCCGAAACGACGTCGAAGATCGTCGCCTCGCAGTCGTAGGCGGGGATGAGCGCCGCGGCGCGGAACGGCAGTTCAGGCATGCGGACGCGATTCTACTTCTCCCGCTTAGAATGCTTCCCGTGAAACTCGCGCTCGGCGGCATCATTCTCTTGCTCGCGGTCTCGGCGGCGGCATCGACCCCGCGGGAGCCGGCTTCCGGTCCGGATCTCGCGAAGCGCTACTCGCGCGGCGGCTACGCGCTCTATTTCGCGGGCGAGGCCTGGAGCTTCGCTCTCCTCGGCGTCATCGCGGCGTCGGGCCTGTGCGTGAAATTCCGGGACTGGGGTCGAAAAGGCCGGCCGCGGGCCGAACCGGACGGTCTTCCTGACCGCCTCGATTTTCACGGTCTTCGTTTCCCTCGCGTCGTTTCCCCTCCACCTCTACCGCAGCTATTTTCGCGAGAAACGTTACGGCTTTTCCCACCAGAGCATTTTTCAGTGGCTCGGCGACTGGGCCAAGGGCCTGGGAATCGGGCTTCTGGTCGGCGGTCTGCTGATCACGCTGATCTACGCCGTCGCGCGCCGGTTTCCCCGCCGGTACTGGCTGATCGCCGCCGGGATCGCGATCGCGTTTCTCGTGACGACCGTCGTCGTCGAGCCCGTTTTCCTGGCGCCGCTGTTCAACAAGTTCACGCCGCTCCCCGCGGGAGACCTCCGAACGCGCCTGCTCGATCTCGCGCGCTCGCAGGGAATTCCGGCGAGCGACGTCTTCGAAGTCGACGCGAGCCGCCGATCGTCGCACACGAACGCTTACGTTTCCGGGCTTTTCGGCACGCGGCGCATCGTCATTTTCGACACGCTCCTGAAATCCGAGACGCCGCGCGAGATCGTCGCGACGATGGGGCACGAGATGGGCCACTACGTGTTTCACCACGTCGGGAAGGGCATCGCGCTGGCCTCCCTCGGCATCCTCGCGGCGTGCTGGCTCGTCCATTTTCTCTACCCGCGGCTCACGAAGCTCGAAATTTCCGACCCCGCCGGGCTTCCTCTCGCGATCCTGATCGTCTCGGTGTTCTCCTTTCTCTCGACGCCCATCGGAGACGGTTATTCGCGAAAGATCGAGCACGAGGCGGACGCCTACGGGCTCGACGTCGTGCGCGACCCGGACGCGGCGGAATCGGGGCTCCGAAAGTTCAACACGGTGGACCTCTCGGAATACGACCCTCCCCCGTTCATCGAGTTCTGGCTCTACACGCACCCCTCGCTGCGCCACCGCATCGAGTTCTGCGAGCAATGGAAGCGGGAACACGGATACGATTCGAAATCATGAAACTGTTGCGTTCGATCCTCGGCGCCCTCTGTCCCCTGCTCGCCCTCGGCGCTCAGGCGGCTACCGCCCCTCCCCCGACGATGGCCGACGTCCTCGCCGCCTCGAAGCCTGCCGACTGGCGCCCGGTCGACCCGCAAAACGAGCTGTACCTGGAGCTCTCTTCCGGCCGCGTCGTGATCGAGCTCGCCCCGGCTTTCGCGCCGGAACACGTCGCGAACGTCGAGAAGCTCGTCCGCGCGAAGTATTTCGACGGACTCGCGTTCCTGCGCTCGCAGGACAACTACGTCGTCCAGTGGGGCGACCCGAACGCGGACAATCGCGCCGAAGGGGGACCAGGCGCGAAGGCGCGGCCGATCGCTCCCGCCCGCGAGAAGCTCCCGGCGGAGTTCACGCGGCCGCTCGCCGGCCTCGCGTTCACCCGTCTTCCGGATCCCGACGGGTACGCTCCCGAGGCGGGCTTTTCGGGCGGGTTTCCCGCGGGCCGGGACCCGAAGAATGGGGTGGCCTGGGCCGCGCACTGCTACGGAATGGTCGGCGTCGGTCGGGGCGACGACCCGGAGTCGGGAAACGGGAGCGAAATCTACGTCGTCATCGGAAACGCCCCGAGACACCTCGATCGGAACGTCGCTCTCGTCGGCCGGGTCCTCCAGGGCATGGAGCTCCTCTCCACGCTCCCCCGAGGGTCGGGCGGGATGGGCTTCTACGAGAAGGGGGAACCGCGGGCGGCGATCCGCTCGATCCGGGTCGCCGCCGACCTCCCGGCCGCGAGCCGCACGAACCTCGAAGTCTTCCGAACCGACACGCCCGCGTTCGCGGCGCTCGTGGAGTCCCGCCGCAACCGGAGAGAAAGCTGGTTCACGTCGCCGGCGGGGCACGTCGAGCTCTGCAACGTTCCGATCCCCGTTCGCGCCGCGCCAACTTCGGCGCATTGACTCCCTTCTAACTGCTCGATAGACTCCTCGTGAAATTTTTCACGAGGTCGGATGCTCGAATACGTCCCGATCCTGATTCTGATGGGCTTCGCGGCTGTCGTGGCGACGGCGCTGCTGACGATTTCGGCCCTCCTCGGCCGGCATGTGCGAACCCGTCGAAAGCTCTCGACTTACGAATGCGGAATGCCCCTGCTCGACAAGTCGCGCAAGCGGATCTCGGTCAAGTTCGCGGTCGTCGCGATGGTCTTCATCCTCTTCGACGTCGAGATCGCGTTCGTCTACCCCTGGGCCATTCTGTTCGCGCGGCCGGGTGGGCTCTCTTCGCCGAGATGATCGTCTTCCTCGCGACGCTCGGCGTCGGCTACGCCTACATCTGGAAGAAGGGCGCGCTGGACTGGTGAAGGAGCTGGACTGAATGAAAGCGCTCCGCTCGTGAAAGAGCTCCGCTATGCGTCGCGAGCCTCGGGGCGGCCGTTCGCGTTCACGGAAGGGGAATCGCGCGAGATCGAGTCGCTGCTGAAGCGATATCCGACGAAGCGCGCCGCCCTTCTTCCCGTTCTCTGGATCGTCCAGGAACGGATGCGCTGGGTTCCGGCCGAGGCCGTCGCCGAAGTGGCGCGCGTGCTGGAGCTCTCGGAGGCCTACATCGACGGCGTGCTGACGTTCTACACGATGTACAGCCTTCACCCGATCGGCCGGTACGACCTGCAGTTCTGCACGTCGATCTCCTGCCACCTGAACGGCGCGGAGGGCCTGCTCGAACGCTGCGAGAAGAAGCTCGGGATCGGAGTTGGCCAGACGACGGCGGACGGCAGGTTCACGATCACGGAGGTCGAGTGCATCGCGGGATGCGACCGCGCGCCTTCGATGCAGGTCAACGACAAGTACCACGAGCCGATGACGGCCGAGAAGCTCGACGAGCTGCTTGAGCGGCTCTCGAGACAAGCCCAAGGGGCGGAAGAACAGCAAGCCCTCAGGGCGAAAGACCAGAAGGCCTGATGCCCTACGAAAAGGTGCTCCTGGCGCGCGTCGGCCGCGAAAACTCCCGGTCGATCGAGACCTACATCCGCGACGGGGGGTACGAGGCGTGGAAGAAGATTCTGCGCGAAAAGCCCGACCCGAACGAGATCGTCGAGACGGTCAAGAAATCGGGCCTTCGCGGGCGCGGCGGCGCGGGCTTTCCGACCGGCGTGAAATGGTCGTTCATCCCGAAGGACACGAAGGGAAAACCGGACTACCTCGTGCTGAACGCGGACGAATCGGAGCCCGGAACGTTCAAGGACCGGCTCCTGATCGAGCAGGACCCGCACCTCGTCCTCGAGGGGATGGCGATCGCGGCGTACGCGATCCGGTGCCGCACGGCATACATCTACATCCGCGGCGAGTTCTGGGACGGCGCCAGGATCCTGAACGAGCGATCCGGGAAGCGTCCGCGGCGGGGTTGCTCGGCGGAGACGCCGGCCTCGACATCTACGTCCACCGCGGCGCGGGCGCCTACATCTGCGGCGAGGAAACGGCGCTGCTGGAATCGCTCGAAGGAAAGCGCGGCCAGCCGCGCGTCAAGCCGCCGTTCCCGGCCGTTTCCGGAGCGTTCGCGTGCCCCACGATCGTGAACAACGTCGAGACGATCGCGTGCGTGCCGTTCATCCTGAACCGCGGCGCGGAATGGTTCGCGAAGATCGGGCGAAACGAAAAGAACACCGGGCCGAAGCTCTACTGCCTTTCGGGACACGTCAACCGGCCCGGAGTGTACGAGGCGCCGATGGGCTTGCAGCTGAAAGACCTGATTTTCGGCTCCGATTTCGGACGCGGCATGGCCGGAGGCCGCAAGGTCAAGGCGGTCATTCCCGGGGGGGCCTCCGCCGCGATGCTGACCGCCGCCGAGATCGAGGACTGCCCGCTCGACTTCGACGGAGTGGCAGCGAAGGGCTCGATGCTCGGATCGGCCGCGATCGTCGTGATGAACGAGGACACCTGCATCGTTCGCGCGGCGAAGAACCTCGCGAAATTTTTCGCACACGAGTCGTGCGGCCAGTGCACCCCGTGCCGCGAGGGCTGCCCGTGGCTCCTCAAGGTGCTGACGCGCCTGGAAGGGGGCGAGGGCCGGTCCGAAGACATCGATCTGCTGCTGTCGATGGCGAAGCAGATGAACAACGGAATGACTCTGTGCGTCTTCGCCGACGCGGCGGTCGGCCACGTCCTTTCGACGATCCCGAAATTCCGCGGCGAATACGAAGCGCACGTCGCGAACGCCGGCTGCCGCGCGGGAGCGGTGGCGTGAGGGGAATCGCTCGCCGGGGCGGGTGGCGCGGGGCGAGACTCCCTTTTGCCGCTCGCGACGCCGGTGTAGCAAAGTCCTCAGGCTCGCGGCGAGCGGAAAAGAGGAGCGAGCCTGTGACAGGACCCGCCCCGGTCGAGCGAGGGTTTTCGAATGCCGTGAAGATCACGTTCGAGGACAAGGCCACGACGACCGTCGAGGTTCCCGACGGCACGAACATGATCGAGGCCGCGAAGATGGCCGGGATCGAGATCCCCCACTTCTGCTACCACCCGCGTTTCTCCGTCGTCGGCCAGTGCCGGATGTGCCTCGTCGAGGTCGACGGCATGCCGAAAATCCAGGCCGCCTGCACGACTCCGATCAAGGACGGCATGGTCGTCAAGACCGGCTCGGCAAAGACGAAAGAGGCCCAGAAGGCGACGATGGAGTTTCTCCTGATCAACCATCCGCTCGACTGCCCGATCTGCGACCAGGCCGGGGAGTGCAAGTTGCAGGACAACTCCTTCGGGTACGGGTTCCAGGCTTCGCGCTACGACGAGCGCAAGAAGCAGTACGAGGGCTACTCCCGGACCAAGATCGGCCCCCGCGTCATCGCGCGACATGACCCGCTGCATCCTCTGCACGCGCTGCATCCGCTTCACGCAGGAGATCTCGAAGACGTCCGAGCTGACGTTCCTCGACCGGGCGGGACAGACGCTCGTCTGGACGCACGAGGGCCGCGAGCTGGACAACGACTGGTCGGCCTGCGCGGCCGACGTCTGCCCCGTCGGCGCGCTCACCGTCGAGGAGTTCCGATTCCGACAGCGCGTCTGGTACCTCAAGAAGACGCCCTCCGTCTGCCCCGGATGCGACATCGGCTGCAACAACTCCGTCGAATCGCGCGGAGAGACCGTTTTCCGTTACATGCCGCGGCTCAACCCCGAGGTCAACGACTACTGGCTCTGCGACTACGGCCGATTCCTCTCTGAATCGCTGAACGAGCGGTCGTATTCGCGAGCCCTCCTGCGCGAGAACGGCGAGCGGAATCCCGCGACGTGGGACGTCGTCCTCGACCGCGTCGCCGCGGAGATCAAGAAGACGATCGCGGAATCGGGGCCGCAGGCGATTTTCGCGCTCGGCTCCGCGAACCTCTCGAACGAAGAAAACTGGCTGCTGCGGAAGATCTTCCGCGACACCCTGAACGTTCCGAACCTGGACGTGACGGCCGACGCCGACCGGGTCCGGCGCATGCCGTCGAAGAACGGATGGATCGAAAGCTCGGGCACGGCTTCCCCGAACGAGCGGGGCGCCCGGGAGATGGGCGTCGGGCCCGGATCCGGAGGCCGGACGCTCGCGGACCTCTGGGCCGGGAAGTTCGAGCCCGAGATCCTCTACGTTTCCGACGCGGCGTTTTCGCGCCTCGCGGACGACCCGGAGAAGGTCGCGATCCTCCGCAAGGCCCGGCTCCTCATCGTCCACGCCCGAACCGAGAACGCGCTGACCCGCGCCGCCGACGTCCTCCTGCCGTGCGCGTCCCTGGCCCAGAAGGACGGGACTTTCACGAGCCGGTTCGACCGCGTGCAGCGCTTCGAGCGCGCGATGCTCCCGAAGCCCCCCGTCAAGGCAGACTGGGAGATCCTCCTGCTGCTCGGAATGCGGTTCGGATTCGGAAACCCCGAATGGAACCCCCTGACGATCTTCTCGGAAATCGCGCGCGAGGTCCCCGGATACTCGGATCTCGACTTCCGCGAACTGGAGGGGGGCTCGACGATGAAGAAGGGCCTCTTCGTTTCGGTGGGCGGGCTGTGACGGCCGTCGACTGGATCATCCTGGCCGTCCGGCCGCTCGCGCCGGTCCTCACGACGCTCCTTCTCGTGCCGATCATCCTGTGGGTCGAAAGGCGCGGCGCCGGCCTGATCCAGGACCGGCCCGGCCCGAACCGCGTCGGGTTCTTCGGCTGGAGCGCGTTCGGGCTCGGGCAGCCGCTCGCCGACGCCTTGAAATTTTTCTTCAAGGAGGACGTGACGCCCGACAACGTCGACGTCCTGCTCTACACGCTCGCGCCGTGGATCGTGATGTTCTCCGCGCTCGTCGCGTTCGCGGTGATCCCTTACGGCCCGACGTTCTCCGTCCGGGGGCACGAGATCAAGATGATCGGCGCCGACGTTCCGATCGGAGCCCTCTTCATTTTCGCGATGGCCGGAATGTCCGTCTACGGGATCGTCCTGGCCGGCTGGTCGTCGAACAACAAGTACTCGCTCATGGGCGGCTTTCGCTCCGCGGCGCAGGTCATCTCCTACGAGCTCGCGATGACGACGGCCGCGGCGGGAGTGTTCCTGACTTCCGGCTCCTTCCGCCTCTCCGAGGTCGTCGCGTCGCAGCAGGGACGCTGGCTCGGCTTTCTCCCGAGGTGGAACGCGGTGCCGCAGTTCTTCGGATTCGTGATCTTCACGATCGCCGCGTTCGCGGAGACGAACCGCGTGCCGTTCGACCTCGCGGAGGCGGACGCGGAGCTCGTCGCCGGTTACCACACCGAGTATTCCTCTTTCAAATTCGCCGCGTTTTTCATGGCCGAGTACGTCGCGATGACGGTCGCGTCCGCGTTCATCGTCACGATGTACCTCGGCGGGTGGTCGATCCCCTTCTTCCACCCGCAGGGAATTCTCGGGGCGCTGATCTCGGTCGCCGTCTTCGCGGCGAAGATCGCGTTCCTGATGTGGGTCTTCATCTGGGTTCGCTGGACGCTGCCGCGTTTCCGCTACGACCAGCTCATGGCCGTCGGCTGGAAAGTGCTGCTCCCGCTCGCGTTCGCGAATCTCCTCTGGGCGGCCCTGCTCGTCCGGATCGGGGCTCTGTGAACGCCGCCCGTCTCGCGTTCGACGTCGCCGGAGCGGTCGCGATCCTGTTCGCCGCGGTGATGGTCGTCCACCGGAACCCGATCAAGAGCCTCCTCGCGATCGTCGTTTCGTTCTTCGCGATCGCCGCCGGCTTCGTGCTCCTCTCCGCGCCGTTCCTCGCGGTCATCCAGGTCATCGTCTACGCGGGGGCGATCCTCGTCCTGTTCCTGTTCGTCACGATGCTGCTGAACCTCGACACCGAAGAGGAGGCGCGCGACCCGCGATTCCTCCAGCGCCTGTTTTCTCTCGCGGGCATCGTCGCGTTCGCCGCGTTTCTTCTCGGCGCGGTCCGCCGGTCGGGCTCGGCCGTCCGGCCGTCCGGCCTCCCGCCGGCGACCGGGGAGATCGCTCCCCTCGCGCGCGCGCTGTATTCCCGGGCCGCTCTCCCGTTCGAGGCCGTTTCGATCCTCCTGCTCGCCTCGCTGACGGGCGCATACCTGCTGATGCGGCGGGGAGACCGGTGAGCGGGCGATGAGGGTTCCGCTGACGGACGTCCTCTTCGTTTCGGCCGCGCTGTTCTGCCTCGGCCTCGCGGGGGCGCTGCTGCGGCGCAACGCGATCACGATCTTTCTGTCGATCGAATTGATGCTGAACGGCGCGAACCTGGCTCTCGCGGGAATCGGGCAGGCCGTCGGCGGGTATTCGGGCCAGATCGTCGTATTCTTCGCGATCGTCGTCGCGGCCGCGGAAGCGGCCGTCGGCCTCGCGATTTTCGTGAACGTCTTCCGCCACAACGAGACGATCGACGTGAACAAGATCAACCTCCTGAAGTGGTGAGCGGATGAGCGTTCCGCTGTGCCTGATTCCGCTGCTCCCCCTCGCGGGGTTCCTCCTGTGCGGCCTCTTCGGCCGCAAGCTCGGGAAGGGCTTCGTGACGGCGTGCGGAGCGGGATCGGTCGGGCTCGCGACCGTTGCGGCTTACGCGCGCCTCGTTCCCTATGCCGCGGGCGTTTTCGCGGGCAACGCGGCGCCCGTCGTCGAGCGGTACGCTTCGTGGATCCGCGTCGGCGGCTTCTCGGTCGATTTCGCGATGCGGCTGGACCCCCTTTCGGCCGTCATGCTCTCTTTCGTGACGTTCGTCGGCTTTCTCATCCACGTGTACTCCGTCGGATACATGCACGAGGACGAAGGGTACTGGCGGTTCTTCTCGTACCTGAACCTCTTCATGGTCGCGATGCTGACGCTCGTCCTTGCCGACAACTTCCTCCTCCTCTTCGTCGGCTGGGAGGGCGTCGGGCTGTGCTCGTACCTCCTGATCGCGTTCGACTACCTGAAGGAGGATTCCGCGCGGGCCGGCCGCAAGGCCTTCGTGACGAACCGCGTCGGCGATTTCGGGTTTCTCCTCGCCCTGTTCCTCATTCTCGGAAGGTTCGGCTCTCTCGACTTCGGAAGGATCTTTCCGATGGCCGCCGCGGAGCCCCTCCGGTTCGCTCCGGCGACGACCGCGATCGCTCTGCTGCTGTTCGTCGGCGCCTGCGGCAAGAGCGCGCAGATCCCGCTCTACGTGTGGCTCCCCGACGCGATGGCGGGCCCGACGCCCGTCTCCGCGCTGATCCACGCGGCGACGATGGTCACGGCGGGCGTGTACGTCGTCGTCCGCAGCAACGTCCTGTTCCGCCTCTCTCCCGGCGCGATGGCGCTCGTCGCGATCGTCGGGGCGGCGACCGCGATTTTCGCGGCGATCGTCGGAACCGCCCAGGACGACATCAAAAAGGTCCTCGCCTATTCGACGATCTCGCAGCTGGGATACATGTTCCTCGCGTGCGGCGTCGGGGCTTTCGTCGCCGGGATGTTCCACGTCCTCACGCACGCCTTCTTCAAGGCCCTCCTGTTCCTCGGGGCCGGGTCCGTGATCCACGCGATGGGCGGCGAGCAGAACACTCTCCGCATGGGGGGCCTGCGAAAGGCGCTGCCCGTGACGTTCTGGACGTTTCTCGCGGCGACGCTCGCGATCGCCGGAATCCCGATCTGGGCGGGGTTCTTCTCGAAGGACGAGATCCTCGGCGCCGCGTTCGCGAAGAGTCCCGCGCTGTGGGCCGTCGGATTCCTCGCGGCGGGTATCACCTCGTTCTACATGTTCCGCCTCCTCTACCGGACGTTCTTCGGCGAGTTCCGCGGGACCGAAGAGCAGCGCCATCACCTCCACGAGTCGCCCGCCGCGATGACGGTGCCCCTCGCCGTCCTCGGCGTCCTTTCGACGGTCGGCGGATTCCTCGGGCTGCCGCGGCTGCTCGGCGCACGCGCGAACCTCTTCCACCGCTTCCTCGACGGCATCGTCCTGCCGATGGCCGGCGCGGCCGAGCCCGCGGAGCTGTCCCGAGGCGCGGAAATCGCGCTGATCGCCGCGTCCGTCGCGATCGCGGGGGCCGGCTGGCTCGTCGCGAAGCGTTGCTACGCCGGCCCGGCCGCCGAGGATCTTCCCGGCCGGTTCACGCGGCGTTTCCCCGGTTTCGCGGGCCTCGTGCGCCGGAAGTTCGCGATCGACGAGCTCTACGAGCGGATTCTCTACCGCCCCTTCCGCGCCCTCTCGCGCGGTTTCTGGAAGATCGTCGACGTGCTCCTGATCGACGGCCTCATCAACGCGGGGTCCTTCCTCGTCGAGCTCGCGGGCGATCTCCTCCGGTTCTTCACGACCGGAAACGTCCGCAATTACGCGCTCACGTTCCTGCTCGGGATCGTCGCCCTGCTCGCGTACCTCGGATTCGGAGGCCTGGTCCGTTGAGCTCGATCCCGCACCTGCTGACCTGGGTCATCTTCCTGCCGGCGGCGGGAGCGGCGCTGATCGCGATTTTTCCCGCGCGTGCATCCGTCGAGATCAAAACGGCCGGCATCGTCATCTCCGTCGCGACGTTTCTCCTTTCCCTCGGGTTCTGGACGGGATTCGACCCGCGAACGGCGGGATTTCAATTCCAGGAGCGCGCGGCGTGGATCCCGGCGTTCGGCATTTCGTACTCGATCGGCATCGACGGGATTTCGCTCCTGCTCGTCCTGCTGACGACGCTGCTCACGCCGATCGCGCTGCTGTTTTCGATCGGGCACGTTCGGCAGAGCGTTCGCGGCTTCACCGCGTCGTTCCTCGTTCTCGAGACGGGGATGCTCGGGTCCCTCGCGTCGCTCGACCTGGTGCTGTTCTATTTCTTCTGGGAAATCATGCTCGTGCCGATGTACTTCATCATCGGGATCTGGGGCGGCAAGCGGCGAATCTACGCGGCGGTCAAATTCTTCCTGTTCACGATGGCGGGTTCGCTCCTGATGTCGCTCGGCATCCTGTTTCTCGCGATCCAGTACCACCGGGCGACCGGAACGTGGACCTTCGCGCTGCAGGACTTCTACCGGCTGAGCTTCCCGATGCCGGCCCAGATGTTGCTGTTCTTCGCGTTCTCGATCGCCTTTCTCGTGAAGGTGCCGGTCTTTCCGCTGCACACGTGGCTGCCCGACGCGCACACGGAGGCCCCGACGGCCGGCTCGATCATCCTCGCGGGCGTGCTGCTGAAGCTCGGAGTGTACGGGTATTTGCGGTTCTCGCTTCCGCTGTTTCCCCATGCCGCGCTGAAATTCGCTCCGTGGCTCGCCCTGCTGTCCGTGATCGGGATCGTCTACGGGTCGATGGTCGCCTTCGCCCAGACGGACATGAAGCGTCTCGTCGCTTACTCCTCGGTCGCGCACCTGGGACTCGTCATGCTCGGCATCGCGGCCCTGACGAGCCTTTCGACGACCGGCGCGGTCCTCCAGAGCGTGAACCACGGCCTTTCGACGGGGGCCCTCTTCCTCCTCGTCGGCGTCCTGTACGAGAGGCGCCACACACGGGAGATCGATGCTTACGGCGGCATCGCGCGCGTCGTGCCGGTCACCGCGACGCTCTTCGTCATCTCCGCGCTCGCCTCGATCGGTCTCCCCGGCTTGAACGGATTCGTCGGCGAGTTCCTGATCCTCAACGGAACGTTCAACGCGCCGCACGTCCCGAAGTGGTGGGCGGTTGCGGGGACGGCCGGGATGGTGCTGTCCGCGCTCTACCTCCTGACGCTCGTTCAGCGCGTCTTCTGGACTCCCCTGAAGAACGAGGAGAACAGGAACCTGCCGGACATCCGGCGCTCCGAGCTGATCGGCGCCGTCGCGCTCATCCTCTGCATGGTCTGGATCGGCCTCGCGCCGAACTTCTTCCTCGACAAGATCCACGGGTCCGTCGACGAGCTCCTCGCGTTCGTGCATTCGAAAGCCGCGATGCCGCTGAGGCCCGGCCCATGATCCCCGCGCTGTTTCCCGGCGACCTCGCGAGCGTCGCGCCCGAGATCGTCCTCGCGGCGGCCGGCTGCGTTTTGCTCCTCCTCGAGGCGTTCATCCCCTCGAGCCGGCGCTCGTTTGCCGCGATTTCGATCCTCGCGGTCGGCGGGTACCTCGTTCTCCTCGAGAGGCTTCCGGGCGGCTCGACGTTCTCCGGAACGTTCGATTCCTCCGTGCTCGCGCGGGTCTTCGGCCTGTTTGCCGGCCTCGCGGCCGTTCTCACGCTCCTGATCGCGCGTCCCTACCTGGACGCGGCGGCCCGGGCGGGCTGGATTCCCGCGGGCGGCGAGTTCTATCCCCTTCTCCTGTGGGGAATCGTCGGAGTCTCGCTGATGGCGCGCGGGCTCGATCTGCTCGTGATCTTCCTCGGCCTGGAGACGTTCTCGCTCTGCTTCTACATCCTCGCGGCGTTCTTCCGAAAGTCCGCCGCGTCCGCGGAAGCGGGCCTGAAGTACTTCCTGACCGGCGCGTTCGCGTCGTCGTTCACGCTCCTGGGGATCGCGATTCTTTTCGGAAAGCTCGGAACGACGAAAATCACCGGGTTCGGAGGACCGCTCCCTTCCGATCCGCTCCTGACGGCCGGCCTCGTGTTTCTGCTCGCCGGGTTCGGGTTCAAGATTGCGCTCGCGCCGTTCCACGCCTGGGCCCCCGACGTGTACGCCGGCATGCCGACGCCGGCGGTGGCTTTCCTGTCCGTCGCGCCGAAGGGAGCGGCCCTGATCGTCCTCTTTCGCGTTTTCGCCGCCGTCTTCGGAGGCGCCCTTCCCTCGCGGTTTCAGGCCGCTCTCGCCGCGCTCGCGGTGCTCTCGATGTGCCTCGGAAACCTCGTCGCGCTCGCGCAGAGAGACCTCAAGCGGCTCCTTGCGTACTCCGGAATCGCGCACATGGGCTACGTCGGCATCGCGCTCGCCGTGTTCGGCCGCGAGGCGTTCGCGGCCGTGCTCGTCTACCTCTTTGCGTACGCGTTCGCGAACGTCGGAGCGTTCGCCTGCGTCGCGGCCCTGTCCCGGGACGAGACGAAGCCCCACTCGATCGGGCTCTACGCCGGAGCGGGCCGGACCGCGCCCCTGACGGCATTCGTCCTCGCGATCTGCATGATTTCGCTCGGCGGCATCCCCGCGACGGCCGGGTTCATCGGCAAATTCTTCGTCTTCAAGGCCGCGATCGAGGGGAGGTTCCTGTGGCTCGCGATCGTCGGGGTCGCGAACAGCCTCGTCTCGCTCGGGTACTACCTGCGCGTCGTCTACGTCCTCTACATGCGGGAACCGATCGAGGGCGAAGCGCCGGCGCCGCTCTCCCCCGAGAGCCGCCTCGCGATCCTCCTCTGCGGCCTCGGCACGCTCGGAATCGGGATCTTCCCGTCGCGCGTCCTCGACCTCGCCGCCGTCGCGTCCCGGTTCCTCCCGCACCTGCGCCCATGAGCCGCCGTCCCCCGGCCGGGTCCGAGAGCGTTTCCGAAGTCACGGCCCGCCGGCTCTCGCTCTATCTCCGCGGGCTCCAAACACTCGAGGCCGACGGCGTCCGCACGATTTCCTCGCACGATTTCGCGAAGCAGTTCCACCTGAACTCCGCGCAGATCCGGAAAGACCTCGCGATGTTCGGCGAATTCGGGATCCGGGGCGTCGGCTACGACGTCGCGACGCTGAAAAGGCACCTCATCCAGCTTCTCGGCATCGATTCCGAGAAGACCGTGATCCTGTGCGGCGCGGGGCACCTCGGCCTCGCGCTCGCGGCGTACGGGGGATTCAATTCCGGCGGTTTCCGGATCGTCGCGCTGTTCGACGTCGATCCGGCGAAGATCGGCACGAAATTGAAGACGGGCATTCCGATTCTCGCCGCGGACTCGATCCCCGATTTCGCGTCGCGCCAGCCGGTGGACATCGGCGTGATCGCCGTTCCGGCGGACGCCGCGCGGGCCACGATCGACGCGCTCGTCGCCGCGAAGATCCGCGCGATCCTGAACTTCGCGCCCGTCCAGCTGAAAGCCCCGGAGAACGTTTTCCTGAAGAACGTGGACCTGAAGATCAACCTCGAGACGCTGTCGTTTTACTTGAGGAATTCGTAGGGGTCAGGGCTTTCGCCCTTCATCGGCAGCCGGGAATTGCGCGCCTTAGCCGGTTGCATTATGATTCCATTTTGGAACCGGAGGATCGATGCCAACCGTGACGCTCAAAGGAATGCCGGAAACGCTGCACCGCCGCCTGAAGAGCCGCGCCCGGGAACGCGGAAGGAGCCTCAACAAGGAGATCCTTTCCTGCCTCGAAACGGCTGTCTCGGCCCACCGCGTGGATACCGAGACATGGCTGCGACGGGCGGCCGACTCACGCAGCCGCGTCCGCGGCCCCATAAAGGATTCCGACCTGAAGGCCTGGCGCGAGACCGGCCGCGCTTGATCGTCGTCGACACGAACATGCTCGCCTACCTCTGGCTCCCCGGGCCGCGAACCGCCGCGGCCGAAAAACTCCTGCAGGCCGACTCCGACTGGAACGCTCCCCTGCTCTGGCGGTCGGAGTTTCGAAGCATTCTCGCAGGGTGCCTTCGCCGCGGCGACATGGCCTTCGAGGGAGCGCTCCGGATCGTCGCCGACGCCGAGGAACAGATGTCAGGACGCGAGTTCGAAGTTCCCTCCGCGGATGTCCTCCGTCTCGTGCAGCAATCCCCCTGCTCCGCCTACGACTGTGAGTTCGTCGCGCTGGCTCAGGATCTCGGAGTTCCGCTCGTGACTTCGGACAAAGCGATCCTGAAGGCCTTCTCAGCGGTCGCACGTCCGCTCGAGTAGAGATTGCCGGCCGATAGGCTGGCGCGGGTCCTGCCCGGCGTCACCTTCCGGCTGTGCGTGGAGCCTTCAATCGATCCGCCTGAATTCAGTCGGTCGCACTCCTCCGCGCAGGCGGAAGGGATGCCGCCGCCGGTCACCCGCGCCCGGATCCCCGAGCAAAGTCTGCTCCCGCAGGTTCAACCCCGGGCGCAATGAATTGCGCCCCTACGAGCCGGGTTGTTTCCCCGCGAGCTCCCCGACGTCGGAGATCGGGAACGCCTTCAGCCCGGGGAACTCGCCGGCGGACGAGGCGTCCGATTTCGAGAGGTAGACCTTGCGAAAGCCGTGCGCCATTCCCTCGCGCAGGCGCGCCGGCGCATCGGGGACGGAGCGGACCTCCCCGAGCAGCCCGACTTCCCCGAAATAGAACGCGTCCGCGGGCAGCGGCTGCTTCGTCTGCGACGAGAGGATCGCGGCCGCGAGCGCGAGGTCGACGGCCGGCTCGCGCAGGTCGAGGCCTCCGGCGCACGAGACGAAAACTTCCCTCTGGGCGAAGGAGAAGCCTGCCCTCGCCTCGAGGACCGCGAGGATCATCGAGAGCCTCCCGGAATCGAGGCCGACGGCGCTGCGCCGGGCGGAGCCGGCCACGAGCGGGCCGACGAGCGCCTGGATCTCGACGAGCAGCGGCCGGGTGCCTTCCACGGAGGCGGAGACGGCGCTGCCCGCGACTCCCGCGCGCCGCTCGGCGAGCAGGGCGCTCGAGGGATCCGCGATCTCGGCGAGGCCGCTCTCGGTCATCTCGTAGAGCGCGACTTCTTCGATCGGCCCGAAACGGTTCTTGAGCGCCCGCAGCACGCGCCGGCCGCGCGAGCGGTCGCCTTCGAAGGAGAGGACCGTGTCGACGAGATGCTCGAGGGATTTCGGGCCCGCGAGCGACCCGTCCTTCGTGACGTGGCCGATCAGGACGACAGGAACGTCCTTCTGCTTCGCGAACCTCTGGAACAGGAGCGCGGCCGTGCGCACCTGGGCGATCGATCCCGCCGGCGAGGCGACGCCGTCCGAGACGACCGACTGAACGGAATCGACGACGACGAGGGCCGGGGCGAGCGCTTCGGCCTCGCGGCAGGCGACTTCCGCGTCCGTTTCCGCCAGCACGAACAGCTCCGGCGCGAGCGCGTCGAGCCTCCCCGCCCGGAGCCGCACCTGGCGCGCGGACTCCTCTCCCGAAACGAACAGCACGCGCCGGCCCGCCGCGGCGAGACGCTTGGCCGACTGAAGCAGCAGAGTCGATTTGCCGACGCCCGGCTCCCCGCCGACGAGCACGACCGAGCCCGCGACGATGCCTCCCCCGAGCACGCGGTCGAAGTCGGAGAGGCCCGTCGTCAGGCGCGGCGCCTCGTCGCCCGCGACGTCGCCGATCGCGACGGCGCGGCCCGGCGCCGCCGGCCCGCGCCTCTTCGGGGGAGGGCTCTGCTCGCCGTACGAGTTCCACGCGCCGCAGTCGGGGCAACGGCCGAGCCATTTCGCGGAAGACGCGCCGCATTCGGCGCAGGAAAAGATCGGCCCCTTCACTTGACCGGAATCGAGCTCAGGAGGAGCTTGATATCGTCGTCGCTCCATCGCACTCCGGCCCCGAAGAACAGCGAGTCCGCCTTCTTCTTCCGGTTCAGGAAATCGTCGTATCCGGCCGTCGCATAAATCGAGGGCGAGAAGTAGTACCGTCCCCCGATCTTCATGTGCGCGTTGTAGTCCTGGCGCGCGAAATCCCACGCGTCGAACGAAAAGCGAAGGCGCTTGTTCAGCAGCGAATAGTCCACGCCTCCGCCGCCGCGCGACTCTTCGAGCCCGGCTCGCAGCGTGAGGTTCCCGAAATTGAACCCGAACAGCGCCGAGATCGCGTTCGAATCGTCGAAGCTCTCCGTTTGAAGGGAGGTCGTCTCCTGATGGCCGTCCGGATAGGTCGTCGTGTAGTTCTTCGTCGTGAGGGTTCGCCTCCCGAACGGCTGCGTCGCGAGCTCGAACCGGTAGAAGTGCTCGTCGTTCGGGATGATGTCGGCGGTCAGGTACCCCTTCGATTTCGCCGGCGAGCTCAGGTACTCGGCGCGGAGGCCGAGGTCGATCTTGATCTTTCCGACCTTGCCGAGGGTCTTGTTGAGGGCGCCGACGCCTTCCTTCACGGACACGAGCGCGTCGTTCAGATTCCGGGACGTTTCGTCGCTGTTGATGAGCTGGCCGACGGTCCCCTTCCCCGTGTCGATCTTGCCGGTGATCGAGTTGAGATTGTCGGCGGTCTTCTGGAGCTTGTCGGAGATCTCCTTGATGTTCGAGATCGACGCCGTCGTGCTGCCGGAATTCGCGGCGACGAGCGCGTCGATCCGGTCGGCCAGGCGCACGATCGACGCGGAGAATTCCCGGAGATTCGACGCCGTCGCGTCGACGTTTTCGTGATTCGTCGCGACGATGACCTTGAGCTCTTCGGTGATCCGCTCGACGTTCTCGACGATCGCCTTCATCGTCTGCTCGCCCTGGGGCCCCCCGAGCGCCCCGCGCAGGCTCGACGTGATGTCCTTCACGTCCGCCTCGATGTCGCGGGCGAGCTTCGTGACCTGGTCGAAGGAGACGGCCTGGTTGCCCGTCAGGATCGAGTCCTCGGGCAGGGGCGCAGCCCCGATCGGGCCGGGGATCAGCTCGAGGTATTTTTCCCCGAGCAGGCCGAGGTTCGCGATCGCGGCGGAGGCCCCCTGGCGCAGCTCCACGTTCGGGTCTTCGATTTCGACCGTCACGTAGGCGCGGCCCTCGATCTGCCGGATCTTCGTGACTTTGCCGACGCGCACGCCCGCGACTCGGACGACCGCCTTGTCGTCGAGACCCGACACGTCGGTGAAGACGACCGAGATCTGACTTCACCCCTTTTCGCCCGAGGTGAAGGTCTTCGATCTTGAAAATCAGGATTCCCGCGAGGACCATCACCACGAGGAAAAACAGTCCCACCTTCGCAGCCGAGTTCATCCGCGTCCTCCCAAGCCCTGCCTCCGGCGTCCCCAGTCGTCTTTCGTCATCGGCCCTTCCGCCCGCCCTTCCACGAACTGGCGAACGAGGGGATTCGAAGACGACATGAACTCCTTCGGCGGTTTCTGCTCGACGATCTTTCCTTCGAAAATCAACGCGATCGTGTCGCCGATCTTTTCGGCGCTTTCCATGCTATGCGTGATCGTCACGCTCGTGCACTTCAGGCGCGCGCGCATCTCGACGATCGTGCTGTCGATGACGTCCGTCATGATGGGATCGAGCCCCGTCGTCGGCTCGTCGAAAAGAAGGATTTCCGGCTCCAGCGCGATCGCCCGCGCGAAACCGACCCGTCGCCGCATGCCTCCCGAGAGCTCCGCGGGCTTCTTGTGCTCGATCTCCGACAGGTGGACGAGGTCGAGACACTCCTCGACCCGCTGGCGGATTTCGTCGGCGCTTTTCTTGCCCTGCCGGCGCAGCGGAAACGCGATGTTGTCGAACACGGTCATCGAATCGAAAAGGGCGCCTTCCTGGAACGACATTCCGAAGCGGCGCCGGAACGCGTTCAATTCCTTGTCCGGCAGAGACCACAGGTCCGTGCCGTCGATGAAGACCTGACCCGAGTCGGGCCGCAGCAGACCGATGATGTGCTTGAGCAGGACGCTCTTGCCCGTGCCGGAAGGACCGACGAGCACGACGGACTCGCCGTCCGCGATCTCGAGGTTCAGGTGATCGAGCACGGCTCTGCCGCCGAACGACTTGCAAAGATCGACGAGCCGGATTTTCGGTTCCGCGGTCATTTAGAACCCGCGATCGAATTCCCTCGTCGGGTCGACCTCTCCTCCGGCCTGCGGCCACCCCCTCTCCGTAATACGGAGAGGGGGACGGGGGGTGAGGTCACTCGTGCGGCGGCCATCTAGAACAGGACCTTCGTCAGGAAGAAATCGGCGAGCAGGATCGCGAGGCTTCCCGCCACGACCGCCCGGGTCGTGGAGATGCCGACGCCCTCGGCTCCCCCTTCGGTGTAGAAGCCCTTCTGGCATCCGATCGTCGAGAAGAGCAGCCCGAAAACGGCCGCCTTCAGGAGCCCGGAGAGCAGATCCTTCATCTCGAGAAACTGAAACGAATTGTGCATGTAGCTGACGGGGTTCGCGCCGAGCAGGTCGACCGCGACGAGGTACCCTCCGCCGATTCCGACCGCGTCGGCCATCATCACGAGGAGCGGAAGCATCAACGTCGCGGCGGCCACGCGGGGGACGATCAGGTAGTGGATCGGCTCGGTCGCGAGGGCCACGAGCGCGTCGATCTGCTCCGTCACCCGCATCGTGCCGAGCTCCGCCGCCATCGCGCTGCCGACGCGCCCCGTGACCATCAGCGCGGCCAGAACCGGCGCGAGCTCTCTCGTGACCGACAGCGCGACGACCGAGCCGACGTAGCTCTCGGCGTGGAACCGGGCGAAGCCTTTGTACGTCTGGAGCGAGATCACCATCCCGGTGAAGAGCCCCGTCAGAAAGACGACGGGAATCGAATCGACGCCGACGCGGACCATCTGCTTGACGAGCTCGGGAAAGTCGTAGGGCGGCCGGACGAGCCACGCCGCGGTCTTGCCGAGCAGCAGGAAGAACCGCCCGATCTCTTCGAAGACGCGGAGGAGGGCGGCGCCGATCGCTTCGAAGAACTTCACGCGTACCGGCGGGGAACGCGGGAGCCGATCCCGCAGAAAATCTCATAAGGAATCGTCCCGGCGGCGCGCGCGAGATCGTGCGCGGAGACGGAGCCGGCCGCGGTTTTCCCCAGAAGGACCGCTCTCTCCCCCCTCCGGACCTCGATGTCGGTCGTATCGCAAACCGTCAAATCCATGCTGATGACTCCCACCGTTCGGGCGGCGCCGGCCTCGAAAAGAACCGGGACCTTGCCGCCGAAAGAGCGCCGATAGCCGTCATCATAACCGATCGCCAGAACGGCGAGGCGGGAGTCGCGGCTCGTGACGAACGTCCCGCCGTACCCCACCGGCGTGCCCGCGGGGACGCTCTTCACGGCGACGACCTCGGTTTCCCAGGAGAGCGCCGGAATGAGTTCTCCGCCGTGGCCGGCCGCCGGCGACACGCCGTACAGGGAGAGGCCCGGGCGGACGGCCTCGGTCCACAGGCCCTTCCCCGCGATCGCGGCGCCGGAGTTCGCGAGGTGGGTCCAGGCGGCGTCGATTCCCGCCGCGCGAAGCGCCGCGAAGGCCTCCTTCGAACGCTCGTCCTGCGAAGCGAGCTCGGGGCCCTCCGGTTCGTCGCCGTGCGAGAAGTGAGTGAACGCCGCCTCCACGCGAAGCCCGGGAGCCGAGCGCAGGACCTCCGCGAGAGCGGAAATCTCGCCGGGCAGGACTCCCAGGCGCGTCAGCCCCGTGTCCAGCTTCACGTGCACCGCGAGCGGGCTCGCGAACCCGGCCGTCGCGGCCGCGAATTCCCGCGCCTGGTCGACGGAAAAGAGCGTCGGCGTGAGCGCGAGCGCCCGGTACACGGCCGCCTCGCGGGCCTCGCAGGAGTTGAGAAGCAGGATCGGCGAGCGGATCCCCGCGCGGCGAAGGCCGATCCCTTCCTCCGCGATCGCGACGCAGAAAAAGTCCGCCCCTTCCGCCTCGAGCGTCCGCGCGACCGCCTCCGCGCCGTGCCCGTAGGCGTCGGCCTTGACGACGGCGAGCACGCGCTTGCCGGTGAGGCGTCGCAGCAGGTGAAAGTTGCGCGCGATCGCCCGCAGATCGACCGCGGCGAACGTGCATCCAACTCGGCCTCGGGCGGGTCAAAACCCCGGTTCGGGGAAGCGACTCGTAGTTGCTGAACGTCGTCAATGAGTCGTGCAGGAACACAAGCTCGAATTCACCGGTCGGGCCGTTGCGCTGTTTCGCGATGAGGACGTCGGCAAGGTTCTTCCGTTCGGTATCGCGGTCGTACATCTCTTCGCGATAGAGAAAGATGACAACGTCGGCATCCTGCTCGATCGAGCCGGAGTCTCGCAGGTCGGCGAGTTGCGGCTTTCCTGTCGCCCGCCGGCGCTCGGATTGTCGCGAAAGCTGGGACAGCGCCATGACGGGAACATGGAGGTCCTTTGCGAGAAGCTTCAAGCCGCGCGAGATCTGCGAGACTTCCTGTGTCCGGTTTTCGGGCGGCCCGTGCCCCGCCATAAGCTGGAGGTAGTCGACGACGACGAGATCCAGGCCATGGTCCCGCTTCAATCGCTGGCACGTCGCGCGCATCTCGGGGACCGAAAGCGCGGAGCGTGTCGTCGATGAAGAACCGAGCTCCGCCGAGCCGAGTCTGCGCGAGGACGAGATGCCGGAAATCGTCGTCCGACCCGAGACCCTCCCGGAGCCTTTTCGCGTTGACCTCGCGCCTCCGAGCAGAGCACGCGCAGGCCGAGCGCCTCCTGCGACATCTCGAGTGAGAAGAATCCGACCGCCCGCGCCTCGTGGATCGCGACATGCTGCGCGACGTTCAGCGCGAGCGAAGTCTTCCCGACCGACGGCCTCGCGGCGAGGATGATGAGCTCCGACTTCTGAAGTCCCGACGTCAGCCGGTCGAGCTCCTGAAGCCTGTGGGAAGACCCGTCAACGGACCCCCTGCCGCCCGCGAGCCTCCTCGAGCGTGTGGAGATTGTGCTCGGAGATCTCGGCGAGCGAGATGAAGCCCCCGCGAGCGGAATCCTGTGCGATCTCGAAGATTCCGGGTCGCCGCGCCCGAGGACGTCTTCCGGCGTGCGGTCCGGCGTCGCGCCCTCCCGCGTCAGCCGGTGCCCGAGAGTGATGAGCTGGCGCAGCGTCGACTTCTCCTTGACGATGCGGCGCGTAGTGCTCCGCGTTGAACACGTCCGGGATTCCGTCGATCAGGGATGCCAGATAGGCCGGGCCCCCCGCCCGTTCCATCGCGCCGGACTTGTCCAGCTCTTCGCGAACGGTGACGAGATCGATCGCCGAAGACCGCGCGGAAAGTCCAGGAGTGCGCGATAGATCCGGCGATGCGATTCGAGGAAGAAGTCGGCCTCCTTGAGGATCGGCGAGACGACAGAGAGCGTGAGGTTGTCGATCAGAATCGATCCGAGCATGGCTTGTTCGGCGTCCAGGTTCTGCGGGAGTGCCGTCGGCGTTTCGATCGATTCGAGCATGGAAGAAGACCGGTATTCTAGTCAACGCCCTTCCCGAAGCCGCTCCAGAGCCTCGAGCATCCCGCGGTCGCCCGTCACGCTGCCCGGGGCTTTTCCCTTCTCCTCGACGCCGTGGTAGTCGGACCCCGCCGTCGAGAGCAGCCGGAACCTCCGCCCGAGCTTCGAGAAACGCTCGACTTCGGCCTCGCCATGGTCGGGATGAAAGACCTCGATCGCGTCGAGGCCGCGCTCGACGAGCTCTTCGACGACGCCTTCCGGGTCCTTGTACCAGATCGCGTGGGCGAGCGACGAGACGCCGCCCGCTTCGCGGATCGCTTCGACGACCTCGGGGGCCATCCACTTCTCGGCCGGGACGTACCAGGGGCACTTTCGGTGGAGGAACCGCGCGAACGCGTCGTCGTTGTCTTTCGCGTGCCCCGCCGCGACGAGCGCTCGCGCGAGGTGCGGCCTTCCCCACACGCCGTCCCCGACGTCGGCGCGAATCGCGTCGAGGTCTATTGGAAAACCGGCAGCCACGAGGTTCTTCGCCATTTGCTCGCCGCGAAGCTTTCGGTTTTCCTGACGGAGCTCGAGCTTGCGCCGGAACGGCTCGTTCTTCTCGTCGAGGAACAGGCCGAGGATGTGGACGTCGTCCCCGTTGCTCGCGTCCGCGGAAATCTCCGCTCCCGGGATGAGCTGGAGACCGGCCGCTGCGGCCGCGATTCGGGCCTCGGGCAGCCCGCCAAGCGCGTCGTGGTCCGTCAGCGCGAGCGCGGACACTCCCGCCTGCCGCATCTTCTCGACGAGACGGGCGGGAGAATCCAGGCCGTCGGAGACGGTGGAGTGGGAGTGAAGGTCGACTTTGAATGTCATGGGTTCACCTCAAAATTCTTCGCTCGCCGTCGGAGCGGCCCAGCCCCGCGTGGGTTTTCGGCGCCTTCCTCGAGGAGACGCAGCGCGCCTGGCGGTGGCATCTTGTCCGTGCGCGCTCCTCGGGCAAGTTTTTTCGCAACATTGCTCTCACTTGTCCAACCCCATACCGGCGAAAAAACATACGCTCCTCTCGGCAGGCGCCTGTGACCCGCGCTGGCCCCCGGCCGCTCCGAGGCTTCGCTCACGAATGCTGTCCCGCGAGCGCCTGCAGCAGCTCGGAGAGGATGCGCGCGGTCGCGCCCCAGACGGTCTTCGGCCCGTAGTGGTAGTAAAGCACGGGACTCTCGCGGCCGGGGAACTCCCGCTCCTCGACGGCGGTCGGCGCCATGAGCGCGGCGACCGGGATCTCCCACAGCGCTTCGATCTCGTCCGGGGACGGCTTGAGATCGACCGGATACGGGATCGCCGCGACGTACGGCTCGACGTAGAAATCCGTCACGGTCACGATCGGCGACAGCTTCCCGAGGACGACGACCTTGTCTCGCGGCAGCCCGATCTCCTCTTCCGTCTCGCGCAGCGCCGTTTCCATCAGGTTCGCGTCGCCTTCCTCTTCCGCCCCGCCGGGGAACGAAACCTGGCCGCGGTGCGTCACGAGGTTCTCGCTGCGCTTCGTGAAGAGGACCCACAGCTCCTTCTCCTTCACGAACAGCGGCGCGAGGACGGCCGCCCGGCGAATTCCGTCCGGGGCCTCGAGCTCGGCCGGCGGCCGTTCTTCCAGCTTCTTCCGAATTTCCGCGAGCCAGTTCATGCGGACCTACGACGCCCTCTTTTCCGTCGCGCTCTCCTTGAGGTACGCGTCGATGAACGGGGTGAGGTCGCCGTCGAGGACGCGGTCAGTGTCGCCCATCTCGAAGTCGGTCCGGTGGTCCTTGACCATACGGTAGGGATGCAGGACGTACGAGCGGATCTGGCTTCCCCACTCGATCTTCTTTTTCGCCCCGGCGCGCTTGTCCTCCACGGCCTGCCGCTCCTCCAGCGCCTTCTGGTAGAGCTTCGCCCGGAGCACCTTCATCGCGACGTCGCGGTTGCGCCCCTGGCTGCGCTCGTTCTGGCACGTCACGACGATGTTCGTCGGAATGTGCGTGATCCGAACGGCGGAGTCCGTCACGTTGACGTGCTGGCCGCCCGCGCCGGAGGAACGGTACGTGTCGACGCGCAGGTCCTTGTCGGGAATCACGATCTCGATGTCGTCTTCGATTTCCGGCGTGACGAAGATCGACGCGAACGACGTGTGCCGCCGCTTGTTCGCGTCGAAAGGCGAAATCCGCACGAGCCGGTGAACGCCCATCTCGCCCTTCAGGTAGCCGTACGCGTATTCCCCGAGGACGTGGACGGTCGCGCTCTTCAGGCCCGCTTCCTCGCCGTCCACCCGCTCGATCAGCTCCGCTTTCCATCCGCGGCGCTCGAAGAATCGCAGATACATGCGGAGGAGCATCTCGGCCCAGTCCTGCGACTCCGTGCCGCCGGCACCGGAATGAATCGAGAACCATGCGTTGTTCGAGTCCTCGGGCTCGGTCATCTTGACGGAGAGCTCGAGGTCGTCCGCGTAGGTCCGCGCTTTCCCGAGCGTCGCCGCGGCCTCGCCGTCCACGTCCTCGCCCGCGCGGAGGAAGTCGGCAAACACCCGCAGCTCGTCCGCGTTGGCTTCCGCCCGCGCGTCCGTCTCCAGCGTCTTCTCGTGCGCCTTGATCTTTCGATTCGTGGTCTGCGCGTTTTCCGGGTCGGTCCAGAAATCGGGCGCGGCCGCCTTCTGTCTCAGTTCGTCGAGCGCGCTCCGCGCCGCGGCGCAATCAAAGATACCCCCGGAGCGCCGAGAGGCGCGCCGCGGTCGAGTCGAGCTCGGAGAGCAGGTCGTCGCGTTTCGTCATTCGTCCTTCAATTCGGGTTTCCGTTTCGCATTCCGCCGCGTTCGGCGCGCGAAACCGCAGATTACCATGCAGAGCGCCGACGCGTCCGCGAGCGCCGGAAAAACGACTCCTCCCCAGCGCGACCAGACGGTGCTTCCCGTTTCGAGCCGCAACGTCGCCTCGACGATTCCCTCCCGGTTTTCCGGCAAGCTCGCGAGCATCCGCCCGCGAGAATCGACCGCCGCCGAGATCCCCGTGATCGCGGCGCGGGCGAACGGCCGCCCGACCTCGACGGCGCGCAGCGGCATCGCGAGCAGGTGCTGGGCCTGGGCCCCCGCCCGGCCGTACCAGGCGTCGTTGGACACGCTCGCGAGGAGGTTCGCGCCCATCCTCGCTTCGTCGCGCGCGAGGGACGGGTACGTCATCTCGTAGCACACGGCGGGACCGATCGATATCCCGCCGGCCTCGAGAAGCACGGGGCGCTTCGCCGCGGTGAAGGCCCCGACGATCTTCGAGATTTCCCGCATGAAGAAGAACAGCCTCGGGAGCGGAACATACTCGCCGAACGGGACGAGGTGGAGCTTGTGGTATGTCGCGGGAGCCAATCCCGCGGGCGTGAGGAGGCGCGCCGCGTTGAAATAGCGGCCGTCGGGCAGCTCGTCGACGTCGTTGAAGAGGATCGCGGAACCGCCCCGCGCGGCGACCGCCGCGAGGTCCCGCCGCAGCGTCGGGGTGAGGCTCCACTCGGTGCCATAGAACGAAGACTCCGGAATCAGAATCAGGCCGGGCCGGGACGCTGCGGCTTTTGCGGCCAGGGAGATGACCTTGACGTAGTTCGCGGCGACGAGCCCGGCGTCCTCGCGAACGGACTGCGGAATGTTCGGCTGGAGACAGGCGACGCGAACCGGCGGTCCCGTCTCCCCGCTCCGAAGGCGCGCGCATCCGAATGCCCAGAGCGCTCCCGTGGACGCCAGCAGCGCGGCCGCGATCGCGACTTTCGTCCTGCGCGATCGGGCGCCGAGAGTCGCCGCGCACGCCGCCCCGAACGCCGCGACGAGAGCGCCGACGCCGAAAGCTCCCCACCAGGAAGCCGTCTGGATCCAGACCGGGTGGAGAGCGAGCGCGTTCGCGGTCAGGTTCCAGGGAAAGCCCTTGTAGGCGTACGAGCGCGCGTGCTCCGAGGCCATCCATGCGACAGGAAAGGCGGCCAGGCGCCACGGCGAGCGGGGCCTGGCGGCGACCACGACGACGGCCGCGACGAGCGCCGGCCATTCCGAAAGGATGACGGCGAGCAGGAACACGCAGACCGCTCCCATCCAACGCGGCTGGCCGCCGAAGTGAGTCACGACGAACGAGATCCAGGGGATCGAAACGCACCAGAAGACGAGACCGAAGAGAACGCCCGACAATACTCCCCGCCGCCCGTTCTCCTCGCGCCAGAGCGCATAGATCCAGGGAACGAGCGCGACCGGCGCGAGCCAGGCGATGCCCGCCGGAGGAAACGCGAGCGCGAGGAGAAGCCCGGAGAGGGCGGCGGCGAAGAAAGCTATCGGCCATCGACTCCATCCGATATTCCTCGGAGGCTGGCGCGAGCGTGTCACGAGAGGCCTCGGTTGGGACTCCAGGAGCGCCTCCTCGGCCCGGTAGGACGACCGGACGAACGGCCCCGCGAAGACATTCCGGAACCCCATCGCCTCGCCCTCCGCGCGGAGCTCGTCGAAGACCGCCGGCTCCACGTACTCGACGACCGGAAGGTTTTCGCGCGAGGGTCGAAGGTACTGGCCGATCGTCACGATGTCGACGCGCGCGTCCCGAAGGCTCTTCATCAGGTCGACGCACTCGGGGAAAGTCTCGCCGAGGCCCATCATGAAGCCCGACTTCGTCGTCATCCCGGGATCGAGCTCCTTCGCCGCGGAGAGAACGCCGAGCGAGCGCTCGATCCTCGCGCCGCGCCGCACTTGCAGGTACAGGCGCGGAACGGTCTCGACGTTGTGGTTGAAAACGTCCGGTTTCGCGGCGACGACTTCCTCGACGGACTCCCGGCGACCCCGAAAATCGGGCGTGAGCACCTCGACGCCGATCGACTGCGTCGAGCACGCGGATCGCGCGGATCGTCGCCGCGAAGTGCCCCGAGCCGCCGTCGGGAAGGTCGTCCCGGTCGACCGAGGTCAGAACGACGAACTTGAGCCCCATCTCCCGGACCGCTTCCGCGACCTTCGCCGGCTCGTTCGGGTCGTCGAACGTCGGCCTTCCCGTCCGGATGTCGCAGAAGCCGCACGCGCGCGTGCAGACGTCGCCGAGCAGGAGGAACGTCGCCGTCCCGCGGGCAAAACACTCGCTCCGGTTCGGGCATCGCGCCTCCTCGCACACGGTGTGGAGGCCGCGCCGCCGCATCGTCTTCTTGATCTCGTGCAACCGGGAAAGGTCGAGGGACTTTTCGCGGATCCACGCGGGAGCGCGGCCGGCGTGCACCGGGAGACTCATTGCGCGGGGGCCACCCAGGCGGTCCTGTGAAACTCGGCGGAGATCCTCGCCGCCAGCTTTTTCGCCTGCTCCTTGTCGGCGTACGGTCCCAGCCGGACCCGGTACATCTTCCCCTTGCTCGAATCCACGGCCGACAGCGCGGCCTTGTATTTCTTCGACGAGAGTTTCTCCCTCCACCTCGTCGCCTCCGGCTTCGACGTCGTCGAGATCACCTGCACGTAGAAGCCGGCTCCCGCTCTCGGCGAGGCCGGCGAGGCTTTTGCAGCCCCGGCCGCCGCCTTGCGCGCCGGAGCCCTCGCTGCGGGCTTCTCCGGGGAGGCCGCGGCCGCGTTCGGGGAAGACTTCGGGCCGGGCGCGGCGGCCGGCCGGGCCGGCTCCCCCGCGATTTCCGTCCTCGACGGCGCCTGTTCCGGCGGGACTCCCGCCTCGCGGTCCTCGAACACCGGCGCCTCCTGCGGCGGGACGGGCGCCGCCGGCGCCCCGGCAGGTGCGGCCGCCGCCGAAGCGGACGCCGGAGAAGGTTTCGTTCCCGGGGGAATCGAGATCGTCGTCGAGGTGGGCGCGGGCGGCGCCGATACGGTCGATTCGCTCTCGCCGGGCGGCACGACCGACGGCTGCGCCGCGGCAGTCGATTTCTCGAATCCCGCTTTCGCTCCGAGAAAGAAAGCCAGGGCCAGCGCCGCCAGCAGTCCGACGAGGCCGACGAGCGCCTGCACACCCGTGAATGAGACCTGGTAGTAGGACTTCTTCGCCGGGTCGGTCATTCCGGCGATCTTAGCAAATTTCCGCGATCATCCCTTTCCGAGGAACGCCTTGAAGAATTCGATCGGCAGCGGAAAGACGATCGTGGAATTCTTTTCCGAGGCGATCTCGGTCAGCGTCTGCAAGTATCGCAGCTGCAGCGTCATCGGCTCCGTCGCAATCACCTTCGCCGCGTTGGCCAGCTGCTGCGAGGCCTGGAATTCTCCCTCGGCGTGGATGATCTTCGCGCGCTTCTCCCGCTCCGCGGTCGCCTGGATCGCCATGGCGCGCTGCATTTCGGGCGGCAGGTCGACCTGCTTGACCTCCACCATCGAGACCTTGATCCCCCAGGGCTCGGTGTGCTGGTCGATCGTCTGCTGGAGGGCGAGGTTCAGCTTGTCGCGCTCGGCGAGCAGCTCGTCGAGTTGCGCCTGGCCGAGCACCGACCGAAGGACCGTCTGGGCCAGCTGAGACGTCGCGTAGAGGTAGTTCTCCACTTCGACGACCGCGCGGGGCGCGTCGATCACGCGGAAGTAGACGACGGCCGAGACCTTCACCGAGACGTTGTCGCGGGTGATGATGTCCTGCTGCGGGACCTCGTGAACGATCGTCCGCAGGGAGACCCTGACCATCGTTTCGAACGGCCAGAAGATGAACGTGAACCCGGGGCCCTTTGGCTGCGGGGAGAGACGTCCGAGCCAGAACGTGACGGCTCTTTCGTACTCCTTCAGGATGTTGATCCATTTCATGAGGATGATGAGAGCGATGATGGCGGCGACGAGAAGTCCTGGGCCGATCATGGAAGATCTCCTTTCTGGGGTCCGAGTGCCTCGACCTGGAGAATGAATCCCTTCTTTCCGACGACGCGCACGGTGGAGCCGGAGGCGATCGGCGATTCCGCCGACGCGTCCCAGTACTCCCCGTGCGCGAGAACGCGGCCGTTCGGAGCGAGCTCGGTCAGCGCCTTGCCGGTCTCTCCGATCAGCCCCTCGGGGCCTGTCCGGACGGGCCGGCGGCGGACGGCCGCGGCGCGCATCGAGAGCGCGGCGAGGCTTCCCGCGGCCACGACCGCCGCCGGAAGCAGGAGGGAAAGCCGCACCCTGTACCCGACCGGATTGCCGGAGAACAGCAGCACGGAGCCCGCGACGAAGCTGGCCGCGCCGGAGAGCGCGAGCATCCCGTGCACGGGGAACTTCACCTCCGCGACGATGAACACGACGCCGAGCGCGATCAGCCCCAGGGCCGCGACGTTGACGGAAAGGACGGAGAACGCGTAGAGCGCGAGGAGCAGGGAAATGCCCCCCGCGACGCCGGGCAGCACCGCGCCGGGATGCGAGAGCTCGAAGTAGATCCCGACGAGGCCGATGAGAAAGAAAATGTACGCGAGGTTCGGCTCCGACACGATTCCGAGAGCGCGCTCGACGGGGCCCATTTCGAGGAAATCCCACCGCGGGTTCTTCAAGTGGAGGACGATTCGGCCTCCCGCCGTCCGCGCGGCCGAGAAACCGTCGATCTTCTCGCACAGCTCCACGGGATCGCGCGCGATGAACTCGATCAGCTTCTTCTCCTTCGCCTCGCCCTCGGTGTAAGAGATGCTGTCGGTCACCGCTCTGGCCGCGGCCGCGGCATCGCGGCCGTGAGCCGCGCACAGCGTGCGGATCTGGGCGAGAGCGTCCTGCTCGACCTTCTTGCCGAGAGTCTTCGGAATATCTTCGCCCTGCCCGCCCACCGGGTGGGCCGCGCCCGTGTTCGTTCCGGGCGCCATCGCCGCGACGTCTCCCGCCAGGAGAATGAAGAACCCGGCCGAAGCGGCCCGGGCTCCGGAGGGATACACGAACGTGGCCACGGGGACCTTCGAGTTGACGATCGCGGTCGTGATTTCCCGCATCGAGGTCATCAGGCCGCCCGGCGTCGACAGCTCGATCACGAGGAGCGCGGCCTTTTCCTCCTCCGCGCGGCGAATCGATCTCTTGAGGAAATCGGCTGCGGCCGGATGGATTTCGCCGTCGAGCGGGCACACGACGACGAGAGGACGTTCCGGCAGCCGCGACGGCTGGGCCGCCGGGGCCGCCGCCTGCCCGGCCGCAACGGGCGTCAGCGCGGCCAGCAGGATACCGAACCCGGCGAGCCGCTGGAGGAAGAGCACGTCCGGATTCTATCCGAATGATAAAATCCGGCGAATGTCCCGGCGGCCGCTCGAAGTGCTCAACCTCGCCGTGGTGGCGATGCTCGCGGGCGTGGCGGCGCTGTGCGCGTTCGCGGGACGGCTCCCTGCCTGGCCCGGAGTCCTCGGGCGCTATGGCTGGATGATCGTGTTCCTGCTGATCATTTCGTTCCTCGTGCGCCGCGAAGACCGGCTTCCCCGGGCTCTCCGCATCGCGGTCAATTTTTATCCGATGGCCGTGATCCCGATGATCTACGAGAGCCTCGGCGTGCTGATCCCGGCGGTGCGAGGCGGTGAAAAGGACGCCTGGCTCATCGCGGCCGACCGCGCGGTTTTCCACGTCGACCCGACCGTCTGGCTGGAGCGGTTCGTCTGGCCGCCCCTCACCGACCTCCTGCTGATCGCGTACGCGACCTATTATTTCTTTCCGATCTTCGTCGGCGCGGCGCTCTGGAAGAAGAACCCCGCTCTCGCGCGGAAGTTCATCTTCTGCCTCTCGTTCACCTTTTACGTCTCCTACCTGGGCTATTTTCTCGTGCCCGCAAAGGGACCCCGGGTGTCTCTCGCCGCGGAGCAATCCGTCCGGATCGAGGTCACGCCCATCTCGAGGGCGATTTCCGCGAAGCTGAACGAGCTCGAACACACGAAGGACGACGCGTTTCCTTCGGGCCACACGATGGTGACCGTCTTCTGCCTGCTCGTCGCCCGGCGCGAGGCGAACCGCCTGTTCCGCGCGTGGCTTCCGATCGCGACGCTGCTCGTGGTTTCGACGATCTACTGCCGCTTTCATTACGTCGTCGACGTGGGCGCGGGGCTCGCTCTCGCGTTCGCCTGCGTTCCGCTCGGCGAGCGGCTGTACGCGTGGATGAAGAGCGGCGCCTCCATGCCGTCCGGATTCGCGAACCCGGCGAGGGATTAGCTCCGCACCGGATGCCCAGCCCTTTCCGAGCGCTCCGGCATCGCAACTTCCAGCTCTTTTTCGGAGGGCAGCTCGTGTCGCTGGTCGGCACCTGGATGCAGACGATCGCCGAGTCCTGGCTCGTCTACCGGCTCACCGGCTCCGCGGCGAAGCTCGGGATGGTCGGGTTCTGCGCGCAGATTCCCGTATTCCTCATCGCGCCGATCGGGGGCGCGGCCGCCGACCAGAGCAACCGCCGGCGCACGCTCCTCTTCACGCAGGGCACGGCGATGATCTTCGCGCTCGCGTACGCCGCGCTGACCCTGACGCACCGGATCCAGATCTGGCAAATCTTCGTTCTCGCCGCGCTGCTCGGCGTCGTCAACGGCTTCGACATCCCGACCCGGCAAGCTTTCGTCGTCGACATGGTGGGGAAAGAGGACCTGATGAACGCGATCGCGCTCAACTCGTCCATGTTCAACGGCGCCCGCATCGTCGGGCCCGCCGTCGCGGGCATCCTCGTCGCTTCGGTCGGCGAGGGATGGTGCTTCTTCATCAACGGCGTGAGCTACCTCGCCGTGATCACCGGCCTCCTGATGATCACCCTCCCGCACCGACGCCTGGAGAAAGGGCGCGGCTCCCGCGCGCGGCGGATCGCGGAAGGGTTCCGCTTCACGGCCACGACCCGGCCGATCGCCGGCCTCCTCCTGCTGCTGGGCCTCGTGAGTCTCGCCGGAATGCCTTACGCCGTCCTGATGCCGATCTTCGCCGACCGCGTGCTCCACGGGAACGCGCGAACCCTCGGGGCGCTGATGAGCGCCTCGGGCGTCGGCGCGCTCCTCGGCGCGTTCACGCTCGCGTTCCGCCGCGGGCTGCAGGGGCTCGGGAGGTGGGTGGCCGCCGCCGCCGCCGGCTTCGGCGCGGCGCTCATCGCGTTCTCCTTCTCGCACACGGTTTGGATTTCCGCCGCCCTCCTCGTCCCGGTCGGCTATGCGCTCATGGTCGAAATGGCCTCTTCCAACACGCTCATCCAGTCGATGGTGCCCGACGAGCTGCGCGGACGGGTGATGTCGGTCTATTCGATGATGTTCATGGGGATGGCCCCGGTCGGAGCGCTGCTGGCGGGATTCTCGGCGCACGCCTTCGGCGCCGCGCGGACCGTTGCGGCGGGCGGCATGCTGTGCGTCGCCGGCGCCGGCGCGTTCGCCTGGAAGCTCCCCTCCCTCCGGACGGAAGGACGCCGGCTCATTCTCGCGCAGCAGGCCGTCGCGGGAGAGCCGCCGGCGGGAGTCACGGGAAACGCCGGGGAAGACTGAGAAACGAAATGCGTCCTTCGGACTCTCGAGGCGATCAACGCCCGACGGGCTTCTCGTAGATCCGGTAGCGCTTGTAGACCCTGCCGTCGAAGAGATCGATCGGCCGCTGGACCATGACGTTGTCTTCCAGGATCCAGGAGATCTCGCACGACTCGTACCCGGCTTTCAACATCGCCTTCAACGACTCGGCGAACATCACGGCGTCGATGCCGCGGCTGCGGTATCCCTTCTTGATCCCGAGCGTGATCAGGCGCGTCATCTTCGGCGTCTTCCAGCCGAGCAGGTAAGCGAGGAATCCGAAGATCTTCGGCGTCAGGAGCCGCCCCTTCAGCGGCTTCATCGCCTCGTTGTAGTCGGGAAGGCTCATCATGAACGCGACCGGCTCGGCCGGCGTCTCGGCCAGGAGCATGATGTCTTCGGCGAGAAGCGGCTTGAGACGCGCCGCCATGAAGTCGATGTCGCCGTCCGTCATCGGGACGAAGCCCCAGTTGTCTTCCCAGGCGGCGTTGTAGACCTCTTTGACCTTCGCGAGGTCGGCCGCGAGGGTCTTCTTCCGGATCGGGCGGATCGTCAGGTCCTTCTCGCGGCGGGAGAAACCCCGGGCGAGCCGGTCGAGCCGCTCGAGCGGCTTCGGATCGATCGCGATCTTGTACGCGAGGAGGTCCTTCGCCTTGACGAGCCCCGCGTCGTCGTAGAGCCGCAGGTAGTACCGCGGGTTGTACGTCATCATGAGGACCGGAGGGGAATCGAAGCCTTCGATCAGCAGCCCGCACTCGTCGTTCGTGGTCGGGTTCATGGGCCCGAGGATGCGATCCATCCCCTTCTCTCTCGCCCACGCCCCGACCCGGGCGAAGAGCTCGCGCGAGACCTCCGGATCGTCGATCGACTCGAAGAAGCCGAAGAACGCGCTCTTCTCGCGGTGAAATTCGTTGTGGGCGCGGTCGAGGATTCCCGCGATCCGGCCGACGTCGCGGCCGCCGCGAACCGCCACCCAGAGCTTCATCTCCGCGTGCTCGAAGAGCGGGTTCGCCTTCGTGAAGACCTTCTTCAAATCGTCCAGGAGGGGGGCCACCCAGTTGGGATCGTCTCCGTAGATGGCGTACGGGACTTCGAGGAACCGGGCGACATCCGCCCGGGAGAGCGAGAGCTCGACGAGGTTCAAATCACGCCGAATTCTTTGCCCACTTTCTCGAGAGCCTCGAGGGCCCGGGAGAGGTGCTCCTCGGTGTGGGTCGCCATGTAGGACGTGCGCAGCAGGGCGCGTCCCTTCGGCGTCGCGGGCGAGACGACCGGGTTCACGAAGACGCCTTCCTCGTGGAGGCGTTTGGACATTCCGAACGCGTGGTAGTCGTCGCCGACGACGATCGGGATGACCGGCGTCTCCGAGTCTCCCGTGTCGAAGCCGAGATTCCTCAGGCCCGCCATCATGAACCGGGTGTTGCGCCACAGGCGCTCGCGGCGATCGGGCTCCTTCTCGATGATGTCGACGGCCGCCGAGGCCGCCGCGACCGACGCGGGCGGGGGCGCCGCGGAGAAGATCATCGTCCGGGCCTGGTGTTTGATGAAATGAATCGTGTCCGCGTCGCCGCAGATGAACCCGCCGATCGACGCGAGCGATTTCGAGAACGTCCCCATGATCAGGTCCACGTCGTCTTCCCGGCCGAAATGCTCGGCCGTTCCCCGGCCGTTCTTCCCGAGCACTCCGAGCCCGTGGGCGTCGTCCACCATCAGGCCCGCCCCGAATTCCCGGGCGACCTCGATGAGATCGGGAAGCGGGGCGATGTCGCCCTCCATCGAGAACACGCCGTCGACGACGATGAGCCGCCCCTTGCGGCAGCCGTCGTCCATCAGCCGCCGCAGGTCGGCGGCGTCGTTGTGCGCGAACTTCTTCGTGACCCCGAACGAGAGCCTCGCCCCGTCGATGATGCAGGCATGGTCCTGCTTGTCGAGGTAGACGACGTCGCCGCGCTCGACGAGGCAGGAAATCGCGCCCAGGTTGACCTGGAAGCCGGTCGAAAACGTGACGGCGGCCTCCTTGCCCATGAAACGGGCGAGCTTTTCCTCGAGGTCGACGTGGATGCCGAGCGTTCCGTTCAGGAAACGGCTGCCCGCGCAGCCGGATCCGTACCGGGCGATCGCGGCGCTCGCGGCTTCCTTGACCTTCGGGTGATTTGTAAGACCGAGATAGTTGTTCGAGCCCAGCATGATCAACGGCTTGCCGTCGATCGTGACGACCGGATCCTGCGCCGATTCGATTACCCGGAAATAGGGCCACACGCCGGCCGCAATGATCTTGTCCGGCACGTCGTAGGTCCGGCACTTCTCGAAGAAGGGGACCCGCCTTTTTTCAGTTTGAACCGATACCGCGACTTTGCGCAAAGAGGCCTCCCTCCGCGATCCGCCGGAGTTTAGCAAATTTTACAATTGCGCGAAAGGCGGGGCAAGCCACCCCTCCCGCTCGTACCAGAGCGCGGTTTCGCGCATCCCCGCTCGCCAGTCCGCGAGGCCGGTGATCCCGAGATCGGCGAAGAACGGGAGGGGGTCGCAGATCCAGCCCGGCTGGAGGATTTCCGTCGCCTTGTCGCGGTTGAAGGGGCGCGCCCGGCGCGTGACGACCTCGCGGATCGACTCGGCCCAGCCGGCGGCGCGGACGAGAAAGGCGGGCACGGGAACGAGCCGCGCCGGGGGCTGCCGGAGGGAGGCAATGTGGGAGACGACCTCTCGCAGGGTCGTCTCGTCTCCGGCGGCGAACCCGCGCCGGCCCGACAGGTCCGCTCGAACGGCGGCCGCCGCGATGATGCGGGCGAGGTCCGCAGCCCCGATCAGCTGAATCCTGCACCGGCCTCCCGCGAGCACGGGAGCCCAGCCGCGCGCGACGACCGAAAAAAGCTGCAACAGGCCCGGATCGCCCGGCCCGTAGACCGCGCACGGGCGAATCACGCACCACGGCCCTTTCCGTTCGCGCGCGACCGCCTCCTCCCCTTCGAGCTTCGAGATCCCGTACCACGAGACCGGGCGCGCGACGTCGTTTTCGCGGACCGGAACTCCGCCGAGCGAAGGTCCCGCGGCCGATTGGGACGAAACGAAGACGAACATCGCCCGGGGGCACGCCCGCGCCGCCGTCCGCGCGAGCAACGCCGTCGCGTTCGCGTTCGTCTCCCGGTACTCCGAGAGAGAGCGCGCCTTCGTCGCTCCCGCGACGTGGACGACCGCGTCGCATCCTTCCAGCGACCGTGCGTATTCCGCCGGATTCCCCAGTTCGGCCGCGATGACCTCCACGTCTCGGGGCAGCAGGCCGGGCCGCTCAGGACGGCGGACGAGCGCCTTGACCCTCCAGCCGTCGGCCGCGAACTTCCGCGCCGCGTGGCTTCCGACGAATCCCGTCGCTCCGGTGATGAAAACGGATTTCACTTCCGCTAAAATAATGCATATTCCAAAGAAAAGCCGATCCCTCGGGCTGTTTGCCGCAATGCTGGGCTTCGCGGGATGCGGCGCGGCGCCGGCTTTCCTTCGTTTCGACCCCGCGGCGCCCCTCGCGATCCTGAAGCCCGAGCTCTCGCGCTGGGTCGAGGACGATTTTCCGCGCGAAGCCGTCTCCGCGCGACGGCGTCGAACGCGCGGTCTTCGAGCGGATCAACGCCGACCGGGCCGGCGCGGGACTCGCCCCCGTTCTCTGGGACGAGAAAGCGGCGGCCCTCGCCCGCGCCTACACGCGGCAGCAGATCGCCGACGGCACCGTCGGGCACTTTCTCCTCGACGGCGTGCCTCCCTATGCCCGCCTCTCCCGGTCCGGGAGATCTCGGGGCGAACTCGGAAAACGCGGCCGCGTTCATGACGTCCTCCGGCCACCTGTGGGACAGCCCGAAGGATCTCGCGTTCCTCGGCGAAAAGGAGATGCTCCACGAAAAGCCTCCCAACGACGGCCACCGGCGGGCGATCCTCGACCCGCTCGCCACGCACGTGGGGGTCGGCTGGGCGCTCGAGGGAGGCGACTTTCGCCTCGCGGAGGAATTCACGACCCGCGGGTACGACTCCCTGCGGGTCGTCCGCGTCGGCGCGGACGGCGCGTCGATCCGGGTGCGGGGCAAAGCTCTCGACCGGCGGACGCTCGATTTCGTTTCGGTCGCGGTTCAGCCGTTCCCCTCGCGGCTCACGCGCGAGGAAGTCAACTCGCGGCGTTCCTACTCCTATCCGACCCCGAGATGGGCGCTGATGCCGGCCGCCTCGAGCGCGTACGCGGTCGGACTGCATACATTCCATTGCCTCGTGCCGTCGGTTCACGGAAAGTTCTCGTTCGAGTATCAGCTGGACCGGCCGGGGCTCTGGACGTTCGTCCTTTATTTTCAGGAGAAGGGACGCGGCGGCACTTACGCGGGGGGCTCCGTGAGCGTCTGGGTCGGAGACGACCGCCACGTTTAGCCCAGGATGTATATGTTGGTGATATACTATTCCGGTGGGCTTCCCGGAGCGGCTCCGAAATGCGACCGGCTTCCAGTGGGACGCCGGAAATCTCGAAAAGAGCTCCCGGGCGCACGGGGTCGAATTCTGGGAATCGGAAGAGATCTTTTTCAATCAACCGTTCGTCGTTTTGCGAGACGAGAAGCATTCGACAAACGAAGAACGGTATTTCGGGCTTGGCAAGACGGATCTCGGGCGGCACTTGCTCGCGGTCTTCACCCTCCGCGGAACCGAGATCCGAGTCATCTCCGCACGCGACATGAGCCGCAGGGAAAGGACGGTATTCGAAAAGCATGAAAAAGAAGGTCAGGAAGGTTCCGAAGTTCCGGAGTGAGGCCGAGGAGCGCCGGTTCTGGTCGAGTCACGACTCGACCGAGTACCTCGACTGGTCGAACGCCAGCTCGATACATCTGACGAAGCTGCGGCCGACGCTGAAAACGATCTCGCTTCGGCTTCCAGCCGCCTTGATCGCGGAGCTCAAAGTTCTCGCGAACCGGCGTGACGTGCCATACCAGTCGCTTCTCAAGACATTTCTCGCCGAGCGAGTGCGGGAGGAGTGGAAAGCGAGCGCGTAGACATCTCGCACGCCGAAGGGAGCCCGACGGCGGATGCTTTCTTCTTACAGCCCTCTGACAAACTCTCCGAACAGGCGCATGCCTTTCTCGATCTCGTCGCGCGCCGCCGCGAATGAGAAACGGATGTAGCGGTCCTCGCCGAACGCCGCGCCGGGAATCGTCGCGACGGCGGCCCGCTCGAGCAGCACTTTCGAGAAATCGACCGAACCCGGCACTCCCGCCCGCGGATAGAGCGCGGACACGTCGGCGAACGCGTAAAACGCACCGTCGGGCGGCGGGCAGCGAACTCCGGAAACCGCGTTTAGAGCGGACACGACCCGGTCCCGGCGAATCGCGTACTCCGAGAGCATCTTCGCCACCGATTCGTCCGCGCGCTCCACCTCCGTGAGAGCCGCGAGCGCCGCCTCCTGGGAAATCGACGAGGCGTTCGAAGTGGAATGGCTCTGGTACGCGGACATCGCGGCGATGACCGGCTTCGGCCCGACGCCCCAGCCGAGGCGCCATCCCGTCATGGCGTACGTCTTGGAGGCCGCGCCCGAGATGAGAACGTGCTCGGCGTGGTCCGTCCACAGATCCGTGGGAGAGGCGTGGGCCCTTCCCTCGTAGAGAAAGAATTCGTAGCACTCGTCGTAGAGCACGAAGAGTCCCCGATCGCGCGCCCAGGCCAGGATTTTCGCGAGGTCGGCCGCCTCGATCGCCGCTCCGGTCGGGTTGTTCGGAGAGTTCAGAATGAGGCCCTTCGATTTTTCCGTGACGAACGGCCGCAGGTCCTCGAGCGTCGGACGGAACGCGTTCTCCGCCCGCGCCGGAGCAATCACCGGCGTCGCCCCCGCCAGGCGGACCATTTCCGGAAACGACACCCAGTAGGGCGAGAAGAACAGGACCTCGTCTCCCTCCTGGAAGAGCACCTGGCACGCGTTGAAGAGAGTCTGCTTGCCTCCGGCGGAGACCGCGACCTGGGACGAGTCGACCGCGGCGCCGCGCCGCCGGAATTTCGCGGCGATCGCCTCGCGCAGGGAAATCTCGCCGGGAGTGTCCGTGTACCGCGTGCGGTTTCCCTCGATCGCCCGAATGCCCGCCTGCTTCACGAAATCCGGAGTCGGAAAATCGGGCTCCCCGACGCCGAGGTCGACGACGTCGCGCCCCTGCCGGCGCATCTCCGCGAGGGTTCGCGAAATCGCGAGCGTCGGCGAGGGCCGGATCGATTCGACGCGACGCGTCAGCCGCTGGGACGTCTCGACTCCTATCTTCGCCCGCACCTCAAAAATCTATCACGCGGCCGCGCGGGCGCGGCGCCGCCAGGTCTTTCGAAACGCCCCGAAGACCGTCCATTTCTTCCGCCCGGACACAACGAGAACGATCTCGAGCACGCACCACCCTCCGTAGACCGCGATCATGGCGTCGCGCGTCGCGGGAAGAGCGAACTGGATCAGCCAGAACAGGAAGAGGATCGCGGCCTCGTAACCGGTCAACGACATCGAGGCGAGAAGAAGCCATCCCAGGAGCGATTGCAGCACCGTCAGAAGAATCTCGATTCGCTGGTGGTGATCGAGCGGAAGGGGCGCCGTCGAATGGTGGGAAATGCAATAGATCACGGGAATGAGGCCGGAGAGAACCGACCACTGGTTGATGTTCGAAGAGACGAGATTCATGATCGCGACCGGCGCCCGCGTGATCCGGCGCGCCCAGAGGAAGGCGGAGACCTTCTCCGGGAATTCCGACAGGAACGGCGCGACCCACTGGACGAACACGAATTCCGACACGCCGAGGGAGACCGCGAGCGAGAGCAGGCTGTCCAGAAAAGGATGCGCGGTGAAGTAAAGAATCGCCCCTCCGCCCAAAAACAACGCGATCACCGCGACGCCCCGCCACCGCCCGGGGAAAGAGAGCGCCCAGCGCGATACAAGCGGAACGTCGACGGGCCGTTCGACGTCGTCGCTTCGGGGCGGGAGGCGCAGGAGCAGCACGAGGTAGGCGACGTACATTCCGCAGAGGATGCCGGCGTCGATCAGGCCGAGCGTGCCCTTCGCGATGATCACGAAAAAGTACAGGACCGGCGGAAGAAGGCCGACGACTTCGACCGAGTGGTGCACGCGAAGGCGCATGCCGGAATAGATCTTTCCCTTCCGCTTCGCCGACCACCAGGCGACGACGTAGACCATCGGCCATCCGAGCCCGACGAGCAGCCGCAGGGAGCCCGTAAAGTTCGCGATCGCGAGGTGGACCATCGAGGGGTCCTTACCCGCGTGCCACGCAATGACGGCTTCGACCGCGAATTCCGGCGCCGTCTGGAGCCACGCGAGGAGAGCGAGCGCGAGGCCCTGGGACATCAGGAACTCCGCGGCTTCCGCTCCCCAGGCGACGAGGAACGCCGCGGCGAGCATGGCCGGGAACGTCCAGAGCGCGGTCGCGGCCGCTCCGTCTGGGAATTCACGGCGCCTGTTATAGCACTTGCCGAAGCTCGTTCGGAGTACGATCCGCGGGTGATCGAGTCGACGCGGAACCCGCGCGTCCAGTCCCTGCTTCGCGCGGTCGCCGAGCGCGAGCTCTTCGTCCTCGAAGGCGAGAAATTCATCCTCGACGCGGCGGCCGGAGGATTCGAGTTCGAGGAGATCTTCCACGACGACCACCTGAAACCGGGGCGGCTCTCCGCCCTCGCGCGCCACCGGACGACTCCCGTCCGCCGCGAAGTGCTCGCGAGGTTCTGCGAGGCCTCGACGCCGCAGCACGCCGTGGGGCTCGCCCGCCGCCGCGAATCCTCCGCAGCCGAAATCCTCGCCGCCGGCGGCCCGGCCGTCTACCTCGACTCCGTCCAGGACCCCGGCAACGTCGGCGCGATCGCCCGGGTCCTCGAGGCCGTCTCGGGAGCGGGCCTGCTCGCCTCCGAGGGCTGCGCGGACCTGTTCCACCCGCGCGTCGCTCCGGGGCTCGGCTGGCAGCCTCCTGCGGATCCGGGCCGCGTCGAGCGTCGATTTCCGGCTCGCGGCCGACGAGGCGCGCAAGGCGGGGCGCGAGATCTGCGGAACGGGCGGCAGGGGCGCGGAGGACCTCTTCTCGGCGCGATTCGAGAAGCCCGCCCTCTGGGTGTTCGGCTCGGAGGGCGCCGGGCTCTCCCCCGCCGTGCGGCGGCACGTGGAGCGGCGCATCGCGATTCCGCTCGCGTCGCCCGTCGAATCGCTGAACGTCGCCGTCGCCGCCGGCGTGATCCTGTTCACGACTCTTCGCCTCTCCCAGCGGGAGAGGCCGCCGCAAAGCGGCGGGTGAGGGAGCTCCCGGTCAGACACAGGCTCCCCCCTCACCCGGCGGGCGTCGCCTGCCGACCTCTCCCGCCGGGAGAGGGAATTTGGAGGATGGCTCCATGTGCGACGTCGGCGAGCGAGCTATTTCTTGGGCGGCTGACGGGACGGGCCGGGATCGGCCGGGCGGGGCTCGGCTTCCTCGGCGCGACGATCTTCTTCTGCCGGTTCCCGATCGACTTATTCGCCATGCGCGGCCGCCTCCTCCCCGAACACTTCCGCCTCGAACGCGTAGAGCTTCACGCCCGGAAGCTTCCACCCGTCCTCCGGCAGGCCCGCCTTCCGCGAGAGCGCGCCGAGGAACTGCTCCTTCGTGAAGCTCCACTCCTCGGCGACCTGCGGCAGCAGCAGGCCGCGGCGGCCTCCGATCTCGAGGATCAGGCCGTGACGCCCGACCTCGAAATGCTCTTCCGCGATCAAACGCGGCGGCGAGAGGATCGAGATCTCGACGAGCACGTCGCGCCATTCTTCGAGCGTCAGGGGCGGAAACCGGGGATCCTCGAAGGCGGCGTTCAACGCGAACTCGGCGACCGTTCGGGAGATCCCCTCTTCGGCGGCGAGCGTGCCGATGCAGCCGCGCAGGTCGGATTTCATTTTCAGAGTCACGAACACGCCGCACGAGGTTTCGTCCGCGTGCGGGCGCTGCGGAATTTCGAGAGGCCCCTCGCCCGTCAGCCTCCGTTCGATCGATTGCCGCGCGATCGACAGGAGCTCCTTCCGGCGTTCCGGCGACGTCACGCTTTCACCGCGATCGCCCCGGGAATCGAAAGCCGCGAGGCGAAATCCTGAACGCGCTCTTCGAGCTCGTCGAGGTGATCCGTGAAGAAGTGGTCGGCCCCCGCGACGATTTCGACCCGGACGTCGAGAAACCGCCGCTTCGCCTCGCGCTCGAGCTCGCGGGGATCGGCGAACTCGTCCTCGTCGCCCGAAATCACGAGCGTCGGCTTTTCGACCGGATCCCCCTCGCCGAGCGCCCAGCGCGCGAGCGGGACTCCCGCGCCGATCAGCGCGGCGACGCGGGGATCTTTCGCGCCGACCGTCAACGCCATCGCGGAGCCGAAGGAGAAGCCTCCTGCGACGAGCGGCGTTCCGCCGCGGCGGACCGCCTCGTCGAGCGCCGCCGCGACGTCTTCCTTTTCGCCGCGGCCGCCGTCGTGCGTCCCCTGCGACGTGCCGACCCCGCGAAAATTGAACCGAAGCACGCCGAACCCGGACCTCGCGAGGGCGCGCGCGATCCGGAACACGACCTTGAAATGCATCGTCCCGCCGTGCGCGGGATGCGCGTGCGCGACGACCGCCGAGCCGCGCCGCGGCGCTTCCGGCTCTTTCCAGAGCGCCTCGAGGTCGCCGGCGGGCCCGGCGAAAGAATACGGATGGACCGTGCTCGCGGCCATTGCGCCGATCTTATCGCGCGCGGCTTGAACGCCGGCGCTCGATTCAAGATAATACGCGCCTCATGAAAAAAATCGTTCACATCGTCGGCACGGGGACCATCGGCGAGCCCCTGATCGGGCTGTTCACCGACTTCGCCCGCCACCTCGGGATCGACGAGCTCACGTTCCACAAGCGGACGCCGATGACGACGGAAAAGGCGAAGGTGCAGCACCTGATCTCCCGAGGCGCGAAGCTCGCCGTCGACGAGGACAAGACCGCCGACTTCGAGGCGCTCAGCCACAAGGTGTCGTACACGGCCATGGAAGCTCTGGAGCGCGCGTCGGTCGTCATCGATTGCACGCCGGCCGGCAACGAGAACAAGAAAGTCTACGAAAAGCTGAAGGGACCGAAGGGCTTTCTCGCCCAGGGCTCGGAGTTCGGATTCGGCAAGATGTACGCGCTCGGCATCAATGACGAGGCGCTGAAGGCCGGACAGGACCGCTTCATCCAGATCGTCTCCTGCAACACCCACAACATCGCCGTGCTCGTGAAGACCCTCGCGTCGGAAGGCAACAACCTGACGCTCGAACGGGGCCGATTCGTCTGCATGCGCCGGGCGAACGACATCTCCCAGGATTCGGGGTTTCTCCCGGCGCCGCAAGTCGGGAAACACGACGACTCCCTGTACGGCACGCACCACGCCCGCGACGCCTCGCACCTCCTGGAGACTCTCGGCTGGAAGACGAAGATGTTCTCCTCGGCCGTGAAGCTGAACACGCAGTACATGCACGCTCTCTGGTTCGACCTGGAGCTGACGCGCTCGACGACGAAGGCGGAGGTTCTCGAAAAGCTCCGCCTGAACACCCGCGTCGCGAACACGGAGCGCCGCTCCGCGAACCAGGTCTTCTCCTTCGGCCGCGACCACGGCTACTACGGAAGGCTCCTGTCGCAGACGGTGATCTCGACCCCGACGATCGTGCTGCCCTCGGAGAAAGAGGTCGTCGGCTTCTGTTTCACGCCGCAGGACGGCAACTCGCTCGCTCTCGTCGATCGCGGCGGCGCTCTGGCTGATGGAGCCGGAAGTCGACCCGTGGACGAAGATGGATCCCCTGAAGAGGTTCTTCTTCCAGGAGATTTAGCGCACAGCACTCACCGCCGTGAGTGCGAAGCGCTAAATCCCGAGCGAGCCGGCCGCCGCGAAGCGGCGGCGCCAGACGGAGCGAGGGATCGCTTCTATACTCTGTCCTGAGGCTCGCGAAACGAGCCGTGAGGACCTCTCAGAGAGGCGCGGTCCAGACCCTCTTAACCGTGCGAAGGGGCGTGGTGTTCCTCGAAGGATTCCGGCGACGCTCAGATCCTCATCGAGGTCGGGCCAACGGATTCCCTCGCCGTCACCCAACAGCTCCCAATTTGAACGCTGAACCTCGGAAGCGTGGAGCAGCCGCGGGAACCAGGCCAGTGGTACGCTGACACGGCGGCCGTCCGCAAGGCCCACCGTCAATTCGTCCTCGGAAACGATTACCTCTTGAGCCCGCGGGTTGGCTTCAACCGGCATCGAGCGATTGTACATGGCGGGCACCACGCCGCCGCGCGCTGGCTGATGGGGCCGGAGGTCGACCCGTAGACGAAGATGGATCCCCTGAAGAGGTTCTTCTTCCAGGAGATTTAGCGCACAGCACTCACCGCGGTGAGTGCGAAGCGCTAAATCCCGAGCGAGCCGGCCGCCGCGAAGCGACGGCGCCAGACCTAGCGAGGGATCGCTTCGGGTCGTAAGACACACCACCAGGTCAGATCGCTTCGTCGCTCCGCTCCTCGCAATGAACAGGGTCGCGAGCGCTCGAATGGCGGTTAGAATCTCTCCGCACATGGAACCCACCCTGAAGCCGCCCGCCATCACGACGCCTTCGTCGATCCGTCCCGGCCTCGCGGAGCGGTTCTTCGCGTTCGTCGCCGAATCCCACCCGTTCGCGCTCGATCACGCTTCGGTCGTCTTCCGAAACCTGCTGCGGCGCGAGGGGGGCGACCCGGGCCGCGAAGCCGGCCGGCTCGACGCGCTCCGAGCGCCGCTTTCGCGCGCGCTCCGCAAGGCGATCAGCCTCGCGCCCCCGGCGGGAACGACCGAGACGACTCCCGGCGTCTCCGCGGCGTCGAGAATGTCGGCCGCCGTCGACGGGCTCGTCGACGCGTGCGACGGGTTTCTTCGCCGAGAATCGCTGTCCGCCTCACTCACGGCGGAGGAACGCCTGGAGATCCTCCGCGGCATCGTCCTGACCCGCGCGATCGACAACCGCCTCAAGGCGTTCTTCACGGGCAGCGAGGTCCGGTACCGGGGCGTCGCTTTCCAGGGGAAGGGTTTTCGCTCGCTCGGCCAGGAGGCGATCTACGCCGCCGCGACGCGCCTGCGCCGGGGGGAAGCGTTTCGAGAGAACGGCGAGTGGAAGGGCGACGTCGTCGCTCCGCTCATCCGCGACCTCGGCATCGCGCTCGCGATGAATCCCGGGCCGGAATTCGTCCGGATGGTGCTCAACGCCCAGATGGGGAAAGACGGTTCTCCGATGGACGGCAAAGACCTCCACATCGGGGACTTCGCGCACGGCGTGCTTCCCGCCGCCGCCCCGCTCGCGATTTCGTCGCTGACGGTCGCCGGCCTCGCGCTCGCGTTCGCCCGGGAAGGGGAAGGGCGGGTCGCCGTCTCGCTCATCGGCGAGGGAGGCTCCTCGCTCGGCGAGTGGCACGAGGCGATCAATCTCTGCGCCGCGCGCCGCCTGCCGGCGGTTTTCTGCGTCCAGAACAACCAGACCGCGCTCTCGACCCCGCCGGCCGAGCAATCGGCCGTGCGGGCGTTCGCGGACAAGGCGGCGGGTTACGGGATCCCCGGGATCACGCTCGACGGCACGGACCCCGACGCGATCGCGGCCGCGTTCGCCTGGGCGGCGGAGCGCGCCCGCGCGGGGAAGGGCCCCGCGCTGCTGGAGCTCATTTCGATGCGCATGTGCGGCCACGCCCACCACGACGACATGCTCTATCTCGGCCGCGACCCGCAGCCGGCCTGGACGTATCCGGCGCTTTCGGAATCGGGCTACGCGGCCCGCGAGCTCTACGAGTACTGGTCGCGGCGCGACCCGATCGCGCTGTACGCGGCCCGCCTCTCCGACGAGGGCATCCTCGGAGGGGGCGACCTTTCGCGCTTTCAGACCGAGGCGGACGCCCTCGTGGAACGAGAAGCTCGCGCCGTCATCGAGGCGCCCTGGCCCGAGCCGGCGAGCGCGGGGGAAGGGGTTCTCTCGAACGAACCGCGACGAACCCGCGTCGAGCCGCTCGACCCGGCCCGTCGCCGGAGCGCTCCGGACCGGGAAATCGAGGTCGAGCCCGCTCCCCCGTTCGATCCGAAGGGAAGCACGTTCCTCGATGCCGTCGCGCTCGGAGTCGGCGATGCTCTCGCCGCCGACCCGCGCGTCTTCGTCTTCGGCGAGGACGTGGGCGGAAAGTACGGGAACGCGTTCCTGCTCCTGCGCCCGCTGCTCGAGAGGTTCGGAGACCGCATCCTGAATTCGCCGCTCTCCGAGGGAGCCGTCCTCGGCGCCTGCATCGGCGCCGCGCTGGCGGGGCAGCGGCCGGTCGGCGAAATGCAGTTCAACGATTTCGTCGCGACCGGCTTCAACCAGCTCGTCAACAGCGCGGCGAAGATCCGGTATCGATGGGGCGGCCGTTCGGGAGCGGTGTTCCGATGGTCGTACGGATGCCGTGGGGCGGGCTGCGGCACGCCGGCCCGTACCACAGCCAGAACACCGAAGCGTGGTTCTACCGGACTCCCGGCCTGAAGATCGTCGTCCCGTCGACTCCGCACGACGCGCGCGCGCTGCTCGCTTCGGCCGTCGCCGATCCCGATCCCGTGCTCTATTTCGAGCACATCGCGCTGTACCGCGATCCCCGCGTCAAGCAGGCCCTTTCCCCGAGGCCCCGGAGCCGATCCCGATCGGAAAGGCGGCGTTGAGGCGGAAAGGGAAAGACCTCGCGATCCTCAGTTACGGCGCCTACGTCCACGTCGCGATGCGCGCGGCGGCCCGGCTCGCGGAGGAAAACATCGAGGCCTCCGTTCTCGACCTGCGAAGTCTCGCGCCGCTCGACCGCGGCGCGATCCTCGACCTGGCCAGCGCGTGCAACCGGGTCCTGATCGTCCACGAAGACACGCGCACCGGCAGCGTCGGGGAGAGCATCGCCGCGATCATTCAGGAAGAGGCGTTCGAGCACCTCGACGCCCCGATCCGCATCCTCGGCGCGCTCGACACGCCCGTGCCGTACTCTCCCCCGCTCGAAGAGTTCTTCCTGCCGGGCGAAGACGAGGTCGTCCGGGCGGCGCAGCTGCTCGCGAAGTACTGAGGAGTTCCGGAGCGCGGCCGGCGGGGTGTTCCGCGAGGAAAGCGTAACTTTTCGAGCTGGAAGGCTTTGACGTCCGAGAAACCGGGAGTCGCGCGGCTAGAACTCCGGCCATTTCGCAAATGCGGCGACGACGAGCGAGTGGCTGATGCGGCCGTCGCGGAGCATCTCGCGAATCTCGGTCCGGTCCGCCTCGACGACCTCGATGTCCTCTCCGGGGTCGAACGACGGCTCCGCGACGCGCCGGCAGCCGCGCGCGACGAACGTGTGGCAGCGGTTCGACTGGATCGCCGGGTTCGGGTGCACGAAACCGAGGCTCTCCCACGACTCGGCGGCGTGCCCCGTCTCCTCGAGCAGCTCGCGCCGGGCGGCTTCGAGCGGAGACGCGTCTCGCCGGTCGACGGCGCCGCCCGGGATCTCGAGCGTGAACGTCTCCGTGCCGTGCCGGTACTGCTCGACGAGGACGATGCGCCCTTCCGGCGTCACCGGGATGACGTTGATCCAGTCCGATCCGTCGAGAACGTAGAAATCGTGCTCTTCCTCGGTCCGGGGAGAGACGATGCGGTCGCGGCGGACGGTGAAAACCTTGAAGTCGCCGAGCGGCTCGCTCCGCAGCCGGCGCCAGGCGGGTTTCACGCGTTCACGATGTGACCGCCGCTCTTGGTGTCCTTCTTGAGGGTGACGAGCTTCAACTTCTGCAGCCTCTTCGAGCAGGCTCGAGAACGAGTCGAATCCGTAGTAGCTCTCGTTGAAGTACGGCTTCTTGCGCTGCATGGTCTGTTTCACCATCGAGCCCCAGATCACGTCCTTGTTTTCGCGTTTCAGCGCGAGGATCGAATCGAGCATCAGGCGAAAGACCTCGCGCTTCTTCTCCGGCAGCTCGTCGAGCGAGGGGGACCCGGCCGCGGGCGCGCGGACGAGGTCCTCGTAGAAGATGAACTCGTCGCAATTCGAAACGAGGAGGTCGGACGACGAGTTCTTGACCCCCACGCCGAGCACGGCCTTGTCGTTCTCCTTGAGCTTCGAGACGAGCGGAGAGAAATCGGAATCGCCCGAGGCGATCACGAACGTCGTGATGTGGCCCTTCGAGTAGCAGAGGTCCATCGCGTCGACGACCATTCGGATGTCGGCGGAATTCTTCCCCGTGTAGCTGCGCTGCGGAATGTCGATCAGCTCGACCGCCGCCTCGTGGAACGGGCGTTTGTAGTCGAGGTAGCGGCTCCAGTCGGCGTACGCTTTCTTGTAGACGATCCGGCCCTTCTCGAGCAGCCGCTCGAGCATGAGGTCGAGATCGAATTTCGGATACTTCGCCTCCCTCGCGCCGATCGCGAGGTTGTCGAAATCGATGAAGACGGCCAGCCGCTGTTCGTCGGCCTGGTTGTTCGGCATGGGAGTGGGTCCTCCGCTGGATGAAAAGGTCAATGTTTCCGGCGCCGCGGGCTGAGGAGGAGGCGGGGCCGGCTCGGGAACTTCGAACGGCGGCTCGAGCGGCGGCGCGGCCGTCTCGCCCTTCTTTCGGTGACGCACGCCGCCACGCCGTCCCCGGCGCTTCGGTTTTGCGGCTTCTTTCTTCTCGCTCTCGGTCATTCGATGCTCCGCCCGGTCGGGACGAAGGCGGGCGGTATTCTGGTCGGCACGAAGGCGATTCTACACGGACGGGGACGCGGAGGCGGGCGACCACCACTTCAGGATCCGCTCGACGTACTGCACCGTCTCCCGATAGGGCGGCACGCCGCCATAGGAATCGACGGCGTTTTCGCCCGCGTTGTAGGCCGCGAGAATAAGCGCGGGTTGATTCTCGAACCGGGCAGCGAGCTCCTTGAGGTACAGGACCCCCCCGCGGATGTTGGCCGTCGGATCGTAAGTGCGGCGCACGCCGAGCCGGGCGGCCGTCGAGGGCATCAACTGCATCAGGCCGCGGGCCCCCTTCCGCGAAACGGCGCGCGGGTCGAAGTTGGACTCCGCCTTGATCACGGCGGAGACGAAAGCCGCGTCGAGGTTCGCTTTCCGGCACTCCGACTCGATCACCGAGTCGTACCGGGACTGGAACAGGGGCTTCCGCGCGGCCCTGTACGACAGGTCGGCCGTGACGGTCCGCGGGAGGGCCCGGATCTGGGCGGGCGGGGGCGCGACCTCGTCGTCGACGAAGCGCTCCACGAGCAGGATCGACGTCGTGTAGCCGCCGCCCCCGGGAAGGTCGAGGGAGACGTCGTCGCCGTCGACGTGGTAGCCCGTGACTTTGACGACCCGGCCGTCGTTGAAGATCGCGAGCTTCGCGAAAGCGGGCCGGGCGGCGAGGCCCAGCGCGGCCAGAAGGAGCCACGAGCGGAGAAACGCTGAATTCGCCGTACTTTTCGAGGTCATGGTCGAGATCATGGACACGTGCCCCGACAACGCTTTCGCCATGCCGAATATTCCCTCATCGCGCCCTCGGATGAAAGTCGTCGTAAACCTGCCGCAGGCGGGTGCGGGAGACGTGGGTGTAGATCTGGGTCGTCGCGATGTCGGCGTGTCCGAGGAGCATCTGGACCGACCGAAGATCGGCGCCGTGCTCGAGCATGTGGGTCGCGAAGGAATGCCGCAGGACGTGCGGCGAGATCCGGGAGCGGATGCCGGCGGCGCGGGCGTAGAGCTCGATCAGTTGCCAGAAACGCTGGCGCGTCATCGGCCCGCCGCGTCCCGTCAGGAAGAGAAATTCCGACCTCTCGCGGTCGAACGCGGGCCGGGCCTCGCGCAGGTACCGGCCGATCCATTTTCGGGCCTCGCGGCCGACCGGCACGAGCCGCTCCTTGTTGCCCTTTCCGACGACGAGGAGCGTTCCCCCCTCCAGATCGGCGCGCTCGGTCTCCAGCCGCACGAGCTCCGAGACCCGCAGTCCGGACGCGTAGAGCGTCTCGATCATCGCGCGGTCGCGAAGCCCCCGCGCCGTGGAAGCGTCGGGCGCCGCGAGCAGCGCGTCGATCTCCGCCGGCGAAAGCACGTGCGGAAGAGCCGACCAGGTCTTCGGGCTCGTCAGCTGCGCGGAGGAATCCTCCGAAACGATGCCCTCCGCGGAGCAATAGCGGAAGAACCCGCGAAGCGAAGAGAGGAGACGCGCGGCGGAGCGGGCCGAGAGGCCCGCGGCGCGGCGGATCTGGACGTATCGCACGAGATCCTGCCGGACGGCCTTCTCGAGGTCCCGGCGCCCGGCGGCGAGATGGCGCCCGAACCCGTCGAGGTCGCGCACGTACGATTCGATCGTGCGGCGCGAAAGGCCGCGCTCGACGGAGAGGTGGTCGGCGTAGCCGGGCAGGAACCGGCGGAAGAACTCGGTGGCCGGCGCGGCCGGTTCAGGAGACCGCGAGGGTTCTCGAGGGGGATTTTTCTTTGCAGATTTCAAGGATCTCTTCATCGTTGAGAACGCGGTCGCTCCGTTTCGCGGCCCCGAAAATCGCCGCGACGAGCTCCGGTGTGACCTCGATCCCTCTCTCCGAGAGCCAGTAGACCACGTTCGACTCCCCGGACATCGGTCCGACTTCGATCTTCTGGTGACGGCCCACCATCGCGGCGGGAACCCCGGAATACACGCGGTCGGCGAGCCACTCGTTTCCCTTGTTCCGGGCCTTGATGATCGCGGCCGCGTGGACGCCCGTTCCGGTTCGGAACGCGTCTTTCCCGACGATCGGATAGTTGTCCGTCAGCGGAACGCCCGTCGCCTCCGAAATGACCTTGCAGTAACGGGTGAGCGACGTCAGGTCGCGGTCGATCCAGCCGAGCAGCTGGAGGTTCACGAGCAGCTGGTCCATCGGCGTGTTGCCGACGCGCTCCCCGATCCCGAGGCCGGTGCCGTGCACGCGGTGAGCGCCGGCTTCGAGCGCCGTCAGCGAATTGATGACGCCGAGGCCGCGGTCCTGGTGTCCGTGCCAGTCGACCTTCACGTCCGGCGAGACCGTGTCGACGAGGTCACGCACCCACGAAACGAGCGCGCGGACGCCGTCCGGAGTGGCGTGGCCCACGGTGTCGCACACGCAAACGCGCGAAGCTCCCGCGCGAATCGCGGCGAGAAAGAGCCGCCTCAGGTCCTCGGGATGGGACCGCGTCGTGTCTTCCGTGACGTACATGATCGGGAGACCCTCGCGGACGGACAGCGCGACCGCGTCCTCCGTCAGGCGCAGAATTTTGTCCAGGTTCCAGTCCTCCGCGTACTGCCGGATCGGCGAGGAACCGATGAACGCGTGCACCTCGATCGACACGCCGTACTTCTGCGAGATCTCGACGATCGGAAGAATGTCCGAGGCGATCGTCCGCGCCGCGCAGGTCGGGCGAAGTCTCATCTTGTGCGTCGCGATTTCCTCGATGATCCGCGACACGTCGCGCACGACATGGGGCCCCGCCCCCGGCAGTCCCACGTCCGCGACGTCGATTCCGAGGGCGTCCATCAGGTGCACGATCTCGAGCTTTCGCCCGATGTCGGGCGTACGGACCGACGGGGACTGCAGACCGTCGCGCAGCGACTCGTCGTCGAGCTCGACGGGCAGATATTCGGCCGGGCCGAGCGCGCCGCGACGTTCCAGTCGTAAATCAGCTCCGATTCCGGAGGATGGGGAAGCTCGGACATCACGGATATTTTATCCCTATTCCGCCGCCTTCGCTGCCGCGCGAGCGGTGACCCTCCGGTCGATCTGGTACGAAAAGAAGAAAAGCCGGTTCCAGATCCTCGCCGAGAGGGGAAGAGTCTCGTAACCTCCCGCGAGAACGGAGGTGACGGCGCGAAGCATCCGGTCCGGCGGGTCGGGCGTGCAGAACGTCTTCATGAAGAGCGGGCTGTAGAAAGCCTCGACGTAGCGCCGAAAGGCATTCAAAAGTCGAACGCTTTCCTTCTCGTATCGAATCAGGTCGCGTCGAAGCACGCTCCCCCGCTTCTGGAGCGCCCGCGCGATCGCCGCGGAGGCCTTTTCGCCCATCCGCATCGCGAGGAACACCCCGGTCGAAAAAGTCGGATCGAGGAATCCCGCGGCATCGCCGACGAGGACCCATCCGTCCCCGGCGAATTCGCGCGAGCGCCACGAATAGTCCGACGCTCCGCGAACTTCGTCCACGCGCTCGGCCCCCTCGAGGACGTGGCTCATGGCCGGCGATTCCGCGAGGAGCTCCCGAAACAGCGACTCGGGGTCGCCTGCCCGGCCGCGGGCCTTCTCCGGCTCGAACACGGCCCCGACGCTCGCCCGCCCGTCGGAGAACGGGATCTGCCAGTACCAGACGTCGTTGTGGATCGGAAGCAGGATGTCCCCCTTCCGGGCCTCGGGATGCTGGCGCGTTCCGCGGAAGTGCGAGAAAAGCGCCGCTCGCCGCATCTTCGGATACGGGATGCGGAGACCGAGCGGGCCCGAGAGAATCCCCGCTCCTCCCGAGGCGTCGACGACGACGCGCGCGCGAATCTCTTCGCGTTCCCCGGCGCGATTGATCGCCTCGACGCCGACCGCCCGGCTTCCCTCGAAGAGGACTTTTTTCACGTCGACGCCGTGACGGACTTCCGCTCCGCATTCGCGCGCGTGGTCGAGCATCAGCGCGTCGAACTCCGCCCGGGGCACCTGGTACGAGAAGGAATGCGCGTCGTTCCAGCCGTGAACGAAATTCACGGTGCGCGTCCCGCCGACATCCTCTGCGAGGAACGTTGCCCCCGGCTTGATCATGAATTC
>CAVZCI010000018.1:0-90357 GCA_963773815.1 uncultured Acidobacteriota bacterium
GAAAAAGCAGAATGAGCCCGAAGGCCGCGAGGAGCACGATGGCTGCGATGCGGCCATATCTATTGACCTCAACCGCCCAGCCGCCTCCAACGGCGGCAAGCCGGGGGACAGCGGCGAAGGTCAGTGCGGACTGCTTAGAAAGATCGGGAATCGTTGCGAAGGTACGGCCGGCCGGCTCCCGCAAACACGAAAGGCAGAACCGGCAGAATGCAAGGGCTGAAGATGGTCATATGCCACCCAGATAAGCAAGCAGAAACAGGATCATGGCCGGGCCTCCTGGTTACGCCGCCGCGGGTTTGAAAATCAACGCCACACCATTCATGCAATAGCGCAGACCCGTCGGCTTCGGGCCGTCATTGAAGACATGGCCGGACATGATCGCCGCAGCGCTGACAATGAACGGCCAGGCGTACCATTTTCTCGCCTCCCACGCATCCGACTCCGTTCTCTGATGGCCTTATCCAACGGCGCCCAGAAGCTCGGCCAGCCCGTGCCACTGTCGTATTTGGTGGTCGAGGAAGAGAGATCAAGATCGCATCCGGCACACGCGAAATTTCCTTGGCGATGCTCGTGTAAGAGGGCGCTCGTGAAAGGCCGCTCGGTCCCGCTTGCTGTGCAAGATCAAATATTGATCCGGCGTCAGGAGCTTGCGCCAGTCTGCGTCGCTATGGGAGACTTCAAAAAGGCCATTGTTTTGGGATTCCGCAAATAGATCAGCCGATGAAAGTAATCCCGGCAATGCAGCGGCGGCGACTATAAGAGTTCGTCGGTGTAATCATGACGCAGAGTTCCCGTCCAGCGCGATAGACGCTTTTTCAATATTGAGTACGAAGGCAAATGCCGCTTTCGATACACGCCGGCGGTTTATCACGCATACATGTCATCGTCAGCTTGTGGAAACGCGTGATGCTTACTGGTTCTCGATTTCCGGTGAAGTGGAAGCGGCTGGGCGCCCATGCTGCGTCCTTGAAAGGGAAGATGCCGGCCTGAAAACTCTCGTCCACGCGCCGAGCGCGGCCGATCGCCTTTTCCGCGGATACCGGCGTTCAGCGTTTTCGCGCGCTGTTTCCTCGAACAACGCGACCCACCGAAGAAGTGTGCTGAGGCTCTGACTGGCAAATGCATATGGGTAACGGTTGCATAGGGATGGCCCGAGTAGCGCGCCGTGCCAAGCAAGGTTCGTGACCAGAAATCCTGAATGCGCTTGAGGTGAGTATTTTCCCTAATTCGGCAAATCCTTCCAATTTTGTAGAAACACGGGGCCAAGCAACTCGTCATTCTGCCTTTGGCGTAAAAATTCGAAATGAACTTCTCCACATCGCCGCTTCGATTTTTCAGCGTTCTCCGATAGCGTCTGCCGAACTGAGCCCGACGTCGCTTCGTCCATGTGTCAGCCTTCCCTCGTTCCGGCCGTCTTCTCGGTCTACGTCTCGACGATAAGACTGCAGAGAACGTGCCAGAAGCCGGGGCAAAGGCTCTCCTCGCGCTCGCTCATACCGACCGTCAGAGCGTTTGATCCATGTCATCAACCATCATCCTGTGAGAGTGCACTGTCGGTTAACGAAATTGGACTCCCCACCGTTTACAAAGGGGTAATTCAGCATTGAAGGAAGGGTTGAACAGGGCGCCATTTTTTAGCATGGCGCAGGCGACGCTAAGCAGGCGGTCGGCAACCGATCTGAGGGCGCGGCCATGGCTGTGACCCGGCTGCGCAGCGTGGCGACTTGGCCTTGCTTGCCGCATCGAGCTGAATGGCGACACGCGCCCAGCGGTACATAACATTAGCAAGCCGGTTACTGCAGGCTTGCCTTCGGATGACAATGCAGCTCTTGCCGGACTTCTTGGTGACGGGGGCGACTTCGGTTAGACTGCGCAAAGCGGCGTAGTCGCGCCGTTGCAGGCCATCCCAAGCCTCTGCGAGCAGCGTGGCAAGGACAATCCTTCCAACTCCCGGCAAGGATGCAAGGATTTCCACGTCATGCTGCTTCTGCTGCCCCGCCCGGCGTCCTCTGCTGGGATGAGCCGGGCCGTCAGGGCGTCCAGCCTGCGATGAGCCTCTTTGACCTGCCCGTTCACAAGGCGGATGCGCGCAACGAGCGTCTTGATATGGGCGCTGGCCGTCGACCGTTCCCCCGGCACCTGCACAGCCGGTTTGCGCAATACATCCAGAACATGGGCGGCGTCGAAGCGACGGATGCGGTGGCGCTTCAGCAGCTTGGCTACCGTCCCCTCGCGGATCGCGCGGCCTTGCCGGGTGTGGGTGCGACTTCCCACAGGTCGAACAGCCATGGGCCAAGATGGGCGCCAAGATCGCTTTCGAGCTCCAGCATGGCGGGAAAGTAGCGCCAAAGCTGCTCGCGCAAGCGGTTGGTGAGCCGGTTATGCTCCGTGTCAAGATCGCTTGCGATGCGCGACCACTCGCGCAGTTCGATGACGGTTAGGTCGATGGCGGCCAGCAGCCGCAAGCAATGCGGATCGGTCCGCAAGGCGGAGGCCATCACTTCGGCGTCGCGGCCATCGCTTGGCTCCTGCCAGCGTGAAGCGGTCCCGGAAGCGATCCATCTGCTTCGGATTCAGAGCAAGGATTGTGAAGCCACGCTCGATCAGCGTTTCCACCACGGGACCGTGCGGCACTTCGATGGCGACGTAGATTTGGCTGGAGCTGACAGCGCCGCTTGCCGTCAGCAGCCAGGCGGCCATCCGAGCCGAGCCTTCACCGCTGTGCTTGAAGATTTTCTCGCCGATCTTGCGGCCTGTGCCGTCCGTCAGAAAGACATGATGGCTTTCGCTCGCCCAGCCCACGCCGGCGTACCATTGCTGTTCGGTCATGCCTTCTCCCGCTTCAGACTGACGAGCCGCCGCAACCTCCGCCGATCCCTGTACTGGCGCTCGGAAAGCAAGGCACAGGTCCGGCGCGGACTCCCCACGGGGCATTCATTACGGCCAGACTGGCAGGGCGCACGTCCAATTTTGGTGATCGGATCGCAGGGTCGTTGGGCCGCTCCCGCCAGACCGGCTCGGTTCGCGAAGGCTACGCTCATTTGGGCCACCGCCCGCAAGACGCACTCCGTCGCTCTACGCTCCACGGCGCGCGGCTCTGCGGCGCCTCCCATGAACTGCCTTGGAAAGGTACAGGGTTTGTTTCGTAAAAAGGAGGGAAGCTATAGAATAAGTAAATTTTTGAGGGCAAGGTTGGCGTGATCACGGCGGTTGGCCATCAGTCCAGGGGCCGCGCCCTTCGCGGTGCCAATCGGAAGTCGAGAGCTCACGTGACTTTCGAGGAATTCGACAAAATTTGCCTGCCCGCCACCACCTACGTCGTTCAAAGCGCTGATTCGCACGTTTGGAAGGTTGGCGGGGAACGTTTTTGCCATCGGTGGAGTGGGAGGAGGATGAACCCGGTTATACATCGAAGGTCCCCGTCATCGCCTTTGAAATATTAAAGTTGCAGCCAGGCTTGCGCCCGGCTCCTTATCTTGCGTCGGGGGCTGACCTCAATCCCGAGGATTTCCCGGAGTACTCGGATTTGCAGGACTACGGGCTGCGGAATCATCCCCCAAACCCCAGCTGATCGTCGCCCGTGGCTTGTCCAAGAAGAAGCAAGCCGAGCTTGGACTCTCCAGGCTTCGATCTGGTTCGTGAGCGCCGTATGGCTTCACTGGGTGGATGAAGTTCTCATTCTGGATATGGGGTCAATCCTCCAATTAATTTCGCCGGATCAGAAAAATGCAATCTCAGGCTATCGGCTGCTTTGGTTTACCGAATCCACCTGCCTTCAAATCGGACTCGATTGAAGTGGGAAAAGTTGATCGATTCTAGACGCTAGAGCAGCTTATCCGCGTCCAAATGGACGCGGGCTGCTGGAGGAAAATTGCCCCGAAGCGCGGCCACAAAATTATCCAGCGACACGACGCCGGGCCCATATTTGATCAGATAAAGCAGCGCCGCCGCCCATACGCCGTGAGTATCAAAGGCATTGGGATAGACAAAAATCTCGATGACGAGCGTCATGACTAGGAGCGCAAGCGCAGCAAAGCGCGTGAAGAAACCAGCGAGAATGAACACGGGCATGCTCAGTTCGGCGGCGGTCGCCATAGTGGCCGCGATTTCGGCGGGATGAGCGGCAGTTTGTACTCGTAGGTGAAGAGCGCCAGCGTATTGCCATCGCTCCAGCCGTCGAGCTTCAGGAGTCCGGAGCGCAAGAAGGTCGTGGCGATGCCGATACGGGCGACAATTGCGATAAGGTCGTCGGGAATTCTCTCAAACAAGGGTGCCCTGCCGATCAAACTAAACATAACGCGAGTCTCCTGGCTCGGATGGGAGAAGGAGAAGCTGCTTAAAGCGCCGGCTGTCATGAGTTTGGCGAGGGCGGCGCGAGGTCGAACCCGTCAAACTCAGCGCCTTTGCCGGCGGCTCCCCAAGCGCTCGGCCCTGACCGAGCGCAGCGGCGAAGGCATGCTCGGCTTCATCGAGCCGAGGCAGCGAGCACGTCGTAATCGGGACGGACGATGCAAGGGCCGCCTCTCCGCCGCCGGGCCTATCGGGCGCCTGTGCATCGTGAGCGTTCGTCTCCCAGATGCTCACGATTGGATAGGGGGAAATGACGAGCGCGGCCGAAGGGTGGAACTCGAAATTTAAGCGCAAATACGCGATCAGAAGGCGCCCGGGCAAGATCGGAAGGCTTGAACGCTTTCGGTCCGCCGGCGTGATAAGCCCTGTGACGCAGCCACTCCAGGCGCGCGACATCGGCGAGATAGGGCAGGGTGGCCGCTGGCTCGAAGCTCTCCAGAAAACCGCTGAAACCCTCCCCAGTCGATGAGGACCGGCGAGCGCGGCGGATGCGCTTGAATGAAATGGCCCGCCGCCGCTTCGAAGAAGTCCTCGCCAGTCAGCCGTTCGATGACGGGATAGCGGGCGCCAAAGCGTTGATCAGGCTTGCAAACACAGTGTTGCGGTAGACGCGAAAGCGCTGGGTGGGATCACCCCTGCAGGCCGCGCCTAGCGTGCATCAAGCCTGCGCGAAATAGACGCTTGCAGGTGGCCAAAGTTCAGCCGCGTCAATGAGAGCGCGCATGGGCCGGCCTCCTTCGCGTTCAACGGCCTTCGGCTTTTTCCGCCTCGGCTTCGAAGCGTTCGAACTCCGGGATGTCGTTGTCCCATTCGATCAAGGTCGGCAGCGGGCCGGTTCGCCGCAGCGCGCGCGCATAAAGCGACCAAACGGCGTCCGCGGACGGGACTGTCATGCGCGTCGATAAGAAGCGCCCGTCCTCGTCTGTCTCTGCCTCGAAATGTCCGGCGAGGTGGATTTCCCTCGCATGCTCGATGGGAAAGGCGTCGAGATAGGCATCGGCATCGAAACCGTGCTTGGCGCCAAAACATAGACGTTGTTCACATCGCAGGAACGCAGCCCGTTCTGCGAGCAAGCTGCACAGGAACTCCGTTTCGCCCATCTCGCACGCATCGAATGCGACATAGGTCGAGGGTTCTCGATCAGAATTGCCGCCCAAGCGCGCACTGCGCCTCGTCGACATGCGCCGCCACATGTGCCAGCGTTTCGGCTGTGTAGGGAAGCGGCAGAAGATCGTTGAAATGACGCTCATGGGTGGACCAGGCGAGATGTTCGAAAAGAGGCCCGGCTCATAACGGTCGATCAGTGCGCAAGACGCTGAGATGCGGCTTGTCCAGCGGGCCCGCGCCGCCGATGGAAAGCCCCACCCCGTGTATGGAAGGGGATAGCGCTCGCGGACCCATTCAAGTAAGCGATGCGGCGGGCCGCCCGCGCCCATGGAATTTTCGGCGTGGACCTCGAACCAGCCGATATCCGGCAGGCCTTGCATAATGGCCTTCCTATGCTCGGGCTTGAGCCGATCCCGGCTCGCGCGGATCGAGGAAGCCTATTGTCCGGCGTGCTGCACGGCAAGCATTGCGAAGTCTCCTTGATGGGTTTTGACGATCGAAGCTGCTGCGGAGCGTCACCCTTTATCTGCTCAAGCAGCCCATCCTCTTCATGCCGGATTTCAGCGTTACCTCGGTCGTGAGGCATGTGCTTCGGAACGTGCTTCCAGGCGCCTTTATCGTAGTCGGCCTTGGTGGTGCCGGCGCAGGAGTTGCTGCCGGCAGACGCGCAATCATTATGTCCGGCGGTCGGATGCCGAAGCACTTTCCTTGCCCATGCCGTCCTTGCTCATCATGCCCTCGTCGGCGGCCTGCGCGGCCGAGGCGAGCGCGAGGGAGGCTGCCAAAGCGGTGGCAAGCGCGGCACTGATAGTTCGGTTGCTCATGTCGTAACTCCTTCTCGGAAAAAGAGCCGCCAACGGCTCACATCAGGAACTACGAATGCATCTCGTCTGCGTTACAGGGGTGAGTTTTGTGTCCGTGTACTGATTTCCGGGTCACGAATCGGTGAAAAGCGGGTAACGAAGGTCCGACGAGCGACGTAATCGCTGAATGGAGCAAATCCGTGCGCAGCGAGGAAGCCCAATGGGCCGATTGGATGCGGGCTGCAAATGCCGGCGACAGCAAGGCATACCGGCACTGCTTGAGGCTTTGACGCCCTTTTTGCGTATGGTTGTGCGCCAAGGATTTACGAGAGCCGGACTGAGCGGCGGCGATGTGGAAGACGTGGTGCAGGAAACTTGCTGGCACTTCATTTGAAGCGCCAGACCTGGGATGCGGACCAGTTGTTTACGCCGTGGGTCGAGCGGTCGCGCGCAACAAGCTGATCGACAATCTTCGCCGCCGTGGAAACCTCACGGCTCTGCCCATTGAGGACTTCGCCGACATCCTCCCGGCGGAGCCCGCCTCGAAAAGATTTCGCAGGTGGAAGCCGAACACCTGCTCTCCATCCTTGGCGGGCGGCAGCGGAATTGTTCAGGCCATATGCGTGGATGGCGCGTCCATCAGGGAGGCCTCGGCGAAGTTCGGCATTTCGAGGGCGCAACCCGCGTCGCCTTGCACAGGGGACTTGGGCTCTGGCGGCAGCTTATAGGAGCGGTGAGCGATGAAAACGGAAGATCTGATCAACGCGCTTGCCGAAGACCATGCGGCGCGCCCCCAGCCGGGATCGCTTCAATGGATTTTTGTCGCCATGGCGTTGGGTTTGACCATCGCCGCGATCGCTTTCGCGCTCGTGCTCGGCGTTCGCCCCGACGTCGCTCTTGCCATGCAAACCTGGCGCTTCGATTTCAAACTGGTGATGACGTTCACCCTCGCGATCACCTCCGCACGGCTTGTGTGGCAGTCAGCCGGCCAGCCGTTGACCCGCGGTCTGCGGAAATGGCGTTGGCCATCGCGCCCTTGCTGTTGCTTGGCGCGGTTACTTACGAGCTTTGGTCTGTTCCGGAACCTGAATGGTTCCGCGCGCCATCGGCTCCAATTCCGTCGCGTGCGTCCTCAGCATTAGTTTTCTCTCGCTCGCCCCGCTTGGCGGCGCACTGTATGCCCTGGGCCGGGGAGCGCCGCTTCGGCCAGGTTTCGCGGGCGCAGCTGCCGGATGCTCGCCAGCGCGCTTGCAGCAATGCTCTACGCGCTTCATTGCCCGCGTCACCTGCTCGAGCGGTTGGAAGAGATCCGGAGATCCGCGGGCATCGAGGCGACCCGGGCCCGGATCGAGCGCATCGAGCGGATCGACGACCGGCTCGACCTGCACCATGACGATGGAAAGACCTCGGCGGCGCGCCGCGTGATCGTCGCGATCGGCCGCGGAGGCGACCATCGACGCCTGAACGTGCCCGGAGAGGACTCCGGAAAGGTCTTCAACCGCCTCTTCGATCCGAGTGATTTTGCCGGCCGGGACGTCCTCGTCGTCGGCGGGGGAGATTCCGCGCTCGAAGCCGCGATCGCCCTGGAGAGCTCCGGAGCCCGCGTCGCCCTCTCCTATCGGAAGGCGGAGCTCTCGCGTCCGAAGCCGGAAAACATCGAGAGAGTGCGGCGCGGCTCGGTCCGCCTGCTGCTCGGGACCGAGGTGGTCCGAATCGGCGCGGCCGAAGTCGGCATTCGGGACTCCTCCGGCCGGGAGAGCACGATTCCGAACGACATCGTATTTTCGATGATCGGGCGCGAAGCGCCGCTCGATTTCTTCCGCCGGTCGGGCATCCGCATCCGGGGCGAGCTCGGGGTCGCGGCTTACGCCGGTCTCGCCGCGTTCCTCGTTTTCTGCGCGCTGCTCTTCAACTGGAAGAGCCGCCACCCGGAAGTCCCGATCCAGAGCTGGGTCGAGGCGCGGAACGCGTTTCCCTACGGCGTGCCCGCTGCGATCGGCGCGGCCGGCGGGAAGATCGCGGACTGGTCGAATCGCGAGACAAACCTGCTCTTCACGGTCCGGCGCGGGCTCGGGAACCCGGCCTTCTACTACACGCTCGTTTACTGCGCTCTCGTCGCGGTTTTCGGGGTCCGCCGAATCCGCCGTCGAAAGACCCGGTACGTCACGCTCCAGACGCTGACATTGATCGCGATCCAGTGTGTGCCGCTCTTCCTGCTTCCGGAAATTCTCCTGCCGTGGATGGGGCGGAACGGCTTTTTCTCGCACGGCGGCGCCTCCCAGTGGCTCGCCGACCACCTGTTCGAGCGCTACGACGCGATCGGGCACGAACGCGCTTACTGGCGCTCTTACGGGTTCGTCCTCGCCTTTCCGTTGAACGTCTACAACGTATTCACGGATCGCCCGATGTGGCTGTGGCTCGCGATCTGCTTCGTGCAGACGTTCGTGATCATCCCGCTGCTCGATCCGCCGCTGGGGAAAGGGCGCGTACTGCGGCTGGATCTGCTCCTGCGGGGCGCTGGCCGAAACCCTGGGGGATGCGCACCGCGCAGAAAATGCCGCACGGGCCGCTCTGGAACCGCGTCAACATGGTGGGCCAGGCGGTGCTCGGATTCGCGGTTCTGCTCTTCGGTCTGCGGGTCGCGGGTTGGGCTGGCCGGCCGCGAGTCGTGGCCCGACCGCGCATTCCGATGGCTCTTCGATGGGGTTCCGTTTCTCAACTACTCCTGGTCCGTCGACATCTTCCTCGCGGGGATCCTGGGCGTGGGCTTCTACTTCTGGTTCTCGGGACGCGTCTGGTGCCGGTTCGCCTGTCCGCTCGCCGCGCTGATGCACGTCTATGCGCGCTTTTCGAAATTCCGCATCTTTGCGGAGAAATCGAAATGCATCTCGTGCAACGTCTGCACGTCCGTCTGCCACCAGGGGATCGACGTGATGAGCTTCGCGAACAAGGGCGTTCCCGATGGAGGATCCCGAATGCGTGCGCTGCTCCGCGTGCGTTCAGATGTGCCCGACCGGGGTACTGAGCTTCGGGCGTGTCGGAGCGGGCGGCCTTCCGGTTCTCGACCGTCTGCCGGCCTCGCCCGTGCAGGGCGCCGAGTCGCGGTGATCGGACGGAGGTAAGATCCTCCCCGAAAGGGAGGACTCATGAAAAAGACACCGATCCTTCTGGCCACGCTGGTCGTCGCCGTCTCCGCCTTCGCGCTCGCCGAGGAAACGAAGAAGATGGAGATGCCGAAACCCGCGCCCGAGCTCCAGAAGCTCGCCTCGTTCGCGGGGACGTGGCATCTTAGCGGCGAAATGATGAAGAGCCCGATGGGGCCCGGCGGGAAAATGACCGCGACGGAGCATTGCTCCTGGTTCGCGGGTCACTACTTCCTGACGTGCCGCGTGGAAGGCAACGGGCCGATGGGCAAGAGCACGGGGCTCGAGATGTTCGGCTATGACGCCAACGACAAGGTCTATACCTACGCGTCGTTCGACAGCATGGGAACGCACGAAACCGCAACCGGGACCGTCGACGGGAACAAGTGGACCTGGAACAACGAGCAGAAGATGGGCGACAAGACGATGAAGGGCCGGTTCATCGTGACGCAGGTCTCGCCGGACGAGAACACGTTCTCGTGGTCGATCTCGCCGGACGGCGAGACGTGGTCGGAGCTCTTCAAGGCGACCGAAAAACGGGAAAAGGGGACGAAGAAAGCCGCCGCGAAGAAATAGGGCTTCGCTCGCGTCTCGGGAGCTCGCTCGTTCGGGAATCGGAACTCGTCGCCTTGCGCCGACCGCTGCGGGGTGAACAGGGGAGGCTTTCCCGGTTTCGGGATGGCTGGTCTTCGAGCCTCCACCTTGGGTCGGCGCACGAGACGGCGCCTCAGACAACCGATTCCCTCTCTTGCGACCACCTCCCTCGCCGCAGAGCGGGACGCGTCTGCGAGGTCGGACGGGTGGACCCACCGACTCTCGCGTTTGACGCGTATGCTGGACGCGAAATTCCATGCCTCGATCGGTGACGTTTCCGCTGTGGGCCGCGCTCGTCGTGCTCGCGCTCGCGCTGTGGGCCGCTCTCGACCGGATCCTCCTCCCGAGCGTTCGCTGGTTCCTCCGACGCCGCGTCAACCGCGTCCTCGAGGAGCTCAATACCCGCCTCCACATCCGGATCCAGCCGTTCAAGCTGACGAAACGCCAGGTTCTGATCGACCGCCTCCAGTACGATCCGAAAGTCCAGGAGGCGGCCGAGGACTTCGCGCAAAGCGAACAGATGCCGCGGGCCGTCGCGATGGAACGCGTCCGTCGCTACTCGCGGGAGATCGTTCCGGCATTCAACGCCTACATTTATTTTCGAATCGGCTATTCGCTGGCGCGCCGGTTCGCTCGATCTCTTTTTCGGGTGAGGCTCGGCTCTTCGGATGACGGGGCTCTCTCCGCGATTTCTCCCGACGCGACCGTCGTTTTCGTGATCAACCACCGCAGCAACATGGACTACGTCCTCGTCGCCTACCTCGCGGCGGAGAGGGCCGCGCTCTCGTACGCGGTCGGCGAATGGGCGAGGATCTGGCCGCTGCAGACGCTCATCCGCGCGATGGGAGCGTATTTCGTGCGCCGAAACTCGAAGAATGTCCTCTACCGCCGCGTGCTCGAGCGTTACGTCGCGATGGCGACATCCGCCGGAGTGACGCAGGCGCTGTTTCCCGAAGGGGGGCTGTCCCGCGACGGACGCCTGCAGCGGCCGAAGCTCGGCCTGCTGGACTACATGCTCAAGTCGTTCGATACCCGGTCGTCGCGGGATCTCGTCTTCATTCCGGTCGGGATCAACTACGACCGGACTCTGGAGGACCGCTCGCTCCTGCGCGACCTCGCCGACGAGCCGCGGAGGGGCCGCTCGGCGGCCGTTCGCACGGCCGCGGGCTTCGTCTTCCGCAACGCCGCCCTGCTGGCCCGAAACCGCTGGCATCGATTCGGGTATGCCTGCGTCAATTTCGGAGCTCCGATCTCGTTGAAGGCTTACGCGGCCCGCGAGAACGTCGATTTCGCGGCATTGCCTCGAGAGGAACGGTTTCGCCGGGTCGGCGAATTCGCCGACGAATTGATGGCGGCGCTCGGCCGCGTCATCCCCGTCCTGCCCGTCTCCCTCGTCGCGAGCGTGTTCGTGGAACGCCCCGACCGCGAGTTCGGCGAGCTCGAGATCAAGGGCCGCGTCTACGAGCTGGAGGAAGAGTTGAAATCGCGCGGCGCTCACGTCTACGTCCCGCGAAAAGACCAGGACTACGCGATCGCCGTGGGTCTTCGCGCGCTGACTCTCCGCCACCTGGTCGACGAGCGCGAGGGCCTCTTTCGGGCGCGCGCTTCCGAGTTGCCGCTCCTGAGCTATTACGCGAACAGCATCCGCCATTTCCGGGAATGACGTCCGGGCGACCTTCGCGCCCGAGACGAGGAGGTGTTGCGAGCGAACCGCGCGTTCTTCTCAGCTGGTGCGTGTCGCGGCCAGCTCGTCGAACGCCTTCTGCATCCGGTTCCGGGCCCTTTCGACGAGCTGTGCCATTTTCAGCGGAGTCTCGGCGGCGTCGGTCGCGATCGGCTCGAGAACGCGGATCCGGAACTCGCCCCGGTGGGCGAGCTTCCGCTTCGTGTCGGCCACGGCGGAGATCGGCTCGGCGACGACGGGGACGATCGGAACTCCCGCCTCGGCCGCGAGGCGGAAAGCGCCGCTCCGGAACGGGAGCAGGGTTTTTCCGTCGTTGCGGTGTCCTTCGGGCATCATCCAGACCGAGAGCCCTTCCCGGCGGATGATCTCGGCGGCCCGATGGAGCGCCGCCGCCGTCTGCGGATGATTTCCGCGGTCGAGAAGGATGTTCCCCGACGCCCGGAAGAACCATCCGAAGAAAGGAATGCGGGCGATTTCCTTCTTTCCCGCCGCGACGGTGCCCTTCGGCACGATCGCGCCAAACAGGAGCACGTCGAGAAAACTCTGGTGGTTCGCGACGAAGACGCACGGCCGGTGCGAGGTGAATCCCTCCGGATTTTCGACGCGGACGCGCCAGCCCACGGCTGCAAGGATCCCGCCGCAAAAGAGCTTCGCGAAGACGCGGACCGCGAGCCGTTCGCGGCGGCCGAACGGGAGAAAGGCGAATCCGACCGCGCAGCAGACGATCAGCCAGATCGCTCCCGCGGCGAAGCCCCCGAAATATCGAAGCCGGTTCACGGGCGCGGTCTCAGTCCGGGCGGGGCGAGCTCGCGCGGCCGTTCAGATAGTTGCTCCAGAAGTTTCCGAGCACGGCCGGGCTCAGGTCGAAAATCGCGCGGTTTTCGTTGAGCCAGGTGTTGTAGCAACGGAAGCAGGAGTGCTCCCCGGCGTGGCGCCAGGCTTTCTCGACGCCGTCGCGCGCGGCGTTGAAGCGGGCGAAACGTGCCGATGTGCAGGACGCAGGGATAGACGTCGCCGTTGGGCTCCATCTGAAGGAAATAGCGGCCCGCCGTGCAGGGGGACCGCTTTCCCGGGCGTTCGACGCGCTCGAGCGCGAAGTCGGGCCAGGCGAGCGTGCGGCGGTAGGAGCGAGTCGTGAACAGCACCGGGGCTCCGTTCTCCTTCGCCGCGATGATCTCCGCGACGATGCGTCGGATGTCGCCGGGGTCGGGCATCCACGCTCGCGCCTCGGCGCCGTACATCTCCTCGTTGAACTGGGGAATCTGGAAATTGACCATGATTCCGAGGCGAGACGCGGTTTCCAGCAGCCACGGGATCTGGTCGGCGCTGTGCCGCGTGACGACGGCCGACAGAAAGAAGTCGAGCCCCTCTTTCGCGCACAGATCGATTCCCCGCATGACCTTCGTCCAGGCGCCGGGGCCGCGCTGTCGGTCGTGCGCTTCCTCGGCGCCGTCGATCGAGATGACGATCTCGTCCATTTTTCGGACCGTGTCGAACTTCTCCGGGATCAGGAAGCCGTTCGTGACCATCGCGGTGCGCATCCCGAGCCGGCGGACCTCGTCGGCCAGCGCGCCGATCTCGCGGACGAGGAGCGGCTCGCCGCCGAGGAACTTGATCCGGGCGGCTCCGAGGCGCGCGAAATCGCGAAGGATCGCGACGTGCTGGTCGAAGGAAAGAGGGCCGGTCTTCGCGGTCGGGCGAATTGCAGTAGACGCAGCGGGCGTTGCAGCCGTTCAGCAGCGAGTACTGGACAAAGAACGGGCGCGGGCGGTTCGTCAGCCGGGCCGCGAGGATCCGGCCGCCGATCGCGATTTTCGCGCTGTTTTTCATGCCGCGTCGATCTCCGGAAGCGGCAGTCGCCGCGCGTCGACCTTTCGGTAGGAGAGGCGAAGACCGACGAAGGGCAGCGAGACCGTCGCGACGAAGAGAACGGCCGTGAGGAGCGCCGCCAGCGCGATCGGCCGCCGCCATTCGGTCCTCGCGGCAAGAACGCTCGCCGCGGCGAGGGCGGCCCCGAGCGAAATCGTCGCGCCGGCGGCCCGGACGGCGAGCGCGGCGGCGGGAACGACGGCCAGCGGAAACAGCAGCATCTTCGCCGCGTGCCGCAGGAATGTTCTTCGGGAGTCCCCGCGCATGGAGCCGAGCCGCGGGAGGAACCGGAAAATCTCCCGAACGTACGCTCGGGCTTTCCGGAACTTGTGCGGGATCAGCTCCCGGATCGACGCGGGCGTCCTCAGTTCCGTCACGTTCCCGGGGATGAAGCCGGTCCGCAGCCCCGCCGCCGCGGTGCGAAACGCGACGTGGACGTCGTCGGCGACGACGCCCGGGGGAAACCGGTCCAGGATCCCCCGCCGGACGAGATAACAGGGTCCCGTCACTATCGACGCGCTGCCGCGGGCGGCTTCCCGCAGCCGGACGCCGTCGGATGTTCGCCAGTGGAGCTCTTCCCAGGGATGGGGCCGCGCCGGGGTCACCGTGACGCCGACCGCGCCGGTGCGGGGCGAGGACGCTCCCTCGTTCACGAGATTGCGGAGCGTGTCGGCCGCGAGGCGGGAGTCCGCGTCCGTCACGAGGATCCAATCGCCGCGACACTTCGAAAGGGCGAGATTCATCTGCCGCGCTTTGTCGGCCGCGCCCGCCCGAAGGAGCGTGAACCGCGGATCACCGGCGGCGACGGGGGCCGCGGCCTTCAGGGTGGCGTCCCGGGACGCGCCGTCGACGATCCAGAAACGGATTTGTTCGGCCGGGTAGTCCAGGGCCAGGAGGTTCTCGATCTTTTCCGCGATGTAGGCCTCTTCGTCGTGGACCGGAACGACGACGTCCACGAAGGGCGCATCGCAGGATCCCGGCTCGAAAGGCATTTCTCGAATCTTAGCCGATCGGCCTCGTCACCAGCGGTGGAAAGCGGGATGTCCCTCGCGGACGACGACGAACGTGCCGCGGCAGGTCGCCGTCACGGTGCCGCGCGATTCGATGCTCGCTTCCACGGTCGCGCGGTCTCCTTCCGACTCGACGACTCTCGCGCGCAGGCGCAACGGCGCATCCATCGGCGTGGGCTTTCGCAATCGGACGTGGAAATCCGCCGTCACCGTGCTCGGAAGCTCGTTCCCTCCCGACTTCTTGAGGAAGTGAATAAGCCGCCGCCCAGTTGCTGTGGCAATCGAGCAGCGAGCCGCAGATGCCGCCGTTCAACGCGTTCGGGAAGGCCTGGTGGTGGGGCTCCGGCGTCCAGTCGCAGACGAGCTCGTCTCCCTCCGCGAAGCTCTTGATGCGGAGCCCCTTCTCGTTTGCGGGGCCGCAGCCGAAGCAGCGATTGTTCGGGGCGTAGGTGTCCTGCAGGCTCTTCATGGGAACAGTCCCCGGATCCGGGTCGCCTCGGCGACGCGCCCGACGGCGAGAACCATCGCTCCCGTGCGCATGTCGGTTTTGTTCTTCTTCGCGGTGTCGTACACCTGTTTGAACGAGTGTCGGATCGTTTTCGTGAGGTGGGCGTACACGAAGTCGGTCTCCCAGAAGAACGAATAGAGGTCCTGGACCCATTCGAAGTAGGACACCGTCACGCCGCCGGCGTTCGCGAGAATGTCGGGAATCACGAGCGCCCCGCGCTTCAGGAGGATGTCGTCGGCTTCCGGCGTCGTCGGCCCATTCGCCGCCTCGGCGATGATCTTCGCCTTCACGCGCCGCGCGTTGTCCTGCGTGATCACGCCCTCGAGGGCGGCCGGCACGAGGACGTCGACCGGCAGCTCCACGAGGGCCTCGTTGGAGATCTTCTCGCAGGGGCCCGAATAGCGGCGCACGGTTCCCGATTTTTCCTTCGCGGCGAGGACCTTGTCGATCGGCAAACCCTGGGCGTTGTAGATCCCGCCGGTCGAATCGGAAACCGCGACGACTTTCGCCCCCATTTCCCAGAGCAGGCGGGCGCTGATCGCCCCGGCATTGCCGAATCCCTGCACGGCGACTTTCGCGCCCTTGATCTTCATCGAGAGGTGCTCGGCGGCTTCGCCGATCGCGACGACGCATCCCCGGGCAGTCGCCTCGTTGCGCCCCTCCGAGCCTCCGACGGCGATCGGTTTTCCCGTCACGACGCCGAGCGTCGAATAGCCCTTCGTCATCGAGATCGTGTCCATCATCCACGCCATGATCTGGGGGTTCGTGTAGACGTCGGGCGCGGGAATGTCCCGGTCGTGGCCGATGATGATCGAGATTTCGGACGTGAAGCGCCGCGTCATCCGCTCGAGCTCTCCCTGCGACATGGATTTCGGATCGCAGATGACGCCGCCCTTTCCCCCGCCGAAGGGAATGTTGACGACCGCGCATTTCCAGGTCATCCAGGACGCGAGGGCCTTGACCTCGTCGAGCGAGACCTGCGGGTGGTAGCGGATGCCGCCCTTGGCCGGGCCCCGGGCGATGTTGTGCTGAACCCGATAGCCCTCGAAGACGCGAATCGAGCCGTCGTCCATGCGGACGGGGATCGAGACGATCAGCTGGCGCTTGGGCCGGCGCAGGGTTTCGCGAAGTCCGGCATCCAGTCCGAGGATGTCGGCGGCCCGGTCGAACTGTTCGAGGGCGACCTCGAAGGGGTTGCTCGGAGCGTGCGCGGCCGGCGAGGGTTGGGCCTTCGGCATTCTGCCTCCTTCGTCTCGATGGGGATTCTATCGAGAACGGTCAGGGAGTTCTCTCGTACAGGACGAACCCGGGTCCCCGGAGCCGCTCCCGGAACAGCCGCCGGAACGAGGCGTCGTTCGGCGGGGGGGCGGGCAGGCGCGCGAAATTGAGAAGGAGATAGCCCGCGCCGATCTTCCGCAGGTTCCCGGCGAGCGTCGCCGCGTCGCGTGGCGGCGGCCCGTAGATCCGGCCGTAGCTGTAAGGGCCGAACCAGTCGCCGAGATACTTCCCCTCCGCGAAGTACGCGAGGTTCTCGGCCCCCACCGCGTAGACCGTGTAGGCGGGTCCGAGAGATCGATTCAGGTATTCGATCGCGGCATACGAAGGAAACGCGCGGCGAAGGTAGGCGTCGCGGTCCTCGGCCCGGACAGGGATCGGGCCGAGCCGGACGAGGCGGTGGCCCGTCCACGCGGCGCCCGGAAGGACGAGCGCCGCCGCGACCGCGGATCGGATCGCGACCGACCGAACGGCTCGTTCCCCGGCGAAGCCCTCGAGCGCGACCGACCCGGCGAAGGCGATCAACGCGGCGGCCGGAATCAGGAACCGTGTTTCCGCGCCGCCGCACGCGATCGCGTAAGCGGCGGCGAACAGCAGCGCGCGCCGAACGGGTCGGCTTCGAAGCGCCGCGAGGGCGGCAGCCGCGGCGAGGAGAAGGAGAAACGGGGAGAGCGGCGCCTGGCCGGAGAGGCCGGGCGTTCCGGTCAGCGAGCGCGCGACGCGCAGCGGCGCGCCCAGCCACTCCCGGGCGGCCCGAAGAAACGTGATCCTCGCGTCCGATCCGGCGGTGCCTCCGGGCGTCACGGCATCGAGAGCGAGAGAGTACGGCGAGGGGCCGAACACGCGGGAGAAGAACGGAAACACCGGGTTTCCGGTGACGAGGAAGTTTCGAACGTACGCCGGCGCGGCGACGATCGCGGCGGCCGCCGCGAAAAGGAGGACCGGTTTCCCGCCCTTCCGGCGACGGCCGCACTCCCAGATCGTCATGGCTCCGAGCAGCGCCGCCACGAAGAGGCCGTGGTATTTCGTTCCGGCGGAGAACCCGGCAAACGCTCCCGAGAGGACCGCCCAATTCCCGCCGCCGCCTTCCCTCCAGCGCTCCCAGGAGAGAAACGAGAGAAGGGCGAACAGCGCGAACCCGACATCCACGTAAGCGGAGGCCGCGAAGATCGCGACGGCCGGGCAGCCGGCCCACGCGGAGGGCGCCCACGCGGCCGCGGCGGGGCCGCCCTTTCTCCGGGCCCAGCCCGCGAGAGCCGCGAGGCCGGCGAGAAGGGCCAGAAGCTCGACGCTTTGAGTGTTCGTGTCGTCGGAGACGAGGAGCACGGCGGAGAACGCCGACTCGCCGAGCTGCGGAAAAAGCGGAAATCGCCGCTCCGGAAGGGCCACGATCCGGTGCGTTCGCGCGAAAGCCCGCGCGTAGGGCAGATGGTAGAGGGTCGCGTCGAAGCCGGTCGGGGGATAGCAGGAGAGAACGGCGACGAGGACGCACGCGACGGCGACGGGAACCCAGGGCCACAGATCGCGACTTTCCGCCGCGCGAGCTCGAACCCGCCGGACCGTGTCCCGCCAGGTCGCCAGGCATGCCGTGTGGATCAGCAGAATCCCGCCAACGACGACGGGAGCCGTCAGATACCCGGCGAGCCCGATTCCGAACAGCACGGTCGCCGCGGTTCCGAGACCGAGACCGGCGCAGACCGCGATCTCTTCGCCGGCGTTCTCGAAATGGAAGGTTCGCAGGAGTCGCCTCCCGAAGATGAAGCACGTCGCTCCGAGCACGGCGAATACCGCCGCGTGCCGGGCGAAGAAGAGAGCGCCGTCAGAGGACAACACGCTCAGCGCAGGAGGATCGAAAACGTCGTTCCGTTCCCGGAGAAATCGACCCGTTCCGGGCGAATCTGAACCACCGTGAAGTCGCCGACGAGACCGCCGGGCGCGACGACTTTTCCGTTGATGAGGGCGACGGGATTCACCTCGCTGTAGACGATGCCTCCGAGCTCGATCGTCTGGCCGCCGGCGAGCGTCGCGCTGTGCACGAACGTCCTCTGGCCGCCCGTCGGGAGGGCCGCGGCGGTCGTGGATGCGGGCGCCGCGGCCGCGGGAGACTTTTCCGGAGCGGCAGGACCCGGCGCGGCGGAGGTTCTTTCGGGAGCGCGGCGGGCCCGGGTCCGAGCCGGAGGCTCGATTTTCCGGGTCGGCGCGGGGAAGGCTCGACGACCCGCACCGGCAGGGCGACCGGGGCCGGCGGCCGCGCCGCGGCGGGGCGCGCGGCGGGATCCGGAACGGAGCGCGCGGGAGTTCTCGCGAGGAAGAGCCATGCGGCCGCGGAGCCCGCGAGGAAGACGGCGGCGAGCGCGCCCGCGGCCTTCCAGGCCGAGCGACGGCGCCGCGGAATGTGGGACGGAGCCCAGCGCGAAGCTCCGGGCCGTTTCGCGGCTTCCTGCAGGGCGGCTTCTTCGCGGGCGCGTCTCAGGGCGTCGTCGATGAGGCTCATCTTCCCTCCAGCTCGCGTACGGCCCGGCGAACGTGGCTCGAAGTCAGGTGGTCATCGCCGGTGACGAAACCGCAGAGCAGCGTCTTGTCGCAGACGGCGTTGATGAGGCGGGGAACTCCTTTCGAGTACCGGTGGATGCTCCGAATCGCCCAGCCGCTGAAGTCCGGCCGTCCGTTGCCGCCCGCGATCTGGAGGCGGTGCTGGATGTATCGTTCCGTGTCCGCGCGCGACAGGGGCTCGAGATGGTAGCGAACGGTGATCCTCTGGCGCAGCTGGCGAAGATCCTGCGCGTTCAGTTTCTCGCGGAGCTCCGGCTGGCCGACCAGGACGATCTGGAGGAGCTTGCGCTGGTCGGTTTCGAGATTGGAGAGCAGTCGAACGTCCTCGAGCAGATCGTCTCCGAGATCCTGCGCCTCGTCGATGAAGACGACCACGTCCCGGCCCGCCTCGGCCTGCTCCAGGAGAAACCGGTTGAGGGACTCGAGCCCCGCGGCGCGGTCGGCCCGGCGGGGAGGCAAGCCGAGCTCCGCGAGAATTGCGCGAAGCAGCTGGGCGCTCGTCAGCCGCGGATTCAGGATCAGGGCCGTCTTGTAGCCTTCTCCGAGCTGCTCCAGGATCGATCGGCAAACGGTCGTCTTCCCGGCTCCGACCTCGCCGGTGATCTGAATGAATCCTTTCCTTTCGCGGATGCCGAAGAGGATGTGGTTGAAGGCTTCCCGGTGCTGCTCGCTGAAAAAGAGAAACCGGGGATCGGGGGTGATGTTAAAGGGAGATTCGCGGAACCCGTAGTATTCGTTGTACATCCAACGGCAACTCTCTCACGGTTTGCCGGGTTTGAGGACTTCGCCGAGCTTTTTCCGGAGCGCCGCGATCCGGGCGTCGGATTTCTGCTCGTCCGGCAGTTTCTCGGAGTAGTCGATCGCCTCCCGGAGCGTCGAAGCTGCCAGTTCGGGCTTTCCCATGGCTTCATAAATCTCGGCGCGCGTTCGCAAAATTCCGACTTTTCGCGGCCCGTAGGCCTTCGCCAGCGCGCGGTCGGAGGCGGAAATCGCGTCGTCGAAGCGTCCCATTTCCTTGTACGCGAGAGCGAGCCGCGCGGGCGGGTTGTAATCGTCCGGCAGATCGCGCTCCGAGGCTTCGAGCATCGGCACGGCCTTTTCGGGAGTCTTCAGCGCGATATAGGCGAGAAGCCGGTGGGGATCGAGCGACGACCTCTGCTCCGGGGTCTTCGCGCGGGCCGCTTCGGCGTCGAGGAACGCGGACCATTCTTCCGTCGTCTTTCGCTGGCCGGCCTCGTCTTTCGCGTCTTCGCGGGCGTCGATCAGCACCTGGTAGAGGCTCGAACGGTCGTCGGCGGTCATGACCAGGCGCGGGTTCGCCATCGATTCGAGCGTCGCACTTCTCGAGCGAGGCAACCAGAGCCGCTCGTCCCGGTTTTTCGGCGGGAAGCTCGAGCGCGCACCCGAGACCCGCCGCCGCGACGTTTCCCCGAGGCCGACGCGACGCGGAAGGAGTTTCGGATAGGCCTCGAACGCGGCGCGCGCGCACCCTTCCGCTTTCGTGCAAGCGTATGAGAGCGAAAAGGAGGCGACTCCACGTCCTTCGTATCATCCCACCTTTCGGGGCGGGCGAAGCTCGCGATACGAAACGCGGCCTCGGCGTTTTTCCCGGCGCCGAAGAGGCGACCGCGCGGGCGAGCGAGGTCTGGAAATCTCCGCGGCCGGGGCGAACCGCCCGCCGGCCGTCGTCGAGGATTTCTGCAGCTGCGCGACGGTCGCGCCGCCCATCCAGCGATACGCGACCGTCTCCGTTTCCGGGCTGATCACGAAAAACGACGGGTACGCCTGCACGGGGTACTTCTTGAGGAAACCGGTGTTCTTTGCGAGCTCCGTGTTGACCGAAAGCCAGACGAACTGTCCGGCGCGCTTCGCGAGGGATTCGTCGGTGAAGACGAATGCCCTCATCGAGCGGCAGGTGTGTCACCAGGGGGCCCAGGCCTCCGCGAAGATCGGTAGCTTCCGGGCCCGCGCGCGGGACAGCGCCTGCGGGTAGTCGTCCTGAGAAACGGCAGCGGTTCCGTCTTCGGCGCGGCCGCTCGGAGCGACGAAACCGAGCAGGCGGCGAGGACGATCGCGGAGAGACGTTCGCTTCATACGCGAGATCTTAACACCGAAGCGCGAAGCGTTCGGATCGCGGCGACGCGGATTCCGGCGCGTTCCACGCGCGCCAGGAGCGCGTCGGAGACGCGCAGCCGGCGAAAGTCCTCGATCACCCACAGCCGGATCTCGCCGCCTTCGCGCAGCAGCGCCCGCGCCCGGGAATCGGAGAGCGCGCCCTCGATCCAGAGCGCTTCCATTCGGCCGCGGGCTGGTCCGCCGCGAGCGTTCGGAGACTTTTCCTTCTCTGTTTCGTGGCGGGCGATGCCTCCGATCGCGTCCCGCAGGAGCGCGGGAGCCGCGGGGAGCCGGTAGCGGCGGCGGACGAGCGACCAGAATTTCGAAGCCGTTTTCGGCGCGCAGAACCGGACAGGCAGCCCTTCCGAGAGGGCGCGGTCGAGCGCGCCGTCGCATCTCGGCGAGGCGGGAAGAAACTCGCTCCGGCCGCGTCCGGCCCGCTTTGCCGCGGAAATCGTCGGAGCGAAAACGACCGGAATCAATTTTTGGGCCGGCGTGGGTTCTTCCGCGGAGGCGCCGGCATCGCGAGCGGCCCGAGGCCCGCCTCGAGAAGCATCTCGTAGACTTCGCGGGCCGGCAGGCCGACGACGTTGCTGTAGGAGCCTCGGATCTCCTGGATGAACCTCGCGCCGAGGCCCTGAACCGCGTACCCTCCGGCCTTGTCGAACGGTTCCTCCGTCGAGACGTACCAGGCGATCTCGGCCGGCGAGAGAGGAGCGAAGCGGACCTGGGAAACGGCCGTGCGCTCGATCAGGCTGTCCGGCGTGATGAGGCACACCCCGGTCGCGACGTAATGGGTTTTTCCGGAGAGCTCTTCGAGCATGGAGGCTGCTTTCGCGCGGCCGGCGGGTTTTCCGAAGATGTTCGCCCCGCGATAGACGAGCGTGTCGGCGGCGAGTACCGCGCGCCCGTCCGCGTTCGCGAATACCTGCTGGGCTTTTTCCCGCGCGAGGCGCCGGACGGCCGACGGCGCGTCTTCGCCCCGGCGAAGGGTTTCGCTGCGCCGGGACACGAGGACGCGAAACGTGATTCCGAGCGAGGAAAGGATCTCCCTCCGCCGCGGCGAGGCGGAAGCGAGCACCAGGGGAGGAGTCTTGCCAGGCAGTTAGGAATTTCCGCGAAGGGACGCCAAACTCTTCAGCGACCGGCCGAGTTTTTCGACGGCTTCGTCGGCTTCCGCGATCGACAGCGTGAGCGGCGGACGCATCCGGATCGCGGCGGATCCCGAGGCGAGCGCCATGAGGCCGTTGTCGATGCAGGCGGACAGGGCCTTGCCCCGCGATTCGCCGTCCGGCAGGTCGAGGGCGATGAAGAGTCCCCGGCCCCGGACGTTCGAAACGGTTTCCGGCATCTCTTCCGCGAGCGCCCGGAGCTTCAGGAGCAGGTGTTCGCCGACCTGCCGCGCGTTCTCGACGAGGTTCTCCGCGGCGATGATCTCGAAATATCGCGTCGCCCGGAGCATGTCGACGAGGTTTCCACCCCACGTCGAGTTGATCCGCGACGACACCTTGAACACCGAGTCGACGTCGTCGACCCGGGGATTGACGGCGATTCCGCAGACCTGGGTCTTCTTGCCGAAAGCGAAAATGTCCGGGACGATCCCCATGTTCTGCCATCCCCACATCGTTCCCGTCATTCCCACACCGGTCTGCACTTCGTCGCAGATCAGGAGAAACTCGTGCTCGTCGGCGAGCTCGCGGAGCTTCTGGAAGAATTCGGGGCGGAAGTGGTTGTCGCCCCCTCGCCCTGAATCGGCTCGATGATGAGCCCGGCGATGTCGTCCTTGCGTTCCCGCAGGGCGGCCTCGATCTCGGCGACGGCCCGGTTCTCGAGCGCGGAGACTCGCTCCAGGACGGCATCGGTGACCGGGAACGAAAGCTTCGGGCAGCTGATCCGGGGCCAGTCGAACTTCGGAAAGTACTGGGTCTTTCGCGGATCGGCCGTGTTGGTGAGCGAGAGCGTGTAGCCGGTGCGGCCGTGGAAGGCGTGCTGGAAATGGAGGATCTGGTGCCCCTTCTCCTCCCGGATGCCCTTCGCGAAGTTCTTCCGCACCTTCCAGTCGAACGCCGTCTTCAGCGCGTTCTCGACGGCGAGCGGAGCCCCCTTCGACGAAGAAAAGGTGCCGCGAATGGCTTTCCGGAATCGCGATTCGGGCGAAAGTCTCGACGAAATTCGCGTAAGTCTGCGTGTAGATGTCGCTGTTGGCCGGCTTGTTCGTCGCGACGTCGGCGAGGCGCTCGCGAAATTCGATCGTTCGGAGCTTCGGGTGGTTGTAGCCGATCGGGCACGTCGCGAAGCTCGTGAAGAAGTCGAGGATGTATCGCTCGCTCCGGGAGTCGTAGAGGTAGGAGCCGCGGCTCCTGGCCAGGTCCATGACCACGTGGTATCCGTCGACCAGGATGTGCCGGGACAGGCTATCGAGCACCTCCCGGGCTTCCACTTCGCGGCGATTGGCCAGAGACGTCATGAAGTCACCTCAAACAAACGACTGAAAATACCATGCGGCGAGTCCGCGGTTCAAACCGGAGCAGGGCTTCGCTCGGCCCGATTCGGGGCGTGGCCCCGGGCGGCGCTCGGCAGTTCCTCGCTCGCCGAAAAGAACTCGCAACGTCGGGCTTCGCTCCGGCATCGTCCTTCCGTGGGGGGCCTGGAGACTTCGAGCTGAAGGCATCCAGCTCAAACACACTTTTCGGCTCCTCAGAACAGCCTGCGCGCCGCCTCCAGGCCCCTCGGCCGCTCCCGGGCCTCCCTCGGCGTGGGCGTCAGACGGCGCTGACGGCGGCGCGACGGACCCCCGGCGGCGCCATCTGGGACTGGTTTTTCCCGGTCTCTTTCGCCCGGTACATCGCAGCGTCCGCGGCCCGGAGCAGCTCGTTTTTCTGCTGCTCCACGGGCGCCCCGAGCGTCGTCTGGCCGCGCACCGATGCGACTCCGAGCGAAGCCGAGAGCTTGCGGAGCGACAGCGCGGGCTCGTTGAATCCGTACGGGCGCGAAAGGTACACGGCCGCGGCGATCGCCTCCCGCACCTCTTCGGCGAGACGGAAGGCCTGTTCGAGCTCGAGGCCGGGCAGGACCAGAACGAACTCGTCGCCGCCGTATCGAGTCAGGGTCGCCCGCTCGTCGGTGATCGTCTTGCTCAGGATGTAACCGATTTCCCGGAGGACCTGGCTTCCGGCCAGGTGGCCGAACCGGTCGTTGACCGATTTCAGATTGTCGAGATCGAGAAAAATGAGGGAAAGATCTCCTCCGTCCCGCGCGAGGCGCGAGAGGTCCTGCGAGAGTTTCAGGTGGAGAAACCGGTCGTTGTAGAGGCCGGTCAGGCCGTCCCTCTTGGCGACCTCGTGCGCCCGCCGGGCGTCGAGGAGATTCTGGATCGAGATCGACGCGTGGTCGGCGAAAATCTCCAGAAGGCGCCGGTCCTTTCCCACGAAACCCTGGGATCCCTCGCGATTGATCAGCTCCAGGACGCCGCAGACGGCGGACTCGATCTTGATCGGCACACACAGGACGGATCGCGTCTGCTCCTGGGTCGTCATGTCGATCGAGGGGTAGAAGTACGGATCGTCGACGACGTCGGGCGTCATGTAACCCACTCCGCTCACGTAGACGTGCCCGACGATTCCGATCCGGGCGCTCATCCTCTGGCCGAGGATCTTCGTCGCGTGAGCTCCGAACGTGGCGATGAACACGAGATCGCTCTCCGAACGGTCGTCGTTGTTCTTGGTCGCGGGGTCGTCGAGGAGGATCGATCCGGCCTCCGAGGGGACGAATTCGTTGGCTTTCTGGAGAATTTCTCTCAGGAAGCGGTCGATCTCGATTTCCCCCGAATAGGGGTAGTACGCCTTGTGCCTTTCGAGAAAGCCTTCCAGGCGGCGATTCTCGAGCGTGCAGACCGAGGACATTTCCAAAAAGTTTAGCACAGGCTAAATTCGGACCTTCCAGCGCCTTGCCAGCTGCATCGCCTCGCCTTCGAGTCGGTCGAGCGCCTCTTCGCGCGAGGACAGCTGGGGCGAATACGCGATCCGGGCGAGCTCGTCGCGCAGGCGCGCGATTTCGTCCGGGGCCGTTCGCCCTCGCCGGCTCGCCTTCGCCGCAAGAGCCGCCAGCAAGGACCCGATTCGCTCCTCCGGAGTCTCCCCCGAGACTCTCCGGGGCGGGAGCGGAAGAGCGCGACCGGCCGAGCCGATAACCCGCCGCGAGCAGCAGCAGACCGGCGGCCGCGAGAGCCGGGATGAGGAGGGCGGGCGCCGGAAACGCGGCGCGGGCCGGCGCCGCGGGGAGGACCGGGGCGGCGGGGGTCGGCTCGGGGGCGAGCGGGCCGGCCGCGCGAACGTCCAACGACGGGGACGCGATCTCGGCCACGCTTCCCGTGACGGGGTTGAAAGTCGAAATCCGCAGAGCCGGGATCGTCAGGACGCCCGGCTTCTCCGGCGTGACGACCCACTGCCAGGTTCGGGTCGACGACAACCTCTGCGAGCTCCGGCGGATCGAGAGCCGCGACTCCGGCTCGGAGATCTTCGCCCCCGCGATCGAAAGGTCGGGCGCCGCGACGTCGGCCAGACGTCCGTCGCCCGACAGCGAGGCGGTCACGGAGAACGAGCCCCCCGGCGCGACGTCCGTCCGGTCCACGGAGCTCTTCAGGGTGAAGCTTCCGACCGGCAGGCGTTCGCCGCTCTCGGGCACGGGACGGAAGACCGCCGAAACCGCCGGCGCCTCCCGCTCGACCGGGCGAGACTCCGAGAACGGGGAATCGCCGAAGAGGTCGAAGAAATCGGAACGAACCGCGATCAGCGCGCGGGCGGCGCCAATGGAAATCGCGCCCGGCCGGTTCGCGAACAGCGCCTTGCGGATCATCGGATACGCGTGCCAGCTCGCGCCCGCGATGTTCCAGACCTGCGGCAGAACGTTCGGCTCCCGGTCGAGATCTTCCGCCCAGAATCCCTTGAAGTCGGGAAGGGCCTTGATCTCCCCCTGCGTGGCCCGGCCGCGCGTGACGAGAAAGAGCGTCCAGACGGTCTGCTGCCCGGCGTAGGGCCGGGGAGGATCGAGGCGAGCGACGAGCGCCGGGTCGGAGGAAACCGGCGCGGGGCGCGCTTCGCCCGCCGTTGCGCCGGGTTTCTCGATCGTCGCCATCACCTGCGGCGCCTCGAGCGTCTGGCCGGCGGTGTCGGAAACCCGAACCGGGCCGACCGACGCCGGTCCCGGCTTCAACGCCCGCAGATGGTAGATCAGGATCGTCTGGCTCGAGCTGCTTCCATTGATCCACTCGAACCGGTTTTCGATCGAGGGCCCGGCGACGAGCTGGAAATTCTGGAGCGCGAGATCGGGCGAGCCTTTGAGCCGAACGGATCCGGAGATCGTGATCTGAAGGCTCGTCATCTCCCCGGCGGCGAGGCGGTCCGGCTCGAGCCGCGCCGAAAGGGACGGCGTCCCGGCGGCGATCGAGCCCCGGGAGCGAGAGGGCGGCGGCGAGAAGAACCGCGAAGACCGCCCGTTTCACCAGTCTTTTCCTCGTTCGCGGGCCGAGACCCTCTCTTTCTGTTTCTGTTCGTTCTCCAGGCTCCGCAGCATCGCCTCGGCCTCCGCCTTCGTCATGCCGGCCTTCCGGCGAAAGTCGGAGTCGTCCGGGCGTTGTTCGGGCTTTTTCCCGCCCTTCGGGCCTTCTTTGCGGTCGCCGCCTCCCTTCGGGGGCGGGGGAGGCCGGCGGTCGCGATTTCGAGCGGCGATCTCGAAGTTTCGTTTCGCGTCCGCGTCGCCGGGGACGATCTCGAGGCTGCGGCGCAGCTCGTTGGCCGCCTCCGGGTAATTGCCCGCCTGCAGGTCGAGCGTGCCGATCTGGTAAAGGGCTTTCGCAGCGATGGCGGGGTCGCTCGACTCCGCCGCTTTCGCGAGCTCGGCCCGCGCCGCCGAGGTCTCTCCGGCGGCCGCGTCCGCGGTCCCGACGTCGAATTTCCACGCGGGTTCGTCCGGTTCGCGCCGCTCCGCCTCCCGAAAATCGCGCCGGGCCTCCGCGACGCGTTTCGCGCGGAAGTCTTCGACGCCTTTCTTCGCGGCGCGGCGAGCGGGAGAGAAAATCGACCCGAGCGCGAGGAGGGCCGCGGCCGCCTTTTTCACGCCCGCTCCCGGACCGGCAGCCGGGAGGCCGCCCACGCGACGATCGCGAGTCCCAGCGCCCAGGGCGAACGCTCCGCCGGCTCCCGGTTCGTCCATCCCCGTTTCGACCCGCCGGGCATTCGCAGTCTCGCCGCGAGGATCTTCGGCGAATCGTCCGGAGTGGCGAACGCGCCTCCCGAGCTCGCGGCGATCGCCTTCATCTTTTCGGGATGAGCGTGCGACACGACGGGGCCGCCTCGTTCCGACAGGAATCCGCCGTTCCGCGCGGGAACGGGTCCCCCGCCGGGAGTGCCGGAGCAGACCGTGTCGACGGCAATCCCCCGGCGCTGCGCGTCGCGAATCGCGGCGTCGAGACCGTCGTCGAGGTCCTCCCCGTCCGAAAGGAAAACGATCGAGCGGGAACGCGAACCGCGCGACGAGAGGAGAGCCGTCGCCTTCCGGATGCCGTTGCCGAGGTCGGAGCCGGGAGTCTCGGAGCCGCGGGGAACGAGCTCATCGAGCGAGGTTCGCAGCGAATCGCGATCGAGCGTGAGCGGCGAGACGACGGAGCCTTCTCCTTCGACGCGGACGAGGCCGACGCGCACCGTGTCGGGAAGATCGCGCAGGAGGTTGCGGACGAAGAGCTTCTCGCGTGAAAACCGGTCCGGCGCGACGTCGCGCGTGAGCATCGACCCGGAAGTGTCGAAAACCAGCACGGCGTCGCTTTCCGCCGTCGCCGACGCGACGCGCCGATAGCCCCATTGCGGCCGGGCGAGCGCGACAAACACGAGGGAAAGGCTTGCCGCGGGCAGCACGCACGCCCGCCAGGCTCCGCGGCCCCGGAAGCGCGGATCGATTCGCCGGCTCATCCGCAGCGCCCGAAGCTGCGCGAACCGGAGCAGGAGTCCGACGCACGCGGCTCCGAGGACGCCCCAGAGCCAGATCGGTTCCGCCCACGTCATGCGGCTTCCGTTTCGATGCGAAGAGGACCCGCCGCGAGCAGCAGGGCCGCGAGCAGGAGCGCGCCCGCGGCTCGCGCCGGCAGTCCGCTCAGGTCGTGCGCGACGATTTCGAATTTCGCCGGCACGGGCGTCTTCTCGAGACCGTCGATCTCGCGGAAGATCGACGCGAGCGTCGCGGAGTCGGTCGCGCGGAAGAATCTTCCTCCGGTCGCGGCCGAGATCTTCCGAAGGAGGCCCTCGTCGACCTCGACATCCGCCTCGATCCGACGCCGCACCGATTTTCCCGTCGCCGGGTCGCGCATCGTCAGCGTGATGGGCACGCGGCCGCCCCTCCCGACGGCGATCGTGTGAATGCGAATCCCGTAGGCGCGGGCGATTCCCGCGGCGGTCTCGGGGTCGATCTGGCCGGCGTTGTTGCCGCCGTCGGTCACGAGAACGAGAACCTTGCTGTTGCCGGGCAGGTCCTTGAGCCTCGACACGGCCGTCGCGATCGCGTTTCCGATCGCCGTGCCGTCCGGAAGCTTCGAACCGTCCGTTTGCGCGAGGAGGGCGAGCAGCGTGTCGCGATCGTCGGTCGACGGGCACACCGTCCGCGCCGCTCCCGCGAAAGCGAGCAGCGCGATCGAATCGGACGTCCGGCCGCGAATGAAATCGGCGACGACCGAGCGCGCGACCTCGAGGCGGTTTCGCGGCTGAAAGTCCTCGGCCGACATCGAGCCCGAGACGTCCAGCGCGATCGCGATGTTCGCCCCGCGGCCGGGATCGATCGGCCGGCGCTCGAAGCGGCGCGGACCCGCGAGCGCGGCCGCCGCCGCGACCATGGCGAGAAAGGAAAGCGCGGACGGAACCGGCCACAGGAAACCGGAGAGAGAGCGGCGCACGCGCGGGAGATCGGGCACCTCGAGGACCTCGATCCCGGATCGTTGCCGCCGGTGCCGCCACCAGACCGCGGCGGCCGGAAGGAGGAGAAAGGCGAAGGCCCAGGGCCGCGCAAAGGAGATCACGCGGTCAACTCCTGCGGGGACGGCTCGGTCGAGCGGCGGATCTCGGCCGCGGCCCGGCGCGCGGCCGCGAGCGATTCGGCCGCCTGCTCCCGCCGGGTCTCCCGGCGGGCGAAACGGTAGCCGTCGCACGCCGAGAGCACGGCCGCAACGTCCCGCGCGGGCATCGGGCGCGGCTGGCGCTCGAGCTCGCGCGCGATCTCGAAGGAGGTTTCCCGCGGCGCCGGAAATTTCAGCTTCTGCTCGAGGTACCAGCGCGTCGTCTCGGCCAGCCAGTCGAAGAACTCCCCGTCGGGCTCGCCCCGCGAGAGCTTCTCCTCGAGGAGCGCGAGCTCCTGCTCGAACAACTCGTCGGGCGATTTCGGCGAGTATCGCGTTTCGCGCTTGCGGCGGAGGAAGCGGATGAACAGCAGGACGACCAGGAGGCCGAGGGCGAACGCGGCCGCCCACTCCCACGGGACGTAGGGCTTTCCGAGCGGCCCCGCGAGCGGCGAGACCGCCGGGGCGCCGCCGCCCGGGGGAAGAACGGAGACGGTCTCGATCGAGGGCGACGCGAGCTCGGCCGTTTCCTCCGGCTCGCTCCGGATGACGTAGTGCAGCTTCGCCGACGTCCCCGGAGCGAACGACACCCAGCGCTCGGTCCGTTCGACGATCCACCGCCCGCCCGATCGCCGGAATTTCCACGGGGAGACGGCGAGGCGCTCGAGCGATCGGGAAGAGGCGGGGTTCGTGACGTGGACGCTCGAGGACGGCGCGCAGTCGAAAGCGACGCGCACCTGGATCGGGTCCCCGACGGAGACCTTCGTGGGAGAGAGCGTGACGGTGGCGTTCATCCGGCTCTTCCCGCCCGGGCGAGAAACCGGGACCGGAAAAACGAAGCGAGGTCGGCCGACGGCGCGCGGTCTGAGGACAGCTCGAGAAAGTCGACGCCGGAGCCCAGGCAGATCCCTCGCGCCCCGGCGGCCGCGTCGGCGACCCAGCGATTTCGAAACTCCGCGGAAGACGCGTCCGCGACTCGAATCTCTCCCGTCTCCGCGTCGCGGAACCGGAACAGGCCGCGGGACGGAAAGCGGCGTTCGGCCGGGTCGGAGACGGCGAGGGCGACGACGTCGTGCCTCCGCGCGAGCGCGCCGAGCTCGTTCGCGTAACCCGCCGCGCGAAAATCGGAAATGAGCACGACGAGCGCGCGCGATTTCAGGAGATTTCTCGCCGCCCGAATTCCGAGGGCGAGGTCCGTGCCGAAGCCCTCGAGCGGACGCGTGAGCACGTCGCGGACGACCGACAGCGCGTGGGGCTTTCCGCGCGCCGGCCTGCGGATCTTCTCGATCCGGTCGGTGAAAAGGATCGCGCCCACCCGGTCGCGGTTTTCCGCCGCCGAGAGGGCGATCGCGGCGGTCGCCTCCGCCGCGAGGTCCCGTTTCGTCGCGAGCGTCGAGCCAAAATCCTCGGAGGCCGACAGGTCGACGAGGAAGAGGAGGGTGCGGTCTCTCTCCTCCCGGAAGAGTTTCACGAACGGCGTTCCGGCGCGGGCGGTGACGTTCCAGTCGATCGACCGGACATCGTCGCCGGGCCGGTACTCGCGAACTTCCGAAAATTCCATGCCGCGGCCGTGAAAGACGGCGCGGTAGTCGCCGGAGGTCTGCGAAACCGATTTTCGCCGCGCGGCGACGGCGATCCGGCCGACCCGGCGAAAGAGCTCCTCGGCCGAGAGCTCGCGGCCGCGGCGCCGGCGCCGGGGCCCGGAGGACCGGGGAAAAAGCTTCACGGGACGGGGATCTTGCCGAGCAGCCGCTCGATCACGTCGTCGGCGCGGATTCCCTCGGCCTCCGCTTCGAACGTGAGCACGAGCCGGTGGCGAAGCGCGTCGTGCGCGATCGCCTTCACGTCCTCGGGCACGACGAACGAGCGTCCCTGGAGAAATGCGTTTCCGCGCGCGGCGGCGAGCAGCGCGATCGATCCCCGGGGCGAGGCGCCGTAGGCGATCCAGGGGGCTCCCTCCGGGAAGCCCGAGTCGCGGGGGGCACGGGTCGCCGCGGAAAGCGCGACGATGTATTCGCGGATTCTCCGGTCGGCGTAGAGCCCGGCGACGGCGCCGGCGGCGTCCGTGAGGTCTTCGGTCGACAGCACCGGCGGCGAGAGGGGCGGAAATCCCGAAGAGGCGATTTCGAGGATCCGAAGCTCCTCCTCCTTCGAGGGATAGCGGACGACGCACTTGAGGAGAAACCGGTCCGTCTGGGCCTCGGGCAGCGGGTAGGTTCCCTCCTGCTCGATCGGGTTCTGGGTCGCGAGGACGAAGAACGGCTCCGGCAGCGCGTGTGTCGTATCGCCGATCGTGACCTGCCGCTCCTGCATCGCCTCGAGAAGCGCCGACTGGACCTTCGCGGGCGCGCGATTGATCTCGTCTGCCAGGACGATGTTCGCGAAAACCGGGCCGAGTCTCGGCGTGAACGCGCCGGAAGCGGGGTGAAAGATGAGCGTGCCGGTGAGATCGGCGGGCAGCAGGTCGGGAGTGAACTGAATCCGCGAAAATCGGGCATCCACTCCGCCGGCGAGCGCTCGGATCGCGAGCGTTTTCGCCAGACCGGGGACTCCCTCGACGAGGACGTGCCCCCGGGCGAGAAGGCCGATCAGGAGCCGGTCGAGGAAATGTTCCTGTCCAACGAGCGCCACGTGAACCGCGCGTCTCAGCCCGGCGATCTTTTCGCGGCTCGCCTCGAGCTTCTCTTCGGCGGCCGGAGCTGTGTTCAAATTTTCCACGCGGACTCCTCTCTGCACGAGACAAACGCAACCGGAATGCCAGAATTTTATGGACGTTTTGCTGGAAAAGCCGTTTTTCTCCTGCGCCCATTCGTCGTCGCCGCGCCAGATTGGCGTCCTTCCGGTGTGTGAGAATGGGGCGTGAATTCTTCGTTTCCGGTCCGAAAGCGATGGGGTCAGAACTTTCTCGTCGATCCGGAGACGGCGAAACGGATCGTCGCCGCGGCCGCGATCGGGCCGGGAGAAACGGTCCTCGAGATCGGGCCCGGAGACGGAGCGTTGACCCGGCACCTGCTCGCGGCCGCACCCGGACGCCTCGTCGCCGTCGAGATCGACCCTCTGCGCGCGGAGGCCCTCGAAGACGAGCTCGGCGGCGATCTGAAGATCCTGCGCGGCGACGTGCTGGCACAGCCGATCGCCGACTGGGTCGCGCAGGCGTCGCTCCCGCTTCCCGCGGTTCTCGTCGCGAATCTTCCGTACAACGTCGCGACGCCGATCCTCTCCCGGGCGATCGAGGACGCCGGCTCGGTATCGCGGATCGTCTCGACGGTTCAGAGGGAGGTGGCGCGGCGCTTCGTCGCTGCGCCGGGAAGCGATGACTTCGGCTTTCTGTCGGTTCGGTCGGCGCTCTTCTGCCGCGGAGAGATCCTGTTTCACGTTCCGGCGGGGGCCTTTCGTCCCCGTCCGAAGGTCGTTTCTTCCGTCCTGCGGCTGGTTCCGCGCGAGCCGCTCGTGAGCGGAGAGCCGCTCCTCCGCGTCCTCGCGGTCGCGTCGGCGGCTTTCCAGATGCGCCGAAAGAATCTGCCCAACGCCCTTTCCGCGCTCGGGTCGAAGGAAGACTGGGCGGAAGCCCTCGGGGCCTGCGGGTTCCGGGCTTCGACGCGCGCCGAAGAGCTCGCCGCGGCCGATTTCGTGCGCCTCGCCCGCGAAGAGCGGCTCCGGGCGGCGAGGCGCGGAGAGTGAATCGCCCGGAGATCGAGGTCACGGCTCTCGGCGGGCTCGGAGAATTCGGAAAAAATTGCCTCGTCGTTCGCGCGGGGGGCGACGCGATCGTCGTCGACGCGGGGATCTCTTTTCCCGACGAAACGCTGCCGGGGATCGACCGCGTCGCGCCCGACTTCACCCCGCTCGCCGCCGATCGCGTGGCCGGCGTGTTTCTGACGCACGGGCACGAGGACCACATCGGCGCCCTCTCGCGGCTGTGCGAGGTTGCCGGCGCGCCGGTCTTCGCGACGGAATTCACGCGGGCCCTGGCACGCCGCCGGCTCCTCGAATCGGGCCTCGGCGGCAGCCGCTCGCAGATCGCGCCGGCTTCGTTCGGCAAACCCGTCGCGGCCGGCCCGTTTTCGGTCACGTTCCTGCCCGTTTCCCACTCGGTCCCGCAGTCCGCGGCGCTGCTGATCGAGGTTTTCGGCCGGCGCATCCTCCACACCGGCGATTTCAAGATCGACGACGACGCGCCCGCGGGCGAGCGGACGAGCCTCGCCGACTTCGCCGCGCGCGCCGGCGGGTGCGATCTTCTCGTGCTCGATTCCACGAACGCGGAGAGGGCCGGAAGCTGCCCCTCGGAGCGGGAGGCGCGAGAAGGGCTCCAAGCGGCCGCGCGCGGCGCCGGCGGTCGAATTCTGGTGACGACGTTCTCGAGCCACGTCGCGCGGATGCAGGCCGCCGTGGAGGCCGCCCGCGCGGCGGGCCGGGAGATCGCGATTCTCGGCCGGAGCATGCGCGAGATCGCCGAGATCGGAGAGCGCCACGGGTACCTCGCCATTCCCGCGGGCCTTTCGGCGGACCCGGATCGGCTCGACGGGCTCCGGCCCGGCCGGCTCCTTCTGCTCTGCGCGGGCTCCCAGGGCGAGCCGCATTCGGCCCTGTCCCGCCTCGCGGCGGGGCGCCATGACCAGCTTGCGCTCGGGGAAGGCGACGTCGCGATCCTCTCCGCCCGGACGATTCCCGGCCGGGAGCGGGCCGTCTCGCGAGTCGTCGACGGCCTGCTTCGACGCGGCGTGCGGGTCCTGCCGCGAGGCCCGGAAGGACCGTCCGTGCACGTTTCGGGACATGCGTACCGCGACGACCTGAAGAGGTTGATCGAGGCCGTTCGCCCGCGAGCCGTCCTTCCGGCGCACGGCGAGCGGCGCGCGCTTCTCGCGTGCCGCGCGGCCGCCTGCGAGGCCGGAATCGCGGCGGAGCGTGTTTTCGTCTGCGACAACGGCGATTCGCTTTTTCTCGGCGAAGACTTTCGCGCCGTGGCCGGCGCCCGCCCGGCGCGGCCGGTCTATCTCGATGCGGCCGAGGGCGCCGAGGTCAGCGAAGAGGAGCTTCGCGTGCGCAGGACGCTCGGCTCGCAGGGAGCGGTCGTCGTCACCGTCCTGCTGCAGCCGCCGGCGATCCGCGTCGAGGTCGCGAGCATCGGTCTCGCTGCGCTTCCCGCCGACGTCGCGGCGGAAGTCGGGGAAGAGGTGCGGACTTCTCTCGGACGCGGCCGCCCCGCGGATCTCGCGAACGCGCGGTGGGTGGAGTCGGAGGCTCAGCTCGCCGCGAAGCGCGCCTGCCGCCGGGAATTCGGGGCCCGTCCGGTCGTCGTCGTGACGGTCCCCGGGACGTAGGCGGCAGGGGATCCACTGCCCGCCCGTCCCGGCGCTTCCCTCCCGTCGGGGTGATTTCGTACAATACGGATCAGGCGATGTGTCCATTCGGTTGCGTTTGAGAGCGGTTTCTTCGAGGTCGAGCGGCCGCATGCCCTCCGCGGCCGGGCGGGTATGACTTTGTCCGAGAATACGCGGCGCTACGCGGACGAGGCGATCGGCCTTCTCCTGGTCGTCGCCGGGATCCTGACGGTGCTCTCCCTGCTTTCGCATTCGCCGCAGGACCCGGCGCCCTTCTTTTCGAGCACGACGGGCGAGAACACGAAGGCCGCAAACTGGGTCGGCGGCGTCGGAGCGATGTGGTCGCGCCTGCTGCTGACGGCGTTCGGGTTCACGGCCTGGCTGATCGCGGCCGGGTTGCTCGTCTGGGGATCGCGGCGGTTTCTCGCGCGCCGGTTTTCCAATCCCGGCACGAAGGCGATCGGCGTCGCGCTCCTCGCGATCTCGCTTCCCGCGCTGCTCTCGACCGTGATCGGGACGAAGGAGTTTCGCGGCGAGCCGATCGAAGCCGGAGGCCTGCTCGGCGCGGGGATTTCCGGTTTCATCCGCTCGCGATTCAATACCGTCGGCTCGCTCGTCCTTCTCTCGGCTCTTCTGATCCTCGCGATTCCCCTCGCGACGCAGCTCTCGCTGGCCGACGCGATCTTTCTCGCGCGAGTGAAATTCATCGGGCTCTTCGGAAGGTTCACGCTCGGCTTCTCGCGCCGGCGCGAGAGGCGCATGAAAGAGCGACTGAAGCGAAGCGTCATCGTGAAGCACATCGAGAAATCCCGCCACGAGAGCGCGGCCCTGGCCGATTTCCCGCTCCGCCCCGAGCTGCCGAAAGGGCCTGTCGCGCCCCTGAAGGTCGAGCGCGTCGAGGGGCCGGGGAAGTTTTCCATTCGCCGCGTCGCGTCGGGGGCCGGCGCCCCGTCCGCTTCGCCTCGTCCGGCGCCGGAGCGGGAGCGAAAGAAGCCTTCTTCGCAGAAGTCCCTGCCGATCGAGATGGGCGGCTATCTCTATCCCCAGACTTCCCTCCTGGAGAAGCACCTGACCGTCGGCACCTTCGACCGGAAACAGCTTCCCGAGATCGCCCGCCGAATCACGGAGAAATGCGCGGAGTTCGGAGTCGAAGGGGAAGTCGTGGAGTTCCACCCGGGCCCGGTCGTCACGACCTACGAGTTTCGCCCGGCCGCGGGGATCAAGGTCACGCAGGTGATGTCGATGGCCGAGGACCTCGCGCTCGCGCTTTCGGCGGAGTCGATCCGGATCGAGCGGATCGCGGGCCGCTCGTCCGTCGGAATCGAGGTGCCGAATCCCGACGGCGGCGACCTCATCGGCCTTCGCGACGTCATCGAGTCGGAGCAGATTCGCCGCGGAACGGTCGCTGCTCGCGCTCGCGCTCGGAAAGGACATTCACGGGGAGCCCGTCGTCCAGAACCTCCAGTCGATGCCGCATCTCCTGATCGCCGGGACGACCGGGTCGGGGAAATCGGTGGGGATCAATACGATCATCACGTCGATCCTCTTCAAGTCCACGCCGGCGCAGGTCAAGCTCATCCTCATCGACCCGAAGATGGTCGAGCTCGAGATCTACAAGGACATTCCCCATCTCCTGACTCCGATCGTCGTCGACCCGAAAAAAGCCTCCAATGCGTTGAAATGGGCGGTCTCCCAGATGGAAGAACGCTACCAGCGGCTCTCGAAGTTCGGCAACGTGCGCAACATCGACCAGTACAACCGCGCGCTCGAGGACAAGAACACCGTCGCGGAAGTGCAGGCGCGGCTCGGGTCCGAAGAGCTCGAGCTGGATCCTCTTCCCTACGTGGTCATCATCATCGACGAGCTCGCGGACCTGATGATGACCGCGCCGAAAGACGTCGAAGATTCCATCGCGCGAATCGCCCAGAAAGCGCGCGCCGTCGGCATTCATCTCGTCGTCGCCACCCAGCGCCCCTCCACGGACGTCCTGACCGGCGTGATCAAGGCGAACCTGCCTTCGCGCGTCGCGTTCAAGGTCGCGACGAAGATCGACTCCCGCGTCGTTCTCGATGGCAACGGCGCCGAGAAGCTTCTCGGCCGCGGCGACATGCTCTATCTGGGCCCGGGCACGTCGCGACTCCACCGGATCCACGGCGCTTACATCTCCGTGCAGGAGACGGCCCAGCTCGTGAAGTTCCTGAAGAAGCAGGCAAAGCCCGTGTTCGACGAGGAGATCACGAAGGATCGCGAGGAAGAGGCGCGGGCGAGCGCGTCGGGCGGCGCGGACGGCAGCGACAACGATCCGCTCTACGACGAGGCCGCGCGGCTCGTCGTTCGCGAACGGATGGCCTCGATCTCGTTCCTGCAGCGAAGAATGCAGATCGGCTTTTCCCGCGCGGGAAAGCTGATCGACATGATGGACCGCGACGGGCTGCTCGGGCCGCAGAAGGGGAGCAAGCCCCGCGAAGTTCTCGTCGCCGCCGACTACTTCGACCAGGTGGACAAACAGATCCGGTGAGCCCGGCTGTTAGAATTTCGGGTCGATGAGCGACGAGCGAAAGCCGCGGCTGCCTTCGGGCGAGGCGGAAGCCCGCCGCGTGGCCGAAGAGGCGCGCGAAAGGGAGTGGGCCTCCGCGAGCTTCCTCAAGGAGATCTTCCTCGGGAATCTCCGGCTCGATCTCGTCCACCCTTTTCCGCCGGCGCCGGTCGAGCGCCCCGAGTTTCGCGCGTTCTACGACGGGATGAAAAGGTTCCTCTTCGAGGAGGTCGATTCCGACGCGATCGATCGCGACGGGAAAATTCCTCCGCGCGTGATCCGGGGACTGGCCGAGATGGGCGCCTTCGGCATGAAGATCCCGAAGGAATACGGCGGCCTCGGTTTTTCGCAGGAAGAATACGCGCGGGTGATCGAGCTCGTGACGAGCCAGGACGGAAACCTCATCGCGCTCCTCTCCGCGCACCAGTCGATCGGCGTGCCGCAGCCGCTGAAGCTGTTCGGGACGGAAGCGCAGAAGCGGAAATATCTCCCCCGGCTCGCGGCGGGAGCGGTGTCGGCTTTCGCGCTGACGGAAAAAGACGTCGGCTCGGACCCGGCGAATCTCGCGACGACGGCCCGCCGAACGCCGGAAGGCGACTACGTGCTCGACGGCGAAAAGCTGTGGACGACGAACGGCACGATCGCGGAACTGTTCGTCGTGATGGCGCGACACCCCGACACGGGGAAGATCTCGGCGTTCATCGTGGAGGCGGCCTGGCCGGGAGTCGAGGTCGTCCGCCGCTGCCACTTCATGGGGCTGAAGGCGATCGAGAACGGCGTCATCCGGTTTCGAAACGTCCGGGTGCCGAAAGAAAACCTCCTGCTGGCCGAAGGGCGGGGATTGAAGCTCGCGCTCGTGACGCTCAATACCGGGCGGCTGACCCTGCCGGCTTCGTGCTCGGCCGGCGCCAAGCGCTGCCTCGAGATCTGCCGGGAGTGGGCGGCCGAGCGCGTTCAATGGGGGCAGCCGATCGGCAAGCACGAGGCGATCGCGCAGCTGCTGGCGGAGATGGGCGCGACCGCGTTCGCGATGGAAGCGATCGTGGAATTGACGAGCCGGATGGCGGATGCGGGCGACCGCGACATCCGCCTCGAGGCGGCGGTCGCGAAGATGTGGAATTCCGAGGAAAGCTGGAAGATCGTGGACCGCACCCTCCAGATTCGTGGAGGCCGCGGCTACGAGACGGCGGATTCGCTCCGGGCGCGCGGGGAGCCGCCGATCCCGGTGGAGCGAATGATGCGCGATTCGCGGATCAACCTGATCTTCGAAGGTTCGTCGGAGATCATGCGGCTCTTCATCGCCCGCGAGGCGCTCGACCGGCACCTCGCGGTCGCGGGAGCCCTCGCGGACCCGAAGGCGCCCCTGTCGCGAAAGATCGCGGCTCTTCCGAGGTTGCTCGCTTTCTACGCCTGGTGGTATCCGACGCGCTGGCTCGGATGGGGACGATGGCCGAGGTTCTCCGGGTTCGGCGGTCTCGCGCCCCATGTGCGGTTTCTCGATCGCTCCACCCGGCGGCTCGCGCGGGCGATCTTCCATGCGATGGTTCGCAACGGGCCGAAGCTCGAAAAGAAACAGGCGACGCTTTTTCGCGCGGTCGACATCGGTGCGGACCTTTTCGCGATGGCCGCGGCCGTCTCTCGCGCGCGGCAGATCGCGAATCGGGACCCGGCGGAGGGCGCCCGGGCGGCGCGCCTCGCGGATCTCTTTTGCCGGGACGCGCGGCGGCGCGTCCTGCGCCGATTCGAAGACCTGACCTCCAACGACGATCCGTCGAAGTACAGGCTCGCCCAGGACATCCTGAAGGGCGAGCACGAGTGGCTCGAGCGGGGAATCGCTCCGGCGCCCGCGGGACCGATCACGGCCGTCGAATCGCGGGCGAACGAGAACGTCCCGGGAACCCCCGTCGGGGCGTGATTCATCACGCCCACGTCTGGCGCCGACGATCCGAGGGCGCAATGAATTGCTCGCCTGCGCCTTCATGAAGCTGATCTTCTTCGGCAGCCCGGCGTTCGCTCTGCCTTCGCTCGCTCGTCTCGCTTCGGAGCCGGAATTTCGCGTCTCGCTCGTCGTGTCCCAGCCCGACCGAAAGGCCGGGCGCTCCGGAGAGCTCCTGGCGCCGCCGGTCGCCGCGCTCGCGCGACGGCTGGGACTGCCCCTGCTGCAGCCGGAAGGAATTCGCGATCCGGCTTTCGAGAAAAGGATTCGGAGCGAGGCTCCCGACGCGATCGCCGTCGTCGCCTATGGACGAATCCTGCCGCCGCAAATCCTGGCGATCCCCGGTTCGGCTGCGTCAACGTGCACGCGTCTCTGCTCCCGAGGCACCGCGGCGCCTCGCCGATCCAGGCGGCGCTGCTCGCGGGCGACCCGGCGACCGGGGTCGCGACGATGCGAATGACCGCCGGCCTCGACGAAGGGCCCGTCTATCTGCACCGGCATGTCGCGATCTCCGCCGGCGACGACGCCGGGTCGCTCGCGGATCGGCTCGCGAACGAAGGCGCGGATCTCCTCGTCGAAACGCTGCGCGGGATCTCGGCGGGGAATCTCGAACCCGTCGCCCAGGCCGGCGAGCCGACGTATTGCCGCACGCTCCGGAGGACCGACGGAGAAGTCGACTGGTCGAAGCCGGCGGCCGAGATCCTCCGCGCGGGCCGGGCCTATTCGCCGTGGCCGGGCCTCTTCACGTTTCGAAACGGAGAGCGGATCAAGATTCTCGAAGCCCGTTCCGGTCCGGCGAGCGGGGGCCGGAGGCCCGGCGAGCTTTTTGCGAGCGTCGAAGGCGTCGCCGTCGCGTGTGGCTCGGGCAGCTCGATCGTCCCGGTCCGCCTCCAGCGCGAAGGGAAAAGACCCGCCGGGGCCGAGGAGTTCCTTCGCGGGCTGCCGGGGACGGAACGCTTTGGCCGCTAGCCGCGCCGCCAGCCCGGCGCGCCGCCGCGCCGTCGCCGCCCTGTCGGAGTTCTTTTCCGGAGACCGCCGGCCGCTCGCGCTCCCCGACGGCGGCCCGAACCTTTCGGACCTGGAGCGGGATTTTGCGCGGGAGCTGGTCCTCGGAGTCCTGCGCAACCGGGCCCGGCTCGACGCCGAGATCGCGAGCGTTTCGCGGTTTCCGCTCGATCGGCTGCAGAAACCGATGCGCGAGATCCTCGAAGTCGGTCTTTTCCAGATCCGGTTCCTGGACCGGATTCCCGTGCGCGCGGCCGTGCACGAAACGGTCGAAATGGCCCGGACGCTGTCGGGGGAGGGCGCGTCGCGCCTGGCCAACGGCGTCCTGCGCTCGCTGCTTCGAGATGGTCCTTCGTCCGCTGCCGGAAGAGGACGCCGCGGGGCTCGCGGTCGTCCATTCCCATCCGGAGTTTCTCGTCCGCCGATGGGTCGATCGCTTCGGGCTCGCGCGCGTCCGAACCGTCCTGGCTGCCGACAACGTGCGCTCGAAGGCGGCGCTCCTCTGCGACCCTCGCCGGGGAACGCGCGAGGAGATTGCGCTGCGGCTTCGGGGCGAGCAGGTCGAGTCGCAGCCGAATCCGCTCTCCCGGCTCGGGCTTTCCGTCGTTTCCGGAAACCCGGTGCGCACCCGGAGTTTCCGGGAGGGAGACTTCTACATCGCCGACGCCGGCTCGCAGGTCCTTCCCGCGCTGATCCCCGGGGGCGATGCGCTCGCCGATCTCGCCGCCGCGCCGGGGGGCAAGACGGCCGCCGCGCTCTTCTCGGGCCGGTTCTCGAAGGTCCTCTCGTTCGACCGCTCCCTGGCGCGGCTGGCGTTGCTTCGCGAAAACCGGATGCGGCTCTCGCTCGGGAACGCGATGATCGCCTCGGCGGACGTCTCCCGGCTGCCCCTGCGGGCCGGCTCCCTGTCGCGGGTCCTCCTCGACGCTCCCTGCTCGGGCACGGGAACCTTGCGGAAGAATCCGGAGATCCGTTACCGGGTGACTCCGGAATCGATCCTCCGGCTGGCGCAGGCGCAACTGTCGATGCTGCGGGGGATCGCCGACGCCGTGGCGCCGGGCGGCTACGTCCTGTATTCGACCTGCAGCCTGGAGGCGGATGAGAACGAGGACGTCGTCGCCCGGTTTCTCGAGTCGAACGCCGATTTCGCGGCCGCCGCGATCGATGCGCCTTCCGAGCTCGCGCCTTTCGTCGATGGCCATCGTTTTCGCATCTTTCCCGACCAGGGAAGCGACGGGTTCACGGCGCACCTTCTGCGCCGGCGCGAGGCAGCATCGCTTTGACAAATCGCCGCCGCCCCGCTTAGATTCGGAGGACGGGAGGGAACATGGCAGGAAAGACGGAAATCATCGACGCGATCGCGGAAGCGATGCAGGTATCCAGGCGGGAAGGCGAAACGGCTTACGAAGCCTTCCTCAATGCCCTGACGCTCGCTCTCCGCCGCGGGGAGAAGGTCAACATCCCCGGCCTCGGCTCGTTCGTGGTCGCGGACCGGCCGGAACGGCAGGGACGAAATCCCAAGACGGGCGAGTCGATCCGCATCGCCGCCTCGCGAGCGGTGAAATTCAAGGCCGGCAGGGAATTGAAGCAGCTCGTCAATCCGGGTCCGGACGCGAAAGCCTGATCCCCCTTCGCGACACCGTTCGCACGCGGACGACGCCGTGGATGAACTGGATCCTGATCGGCGGGAATCTGTGGGGGTTCTTCTTCGAGCTCTCCCTTGCTCCGCGCCAGCTCGATTCGTTTCTCTACGTCTACTCGTTCATCCCTTCGCGAATGTGGAGCGGGGAATACTCGCTCTCGCAGTCGCTTTTCACGATCCTCGTCGCGATGTTCCTCCACGCGGGATGGCTCCACATCGGCGGGAACATGCTCTTCCTCTACATCTTCGGGGACAACGTGGAGGACCGGATCGGACATTTCCGGTATCTCGTCTTTTACGTGCTGTGCGGCGTTTCCGCCTCGTTCTGCCACGCCTTCTTCAACCCCGCGTCGCGGCTTCCTTCCCTCGGGGCCTCGGGCGCGATCTCCGGCGTGCTCGCCGCGTACCTGTTCCTGTATCCCCGGGCGAGGATCGTGACGCTCGTGCCGCTCTTCCTCTTCTTCACGACCGAGATCCCCGCGTTTATCTTCATCCTGTTCTGGTTCGTGATTCAATTCTTCTCAGGAGAGGCGTCTCTGCGGATGTCGACGCCGACGGCGGGCGGCACCGCGTATTTCGCGCACATCGGCGGATTTGTCGCCGGAATCGTCCTGCTCGCGATCCTGAAGCCGCGGCGGCCCCCCGGCCAGCTCGCCTGGCGGTAGAGAGGGGTCCGCGGCCGTCAAGAATTGTTCTTGGACCTCACCCCCCGTCCCCCTCTCCGTATTACGGAGAGGGGGTGGCCGGAGGCCGGGGGTGAGGTGGTACGCGCAAGGCCGGATAGAATCGCCCGGATGAATGCTCCGCTTTCGATTCCGATGCTCGACCTGTCGCGCCAGTACGCGGCGATGCGCGAGGAGTTGCTCGCCGCGGTCGAGAGCGTCTTCGCGACGCAGCGATTCATCCTGGGAGAGCAGGGGCGCTCGTTCGAAAAGGAAATTGCCGATTTTCTCGGGGTAGGGAACGCGGTCGCCTTGTCGTCGGGGACCGACGCCCTGCTCGTCGCCCTCATGGCCCTCGGCATCGGCCCGGGCGACGAAGTCGTCGTGCCCGCCTTTTCTTTCTTCGCGTCGGCCGGCGTGGTTTCCCGGCTCGGGGCGACGCCGGTGTTTGCCGACATCGAGGCCGCCGACTACACGCTCGACCCCGGGAGTTTCGAATCGAAGATCACGTCCCGAACGAAGGCCGTCATGCCGGTCCACCTCTACGGCCGTCCGGCCGACATGGCCGCGATCGGGGATATCGCGAGCCGGCGCGGCATCGCGGTCGTGGAGGACGCGTGCCAGGCGATCGGCGCCCGATTCGAAGGGAAGCCCTGCGGAGCGCTCGGCCGGATCGCCGCGTTCTCGTTCTTCCCCACGAAGAACCTCGGGGCGGCGGGCGACGCGGGGCTCGTCACGACCGAGGACCCGGTCCTCGCGGAGCGGGTTCGCCACCTGCGGGTGCACGGAATGAATCCGAAGTACTACCACTCGGAGGTCGGCGGAAACTTTCGAATGGACGAGATCCAGGCGGCGGTGCTTCGGGTCAAGCTTCGCCGCCTCGGCGACTGGAATCGCCGGCGCCGGGAGATCGCGGCGGAATACGGACGGCTTCTCGCTCCCGCGCGGCAGGCCGGGCGCGTCGTTCTTCCCGGGGAGGGGCGGGACCACACGTTTCACCAGTACGTCGTCCGGGTCGGAAATCGCGACGCCGTGCGCGACCGGCTCGCGAAAGCGGGAGTCGGGTCGGAGATCTACTATCCGGTCGCGTTGCATCTTCAGAAGTGCTTCGAGCCGCTCGGCGGCCGGATCGGCGATCAGCCCGAGTCGGAGCGGGCGGCGGCGGAGGTCCTTGCGATCCCGATCTGGCCCGAGCTGTCTCCCGCCGAAGTCCTGGCTGTCGGCTCCGCGCTCGCGGACGCCGTGCAGTGAGCGCGCGCCAGCGGCTGCTCGTCGTCGTCGGCACCCGCCCCGAGGCGATCAAGATGGCTCCCGTCGTGCTCCAGGCGCGCGCGGAGCCGGATCTCTTCGAGGTCGTCGTTTGCGCGACGGCGCAGCACCGCGAGCTCGCGGACGGGGCTTTCTCGGTGTTCGGGATCCGGCCGGAGCATCGACCTCGACCTGATGAGGCCGGATCAGACGCCGAACCGGATCGCGGCCGGCGTTTTTTCCGCCTTCGACGGCCTGCTCGGAGACGTCCGGCCCGACTGGGTTCTCGTGCAGGGCGACACCACGAGCGTGATGGCGGCGTCCCTCGCATCGTTCAACCGCGGCGTGCCGCGTCGCGCACGTCGAAGCGGGCCTCCGGACGGCGGAGCTCAAGAACCCGTTTCCGGAGGAGATGAACCGCCGCGTCGCCGACCTCGTCGCGGACCTTCATTTCGCGCCGACGCCTCGCAGCGCCGAGGCTCTCCGGCGCGAAGGCGCGGGCGCGATCCGCGTGACCGGCAACACCGTCGTGGACGCGCTCTACTGGATCCGCGACCGGCAGCCCCCGCCGCAGCCGCCCGGCGACGGCCTCGTTCTGATCACGTCGCACCGCCGGGAGAGCTTCGGCGAGCCGATGCGGGGCGCCTTTCGCGCGATCGCCCGCCTCGCGAAGCGATTTCCCCGGATGCGATTCGTGTTTCCGGTCCATCCGAACCCGAGCGTTGCCGAGGCGACGGCGGTCTTCGAGGGAATCGGGAACGTCGAGCTCCTGCCGCCGGCGAGCTATCCCCAGCTCGTTTCGTGGATTCGCGCGGCCCGGCTCATCCTGACCGACAGCGGCGGAATCCAGGAGGAAGCGCCCGCTTTCGGAGTGCCCACGCTCGTCCTGAGGACAACGACGGAGCGCCCGGAGGGCGTCGAAGCCGGCGTCGCGCGGCTCGTCGGCACCGACGGAGAGCGGATCTTCTCGGAAGCCGAACGCGCTGCTGACCGACGAAGGGGCGTACCGCGCGATGGCGCGCGTTCGGAATCCGTACGGCGACGGGAAAGCCGCCGACCGCATCGTCGGAATCCTCGCAGGCCGGCCCGTCGCGGACTTTTCGCCGGCGCCATGAGCGTTCCAGCGGTTTCGGGTCTGTCGCATCGGATCCGCGGCGTTTTTCAGAAGCTCCGGCCGTGGAGATGGCTCCTGCTCCGGCTGGTGCCATCGCCCGTCCTCCGGCGCTATCACGACTGGTCGGTGCGGCTCGACTTCGACCCGGCCCGCTATCCGAAAGAGACGCTGCCGCCCGGACTGAACGTCGTCGGCTACCTGCGTTCCGCTTCGGGAGTTGGAGAGTCGGGACGGTCGTTCGTGCAGGCGGCGCAGGAGGCGGGAATCCGCACTTCGCTCGTCAATGCGGACGGAGCGGCCCGCTACTACCTGGAAGAGGACGACTCCCTCGGCGTTCTTCAGCGGAAGAATCCTTTCGACGTCAACCTGTTTTGCGTCAATTCGGACGAGATGCGGATCCTGCGCGAATACCTCGGCGGCCGATTCTTCGCGAATCGAGTGAACGTCGGATACTGGTACTGGGAATTTCCCGAGCTCCCCGCCTCTCATCGGGACCGTTTCGAGAGGCTCGACGAGATCTGGGTCGCTTCGGAGTTCGTTCGCGGAGCCGTCGCGCGCGCCGTGCCGGCGGACGGGTCCGTGTCGGTGGAGGTCCTGCCGCCCCACGTCGCTCTTCGCCGGTCGCTGCGGAAGAGGTGGCAGCTCGGACTGCATCCGACGGCCTTCATTTTTCTCGCTCTCGCCGACGCCGGGAGCGTTCTGTCGAGAAAGAACCCGGAAGGAGCGATCGAGGCCTTCCTCCGGGCCTTCGGCGGTTCGGCGGAAGCGCAGTTGATTCTCAAGATCAATCACCCCGAAAGCGACCCGGAGGGAATCGAGAGGCTCAAGTCCGCGGCGCGCGGAAAGCCGATCCGCGTTCTCGACTGGATCTCGTCCCGGGAGGAGATCGACGGGCTTCTGACCAACTGTGACGCGCTCGTGTCGTTGCACCGGTCGGAAGGATTCGGGCTGCCCTGCGCGGAAGCGATGGCGCTCGGCAAACCGGTAATCGCGACGGACTATTCCGGAACGGCCGATTTTGTCTCCGGGACGACGGCGTTTCCGGTTCCCTGCCACCTCGTCGAGCTTCCCCAGGCGATCGGGCCGTATGAAAAGGGGGCGATCTGGGCGGAGCCGGACCTGGACGCGGCGGCGCACGCGATGCGAAGAGTGATCGAGGATCGGGAGGAGGCGAGTCGGCGCGGCGCGGCGGCCGCGGATCTCATCGAGACGCGCTATGGCCGCGCGGCCGTCGCAGGGATGCTGAAGCGCCGTCTCGAGATCCTTCGATCCCGGCGGAAATAAATGACGGGTTCCTGGCTCGAGGGGATCTACCGGTGGGGCCGGGGCGCGATCCCCCTGCGCTGGAGGCGCTCGATCCGGCGGCGGATTCCGGTCGAGCGCCTGTTCGGCATTCGAAAGCCCGTTTACCGGGCCGCGCTTCCGCCCTCGCGGCGGGAGGAGAGGCCCGGCCGCCCCGACGTGTTTCTCCTTTCCCAGGGGGAGTGGAATTTCCGGCGGCAGCGGCCCCAGCAGCTCGCGTCGGCGCTCGCGAAACTCGGGAGCCGGGTTTTCTTCGCGGAGCTCGCGGCCGGGCCGGCCGGTTCGCCCGAGCCGGGCGTCGTGCTGTTCCCGGTCGGCGGCGCGCGGCGGGAGGATCTCTACGAGCGGCCCCTCGATTCCGCCCGGCTCGCGGCAGCCCTCGAGAGCGTCCGGGCCGTGGCGCAGCGCTTCTCTGTCCGGCATGCGGTCGTGCTCGTGGAGCTGCCGTACTGGCGACCGCTCGCGGAGGCGCTGAGCTCGGAACGGGGATGGAAGGTCGCCTACGACTGCATCGACGACCACGCGGCGTTCTCCGACGCCCGCGCGGCGTTCGTCGAGGAAGAGGAGCAGCGACTCGCACGGGCGTCCGATCTCGTCCTTGCTTCCTCCGGAGAAGCTGTTCGACAAGATGTCGGCCTTCCGCAAGAAGGTCCTGCTCCTGCGCAATGCCGCCGACTTCGAGCTCTTTGCTTCCGCCTCGGTCCGGCCTTCCCATTCGCGCCCCCGGATCGGCTATTTCGGCGCGGTCTCCGAGTGGTTCGATCTCGACCTCGTCGCGCAATTGGCGCGGCGGCGCCCGGAGTGGGACTTCGAGATCCTCGGGTCGACGTTCGGCTCCGGGGCGGAGAGGCTGGGCGCCTCCAACGTTCGGTTCCGCGGGGAGGTCCCCTACCCGGAGTTGCCCGCCGCGCTCGCGCTCTTCGACGTCTCGATCATCCCGTTTCGCCTCGGCCCGCTGACCGAGGCGACGAATCCGGTCAAGGTCTACGAAATGCTGTCGTCGGGAAAGCCGGTCGTCGCGACGCCGATCCCGGAGCTCGTTCGGCTCGCGGCCGACGGGCTCGTTCGGGTGGCGTCGGACGCCGCGGAATTCGAGGCGCAGATCGCGGCCGCGCTGGAGGAGGACGATCCGGGCCTGCGCGACCGCCGGGCCGCGTATGCCCGGGCGAACAGCTGGACGGCTCGCGCCGAGGAGCTGCTCCGGGCGATGCGCGCGCTCGTATCCCCCCGCCTCGGTCATCGTCGTGACGTTCGGCAATCTGCGAGTTCAACCGCGCGTGCCTCTCCTCCCTCCTTTCGGAAACCGACTGGCCGAACCTGGAGCTCGTCTTCGTCGACAACGGGTCGAAGGACGGCACCCGGGAATGGCTGATCGAGGAGCGTTCCCGGACGCCGGAGCTCCGGGTCGTCGTCCACGACGAAAACCTCGGATTCGCTCCCGCGGTCAATCGGGGAGTCGCCGCGTCGTCCGGCTCGTATCTGTGTCTCCTCAACAACGACACGGTCGTCACCCGGGGTTGGCTTTCCGCGCTGTTCGCCCATCTCGAGAGGGACTCCGCCCTCGGGCTGGTCGGGTCCTCGACGAACGAGATCGCGAACGAGGCGAAAGTGCCGGTTTCGTATTCGGACCTCTCGGAGCTGCGGGAATGGGCGCGCGAGTTCACGGCGAGAAACCGAAACCGCCTCGTCCCGGTTCCGATGGTGGCGATGTTCTGCACGGCCTTCCGGCGCGCGCTGTTCGACGAGATCGGCCCCCTCGACGAGCGGTTCACGGTGGGGATGTTCGAGGACGACGACTACAGCCGGCGGGTTCGGGAAGCCGGATACGGGATTGCCTGCGCGCGAGACTCGTTCGTGCACCATCGGGGCCGCGCGAGCTTCCGGAAACTCGGCGAGGAGGAATATCTCCGGATCTACCGCGAAAACGAGCGGCGCTTTCGCGAGAAATGGGGCGAAGGCGGCGGTCTGCCGGAAGGCCTGCGCGGTCCGGCCCCGGTGATCGTCTTTCCGCCGTCGATCGGGTGGAACGTCACGCTCGTTCAGCGGCCGCATCACCTGGCCCGCGCGTTCGCCCGCCGGGGCGCCCGCGTCGTTTTCGATTGCGGCGATCATCCCGGCGACGGTTTCCTCGGGTTCCGCGAGGCGGCGCCGGGGCTTTATCTCTTTCGCGGGAACCCGGAGACGCTTCGGTCGATCGAGCGGCCGATCCTCTGGACTTTCGCGTACAACGCCGCGCCGAAGGCGGACTGGCCCGCGGCGCGTCTCGTCTACGACTGCATCGATCATCTCGACGTCTTCCCCCAGCCGAAGCGCGACCTGCGCCGGCGGCACGAGCGCGCCCTGCGCGAGGCGGAGGCGGTGTTCGCCGTTTCGCGGCCGCTGCTCGCGGAGATCGCGGCGGTGCGTCCGGACGCTCACTACCTGCCGAACGCGGTGGACTTCGGCCGTTTCGAGCTCGCGACCGCCCGGCCGGATTCCGGCCCGCCCGCCGCCGTCTACGTCGGCGCGCTCGCCCGATGGGTCGATTTCCGCCTTCTTTCGGACGTCGCGGCGGCAAATCCGGGCTGGGAAATTCGCCTCTTCGGCGAGGCGCTGGACGAGGAATTCGAATCTTCGGGCGTTCGGCGCCTTCCGAACGTGAGTTTTCGGGGCGCGGTCGAGAACGCGGCGGTCCCGGACGTTCTTTCCGGGGCCGACGTCGGGCTGATTCCCTTCCGCGTCACGCCCGTCACCGACTGCGTCTCGCCGGTCAAGCTCTACGAGTACCTCGCGGCCGGAAAACCGGTCGTGTCGACCCCGATGGCGGAGACGCGGGCGATTCCGGGCGTGTGGACGGCCGCCACTCCCGGGGAGTGGAACCGGGCGCTCGCGGAGGCTCTGGCGGCTTCGAAGGACGGGCTCTTTCGCGAGAGACTTCGCGCATTTGCTCGCGAAAACGACTGGTCCGAGCGCGCCCGGCAGGCACTCGCTCATCTGTTATATTGACCGGCCACGATGGCCAGAGCACATTCCTCGCCGGATTCGCGCGTCCAGATCTACGATTCGGACGAACGAACCTTCCGCGAGTGGGAAGAGATCAAGAACATCTGGGCCTATCGAAGCCTCGTTGTCGAGCTCGTGATCCGGGACATCAAGAGCCGCTACAAGCGGTCGATTCTCGGGATCGGGTGGACGATGCTGGCGCCCCTGATCAACATGGTCGCGCTCACGCTCGTCTTTTCGAGCCTCCTCAAGCAGCAGATCAGCAACTATCCTGCCTTTTTCATGATCGGCTCGCTGTACTGGACGTATTTTTCCTCGGCGACGTCCTACGCCGCGGCGCAGACGCACGATTCCAACGAGTTTTCGAAGAGAATCTTTCTCCCGCGTTCGGTGTTCGTCATCTCTTCGACCGGCGTCGCGCTCGTCAACCTCTTCCTCTCGCTGGCGCCGTTCGCGCTGATCCTCGTCGCGATCCGCTTCCACTTCCACGCGACGGTCTGGTTCCTGCCATTCGCCCTGGTGCTCGAGACCGCGTTCACCCTGGGCCTCGGTTTTCTGATCTTCACGCTCGCGTCGCGATTCTCCGACATCCGCGAGATGTATCTGGTGTTGATCAACACCTGGTTTTTCATCACGCCGATCGTCTACGCCCCGTCGATCGTGCCCGCGAAATATCGCTTCGTTCTCTGGCTCAATCCGCACTACTACCTGCTCCAGACGTTCCGGACGCCGGTGTACGACGGAATTCTTCCCTCCGCCGGCGTGATTCTCTTCTCGACCGCGATCGCGTTCGGCACGCTCCTGGCCGGGTGGATTTTCTTCTGCCGCCGGATCGACGAATATGCGTTCCAAAGCTGAGGCTCGATGATCCGTCTCGAAAACGTGTCGCTCCGTTACCGGCTCGCCCAGGGCGCGGGCTGGTCGCTGAAGTCGCACGTCATCCGAAAACTCAAGGGTCAGGTGACGTACGAGGAGCTCGAAGCGCTTCGGGACGTTTCGGCGACGATTTCGAGCGGTGAGTCCGTCGGAATCATCGGCCAGAACGGCGCGGGCAAGAGCACCCTGCTGAAGGTGATTTCCCGCGTCCATCAGCCCTTCTTCCGGGCGCGTGATCGTCCACGGCTCGGTGTCGCCGCTGCTCGAGCTTGGCCTGGGAATGAGCGGCGAGCTGACCGGAAGGGAAAACATCTACCTCCAGGGCGCCCTGCTCGGGTTCTCGCGCCGGGAGATGCGGCGCAGAACGGCGCGAGATCGTCGAGTTCGCCGAGCTGGAGGACTTCGTGGATGCGCCGATCCGGACGTATTCGACGGGGATGGTCTCGAGGCTCGCGTTTTCCGTCGCGACCGACGTCGATCCCGACGTGCTCATCGTCGACGAGGCGCTTTCGGTGGGGGACGAGAGATTTCAGACGAAATGCCGCGAGCGCATGGAGGGGTTCCGGCGGGCCGGAAAAACCGTCGTGATCGTCTCCCACTCCGCTCGAGCAGATTCGCGACTCGTGCGGACGGGCGCTGTGGATCGACCACGGCCGGCTCATCGCCGACGGCGACGCCTACTCGGGTCGCCGATGCGTATCACGCCTGGTCGGCGAGCGGCGGCGCGGACGCGGGCGCCTACGCCGCGGAGCTCGGGCTCACGCCGGGGGTTGCGGCCGGAGACCGGGCATCCTGATCTCGGGGGAGAGGGGAGACCCGGTTCTCGAGAAGCCGGTCGAATCTTTCGCGAAGCGGGCGGCTCGAGGCGGAGATCGACCAGGACCGCCGGATCTCGTCGCGCGCCGCATCGCCGACTCTCGCCGCATCCGCCGGGTTGTCCCGGACCCATCTCATCCATCGGGCCGCGTCGGCGAGATCGGGGTCGGCCCAGATCGCGCCTCTCTCGTAAGGTCCGATCGTCCGGCGGATCGGCACGAGCCGATATCCGACGGGAAACCCGAGGCCGGGGCGGAGGAAGTCCTCGTTGCCGGAATATCCGGTCGCGATGACCGGCTTCCCGAGCGCCATCGATTCGAGGAGCGTGAGGCCGAGTCCTTCGCTCCGGTGTAGCGACACGTAGCAATCCGCGGCGGCGAGGAGATCGAGCATCTCGCCGCGATTCAGGTATTCGTTGAGAACATCGACGGAGCTCCCGCGCGCCAGGCGCTCCAATGCGGCGAGCTTCGAGGGCGGAAAATTCGTCGTCTTGAGAACGAGCCGTTCCCGAGCGGGATTCGGAAACGCCGCTCGAAAAGCGCGGATCAGCCCCGCCGGATTCTTGCGCACAACGGAAGACGCGCTGTCGAAGGCGTAAAGGAATACGAAGTCGTCTTCGCGGACCCCGAAAGAGAAGCGAGATCGTTGCCCGCGGGGACTTTCGAATTCGAATCCCGGGGGAATCTTGACGACAGGGATCGGAGAGACCTTCGCGATCGCGTCGCGGCAAAAGTCCGTTGCGACCCAGATTTCGCCGAAAGGGTTGAACGATCCCGCGTAAGCGTTCGGAAACGTCGACAGCTCCCAGAACCAGTAGCCGATGTTGACCCGGCCTCGCCGCGCGTCCTCGCCGAGCCAGTCGAGCGTCGACGGCGCCTGATCCGCGTTGACCATGAAGAGATTGATGGCGTAGGGATTCGACGTCGAGAAGTGCGAGACTCTGCGGTCGTTTCGCCTCAGCCATTGCTGGCCGATGTTGATGAGCGCATGAGGGATCCCCGCCTCGGCGAGCATCGACGCCATGCTTCGCGCGATTTCGCCGACTCCGCTTTCGGTGTCGAAATACCCAAAGAGATTCACGCCGCGGGGAAGGCTCCGATCGTACGTCGGTTCGGTCGAAACGATGCCGGAATGCCCATCGTCGTCGCCGCCGGTCTTTCGAAGACGGCACTGCCAGGCCCATTTTCGAAGCCTTCGATAGACCGGTGGCGTCAGGACGAGCTGCGCAGTCCGCCTGCCCGCTCCGGAGGGCTCGCTCAGATAGAGCTCCGCTTGCTGCCTTTGCCGCGCAAGCAGCTGCTCCTGCCGCGCAAGCAGCTCTTCCTGCCGCGCGATTTCCGCCTTCTCGTCGTCCGCCTCGATTTCCCGGAAGAATCTCTCGAAAGCGCCGGATGAAAAAAGGACTGAGCTTGTATTCCTTGGGGGGGAACCCATCGCCCAGCGGAGCAGCCTCTGGCGTTCCCACGCTCGCCGTCCGGAATCTCCTTCGCGCACGGTCGGCTGACGCAGAATTGTAGATGGTCATGAGCAGCCGCGGAATCTTCGACCCGAATTCGGCCGGAGCGAGGAGCCAGGCTCGGAAAGAGTCTTCCCGCTCGTTCGGAACGGGTCTCCCCACCTCTGACGTTCGTCACCCTGCCCGTTGTAGAGCACCCGGAGGAAGGGGGGGATCTGGACGCCGTCTTCGAAAGCTCCGAACGCATAGGGAAGCGTCCGCGTTTCTTCGAATCCCGCGTCTCGGATCGCTTCGACGTAGCTCGTGTAGATGTCTCGATACGGTTCGGGAAGCGTGTGAAATCGGAATCGATTCTGGTACTTCGAGACTCGCTCGGGATGCGCGAATTCGATTCCGCTGAAGTGGAAAAATGTCAGCGGGACACTCGGGGAATCGGTAGCTGCCGCCGTTGCGCGCCTCGAGGTCCATCCTCTCGTGCAGATTCCAGTACGCGGCGTTGTAGCCCCGATCCTTGAGGATTCCGACGCCGGAAAAGATGCTCGGGACGAGGTCGATCCACTTCTGATCCGTGAACAGGCCCCGCTCCGGCGCCGAAAAGCAGGCGTCGATCAGCCTCTCCTGCCACCACCGGAGAAATGAAAGCACTTCTTCGGATTTTCTCAGGGCGAGGAATCCGAGATTGTAGGCCCCCGAAATCAGGAAATCCGTCTCGTTGGGCCTCAGGCCGTCGACAGCCTGCGGAGAGAGGATGTGCGGAACGACGACGATTTGCTTTTCTTCGAGCATCGCCAGGGCCTTGTCGATCGGTCCGTAGAGAACGGTGTCTGGATCGAAATAGACGAGTTGCTCCACGCCTCTCTGCTGGAAAATGTACTCGAGAAGGAAGGGCTTGACCGCGGTGTTGAGCTCCAGGATGTTGTACTTGAACGCCAGGTCCGGAAAATCCGGGATGCCGAGCCGCTCCACCTCGATCACCTCGAAAGGTTCTTGCCCGGCATCGAAGGCGCCTTCGACTCGATCGACGATCAGGACGAACGTCCGCATGCCGGGGTGATGTTTCTGGACGGAGGCGTTCCAGACTCTCGCGAGGCTCAGGTAGTTCTTCGAGACGATCGTGCAGGCGGCGATCGGGGAGGTGTTGTTCATCTTCGCGTGTCGCTCGTCGAAATCAACAGACGTTGAGCGATCTTAGCACAACGAAACGACTTCCGCCATTGACTCGGGCGCGTCGTTCCGAGATCCTTGCTTGCGAATGCCCTCCAGAATTCGGCAGGACGAATCGGTCGAGGTGGACCCTGCGGCAGGGGCGCGACCGGCGCCCGTCCCGAATTGAGCAGACCTCATTCGACCCGCGAAAACTCGAGTATCTGATACGGCGAGATTCAACTCAGCGCGGATGACCGCGAGGCGGGGCCGCCGGTCGGGAGCGACGAACAGATCTGAGAAGAATCGCGCCCGTCAGGGCGCTGAGAAATGTAAGAAGGAGCCCAATCTTCCACGAGAGAGGGTCGTAGAAGAATTCGATCCGGCTTTCTCCTTCTGGAACGGGAACGGCACAAATCGCGCCGTCGGCCTCGAGCACCGGAGCGGAATGCCCATTTACCCGTGCCTTCCATCCCGGGTAGAACGGTTTCGTCAGGACGAGGTAGCCGGCCGTGGCTCGACGGGCGATGAGTACGATCCGAGTTGGTGATTCTGAAATCGTTTCCACGGGTTGAGCCGTTCCTGCGATGGCTGAGCTGCCAGCCGCATGGCCTTCGTGGAGAACGACCGAGGAATACGGATCAAAGTCGTTGGCGAGCACCCTGGCCCTTGCTGCTTTCGCATTGGGAATGGCGATTGCGACTCCAACGGTGAAATACGAGCCCAACCCGGGTTGGTACCGGTAGAGCTCAAATTCGGCGATGTCGGCGATTCGTTCCAGATCGGCGTCCGGAATCAAACAATTGCAACCGTTGGAGTCTCCACGGATCAGATATTTGATGCCAAACATCCGGACCGCCGAGGCGGTCGCTGTCATGGGAGTTCTTTGGAAGTTATCAGCGTGGAAGAGATCCCGATAGAGACGATCGTAGTCTCGAATCCATTGGCCGTCGTAGTTGTTGGGGATGGCCAGGTGATACGGGATGTTGCTGTCGGAAACAATCGTGTTGGAGCCGAGCGCAGCGAGGCGTGCGCCTCCGACCGCCGTCTGAATTTTCCCGAAGGCAGCGGTCACCGGGTAAAAGTACTTGTCGGGGGTCGTCGGATTGAAGTTCCGCAGCAGACCGCCTCCCTGGAGAAAAACTGCCCAGAGGACGGCAGCAAGACCGACTCTCCGAACCGTAGCGTTCGCGGAAAGCGCCAGGACGATCAGGCCGGCGAGACCCCCGAAGAAGGAAATGACGATAGGGAGCGACTGCGACAGGGTGAACGAGAAAGGGATTGATCCCGCCGCCACGTCCTGAATGCTCGGGGACTGCAGGAGCATCGCTGCCCCCGCCAGGGCGACTGCGAGGAATACGGCACCGAACAAAGCAGCCTGCGCGGCAAGACGGCGGTTCTCTGCCTTCGATCGGCAGCCGACCTGGCAGACTTGATCGAGCGAGACGGCCGCAAGGCAGACGACGGCAAACGTCCAGAGGTGCGAGCTTCGGGTCGGCGGTGCCAGGCCCAGGCCGGGGATCAGGCGGAAGAGCGCTCCGATCCACGGAACGCGAAACGCATAGAGGAGCCATAAGCCGCCCAGGACGGCGAAGAAAGCGGCGTGCGGCCGGCCTTTTATGCATGTCAGCCCCAGCAAGCCGAGAAACAATCCGGTCGCTCCGACGTAGGCGGTGGTGATCTCGGCGAAGTTGAGATCCGGTAACCGGTCGATGGCATCGACCGGAAGGGTCGGGTTCCCGAGAAGATTTGGAAAGGCCATCAAAGGCAGAAGCGAGGCGCGAAATTGGACGCCAACAGGGCCGCCGTCGCTTCGCTCGGTGATCGCCTCGCTGTGAGAAAGGTATTCCAGAAAAGGCACGATCTGTAGGGAAGCGAGGCCCGCGGCAAGAATACCGGCGAGCACGAGTCCGCTGCCGGAGCTTGCGGCGAAGACCCTGGCCGTGCTTGAGCTTCTCCCGGAGCGGGCGAAATACCACAGGCGGAACGCTGCGTAGCCGACCACGGCGAGAAGCGAAAAATAGAACGTCTCGGGGTGGCCCGCGAGCAGTCCGGCGAGAAGGGCGAGTGTAAGGCCGGCGAGGTCTTTGACACTCCTTCCGTTCTGAACGTTCCTTTGCTCGTCGTCTCTTCGGCGCAAGAATCGTTCGATGAAGAAAAATGCCGCCGGCAGAGAGATGAGCGCGCCGGTTTGAGGACCGGAGAGCCAGACGACGTTCATTCCGGAAAACTGAAACGCGACCGCGCCTACCAGGGCCGGTCCCAAGGAGACCTCGATCTCCCGTAGAAAGAGAAATGTGAAGAACCCCAGGCAAAACAACTTGAGGAAAGGCGCCACCAACAGGGCAAGTCGAATGGGAAGGACGTAGAAGGGAACAGTAAAAGGCGAGAAGACGGCGGACGAATACTTCGCCAGATGGGGTACCCCGCCGCCGTTATAGGGGTTCCAGAGGGGGAGCTGTCCGTGCCGAACCATTTCCCGGTCGAAGAGCAGCCATGGGACTATCTCGACGGAGGGATCACCCATGAGGCGGTTCCACGGAACGTGGGCGGCATCGACGGTGAACAGCGGGAACTGCTGCAAGAAGTCGGTAAACGCGTACCTGTGGGTGTCGTAACGAAGGATGGCGCGCCCAAAGAAAACGCCGAGCAAAACGCTAAGGATGAGGATCGCCGTGGCGCACTCGCGTCTGCGCCGTGCTCGAGATTCCGGGTCGGATCGGCTGGTGGACACAGATCTAATCCACCACCTTCACCGCGATCTCGAGGGGCGGCGCGCCTTTTTGTCGGAACCATGCAACGAGCTCCTGGACGAGTTGGAACTCGAGAAGATAATCGCCTGCCTTCGAGGGAGCGGTGATCTCGGCGGAAAGGGTGGTCGAGGCCCCCGGCAGCAGGGGCCCATCGAGGTCGATGCGCGGCGTGGGGTCGGCTTTCGGGTTGAGTCCCGGGAGATTCCATCGGTAGCTCATACGAACGGCATCCGCGCCCGAGGCGTCCGGCGATGACGATGCCAGGTCTGGCCAGGAAGTCGTGCCCGTGTTCTTCAGCGTCACGCGAATGCACGTTGCCTGACCCTGTTTCCAGATTGCCGGGACGTTCTGGCGGACCCATCGAACACGAAAGGCGGAATCGGGAAGCGCCGCCCGGCGGCCCCGCCAGGTCGCATCCGCGAAAGATCGCGACCGTTCGCTGAGAAGCAGGGATCCCGATCCCGTAGCGATGATGAACGCCAGAGCCGCGATCGTCGCCTTCTCGGAGAGCTTCACTGCGGAGCTATCCAGTCCACGGATGAGTCAACGGTTGCGCGAAGGCACGCGCACGCTCGGTCATATGTATTCGGCGTAAGGAATCAGCTCCTGCAGGCAAGGAAAAGGAGTTTACATCGGCCAGTCGGCCCAAGGAAAGAGGACGAGTTCGCGATAGGCTCTCAGGGCGAAAATGCAGAGAAGGGAAGGAAGGATGTCGAGCTCTCTGACTCTCCTGATCACCGGCGGCGCCGGATTCGTAGGCTCGAACCTGGCGGTATGGCTCAAGAGGGCTCACCCGGAGTCTCGAGTCGTGGCTTTCGACAACCTCCGGCGCCGCGGCTCGGAGCTGAATCTCCCGCGATTGCGGGACGAAAGCGTCGAATTCGTGCATGGCGACATCCGAAAGCCGGAGGACCTCGCGGCCGTCGAAGGAAAAGTGGATCTTCTGCTCGAATGCTCCGCCGAGCCCTCCGTTCTCGCCGGGTACGGCGGCTCGGCCTCCTACGTCGTCGAGACGAATCTGCTCGGGACCTTTCATTGTCTGGAGCGCGCGAAGCGAGACGGCGCCGGGGTCATTTTTCTGTCGACGAGCCGCGTCTACCCCATCCGCCGGCTCAACGAGATTCGAACCGAAGAGACTCCGACCCGCATCTCCATCCTCGACCGGCAGGAGTTGCCGGGAATTTCGCCGGCGGGAATCGGCGAGGACTTTCCCCTGACGGGCGCCCGGTCCCTTTACGGCGCGACGAAGCTCGCCTCCGAGCTCCTCGTCGAGGAGTACCGGGACCTTTACGGGGTACCGAGCATCGTCAATCGTTGCGGCGTGATCGCCGGGCCGTGGCAGATGGGCAGGGTCGACCAGGGAGTGTTCTGCCTGCTGGATGGCGCGCCATTGCTTCGGGGGATCGCTCGCATACGTCGGCTGGGGCGGCAAGGGAAAACAGGTCCGAGACGTCCTGCACATCGACGATCTCGCCGAATTGCTGGACGTGCAGATGAACGGGAATGTCCGAACTCCGCGGCTCGACGTTCAACGTCGGGGGCGGAGCGGAGCGCAGTCTCTCGCTCTGCGAAACAACGGAATGGTGCGAGAAGATCTCCGGCAGGCGCGTTGCGATGGGATCCGTCGAGGAAACCCGGGTCGCGGACGTCAAAACCTACATCTCCGACAACACGCGAGTTGCGGCCGCGACGGGTTGGAAGCCGAAACGCTCTCCCGAGCAGGCCCTCCGGGACATTCACGCCTGGATTCGGGCGAACGAAGCGATGCTTCGGCCGGTCCTGGCGGCGGACTGAGCCGGGCGGACGAGACGATGGCGCTCGCGGTCGTGACGGGCTCGGGAGGTTTGATCGGGTCGGAGTCCGTCGCGTTCCTCGCGGACCTCGGTTTCGACGTGATCGGAATCGACAACGACATGCGCCGGCGGTTCTTCGGAGACGAGGCGTCGACGGCGTGGAACGAGGAATCCCTTCGCCGGCGATACCCCGGGCGCTACACGTCGATCGACGCGGACATCCGGGACCAGGATGCCGTGCGGAATGTGTTCCGCACGCATCGGGGGGCAATCGACCTCGTCGTCCACACGGCGGCGCAGCCCTCCCACGATTGGGCCGCGCGAGAGCCCCTGACGGATTTTTCGATCAATGCGCTCGGCACGCTCCAGCTGCTGGAAGCCTCCCGGGAGTTTTCTCCGAAGGCCGTGTTCATCTTCACGTCGACGAACAAGGTGTACGGCGACCGGCCGAACTCCCTTCCTCTCGTGGAACGCGAGACGCGATGGGAGATCGAGGAGGGCCATCCGTACTGGAACGGAATCGACGAGTCGATGAGCATCGACGCCTCCACGCACTCGGTTTTCGGGGCTTCGAAGGTCGCCGCGGACGTCCTCGTGCAGGAGTACGGCCGGTATTTCGGCATGCCGACGGTGTGTTTTCGCGGAGGGTGCCTGACCGGGCCGAATCACTCCGGAACGGCCCTTCACGGGTTTCTCGCGTTTCTCATGAAGTGCGTGTGCACGGGCCAGCCGTACACGGTCTACGGTTATCGCGGAAAGCAGGTTCGAGACAACATCCACAGCGCGGATATGGTCGCGGCATTCTACGAGTATTTCCAGGCGCCGAGACCGGGCGAGGTTTACAACATGGGCGGAGGCCGATTCAGCAACTGCTCGATGCTGGAGGCGATCGGCCTTTGTGAATCGATCGCGGGGCGGAAGCTGAACTGGACTTACACGGAGACGAATCGCGTCGGCGACCACATCTGGTACATCAGCGGTCTCGAGAAATTCCAGTCGCACTTTCCCGCGTGGAGGCAGCGGTACGACCTGTCCGCGCTCCTTCGCGACATCTACGAGAGGAACATCGATCGGTGGAGGGTTCTCTGAAGCTGTCGATCGTGATTCCCGCGCACAACGAGGAAGGCTGCCTCGCGGCGACCGTCACGGAGCTGGAAGACGCGCTGACGAGGGCCGCGATTCCCTTCGAAATCGTCGTCGTCGACGATCACAGCACCGACGGTACGGCACGGATCGCCGGAGAGCTCGCGGCGAAGAGCTCGAACGTGCGATGGATCGCCAATGAAAGACCCGGGGGGTTCGGCAACGCGGTCGTGGCCGGCCTCGAGGACTTTCGGGGCGACGCTGTCTGCGTCGTGATGGCCGACGCCTCGGATGAGCCCCGGGACGTCGTCGCCTACTACCGTAAGCTGGAAGAGGGATTCGAGTGCGTGTTCGGCTCTCGCTTCCTGCGCGGGAGCGAAGTGAAGGGATATCCGATCCACAAGCTGATTCTCAATCGCCTTGCGAACGGGTTCATCCGGGCGCTCTTTCGTCTCGAGCTCAATGACACGACGAACGCGTTCAAGTGCTATCGCCGCCAGGTCATCGACGGGGTCAGCCCGATCCTTTCGCGTCACTTCAACCTGACGGTCGAGCTTCCCCTGAAAGCGATCGTGCGCGGCTACAGTTACGCGATCATTCCGATCCGCTGGAGGGGGCGCACGACCGGCGTCTCGAAGCTCAAAATCAAGGAGATGGGGAGCCGATACCTTTTCATCGTTCTCTATGTCTTCCTCGAAAGACTCCTGTCGCGCGGCGATTACCGCCGCCGAAGCTGACGGTCAGCGGACGGCGCTCCTGCGCTTCCTCAGGAAGGCGGCGAGAGCGATTCCCGCCGCCGTCAGGACGCTGAGCCCCGTGACGAGGAGGCCGACGGTGAATCCCCGGGGCCAGTAGGACATGTCCACTTCGACGGGCCCGCTCGGGACCGCAACGGCGCGGAACGCGTAGTTCGCCGCGAGAATCTTCGCCGGATTGCCGTTGACTCTCGCGGCCCATCCCGGAAAGTAGCTCTCGGAGCAATAGACGAGCCCCGGACGGGGCGCGACGAAATGAAGCCGAGTAGGAATTCCGATGAAACTCGCGCACCTCGACGGCAGGATCGCCCGCGGCATTGGGGGAGGAGGGGGCTGCCGGAGTCTCCTCGAGAACGATTTCCCGCTCGCCGAGTTTCTTGTCCATCAGCGCGAGGGCCACGGAAGACGGTCTCACGAGGTACGCGGACGTGAAAAAGTATCGCGGGAGCGTCTGGCGCCGGAACATCCGGGCGAATCCGTCGCGAAATTCGGTTTCATAGTGTCGAGATTCGGCCTGTCGGATGAATTTCGGAACGGCCTCCTGCGCGACGAGGAGCTTGATGTTCGCGCGATCGAGGAATTCCTCGGAGGGGAGCTGTGTGCCGGCCCGGAGAAAGACTCCGCGTTCGCCGTTCCAGTAGCGGCGATAGGCCTCGTAGGACCTCGGGGGGTTGAACGCCATGAGCGACTCGAACTGGAAAATTCCGAAGGCCGAGCCTCCGTTGGCGGGCATCGCGGCGACCCCGATCGTTCGGTCGAGCCCGCCGATCCGCAGCAGCTTCTGGACGTAAGGAACCGGGTGTTTCCAGACGTCCCAGGAGCGCTGACGGGGGTACCGGGTGTTGAGAATTCCCTCCGCGGCGCAAATCAGAATCAGGAAGGCGCCGAGAAACTGTCGGGATCTCGCGTTCCGAAGCGACGTCGCGACGAGAAGGAGGACGCACATCAGAGCTGCGACGAGGAGGGCTCGCCGCCAGTGGCCAAGCCAGATTTCCGGAATCTTCGAGGTCTCCGCGCCGGCCGCCTGCGCCGTCGTGTAGAGCCCGAAGAGCGCGATCGTGAAGACGGCGAGAGCCGCGGCCGTTCGCTCTCTCGAGGCCTGCCCCGCGAGCAGGCGCTCCAGCCCGTAATGCGGCGAGAATCGCGACCGCAAAGTCCAGGAAGATTCCGAAATAAAACGCGAAGTGCACGTGCTTCAGGAACGGAAGGCGGCCGATCGACTGCACCGGTTCGATTCCCAGGAGCTTGAGCAGAAGGACGGCCGTGCTCGCTGCGGTGACCCAGAACAGGAGATTGGCCGAGCGTCTGCGGGAGGGCCCCGCGAGAAAGGCGAGCGCGATCGAGCCGAGGCCGACATACAGCATTTCCGGAAACCATCGGGTGTTCAGAACGGGAGTGTCGAAAATCTTCCCTCCTCCCGCCAGAACGGGAGAAAAGAGCTGGTAGAGAGCGGCCGGCTTGATCGTGGAGAGCGCAGCGTATCGATACAACGAGGCAAACTGAGGCGTCGCTCGCATCAGCGCAAGAAACGGGACATAGAGGAACGCAACCATTCCCGCACCCAGGCCGCACCAGAGAAAGAACTTCGTGACCTCGAAGAGCCTTTGCCGCCGGCTGGTGTCCGGCGAAGAGTCCCATGACACCGCAGCGGCCGCGTACACGGCCGTGAACCCGAAGAGGCCGATCAGGACAGGAGGGAAACTCGCGAGGGAAATCATCGCGAAGATCGAGGCGAGTGTGAGGCCCCGCCCGGCGCTCGGACGGTCGAGGAAGCGCCGGGTCACGAAGAGCGCGAGGGGAAGGCATTCCGCTGTCTGGCCGATCAACGATCCGACGTTTTGCGCGAGGCCGCCGCAGAAAATGAAGACGACTCCGCCGAGGAAGCTCGCCTCGCGAGACAGCGCGTGTTTCCGGAGAAACAGGTAAGTGAAAAGCCCCGCGCCGAGGAGCGTCGTCAGGAAATACCCGTTCTTGAGGAACGACGTGTTTCCCGCCAGCACGACCGGCAGGTAGGGAGGATAGAAGAGCCCCGACGTGAGGTTCGCGAGGGCCTGCGTGCCGGTCCCCGTGTACGGGTCCCACAGCGGAAACTCCCGGGTCCGGATCGCCGTCCGGAGAAACTCGGTCGCGGGCTCCCACTGCCACCATGCGGCGCCGGGATCGTGGAAATTCGCATACTGAAGCAGGTGCCGATCTGCCCAGGCGCTCCGGGGAACGAACCCGTCGCCATAGTTCTGAGCGAGGAACCGGAAATCGAAGGGGTTGTAATTGTCCGTGTAAACGAGCGATTTTCCCTGGAAGAAAACGTTGGAATAGGCGACAGCGAGCAGGCAGACGTAGGCGAGCGCCGCGAGGAGAATTTCGCGCCACGGGACGAGGACCTCAGCGCGCTCGGCAACGCGGGAAGCCGTACCCGCGCGATCCTGGTCCGGGTAGCTCATGCTCGGTCAATTCTCCCGTCGAAGAAGTCGGAACTCCGCCGCGAGTATATCGGCCGCAGCCCGCCGCCGACAACGGACGCGTCATGCCGCGGACGGAAGCGCACCGAGCGCGTCGCGGTAGATTCGTCCGAATGTTCGTTCGGAGATCGCTCGCCGACCAGCCCGGCGGCAGCACGGACGGCGCGAACGTGATGTCGTCGCGATTCGACGCCCGGGGCGAGAAGGCGAGGACGATTCGCCTGCCGAGCGTTTCCTGGGCCATGTTCTGGATCTCGAAGATCGAAGCGGGGCGGGCCGGATGCGAGAATCCTCGGCGAGCCGGTGCCGCCAGCCGGATGGAGGACCTGGTTCGCAGCGAACCGGCCGACGTCGCCGGCCCACACGAAATCGCGCAGCGTGCTCATCGTTCCGGAGATCGTCGTGACCCTCCGTCGCAAGCCGTTGACGATCAGCGTGCTCACGAGTCCCGCGCGCTGGCCGGCGCGCGCCAGGCCGTAGACCGACGAGAGAAGCAGGACCGTGGGGCGGAGCGCGGGAGCCCTCTCGAGGAGCAGCCGTTGCTGTTCCAGCTTGAGGCGCGCGTACGCGCGACGGGGCTCCGGTCGGGACGCTTCGGTGACGATTCGCTGGCCTTCGTAGAGCCCTCCGGCGGAACTGATCATCACGAAATGAATGCTTTCTTCGCGCGGTCCGGAGCACACTCTCCGCGCCAGGGAGAGAACCTCGGAAAACCTCGCGAGCTCGGCCGCCGTATCCTCCGCGCCGGCGTCGAAGCTCGCCTGTCCGGCGCTCCACACGAACGTGAGGAGAGGGGGGGCCCCGGCGTCTCGCCGTCTTCGTACCACTTCTTCGGCAGAACCCAGGTCGCTCGCAAATCCTCCGGAATCGGCCCATCGCATGGGGAAACGGTCGGCGCTCATCGTCCCGGCCGAGCGGAGCGAACGGAGGATCGCCGATCCGATGAGGCCCGCGCCGAACAGGAGAACCATGTGCCGGGGGCCGCTCGCCGCAGATTCGAGGAGGATCACTCGTCGCCGCTCCGCGCCCAATCCTGGAGCAGCTCATCGCGGCCGCGATCGATGACGAAAAATGTCGGTTTTCCGTTCGCGCGGACCGACAGGGCGGTCACGAGCTCCAGAGTGATTCCGGCGAGAAACGAGACCAATCCTCCGAAGAACGACGTGACCAGCACGAGCGAGACCCAGCCTCTCGCGTGGATCGTCTCCGGCCGGAAGAATCGGAGAAAGGTCACGACGAGAGAGATGACGATGCTCGCGAAGAGCGTGAGGGCTCCGGCGGCCGCTCCGAATCGAAGGAACTTCAGTTCGGAGGAGGCCATCATTCGCGCGGCATGGCGCAGCAGAGACCGAAAGTCATAGCCGCTCGTCCGCGTCAGCGCGAAACGCCGGTCGTACATCGGGAGCGGCAGGACACCGACCCGGTTCGTGAACCAGCACGCCGCGATGTCGAAGTAAGGGTCGTTCGCACAAACGGCGGCGGCTGCGCGGGCGACGCTGCCGCGCATCATTCGGAAACTGTTGAATTGGGGGACGAAGGGGTTTCCCGTGACGAGACTCATGAATCGCTTGAAGGAGGACGAGGCCGCGTCGCGCCAGAGAGCCCGGTGCACGGCTCCTTCCGGTTTCGCGTAGACGATATCGGACCCATTTCGCACCGCGTGCCGGAGCAAGTCTGCGAGGTGTCGCGGGTGATGTTGGAGGTCTTCGTCGATCGACGCAACCCAGTCCCCGGACGCATGGAGGATGCCCGCGATCGTCGCCGGGTGCTGGCCGAAGTTTCGGGAAAGCGTGATGACGGTCAACCAGTCGTTCTCGCGCGCGAGCTCGCGGAGCACGGGCTCCGAGCGATCGATCGAACCGTCGTCGACGAAGATGGCTTCCCCGAGTCGAACGGGTCCCCCGGCCGCGTCGAATCGCTCCCGCGCCTCCGACAGCGCGGAAACGAGGTCCCGAAGATAAGGAGAGCCCTGATAGACGGGAATGACGACGCTTAAGAGAACTTTGTCCAAATCGAGATCCGGAAGAATCTTAACCGGAATTGCCGCTCGGCGGAATCGAACTGGAGGCGATGGCTCGTCCGCGTCTCGGGAGAGGACTGGGGGTTTTTCGTCCGCGATCGATTCGCTGGCGCGGTCCGGCCGAGGCACCCCCTCAGCGCACGCTGACCGGAATGCGGGGGGAACCGACGCCTTTCTCTTCGAACCACGACGACGAGCTCCTGGACGAGATCGAACTGAAGCTCATAGTCGCCCGGCGTCTTCGGCGCAGTGATGGGAAACGAGAGCGTCGTGGAATTTCCCGGGCGAAGCGGCTCGCGAAGGTCGGCGCGGGCCTCGTAGGAGGTGGGGAGCGGCGATCCGGGCCTCCACCAGCGATACGAGAGACGGACCGCGCCGGCGCCGGGCGGCGATCCTCCCGAGCTCTTCCGGTCGGGCCAGGTGTCCGGGCTCGCGTTCTTGAATGTCACCGAAGCGAGCGCGATTCTCCCCGGCCTGCATCGAATGGGGAACATCGACACTCCCCACGAGACTCGGAAAGCGGAATCGGGCAGCGCGTTCGCGCCCTCAGCCGGCGGCGACGACGGTTCTCTTCCGCAGGCGGCGGCCAGCAGGGCGACCGCCAGAATCGCGAGCCCGGTTCGCGAGCGGCGGCGAACGGTCCAGCGGTTTTCCGTCGTCCTTCGGCTCAAGGAAAGGGAGTCTGCCAATCCGCCTCGTCGTAGGCGGCAATGACGACCGAGAACGTTTCCTTCAAGATCGTCTCGTTTTCCAGGACTGGAAGTCCTCCCACAACTCGAAGTGGCGGAAATCCCACGCATGGCCTTCGATATCGTCTCCCATGCGGCCGTTCCAGTTCGACGCCGGGTACCAGAACGCCCCGTCGATCTGGACGAGAAACGACCAGATCGCAAGGACGCCCAGCGCGAGTCCGCGGTCTTGCGGATTTTCGGCAGGATCGACGCCGAGGCGAGCGCGAGAATGGGCATGAGCTCGGTGAGATACCGGGGCCCGAAGGACCATCCTCCCGCCCACGTGTAGAACGCCGCGTGGAGAAGAGCAAACGCGATCGCCGCGATCGAGAATGCCGCCAGGACGGGATCTTTGCTCGGCCTTCTCAGAGCCCGAATCATTCCGAAGATGCCGACAATTGCTACCGGCGTGAAGACGAGAAGCCCCCGATTCGGGCTCGCCAGAAGACCCGGGAGTCCCTTCGCAAGGAAACCGAGTTGGATTCCCTGCTGTTTTCCGCCGTATCCTCCGAGGACGTTCCCGAAGTAATGCAGGTTGTACAGCAATGGAACGGCGAGGATCGCGGCGGCGCCGGCACAGAACGCCGCGATGACCCGGCTTCGTTCGATTTGTGGAATCGCGCCGGCGGCAACGGCGCCGAGTCCGGCGAGCAGGAAAACCACGGATTGCGGCCGGATGGCCGCAGCGAACCCGAGCCAGAAGCCCGCGGCCGCCGCGGAGAATGAGCGATGGAGTTGCGCGAATCAGAAAAAACAGGCCGAGCGTCAGGCAGAGTATTCCCGGCCCGTGTTGCCAGAGCATTTGACTCGCGACTGCCCAGACGGACGTGGCGAGTCCGAACACGAGAGAGACGATCGCGGCCGCCCGAAGGCCTGTTCTTGCGAGAAGCGCATGGAAAAGCACGACGACGGAAAGTGCGGCGATCAGAACCGACGTGAGTTTCTCCAGGCGCCGGGTCGCCCAAAAAAGGCTCTCCGGGGCGGTCCGATGACGCAGGAGCAGTCGCGCGAAGGAGGGAGCGTAGAACGGAACGGCGAGAAGGGGTGTGCCGATCGGGTAGACAGACATCAAGTGCCCGTTTACCGAGATGAGGTATCCGAGATCCCGGCGTCCAAACTCTTGAACTGGTCTCGAAACGGATCGAGAGTGAAAGTGTGAAACCGGATCAGCGAGAACGGAATGACGCGATTCGGGAGCGAATCGTAACCGTCGAGAACGGCTAGCGTTTTCCTATTGGAAAGGTACGATAGCCGCGCAGATCACGAAAAGAAGGCAGCTGACTCCCCACCGTAAGCTTCGCAATTTCGCGCAGTATACGATCCGGGCCCCTCTCGCGTACAATGTCGGGAGAGGCGATTACAAGCTTACGGATCTGTATGCAGGGGTCTATGCCGGAGAACATTTCTCAAGTGTTGGACACCGAGACGAGGGAGGCCCGCGGCGAGGGAGAGCTGAGAGCGCTCGCCCGGGACCTCGAGCTGCGCCTCGGCGAGAGCCTCGAGCGCGAGCGCGACCTCGGGGAGCGCCTCGACGCCCTCGAAGGCGAAGCCGTTTCTCGCGAGCGGGAGCTCCGCGAGAGGGTCCGCAAGTACATGGAGTTCAACCAGCGGGTGGAGGGGTCCCGGTCCTGGCGGATCCTCCAGTTCTTTCGGGGAATCATCGGCCGCAAATGGTAGCGGACGACGATCGCTCCCTCCGGCTCCGAATCGCCGAGCTCGAAGCCCAGGTCGAACGGCTCGAGAAGAGCCTCGCGGAGCGCTCCGCTTTGATTCGAGCGCTGTCGCCCGAGCTTTGCGACAAGGATCTCGTGACGCTTTCCCGGCTCTCGTCGGGGCTGCCGCCGCTGCCCCGGTCGGGGATCGGTCTCATGGGCTGGAGGGAGTCGACCGATCTTTCCGCGGCGGACGTCGAGGAGACGATGACCGAATTGTGGAGATCGCTCGTCGTGGCGCAGACAAGGGCCGTGAACTCGGGTTCCTAGTGTCGCGAACCGGAAATAGCTGTAGCGTCGTTCGGAGCCGGGACACTCAATGACCACTCGAAAAGCGACGCTCATCGTTCTGGCCTGGAACCGCTGGAACCTGACGAAAAGTGTCTGGATTCCCTTCGACGAACGGATCTGTCCGGCGCGGAGGTGATCGTCGTCGACAACGGCTCGACGGACGAGACGCCCCGCCGGCTCGAGGAGTACCCGTGGGTCCGCGTGATCCGAAACGACCGAAACCTCGGCTACGTGCGGGGCAACAACGCCGGAATTCTCGCGGCCGATCCCGGGTCGGACATCGTCCTGCTGAACAACGATCTGGAATTCTTTCAGGAGGACTGGCTCGCGCGGATGCGAGCCTGCGCGCATTCCTCTCCCGTGGTCGGCGTCGTGGGCTGCCGGCTGACGAGACCCGACGGATCGCTGCTTCACGCCGGCACGTTCATGGTTCCCGAGACCATGTGGGGCCAGCAGATCGGGTCCGGGGAACGCGACATCGGGCAGTACAGCTCGAGCCGCGAAGTCGAAGGCGTCGTGTTCGCCTGCGCGCTCTTGAAGCGGGAGGCGATTGCGGCGATCGGCGCTCTCTCGGAAGACTTCGAGTCGTACTTCGAAGACACGGACTACTGCCTTCGCGCTCGCGAGGCGGGATTCAAAATCCTGCTGTGCGGCGGGGTCACGCTCGTGCACGACGAACATGGCTCCACCTCCGGCTCGGATGAGCATTTCAGCCGCCTTTTCCAGACGAGCCGCGAGATCTTTCGAAAAAACTGGCGCGCGCATCTCAACGGCCGCTACCGCCACGATCTCCTCTGGCAATCGATCCTGAATTTTTCCACCGGATACGCGATCAGCTCCCGCGAAATCCTGCGGGCCCTCGAAGGGATCGGCGTGCGCGCGGCCTACGAATACGTCTACGGCCGCGGGACGCCGTTCCCGGTCGAGGAACCGGAAAACAGCGGCGACTATCTGATGAACGTCATCCGGGACCGGGCGAACGGCCATCGGCCCCGGATGTCCGTCGTCTACGGCCAGGGCGACGTGTTCCGGTCGAATCGCGGCCGCCAAAAGGTCGGGTTCACGATGCTGGAGGTCGACGGATTTCCCCGCGAGTGGGTTCGCCAGGCGAACCTGATGGACGAGGTCTGGGTTCCCACGGAGTTCAACCGCGAAGGCTTTCTCGCGTCCGGCCTGAAACGCCCGATCCACAAGATTCCGCTCGGCATCGACACGAATTACTTTCATCCCGGAATTCGGCGCCATGAGAACCCGCTCGGAGAGTTCGTGTTCGCGACGAACTTCGAATGGGGCGAGCGGAAGGCTCCCTGGCTGCTCCTCAAGACCTTCAACGACGAGTTCCGGGCGAGCGAGCCGGTCCGGCTCGTGTGCAAGATCATCAATCGCGACCCGAGCGTCGCGGTGCGGGAAGAGATCCGGAAGCTGGAGCTGAAGGAATCCGGAGGCCGGACGGCTTTCCTGTTGAACCTCGAGTTTCCCTACGCCCAGCTCGCGACCTTCTATCGTTCGGCGGATTGCTTCGTCTCCGCCGGGCGCGGGGAGGGGTGGGACATGCCGCTCATGGAAGCCATGGCGTGCGGGGTTCCGACGATCGCGACGGATTGGGGCGCTCACCGCGAGTTCGTTCACGAGCACATTTCCTACCCTCTCCGCGTGCGCGGCACGATTCCCGCGGAGGCGAAGTGCCCCTATTACGAAGGATTTCGATGGGCGGACCCGGATCCGGACCACCTTCGCGCCCTGCTTCGCGAGGTGTACGAGAATCGCGGCGCGGCTCGCCTTCGGGGACAGGCGGCGGCGGTCGAAGTCGCCGCGAAATGGTCATGGGAAGCGAGCGCGCGCCGCATCGTCGAGCGCCTGGACGCGATCAGCTCGTAGGTCGCGTCCCCGGCGGATTGTGAAATTCAGGCAAGATGTGGTGTGATCGATTGCAGGGTTACATGTTGCGTTCGGGTTCGAGAATTCGACGGCCCCCGGAGCGCGAGACTTTCGGACGAGCTTTGTGCCGCGAAGCCCTGAGGCACGGTGGCATGAAAACCCTATTCGCTGCGTGCATCCCCCGGCGTCCCGCCTCGTCCGTCGAACGGTCTCGGCTCGAGTCGGCTTCGAGCAAGATGCCCGGGGAGCCTTTCTCGAGGTTTGTCGGCGGCCGCCGGGCATGTTCTCGGATCGCCGCGTTGCCGGTCCTCTTCGCGCTTACGGCGCTCGTCGGATGTGGCGGAAAACAGCGCGGGGGCGCCGCGTCGGAGAGTTCCGCGAACGTCCAGGATCACCGCGCACCTCTTCCCACCTATAAGAACCTCGTGCTCGTGGTCGCCGACGCTCTCGCCAGCCGGCATCTGCCGTCTTACGGATACTCGAGGGACACAGCTCCGTTCGTGACCCGGCTGGCTCGCGAAGGAATCCAACTCCAGGGATACTCCGCCTCATCCTGGACGCGGTCATCCATCGCGACCTTGCTGACGGGCGTTTATCCTCAGAGGCATCGCGCGGTGGATCGCAATGACGCGTTGCCTGCGGATGTTCCGTTTCTGCCGAAACTGCTCGCCGAACGGGGAGTCCAGACGTTCGCCTATGTCACCAACGGGAACGTCGGAAAGGATTTTGGCTTCGATCGCGATTACACGCGGTTCGTCGGCTACCTCGGCACGGGGAAACCGCGGGCCGCCTGGGTGCGCCAGCAGGTCGCCAAAATGCTCCCGAGTCTGCGCGCGCCGTTCTTCCTCTATGTGCATCTCATCGATCCGCACGACCCCTACGTTCCGCGCCGGGCCTGGGACAACGATCCACCGAGCCCTGCGGAATACATTCAGCCGCAGCAGATCCTCGGCGGAAAGAAACCGCCGAGCGCTGCCAACATTTCTCGGCTGCGCAATGAATACGACGGAGAAATTCGAGAAATGGACCGGGGCGTGGAGAACATGGTCGCCGATCTAAGGGAGCGAGGCCTTCTCGAGGACACGCTGCTGATCTTCACCGCCGATCATGGCGAGGAGTTCTATGAGCACAACGGCGTCGCGCACGGCAGGACCCTCTACGATGAAGTCGTCGCGGTCCCCTTCGTTCTGTGGAACCTGAAGCCGCCGCTGCGGCCCCGCTCCTCGGCCGACCGTTTCAGTCAGGTTGATTTCGCCCCGACGATGTTGGAGGCACTCGGTCTTCGCCCGGATTCGGACAGCGACGGGGTTTCGACGATGCCGGATATCACCGGAGGCCGGTTTGCCGGTTCTCGAGACCTCCTTTTCCATCTGGACCTCGATCGCCATCGGTTACTCGCAATCCAATCCGGCCCCAACAAGTTCATCATGGATATCTCGCGCCCGGGCGGCCTTCTTTTTGACCTCCACCGCGATCCGGCCGAACGCGTTCCGCTCCCGATCTCTTCTCCCGAGCAAATCGCGATGGGTCTTCGCCTCCGGAATGCCAACAAGCGCCTGATTGAGAAGAGCTTCCATGCCGGGACGTCAAAAGTCAGCGATGAAACGAAGAAGCAACTCAAGGCGCTCGGATACCTTCACTGAAAAACCCCGCGGCGCTCCCCGAAGCCGTTCAATACGGAAGCATGTTCGCTCGAAGGGGCGCGCAGGATGACGACGGGAAAGATCCAATGCGGTCCTGAACGAGCCGACCGTGAGCGTGACCGAGCCCGTCGCTGGGGGCGCGATGAGTGTCAGGTCGCGTTCGACAGATTTGCCAGGTTCGAGATCCGCGCGAGCCATCGCGAGGTCTCGGCGAGGACCGCTCCGCGTTGACCTTCGGTCGTCCAGGCCAGGTGGATCCGAACGCCGCCCCGGTTAATGGTCCTCCAATCGACGACCAGTGCGTGGAACCGAGGTTCGTCACGCGGAGACGGAGCGCAACAGGTCGCCCGATCTGCAGGCGCGCGGGTGGAGGCGACGACCATGCCAGGCGGCAGGAGGCGTCGCGCTCGGTCAGCGGAGATCGTGTCGCAAGATGCGGCGCGAAGAGAAAAAGAAATGTGGGCATCGCGGGCCCTGCGCGGAGGGCGAGCAGGGGGAAGAGTTTCGGATCGTCCAGACGCCATGGTGCCAATCTCCGCTGTCCCCGTTCGGATAAAAAAAGGCGCCAAGGATCTGGAAAGCAATCGAAAGGGCGACGGCGGCTACGAACGCCGCCCTGGCCGTGGCGAGCTTCCAGATCCGCTCGAGCGGTTCGGCGAGAGCGGCGATGAGAACCGGCAGCCCGTGGATCGCGTACCGGGGGCCGTAGCAGTAGCCTCCCATCCAGTCGAAGGCGAGCCCGTGCAGGAAAAGCGATCCGAGATAGGCGAGGAGGAGGACTCGCAAGCCGCGAATTCGATCCGGTCTCCGCCATCTTCGGAGAAGACAGAGCAGGAGGAATGGCGAGAAAAAGAAAAGATCCCGCGGTTGCTGAAGAGGAGGCCGCGAGTCCCGAGATGCCGAAAGGACCGAGGCCGAACGGCCGGCCGTTCGGTAAGGGAACTGTGCGTAGCCTCCCGCCAGAGTGCCGAATTGCGTCAGGTTGTAGGCCGCGAGCAGCATCGCGATCGGCGCCGCCGCGAGGAAGAAAGGCCAGGCGCGCGGCCGCGGCGCTCGACGAGGACGATCGCCGCGAGCGCGATCGAGAAGAGAATGTCGGTCGGGCGATTCGCGGCGAGGAGCGCCCGCGAGGATCCCGAGGAGCGCCAGCCGCCGATGCGGTCGCGATTCCGTCCGGCGAGCAGAAGGAGCGCGCGCGCGAGAAGCAGTTCTCCCATGCCGTGCTGCCAGAGGGACTGGCTCGAGATCGCCCACGTCGAGGTTCCGAACGCGTAGGCGACCGTCAGCCAGGTCGCCGAGCTTGTCCGACGTGATTTTGCGGAGCGTGCAAGAAAAAGGACGAACGACCGAAAGAGCCGCGAGAAGGGAGGCCGAGAGCTTCTCCATCGCGATCTCGATCGCCCCGGCGGTCGAGCGAAGGGCCTACGATTTTCCGAGCCAGAACGGCGGGGACGTAAAGAGGCGTCACGGCCAGGGGCGTCAGGACCGGATAGAGGGAGATCCACCGTTCCCGCGCGAGTACTGGAAATACGAATAGCGAAGCCTCCTCGGCGTCGGGCGCGGGACTCTTCGAGAGTCAGGCCATGGCCCGTCAGGATGCCGGAAGGGGAGCCGGCTCGCCGCGAGGCTGTCGAAGCTGCCCGTATAGCGGAGATTCGCGTTGTAGACGAACAGGCAGAGAAAGAAAGGAGCCAGGCCCGGCGATGCCCGGAGCTCCGCGAGTCCCGGGTCGGGCTCGACTCGTGGGCGACATCGACGGAAGTCTAGCGTTGTTTCGCGGGACCCGCGGGATCGATCTACTTGGAGTACCCGTTCGTGTCGATCACGATATCGACGGTGCCGCTCGCCTGGTCGTCCAGGATCGTCACCGCGCCGCCGTTGCCGAGCTTCGCCATGCCGTTGTTCGCGAGAACTCGGCCAAAGGGAAACGGGATGAACGTCGCGAGCGTGGGCGCCGTTCCGGCCGGATAGATCTTCAGGTCGCCGGCCTCGTTCGGAATGGCGGCGAGGTTGATCGACACGGATTTCGCGTCGAGAGGGATGCCACACTGGCCCGCCAGAACGAAGTCGCGCGTGGTCCCGGCGGAAAGGCTCGGCCCGCCGTACGGCCCGGCGGAGTTTCGGGTGTCCGCGATCCGGCAGGGAGTCAGCGTGTAGAACTTCGCGGAGGCCGCGACCTGGCAGCTCGGCGTTCCCGGGACGAACGCTGAGGCGCGCGGGGCTGTATTTGAAGAAGCCCCAGCGCCGGGGTCGTGTTCGTCGTCATCGTCCAGGCGAAGACCTTCGTGTCCGTCGCGGCAGGGAAAGGCGACGCGGAGACCGCCACCATTTCGTTCGCGACGCCGTCGTTGTCGAGATCCCCGATCGCGACGCCGCTCAGAGCCCGTGTCGGTGTAGAACGAAAACGTGCCGGAGGAATGGCTGTCCGTCGTCGGTGAGCTGGGTTCCGTTGGACGAGAGGACGCAGAGCTCCGTGTTGAGCGGGAACGATGATTTCCGGCGTGGAGGTCGCCGAGGATGTTCGCGATGCGGGGGCTGCCGGCGTTCGGCGTGAGCTCCGAGAAACGACTTCGGCACGCGTCTTGAAGAGAGGCGCGTCCCGTTGCCCTTGAACCCGTAAACGTGGAACGTCATGGCTCGGCCACGAGTTGTTGTCCGTCACGACGACGTCGGGAGTGCCGTCGCCGTCGATGTCGCCGATCGCGGGAGAGGTCGCGACCTGGCCGTCGACGGCGACCGGCCACCCGGAGGCCTGGTTGCCGTCGCACTTGAACGCGTAAACGACGTGGGCCGGGGAAACGCCCGTGCCGTTGTTCGAGCTGTTCCAGTAGTTTCCGGTTCCGACGACGATTTCCGGCTTTCCGTCGCCGTTGATGTCGCCGATCGCCGGAGAGCTCGCGATGACCTGGTCGACGCATTGAGGAAAGCCGGGGAGCTCCGTTGCGTCGTACTGAAAGACGTGCAGACAGCCGCCGTTCGGCGTGTTGAAGGGGGAGCCTTCCTTGTGCGCGTCGACGCCGATGATCACTTCGAGCCTTCCGTCGCCGCTGAGATCCGCGAGCGCGGGCGAGGAGAAGATCGTGTCCCGCACGAAATGCGGCCAGCCGGTCTTGTTCGCGCCGGTCGCTCCGTTGACGAGATAGACGTTCGCGTCGAGCCCGCCCCACGCGACCTCGTTCTTGCCGTCTCCGTCCACGTCGCCGATCGCCGGCGTGGACATGACGGGCTCGGGTTTCCCGTCCGGAGCTGCCGTTGGAGAGCCCGAAATCTCCGCAACACGGCACCAGATCTGTGACTCCGTTTCGGTGATACGCGCAGACTCCGCCCGTCTCGAGCTGCGGTCGTCGGCCACCTCGATCGTCGAGCCGTAGCCGACGACGATGTCGGGGTTCCCGTCGCCGTCCACGTCGCCGATCGCGGGGCTGCTGTAGATGTCGCCGGGCAGCGTGACGGGAAACCCGCTCGCGACGGAGCCGTCGTCCTTCAGGACGTAGAGCTTATGGTTGTATGTGCCGAAGACGATCTGCTTGTGGCCTGAGACGAGACCAAGATCGGCGATGACCGGCTCGCCGTGAGATGTCCTGTCTCCCGAGAAGGTCTCCGGAAAACCGGCCTTCGGACGTCACTCCGGCCGGCAGGACGGGGTGCCTGAGCGTTGCGACTGGCGAGCGCCGCGAAAAAGACAACGAGCAGCGGCGACGAGCGACAACCTGCGTCCTCCCTCACCAGGGACAGGACTCGTCCGTTACTCTTGAAAGACCTCACATCGGAGAATCCCCTGCTGTCGGCCGGCCGCGCCGGCCGGGCGGCTGCCTACTGGAAATAGCCCGTGACGTCGAGGATCAGGTGGACCGTCCCCGTGCCGTTCGATTCCTTAGTACGCAGACAGGTCGTTGCGTCGAAGCCGTCTCCGAGGGGGACGACCGCGCCGTTGGCGAGAGCGTTGTCCGTCGATGTCCAGTTGATCACGGAGACTAGGGCTGGCCACGCCGCTCGGATAGAGCGTCAGGAATCCGGCGCCCCCCGGAACGGCGACCGTGACGTTGACGGAGATCGCCTTCGCCGTGCTGGGAATTCCGCATTTTCCCTTCGCCGTGAACGTTTTCACGACGAACGAAGAAAGCGGCGCCCCGCCCTGCAGCGAGGAATCTCTCGTGTCCACGAATCGGCAGGGGGTCAGGGGAAAGTACGAATACGGTCCGGCGGCGAGAGCGCGGCCTGCACTCGAATCCCGAGAAACCCGCGACGAAGCACAGTAAGCCAGTGCGCCTTGCCAATTTCATCAAGCCCTCCGATTGGAAATTATACCAGAGCGGTCCCAGTTCCTGATGTGCTTACGTCAAGGCCCGGAAAGTCATAGAGTCTTTTCGAGTTCTTTCAAGGGATGGGATTCGAAACAGTTAGCCTCGCTCTCGCCGTTCCAACTCTATTTGAAGTATCCGTTCGTGTCGACGATGAAGTTCGTCGTTCCGGAGGTCTGGTCGTCCTCGACGCTGACGTCGCCGTTGACGCCGAGGAACGCGAACGCGTTGTTCGCGAGCACGCGCCCGGCCGCGAAGCTGATTGCGGTCGCGAGCCCCGGCGGAATTCCCGCGGGGTTGAGTTTGAGCGTGCCATCCGACGAAGGAAGGACGACCGTGATGTTGACCGAGACCGCGATCGCGTTCGCCGGGATCCCGCACTTCCCGGCGAGGACGAACGTCCGCGAGGATCCCGCGGCAAGGCTCGGGCCGCCGTACGGGCCGTCCGCGTTCCGCGTATCCAGGATCCTGCAAGGGGTGAGCGTGTAGAACTTCGTCGAGGTCGTCGGGGGCGGCGGAGGAGGCGGGGGCGGGGGAGGGGGCGGCGGGGGCGGCGGAGGCGCTGCTCCCGTGCAGGTTCCGTACAGGTAGCAGATCCCCTCGATGTCGTCGCTGCCAAGGCCGACCGGTCGGTTGTAGTCCCCGACCGAGACCATCACCGCTCCGCTGACGTCGTTCGGGGTGTTGTCATGCGGACTCGTGCCCTGGTCGGGATGGCCGAGGCCCAGGCTGTGGCCGAGCTCGTGGGTGAGGGCGTTTTCGAACGCCGTTGCCAGGTAGGTTTGCGTCGTGCAGTCCCAACGACGCATGTAAACGCTCGCGCCCGTGATCGTATGGTACGACTCGCTCTTGAACGTGTGCGTTCCGGAAAAGGAAATCGAGCGTCAACCCGACGATGCCGAGGGAGCACGGAATCCCCGATCCACCGAATTGGGAAACGTCGTCGGTGAAGATCGTAATGGTCGTCGAGCCCGGTCCGGAAAACGAGTAATTGATGTTGCTGGTGGAATCGTCCGTCCAAGAGGCGATCGCGTTCTGGATCTCGGTCAAGCCGCCGCCCGGAACGTGCGGCCTGCGGCCCGGGGCTGTCGCTCGTGTCCTCGTCGACGTACCCGACCGAAACGGCCGCGTTGTTGTTCCAGCGAAAGAGATTCGCGTTCGTGTTATCGAAACTGTCCCACAGCGGCCGGATCTTTCCGCCTGCGCCCCTCACCGGCGTCGCCTGCAACGTCCCGGAGGGCTCTTTCGCCGATTCGAGCGGCTCCCGTCCAGCGATCAGGGAAAGAAAGCCGGACAGCTCCCGCGGCCGTTCGCCCGAGACGCCGGAGAGGGACTCGAGGGATCGGTCGGCGGCCGCCTGAAACCGCGGCCGGATCGCGAACGCCGTTCCGGACGTGTCGTACTGAACCTCGAAGATCCCGAGCTCGAACTCCACGACACCATAGACGCCGTCCGGGCGAGCGTAGAGGAAGAGGACGTAGTCGCCTCCCGGCCGGAATTTTGGCATCCACGCGTACGATCCGGCGCCCGACGGAAGCATGCCGCCCGGAAGCGCGACGTCGATCGTCTTCTCCGCGCTCCCGCGGAGGACCTCGGAAACCGTGAAGGCGGTGCGCGTCTCCGTCTGCAGGCCGCCCGTGGGAACGACTTTCGACCCGCCCGCGGTCGCTCGGACGGCGACCGGCGAGCGCTCGACGAGGTCCCGATCCGGGATCCGAAAATATGTCGCCGCGCGAAGAGCCCCGGCGGACGCGAGAAGGAGCGCGCCCGGAAGAAGAACGATCGCACGGAGGTGTCGGCGCATCCCTCGAATTTTACTTGAAGTAACCGTTCGTATCGATGATGAAGTCGGTCGTTCCGGAAGTCTGGTCGTCCTCGACGCTGACGTCGCCGCCGGTACCGAGGAACGCGAACGCGTTGTTCGCGAGCACACGCCCGGCCGCGAAGCTGATCGCGGTCGCGAGTCCCGGCGGGATTCCCGCGGGATTCAGCTTGAGCGTCCCATCCGACGAGGGAAGGACGATCGTGATGTTGACCGAGACCGCGATCGCGTTCGTCGGGATCCCGCACTGACCCGCGAGGACGAACGTGCGCGAGGTGCCGGCGAGGAGGCTCGGCCCGCCGTACGGGCCGGTCGGGTTGCGCGTGTCGAGGATCCGGCACGGAGTGAGCGTGTAGAAAAGGGTTGCCGTCGGCGGAGGCGGCGTTCCATTGACAGTGATGTTTGCCAGGCCCTGCGCCGAAGGGCAGTTGCTCGAATTCGTCTCGACGACTCGGAGTGTCAGGGTGCCCGCCGCGCCCGCCGTGAACGAAATCTGATTCGTCCCGTTGCCGGCGGTGATCGTGCCGTCCGTGATCGACCAGGCGTACGTGCTCCCGGCGTGGTTTGTGACGGAAGCGGTGAGGCCGGCGTCTCCCGGATTGACGTTGGAAGGCGCCGTGATCACCGGCGTTCCGGGCGTGGGGTTGACGGTGACCGTGACCGTCGGCCCGTTGGTCGAGACGCAGCCGCTCGAGCTCGCGACGGTCAGCGTATAAGTCGTCGTCGAGGAGGGGGAGGCCGTGGGCGAGCAACTCGTCGCGCTCGAGAGCCCGGTCGAAGGTGACCACGAGCAGGAGCTTCCGCCGGAGCCGGAGAGGCCCTTCGAGCTTCCGGCGCAGATCGTGCCGGAGCCGGAGGCGGCGGCGGTCGGAACCGGATTGACCGTCACGGAAACCGGGCTCGAAGTCCCCGAGCAACCATTGGAGTTCGTCACGGTAACCGTGTAACTGCCGGACGTGGTGGCATTGACTGTTCTCGTCGTCGCCCCCCCGGGCGACCAGAGGTAGGAGTTGTAGCCGGCGCCGGCATCGAGCGTGACGCTTCCGCCCTGACAGAACGTTGTGGAACCGCCCGGAGCGATCGTCGGGCTCGGCTTCGGATTGACCGTCACCGTGACCGTCGGAGCGTTCGTCGAGGAACAGCCGTTTGCGTCGGTGACCGTGAGCGCGTAGGTCGTGGTCGAAGAGGGAGAGGCTGACGGCGAGCAGCTGCCGGCATTGGACAGCCCCGTCGACGGCGACCACGAGCAGGACACCCCTCCGGAGCCCGAGAGAAGCGTCGATTGCCCCGCGCAGACCGTCGCCGTCCCGGACGCGGCTGCGGCGGGAAACGTCGCGCAATTGCCGCACGTCGAGAACTTGAACGAGCCGATTCGCGTGTGCCAGTTGAACGTTCCCGTCGAGGCAAGATACTCGTCGGTGTACCAGTATGTGCAGTCGTCGGCGGGATCGACCGCCAGAGCGCTGTAGTCGCCCCACCGGGTGAGAGCCTTGTTGTTGTACTTCGTCTGCGAGCCGGCTCCCGCCTGAATGGAGGCCTCCCCCTGCGGGAGCGTTCCGAGCGGGTCGCCCACCAGGCGCCCGGTGTAGCTGATCGAAGGAAAGGCGCTTCCGGAGGAGACGCTGAAACCCGCGCCGATGTTGCCGGCGCCGTCCATCGCCATCGAGCCCATCCACCGGGACTTTCCGTCGGCGGGAGCATAGGTCCCCTGCTGGAAGATCGACGGCGAGGTTCCGGGCGAGCGGATCTCGTACCACCGGATTCCGCTAGCGCCCACGCCCGACCCCGAAGGAGTGACGCTCTGGTTGACGACGAGCGCCTCATGGTCGCCGAAGTTCCGGTAGCCGAGGCGCATCATGAGCCGGTCCGAGAGCGCATCGAGCTGGACGGTCGTGTTCGGCTGAGGGACGCACGTGCCGGTCTGGCTGCAGGCGATCGTGAAGGATGCCGTCGAGATCGACGTCGGGCCCGTGAGAGACGATTGCGCCGTGTTCCCCCAGTCGATGTGGACTTTCCACATCAGCAGCGAATTCGTGCCGTATGTCATCACGTAGTTCGGCGATCCCGCCGGGGGGTCCGTTGGGCCGTCGAGGTCCGAGGGAACCGATCCTCCGAGGGCCGAAATCGGGCTGAAGCACTGCGTCGTGGCCGAGCCTCCGGAGAGCATCGTCGAGCGGTCGTATGCGCAGACCTCGCCGCCGACGTAACTGCCCTGCGGCGTGAACATGTTGTAGGTGATGTAGTAGCCGTCCGGCCACACGGAAAGTTTCGGATAGTCGGGGAAATTCGTGAACGTAAATGCGTACCTCGAATAGGAGCCGGTGGGATCGCCCGTCGTCGAGATCGCAAGGCACTGCTCGTAGGGTGTTGTTGACACGGAAAATTGCTCGAAGATCCACCGGTCCGCTCGCTTGTCGTACTTGACGACGGCGTCGCCGTCGTTGTTCGTCTGGCAGCCTCCCCCGAACCCGCTCCAGAGCGTGCTGGTCGGTACGGGTCCGTAGAGGACGGTTCCCGTTTTGCTGAAGACTGCGAAGTCGGTGTTGACGATCTCGACGTAGTGGTTCGGTCCGACATCGCCGTCCGTGTCCGGAGGAGCCCAGTTGACCGTCATCGTGCCCTGAGGGCCGGTGAAGCCCTGGCCGAGGCCTTCGAAATTCGTGCTCGTCGAGGGAATCGCGAGGGGGCCGTTCCACGTCTGTGTGACGGGGTCGAGCTGTTCTGCCCGCGGGCCCTTCGGAGGAAGCCGGCCGGGCTCGTGAGCCTCACGAGGCGGCCTGGTCGGGCGCGCCGCGGGCGGAATCTTGCGGAGCGGTGGGGAGACGTCGTGCCGCGACGGCGGGTGGACGGCCGGGCGGTCCGGCTTGTCGCCGGCCGGCTGGGCGCCGGCGATTCGGGCCGTCAGAAAAACGGCGAGGATCACGGCGCGCGCGCGGAAAAGTCGTGAGAGACATCGGGCAGAAAACCATCGAAACCGGGAGCAATCGTAACATCGACGCAGGCGGATTTCCTCCGTTCGAAGACCTCGTTCCCCTTCCCTCCCGGATCGATGTCGGGAGCGGCGGGTATATTCTGCGCCGATGCTCTCCGAAGACCGGGCCCGAAAGCGGCGCGAGGCGCTTTCGATTTCGATCGTTGTCGTGACTCTCACGATGATCGTCTGGGGAATCTTCGCGCTCGACCGAGGGCTGTTCCAGGACGACGCGGCGACGCTTGCCGTCGTCTGGGGGACGCGCGGCTTCTGGCGGAGATTGACGACTCCGATCGTTTCCCCGACGAGAGTTTTTGCGGGAGCGCCGGCGGCGATCGCGCTTCTCTTTCCGAATCCGGTCATCGCGCTGCAGGTCCTCTACGGTCTCCTCTGGGCGGCGACCGGCCTTCTCGCGTATTTCATCGCGCGGCGCCTCTTCCCGTCTTCGAGCCGGGTGGCCCTGTTCGCCTGCGCGCTGACGCTCTCCGCGACGAGCGATTATCTGACCGACAGTCTCGTCGCGATTTCCTACAGCCTCTCGACCGCGTTCTTTCTCGCCGCGCTGCTGGCGCTCCTGATCTCGTGGACGAGCCGGCGGCTCGGGTGGGGCGTCGTCTTCGTCCTTGGCGTTTCGGCGAGCCTCTGGACCGCCGACGGAGCCCTACCGGGGGTGCTGCTCGCGCCGGTTCTGCTCTGGGCGAGCGCGGGCCGGCGCGTTTCCCGCCGGCTCGCCGCGCACACGATCGCCTGGTATGCCCCCGTCGTGCCCTACCTGATCGTTTTCACGCGGTTTCTTCGCGACCCGCGAAGCTATGCGGGCACCGCCGTGAGGTGGATTCCGCCGGGAGAGTGGCTTCGGAGAGCCGGGAGGCTGTTTCTCTACAATTTTCGACCCTGGCGGTGGGCGGCGGAACGGGAGAACTGGTTTCGGGCGCCCCCCTCCGTCCTGAGCCCGCGCTGGTCGGCTCTTCTCGCGCTGCTCGGCCTGTCCGTATTCCTCTGGGCGTGGCTCGGATTGCGGGACGATGCGGACTCGCCGCCGCCGGAGTCCGGCGAGAAGAAGCGCGCCGCCGCGATCGCCGCTGTCGCGTTCGCGGCCGCGTTCTTCTCGAACGCCGCGTTCGCCCCGGTTCAATTTTCCAACATTTTCTATCGGACCCACATCAGCTCGCGCGTGTGGTCGTCGCTCGCGCTCGCGGTGCTGGCCGGGATCATTTTCTCGAAGTCCTCGCGGCCGTCGTTTGCGAGTCTCGCGTTGCTCGTGACGTTCGTGGGCCTTGGCCTTGAGGGCGGACTGGAACGTCAGAACTACTACCTTTCCTATTGGAAGCGGCATCGGATCGAGCTCGGGTCGATTCTCGAAGCGGCGCCGAATCTTCGTCCGGATTCCCGCGTCCTCCTCTACGTCGATTCGGTCCCGCCGTACTTTCGGGCCACCGCCGTCGACTATCTGGCGGGATGCTGGCTGCAGCTGCTCTACGAGACCCCCATGGGCCATAAAACGTTCGTCTGGGCCCGGGGCAACGGCTCGACGTGCGAGCCGCGGACCGACCGCTTCGTTTGCTACGCGAACGACCTGCAGCGCTCCGAGCTCGATTATGCCGATCTCGTCCTCTTTCACTACGACTCGCCGCAGAATCGTTACGAGCTGGTGCCGGAGCTCGTGGGCCTGCTTGCCGGGGGCAAGTCCGTGCAACTCGACGCGTATGCCCCTGATCGGCGAATTCGCTTCGGCCGCCCTTCTCCGCTCGCGAGGAGCATCCTGGCCGGACCGCGCTATCTCGCCTCGCGGCTCGCTCCGTTCGCGCTACGGCCGCCCGTCGCAAGACCCCGCGCGGTCCCGCCGCTCCGGCTCTCCCTGGGGCCGGCCACAGGGCGCATCGAGCGCGTCGAAACGCTCGGGACGGGCGTGATCCGAATCGCCGGCTGGTCTTCCGTCGAGGGCAAGGCGCCGGCGCGAGTCCTGATCCTCGCCGACGATCGGGCGATCGCCGCGACCTCGTCGTTCACCGGAGGAGCCCGGGGCGCCTGGGAAGTGCGATTTCCCGCGAGCGCGCTCCAGCCGGGGTCGCACCGTCTCGAGGTCCTCGTCGTCGATGCGGGAAACTTCGCCGCGGAGCGCCTGGCCGGCGAGGCGTCGATTCGGATCTCGAATTAAGACGGACCCGGTTCAGCGGCGCTCCCGGGTCACCTTCACGTCCGCGTCGACCATCATCTCGACGAGAGCGCGAAACGAAACTTCGGGCCTCCAGCCGAGCTCTTCGCGGGCGCGGCGAGGGTTCGAGATCAACAGATCGACTTCCGCCGGGCGGACGAACTTCTTGTCGATCACGACATGGTCCCGCCACTTGAGCCCGACGCGCGAAAACGCGATGTCGACGAATTCTTCGACCGTGTGGGTCTCTCCGGTGCCGACGACGTAGTCTTTCGGCTCGTCGTGCTGGAGCATCATGTGCATCGCTTTGACGTAGTCGCCCGTGAAGCCCCAGTCGCGCTTGGCTTCGAGGTTTCCGAGGCGCAATTCCTTCTGCAACCCGGCGGCGATGCGCGCGGCGCCGAGCGAGATCTTTCGCGTGACGAACTCCTCTCCGCGGCGCGGAGACTCGTGGTTGAACAGGATTCCGGAGACCGCGTGCATGCCGTACGACTCCCGATAGTTCACCGTGATCCAGTGGCCGTACAGCTTCGCGACCCCGTACGGGCTGCGCGGGTGGAATTTCGTTTCTTCGTCCTGCGGAACGGAGTGCACCTTCCCGAACATCTCCGAGGAGGAGGCCTGGTAGAAGCGGATCTTCGGATTCAGCACGCGGATCGCTTCGAGCATGCGCGTGACGCCGAGCGCCGTGAATTCGCCGGTCAGCACGGGCTGCGACCAGGAGGCGGGGACGAACGACTGCGCCGCGAGGTTGTAGACCTCGTCGGGCTTCGCCTCGGCGATCGCGTTCGTGAGCGAGTTCTGGTCGAGCAGGTCCGCGTTCAGGAATTCGATCTGGTCCTGGATGTGCGCGACCCGCTCGAAGTTCTGCGTCGAGCTGCGGCGAATCAGCCCGTAGACCTTGTAGCCGAGTCCCAGCAGATATTCGGCGAGGTACGAGCCGTCCTGGCCCGTCGTGCCCGTGATGAGAGCGGTTTTCAATATCCCTCCTCGAAACGAAGAAGCAGTATAAGTCAGGGGTGTCGCGCCGCGGCGGGATCGCGCTTTCTGGTAGCGCCCTCCATCGCCTTCAGCCGGTATAATTCGAAACAAGTTGACTCAAGCTGCAGCTAGAGAAGTCCCGGGAGACGGGCCGTCCCCTCGGGTTACGGTCATCGTGTTTACCTATAACGCCTCGAAGTTCATCGTCGAAGCGATGGAGAGCGTTCTTGCCCAGCAGACTTCGTTTCCGTACGAAGTTGTCGTTCTCGACGATTGCTCGACCGACGGAACGACCGAGATCGTTCGAGAATACGTGCGTGGGTTTCCGCGGTGCGTGCGGGTCGACGTTGCCGAAAGAAACCGCAACGACCATTTGCAATTCTCGCAGGAAGTGGGGAGGTCTCGGGTGGAATACATCGCCATGCTCGACGGCGACGACTACTGGACCGACCCGCGAAAGCTCCAGATTCAGGTCGATTTTCTCGATTCCCATCCGGAGTGCGCGGTCTGCTTCCACAACGTGGAAGTCTGGTCCGACGCCAGCGGGGTTCCGCTGGAAACTACAACCCGCCGAGCCAGCAGCGGTTCTCAACTCTCGGAGACCTCCTCGCGGACAGCTTCATTCACACGTGCTCGGCGATGATTCGCCGCCAGATGGTTGTCCCTTTTCCCGGTTGGTACATGGGACTGAAGATCGGCGACTGGCCGCTCTTCCTCCTCGCGATGCGTCACGGAACGGCTGGCTATATCAATCGCGTCATGGGTCGTTATCGCCAGCATGCGGCGGCGACCTGGTCGGGGCGAGCATACCGGGGAAAGATCGAGGAGATCGCTCTTCTCTACGACCGATTCTTTGGCGAGTTCGGAGCTGCTTACGACGAGAAGATCCGACTCCTGCTGACGAGCCGGTGCCATGAGCTGGCTTTCGAGCAGACGCTCGGACCGGATGGAGGCGCTCCGTCTGCACCCCGAGTCGACGAGATCGCGTCGCGCGTGCTGGTAAGAGAGCGCGGCCACGCCCGCCGGGTGGCCGGCATCATCCCGATCTGGGTTCCGGAGGAGCTGCTCGGCGCGTCGATCGACCTTCCGAAGTCCGGAGCTACGGTCGACGCTCGCTGCTTCACACTCGCGGGTTGGGCAATCGGGAAAGACCTTCCGGTGGTCGCCGTCGAGGTCGAGGAGGACGGAAAGCCCACGAGGCGAATACGACTGGAATCTCTGCGCCCTGACGTGGCCGAAACCTTCCCTGGAACAGCGGGAGCCGAGCGAAGCGGTTTCCAAGCTGTCGTCGCCGTGGGGACCCGGACCGAGCGCGTCACGCTCCATGCCGTGACGGAAGCGGGGCGGCGGTTTGCGATGGGCGAGATTCGAATCGCGCCCCAGCCGGGTCCGAGTGGCGCCGGCGATCCGGCCGAGTCGGCGATCGCCCGGAGAGCATGAAGAGCGCGGGCCTGCGGCCGATCCCGGTTCTGCGTCCGCGCTTACCTGCGTTCGAGCGGCTCGAGCCCTACCTCCGCCGGATCGACGAGACCCGGATCTATTCGAACTACGGACCTCTCTCGCTTGAGCTCGAGCGCCGGCTTTCGAGCCGCCTGGGTTTGCCCGAAGGCGGCGTCACGTGCGCCGCGTCCGGAACGGCGGCCCTCGCCGGGGCCATCCTGGCGGTCGCGGGCCGCGCCCCGGAAGCGCGGCCCCTGGCCGTGCTCCCGGCTTTCACTTTCGTGGCGACGGCCCTGGCGGTCGAGCAGTGCGGGTACCGCGGCTTTCTCACAGATATTGATCTGCAAACCTGGATGCTCGACGCAGACCGCTTGCTTTCTCATCCCGAGCTGCACCGGGTCGGCCTCATCGTGCCGGTCGCGCCGTTCGGCCGCCCCGTTCCTCAGGAACCGTGGCGACGGTTCCGCGAGAAAACCGGCATTCCCGTCGTCATCGACGGCGCGGCTAGCCTCGACTGCATCGTCCGTTCACCGGGCGGTTATCTGGGCGACGTTCCGGTGGCGTTGAGCTTCCATGCCACCAAGAGCTTCTCGACGGCCGAGGGAGGCGCCGTGGCGTCAACAAACAGCGAGCTCACCAAGCTCGCGGCACAGGCTCTCAATTTCGGATTTTGCGAAAGCCGCGATTGCGCGATGTCGAGCACGAACGGAAAGATGAGCGAGTATCACGCCGCGGTAGGATTGGCGGAGCTAGACGACTGGACGGAAAAGCTCGTTTCTCTCCATGCCCTTTCGAATCGCTATCGGTCGCTGCTCTCCGCTTCCAACCTCACGCAGAGGTTGTTCGCATCACCGGCGATCAGCGCCGCCTACGTGCTGTTCCTGTGCCGCGACCTGGGCCAATGCCTTGGCATTCGGAAGGCACTGGGGAGTCGGGGAGTGGATTTTCGCTTCTGGTATGGCGAAGGCCTGCAACAGCACACCTACTTTTCTGGCTTCGAGCGCGACGAACTGCCGGTCACGGAGAGTGTCGCTCCCCGACTGCTCGGTCTGCCTGTCGCCCCCGATCTCTCGGACTCCGCCATAAGGCGCGTGGTCGCGGGCCTGGAAGCGGGCGCGGGGATTTGATGCCGGTGGATCTTTCGGTCGCGACCGGTTACCTTCACGAATCCTACGCCGCTGCGCTGCAGGAATTTGGCTCGCCGCGGCTGCTCCCTCGCTGCGGCGGTTGGATCCTGGAAAGATCCATTCCGGGGACGTCCGACCGCGACGCCATGGGGTGCTATCCGATCTTTTGCTGCCAAAATTGGGATCGCCTCGCGGAGGACCTTTGCGACCTGGAAAGCGAGTTGACGAGCCTCACTCTCGTTTCCGACCCGTTTTGCCCCTTGGATCGTGCGGCGCTGGAGCGCTGTTTCGACGTCGTTGTCCCCTTCAAGGAGCACTTTCTGGCTGACCTCCGCAGGCCCACGGCAGAAATCGTGTCGAAAAGCCGGCGGCGATTTGCTCGAAATGCGCTGCGGCGCATGGCTGTGAGCGTGTGTGAACGGCCGGAATCGTCATTGGAAGAATGGCTTCGACTCTACTCTTGCCTCGCGAACCGTCACCATTTGTCGCGCATCCACGCCTTTTCTCGATCAGCGTTCGAGCGATTGTTCGGAGTTCCTGGATTGATTGCGGTTCGCGCCGTCTATAATTCTGAAACGGTTGGGATGCATCTGATGGTGGTCAGTGGCGATGTGGTCTATGGACATCTCGGGGCCTACAGCGAAATCGGGTATCGAGTGGACGCGTCCTACGCCCTGCACGCATGGGAGATCGAATATTTCCGAGGCAAGGCGGAATGGATCGATTGGGGAGGGGTCCCCGGTGTCGCAAACGATACGCAACACTCGCTGGGCAGGTTCAAGAGGGGCTTTTCGACCGATGTGCGGCAGGTGTTCCTTTGCGGACGGATTCTGAACGCAGCGGCCTACCAAGCGTTGGAGTCGCGGGCCGGGAATTCGTCGAAGAACTACTTCCCGAGCTACAGGCTCGGCGAGTTTGAATAAGGAGTCGGAAGTGGCGACTCTCCCCGAGAAAACCAAGGATGGGATCCACCTTCGGCCGCTTCGGACCGACGATTTCGATCGCGTCTTCGCCTGGCACAACGATCCGCAGCTTTATGAGACGCTCACCGGACCTTTCCGTTATGTCAGCCGCGCCAGGGAAGAGGAGTGGTTCCGCCAGCGGACGTCCCAGAGCTCGCGTGAGATTTCGTTAGCCATTTGCGTTGGCCACTCAGAACGTCATATCGGCAATATCTACCTGAAGGACATCGATTGGATCTCGAGAAACGCCGTTCTCGCCATCTTCATCGGTGAAGCATCGGAGAGATCGAAGGGGTACGGAGTCAAAGCGATTCGCGCCCTTGTCGACCATGCGTTCAACGATCTTGGCTTGAAGCGATTGTACCTCTATGTCCTCGACGACAATGTCGTGGCAATCCGGGTTTACGAGAAAGCCGGCTTTGAGAAAGAAGGAGTCCTGAGGCGTCACGCCTTCAAAGGCGGGCGGTTCGTGGATCTGGTCGTCATGGGCCTGTGCGTTGAGTCGGATTGAAAGCCAGGAAGAAGAACGATGTATTCAAAATCGGCGGAACTGTATGACGATATGTTCCATCTCAAAAACTACGCGAGAGCGGCCGGCCGATTACAGAAAATCATCGAGACCCATCATCCGGCGGCGAAAACGCTCTTGGACGTTGCCTGCAGCACGGGAAGGCATCTCGAACATCTCGGCCGGCACTATGAAGTCGAGGGGCTGGATATCAACGCGGGATTGTTGGCCTGCGCCAGGCGGCGATGCCCGGGGGTTGCCTTCCACGAAGGGGACATGGCGGCGTTCGATCTCGGGAAGACGTTCGACGTCGTCACCTGTCTGTTTGGGTCGATCGCGTATCTGAGGGGTCTTCACGGACTCAACGACGCCATGGCATCCATGGCTAGGCATCTGAATTGCGGCGGCCTTCTGGTTCTCGAACCCTGGTTCAGCCCGGATCGATACTGGCGGAACAGGGTGGTCACCAACGTCGTGGAGAGGCCCGATCGCAAGATCGTGTGGATGTATTCGGGGAGTCTCGCTGGACGTGACGTGACCTCCGAAGTCCACTACCTCGTTGGAACGGCTGAAGGCGTCGATCACTTCACCGAGCTTCATGAAATGGTGCTGTTCACGCATGACGAAATCCTGGGAGCGCTGGAGAATGCAGGATTGCAATTGGTGAGCTTCGACGCGAAGGGTCTCTTGGATCTCGGCCTGTACGCAGCCCGAAAAATCTGAAGGGGGTTCTCTCGACGCCGTGAGTTCGGTTATTCAAGGCCGGCGAGATACTGGGCAATTGCGGCCGCAGAACCTCCGGGAGGCCGGTAGAACTGCCGCCGGATGACCTCCCGGCGCTTTTCGGCGTTCGGATCGATTCCCCGCTCGACGCGGTCGAGAAATCCCGAAAGACCCTCAATGCCGTCGCTGCGCTCCACCGCTTCGGCGATCGCCTGGCCCACGGGATTCCAGCCGGGATTGCCCGGAGCCTGCGTGAGCAGAAGCGGCTTACCCGTGTAGCCGAACTCGGCGAGGAACGAAATGCCGTCCGTCACCATCGCCCACGCCTGTTCGAACTGCTTTCGGTGACTGGGGTAGATGGAATACCGCGTGGTCCTCGCGATGCCGCCTTCGATGGTGACATTCCCGAGGTCGGCGGCCTGTTCGCGGAAGCGATGCTCGGCCTCCGGCGTCCAGAGGCTCTCGCTCAGGAGTTCATCCCAGAGCAGGGGTGAGGGCGGAAGATGAATCGCGTATGCGGCCGGCGCGCCGCTTCCGCGAGGACGTTCTGGTAGGAGGAAATGAAAGTGGAGTAACCCGCGGCCGCCAGAGGACTCCAGCGCGTTGACCACCAGGGGCACCAAAGCACTGTCGGGACGTCGGCACGCGGGCGCTCGGTATCCCAGTAGTCAAACGAGGGATGCCCGGATTTGATGATGAGCGATTCGTCCACGCCCGCTCGCACGAATTGCTCTGCAGAGAAATTGTCTTCCACATAGATGGCGCTGCATTCACGGTAAAAGGGAAGCTCGAATTGCGGCCCGAATCCGCCCAGGGGGCAGAGATTGAATCCGTAGCCGACATAGTGGATCGGCAACTTGAGACCCGCGTGTGCGAGAGATTCGTGCCGCTGCCCGTCATATGGAGCCGGAAAGAAAACGGCGCTCGGTCGAGTGTCGAGGAGGTACTCCAGCTCGTCTTCGGGCCGGATCAGCGGTTCCGGGGCAAATCCTCGCTCCGCGAGCCAATCCCACGTCGGCACCACGGGTTCGAAGTTGTACTCGCCGGCGGAGCTCTGGTCGGGAATGTCCCGCTCGGCAGTCACGAGGAGTTCGACGCTCCGGCCGGCGTCGCGGAGCGCCTTCACGACGGGTTGAAGGTTCTCGAAGGTTTCGAGCCACTGGACGACGAACACGACTGGGCGCCTCGTTTTTCGACGAAGAGCCCTCATCCATCCGAGCGGCATGTCGGCATTCTACGCGAGAAGTTCCGTTATGATGGGCGCCGAAATGCAACCGGTTGCTACTTCCCCGCGGTGAAGGCGATCATTCTGGCCGCCGGCTACGGCCGGCGCATGCGCCCTTTCACCGACACGACGCACAAGGCCCTTCTGAATGTGGCGGGAAAGACGATTATCGCTCGCCTCGTCGAGGGCCTGTCCGCCAACGATGTGCGCGACATCGTCGTCGTGACGGGATATCGAGCGCGCGAGATCGAGGAACACCTCCGGTCTGAATTCCCTTCGATCGCTTTTCGTTTCGTCGAAAATTCGCGCTACGCGGATACGAACAACATCTACTCGATGGCTCTCGCCTTCGAGCACGAGGCGATCGACGATGACATCCTGCTGATCGGATCGGATCTCCTCTGCGACGCGGAGGTCTTTGCGCGCGTGATTCGCTCGCCCCGGCCAATGTGGCGCTCGTGGACCGCTATCGTTCGGGAATGGACGGCACGGTCGTGGCCGTCAAGGATGGCGTCATCACCGACGTCATTCCTCCGCATCTTCAGCAGGGCGACTTCTCCTTCGCGGACAAGTACAAAACGCTCGATATCTACAAGTTTTCCCGCGAATTTTGCGAATCGACGTTTCGCCGGCTTCTGACCTACTACGCGCGCGTGATCGACGACAACTGCTACTACGAGCTGATTCTGGGGATACTGATCTACATGCGGAAGGCCACGATCGCGGCGGAGATTCTCGAGAACGTTCCGTGGGCCGAGGTGGACAATCCCAACGATCTTCGGACGGCGCAGTTCGTGTTCGACCCTTCCTCGCGGCGGGCCATCTTGAATCAGACCCGGGGAGGCTACTGGGCGTTCGACGTGCTCGAATTTTCATACCTTCGCAACATGTACTTTCCCACGGCGGCCATGTTCGCGGAGCTTCGCGCGGCGCTTCCCGCATTGCTTCAGAACTACGGCTCGTGCCAGCGTTCTGTGGACGAGAAGCTCGCTTATGGCCTTCTCTGCCGTCTCGATCGCGTGCACGCCCTGAACGGCGCGTCGCAGCTGTTTCCCTGGCTGAAACGACGCTTTGCAGGGCAGCGGGTGCTCTTGCCCGATCCCACGTTCGGAGATGGAACCCGGCATCCCCGGATTCCCCCGTTTACGAGGATCGGGTGGGCATCGAGCTCGACGAGGTTAAGCGGCGATCGGTTCAGCGCGGACGTGGTGGTCTTCGTCAACCCGAACAACCCCGACACCTCCTCGACAGCAATTCGATTCACGCCTTTGCTCGCCAGCACCGGAGAAAACGGTGGTGGTCGACGAGTGGTTTCGGGGATTTCCGGCGAAGGCGCCGCTGACGACCCGGCTTGAGCGCGAGCCCCTGCTGAACGTTCTTCGTCCTCGCGAGCCTGAGCAAGGCCCTCGGCATAAAAGGTACCGCCTCGGATACGTGTATTGTTGCGATTCGTCGATCGCCGGGGAAATCCTCGATTCCCTGCCGATCTCCGGAACGTCCAACTCGGTGGCCGAACATTTCCTCGAGCTCATCCTGAAGCCTGGGAGAGTCTTCGAGGAAGATGGAGCATGGGCGTACCGCCGTGGACCGGGCCGGCGCTGGCGACGGGCCTCGGCCGTTCTTGCCCCGCGTCGAGAAGGTCTATCCGAGCGCGGCGAATTTCCTCCTCGCCCGCTTCGAGAGCGCGGCCGGGCCGGGCCACCGAATCGTGGACCGACTACTCCGGGAGGACTCGATCTTCGTGAAGGACATTTCCGACCGGTTCGCGGTGCGCGAGTCGCTGGGATTTGCGGTCCCAACCCTACCGCGGGAAAACGGGCGGAACTGCGAAGCGCTCGGCCGGGCGCTGGCGGAACCCGGAGAAATCGTGAGCGACGAC
>CAVZCI010000019.1:0-19650 GCA_963773815.1 uncultured Acidobacteriota bacterium
CAAACGGCCTCCGACAAAAGACCGGGGCAGTATATATGCCGAGGGATGACGCCGCGGGCTTCGGATGTCGAAAACGGGAGAATACGTTTTCGCATGAAAGACCGGACGGCGCGCACCCTCGACGAGGGGGATACCCCGGTTCACGTTTCGCCGGCGGTCCCGGTCCTTCGCCCTCGCCTGCCGGACACCAATCGACTGATCCCCTATCTCCGGCGAATCACGGCACCCGCATCTACTTGAATCACGGGCCGCTGGCCCTGGAGCTCGAGGCGAGGCTCTGCCGACGCCTCGGCCTGCCGGACGGGGGCGTCGCTCTGGCGTCGTCCGGCACGTCGCCCTGGTCGGAGCCGTCCTGGCCGTTGCGGGTCGCGCCTCGGCGGAAAGGCCGCTCGCGGTCGTCCCGGCATTCACGTTCGTGGCGACCGCCTTCGCCGCGGAGCTGTGCGGCTACCGGGGTTTTCTCGCCGACGTCGATCCGGAGACCTGGATGCTGGACGCGGATCGGCTGCTGTCGCATCCCGACCTCGCCCGGGTCGGCCTTGTCGTGCCGGCATCTCCTTACGGCCGTCCCGTTCCGGTGGAGCCGTGGCGGCGGTTCCGGGAAAAGACGGGGAATCCCCGTGGTGATCGACGGGGCCGCGATCCTGGATTGCGCCGTCCGCGAGCCCGATCGCTTCCTCGGCGAGATCCCGGTGGCGCTGAGCTTTCACGCGACGAAGAGCTTCGCGACCGGCGAAGGGGGCGCGGTCGCGTCCACGAGTCCCGGTGACGTCAAGCTCGTCACGCAGGCTCTGAATTTCGGCTTCTACAGATCGCGCAACAGTGCGATTGCGGGAACGAACGGAAAGATGAGCGAGTACCATGCGGCGGTCGGCCTGGCCAAGCTCGATGGATGGGCGGAGAAGCAGGCGGCGCTGAGGGGGGTCGCCGACGAGTATCGGAGACGATTGGCCGCGGCCGGTCTCCCGGGCCGATTTTTTGGAACGCCGGACGTCAGCTCGACGTACGCCATCTTTCTCTGCGGCGACGCGGAGGAGAGCTCGCGCGTCCAGGAGGCGCTGGGCCGGCACCGCATCGACTTCCGCCCTGGTACGGGACGGGTCTTCAGGACCAGACCTACTTCTCGGACCTCCCGCGCGAGACGCTGACGGGGACGGAGAGTCTGGCGCCCCGGCTGATTGTGCTCCCCGTGGCGCCCGATCTGACGCCGGCCGATGTCGCCCGCGTCGTGGAGGCACTGGCGGAGGGGACCAGCGTGTGACCGAGGGGGCGGCCGTTCGTGAGGCTCAGGCGCCGGCCTCTGCGGTCACGCAGAGCTGCCCCGCCCACTGGCCCCGGCCACGGGTTCCCCGGGCGTAGCCGACGAAATGAATCTCGACCGGAATCAGGCCCGCTTCGCGACACAGCTCCACGACTTCACTGCGGCAGAAGAGATGGGTCATCGTGCCTGTCGGGGCGCCCGAGATCGACCGGCTGACGAGAAAATCCCCCGCGTCCTTCGTCCGGATCCGGTCGCGAAACCAGTTCTTGACCGCCCGCCTCCAACCGTAATCCGCCGCGTTGTACCGGTTGTTGACGTCAAAGAACACCCTTCCGCCCGGCCGCAGGGCGGATCGCATGTTTCGGAGGGCCGTCAAGCGCCCGGCCCGAGCGGGAATGTGCCCGAGAACGTTCCACAGCGCGCTGACGAGGTCGACCTGCAGCGACGAAAGTGTCGCGTCCGTTCGGGGCGATGAGATATCGGCCTCGTGCGCATCGATGCCCCGGCGGCGCGTCCGCGCGACCATGCGCGGGCTCACGTCGATGGCATGGATGCGCATCGGCGCTCGTGTCAGGATCTCCTCGAGGCGGGCCCCGTTTCCGCATCCGACGTCGAGGAGCGATCGGGCTCCGATCCGCGTCGCGAGCGCGATGAGCAGATCGTCCACGGCCGACACGTACGCCCGCCGGGCGTCGAGCTCCCGGTCGTAATCGCCCGCGAGGCGATCGTAGTATTCGCGGGCCGGCAGCGCCCGATTTTCCATGCTTCGTCAGCCCTTCGGTTCCGCCACTCTCAGCCGGACGACGTCGAGCGAGCTCGCGAGGCTCGGTGCCCGGCCCGCGGTCGCGTCCTGGAGGAAAAACGTCATCCCATCGACTGCCCAGTCCTTCGTCGCTCCTTCGCCCGAGGGCCCCGAGCGAGAGAAGACCGGCCCGTCCGGCGACCCCATACGAACCTCGAGGGTCTCCGCGCGGCAGGAAGTCCAGTGAAGGGCGGCTGTAACACCGCCCACGGGGTCGCAATCGACAATGGGATTGGGCCGTGCCTCGATCGTGCCGACGCTCGCTTTCTTCATCCGGCGAATGAGACCTCCGAGCTTCAGGTACGCGAGCGTGTACCACCATTTCATTCGACTCGACAGGGCCTCCCGGATCGGATGGCGGTACGGCCACAATGCCTTCTGAAGAACGTCCCACACCCGTGATCCTTCCAGCCCGCTCTGCCGCAAGTGATGTTCGAGCCACGTGAGGTACTTCATCTCGGCGGGATTGAGCTTCTGGAATAGCCACTGCTTCGTCTTCACGGCCGCCGCCGAGGCCATTCCCGCGTGGAGGCGATACCGGCTCCAGCATTTGCTGGACACGTACGCCGGCGAGAACACGAAGATCTTCGCGCAAAGAGCCTCGTCCTCGTAGAGACCGACGAAGCTCCCGGTGAATGCGTCTTCCGAGCCGCCGGCGCGGAGGATGACCTCGCGTCGAACGAGAAGGTCGCTCGGGAGGGGCATGCCGCAGTCGCCCCGAAGACATGCGATGAGCAGATCCGGCGGCGGAAAGACGATATCCATCTTTCCCATGGGGAACATGAGGAAATCGCGGTCCCGATCCTGAGACCGGCCGGTCCAGCTGTACCACCGGAGCGGGCTGCCGAAGACGATCCCGACCTCGGGCTTCTCGTCCAGGATTTCGACCTGCTCGGCGAGCGCCTGCGGCAGGAGAACGTCGTCCTGATCCAGGAAATGCACGAGCTCGCCGCGGGCGTGGCGGACCCCCAGGTTGCGCGTCACGCTCTGACCGTGATTTCGGTGGTTCTCATGCTCGAGGTAGCGGACCCTGCCCGGGTGGGAGGCCTCGTACCGTTTCGCCATCGCCGTGCTGCCGTCGGAAGAGCCGTCATCGACCAGAAGCAGCTCCCAGTCCCCGAAGGTCTGTGCAAAGACGCTCTCAATCGCCTCCTGAAAAAATCTTTCCCCGTTGAAGAAGATCATGATGACGGACACGCGCGGTCCGCTTTTCATTTCCGCCTCCGCAGCGCGTCGAGACTCCGTCGGATCGGGGACGTGAGGCGCCAGGAGGTGCTCCGGCGGACGGCATCCAGCTCGGCCTTGAGCCGAACGAGCTCGGCGTCCTTCGCTTCCAGAGCCTCTCGCGCTGCAGCCAGCTCGGCGGCGGTCCTCGCAAGGCGGCCGCGGGCGTCGTGGAGGCTTCCCCGAAGGTGCCGCAGGGCGACGGTTGCCGCGGGCAGCCTGCCGGGCGCAACCCATGGCTCCGCGTCTCGCGCGGCGGCCCGCCGGACGACCGCCGCCGGTCCCAGGTCGTCGAGACGCGCGCTGACGTCGAGCAGGCGGCGGGACAGGCCGCTTTCCGGCAGGGGCGGCGCAGCGACCGAAATCGGCCGCCAGGGCGTGCGAGGCTTGTCGGGATCCCAGACGAGCCGATGCCGTTCGGAATTCTCCGTGTCGATGTCGTGAACGTACATGGGAAAGCCGGTCTTTTCCGCAACATGCGGGAAAGCCAACTGGTCGCGCCGCGAAAATGCCATGACGTGGGAGAACCATGTTTCCATGAACTCGGCGACCCGCTTGTCGTTATGGAACCGCAGCAGGAATCCGGCCCAGATCAGGGGCACGCTGCCGGTGTGCCCGTCCAGGGCGTAAGCATGGAGTTGCTCCGCGACGATCGCGGGATCGTCCAGATCCCAGGCGGCGATGGCTTCGGCCTCCTCGGCGATGTTTCGGCGCTGGTCGTGGCGAAAACAGGCCATCGTGTCGGTGATGCCGAACAGGAGAGATTGGAAGATGTCTTCGGGCCGGCGGCGAAGCAGAATCGAGCCGTCGATGTAGAGCGAAGCGTCGAACTCGGGGAGCAGGAGATGGGGATGCATCTTGACGTAGCGCGAGCTTCGTGCGGGATCGTCGGGAAGGAGCGGCGGGACGTGACGGATCGTCCATGTCTCCGACTGGATCGCGGGGTCGCCCACGAACGCGATGAAATCGACATCGCTTTCGGCGCGCACCTCCTGGACCGGCAAAGGCTCGCCCTGGCCGTAAGCGGCGGTGTAGACGCAGCAGCGCGTCATGTCGTGACCCGCCTGCGGCTCACCTGCCACCGGCGCAATTTTTGTCCGGACCGGAGGAGCCCGACGCCGCAGGATCGCAGGCCGACGGCGGCAAGACAGCAGAGTACGAGGCGAACCGGGATCATGAAGCGGTCATCGTAAGTGTACGTCGCGCCAATCGAGAACGTGTTCGCGATCAACGGCGTGATCATCACGAGGGCGTACGGCCGCGCCAGGGACAGGAGTCCCGCCAGGGCGAGAAGAAGAATCGGCCAGCGGTGCGCGATCCCATCGCTCCAGAGCGTGCGCATCTTGACGGCCGCCAGCCGGAGAGCCGAGCCAGGGTGAGATCGAATCCACGAGAGCGCGATCCGCTGCCCGAAGACGGCGGTTTCCCGCTCGGCCAGGATCGGGCTGAGAGTGGCGAGCCGGCCGGCAATCGGGTCGTAAAGATGGCCGTCAGTCTCCGGTCCACTGGCCGCCGTTCGCCTGCGCGAGGTCGCTGAAGCCCTGAGGAAGGTTGATGCCGCCCTGCGTCCCGAGCGGCATGAACCCGTCCAGGACCTCGCAGTTTCGCACCCACCAGGGAAACGGCACCAGCACGGCGGCCGCTGCGACGAGACCCGCTGCCGCGAGCGCTCGGCCGGAGCGTCCCTCGCGGACAACGAGCCACCACACCAGCGTGACGACGAACGGATACCAGAAGATGAAGATGCTCCGTGCGAGAACCAGGAGGCCGAGCAGCGCGCCCGCGAGCACCGCTTTCCGCAGCCGGACTTGACCGATGAGTTTGAGGACCGCCCAGACAAGAGCGATGACTCCGGCTGCTCCGAGCCCGTCCGTCATGTACTGCGTGGAGTAGGAGATCAGGAGCCTGTCCCCCAGACAGAGCAGCAGAGCGGCGAGAGCCGCGAGGAACCCTCCGAACCTCCCGGCGAGCGCGACCGCGGCCACCATGGCCGCGGCGACGACCGCTGCGTTCACGATCCGCCACACCCGGAAGTCCCGCCCGACCGTTCGGTAAATGAGCGACAGCGCGGCCGGGAAGGCCGGCGGCCGATAGGCGGTCGGTGTGTAGGGCCCCGAGCGCTTGAGGATCTCGTCCCAGCTCCCGGTTGTTTGATTGTCTCGAACGTAGGGAGCGCGCCATTCCGGGTCGCTCCAGGCATACCCGAACCCGAAGCCTCGGCTGAGGGAAACCCCGATCATGTCGTAGTCCTGGCCGTCCCCGAGCTCCGGCGGGGCCGAGAACGTGCCGTTCTTCAGCCGGGGCGCGAGACATGCAGCGGCGGCGGCGAGGAACGAGACCAGGAGAAACAGGCGATGGGCCGTCGTCGGCCTGTCGCTCACCGCCGCACTCGCGACAGCCGTTCCCAGAGATCAAGATGCTGCCGGCTGTGCTTTGCCCATGTCCAGTCTTTCACCCTGTTCTGGCTCAACTTCCGGAAGCAATCGTTCAACTGCTCCTGAGTCGTGAATTCGTAGTCGAGCCCCATTTCGAAGTGGAACCCCTGGGGAGTTCCGATGACCCTCACACCCGCGTTGACCGCGTCGAGCAACCCCATCGAGCCTTCGTCCATGCCCAGATACAGGGCGTAATCGGCCGTCTCGAGGATTTCGTGGTGGCGGGCCGCATCGAAGGCGTCGAAATAATCCACCTGGAGCCCTTCGGCGACCAGCGGCGCGAGTATGCCTTCCCACCCCGACCCCATGATTCGAAACACCCATTCGCCGTAGTCCAATGTTCGCGCCAGATCCGCGAACATCTCGGCTCTTTTGCATCCATCGGGATAGACGTTCGTCGGGATCGCCACGACCCGGCGTCGACGCGGCCGGCCGTCGTGAGCGGGGAGAATCGATACCAGCTTCTTTTCGGGCAATCCCCACCGGATGAGCGTGTCGCGCGTGTCGCGGGACATGCAGACTCCCATGTCGGCCGTGAGAAGACCATGATTCAGGGTATCGAGCTTGAAGCCCTCCCAGATGTGGGTGACCATGAGCGTGTTGATGCTTCGAGGCGAATTCTCGTGATGATACGGAAGGTAGTTGATGTGATGGTTCACGTCCGCGTCGGGGGAGGGCGTCGCCTCGATTCGCGAATCGACTCCAAGACTGCGGAGTTGAGTGTCGAGGCGTGCTGCGAACTTCGTGAGGATTCCGTCATTGCTGCCCTGCTCGTAGTTGACGATGTTCACTCTCATGGATGGGGGCGGGACCTACCCATTCAATCGCATCTTCGCGCCGGCCTGCTCGGGCGCGCTCGGTTCTTTGTAGACGTACGTCGTGTATTCGTACAGGCCGTAGTCGTGACGGATGACGAAGTGGCGACTCAGATGACGGGAGAGAAAATTCGCCAGCGGATCGAACGGGAGATGGAAGAGGTCATCACGCTCCCATTCGACCTGCTTGGACATGACATTGAACGCAATGCCAATCCTGGCAATGTCGAACACGCGCCGAAGAGTCTTGCGGATCAGGTCGAACTTGGCTTCGTGGGGAGTGCAGCCCATGTATGTGAAGACGCCATTGATCACAACGTAGTCGAACGGCGGAAGCTCGGCTGCAGCCGGATTGAGGATGTCGACGTCATAGTAGTGAACGTCAGGGAACTTGCGTTTCGAGATCTCGAGAAAGCGACGAGAGATGTCGAGGCCGGAATATTGAATACCGGTCAGACCGTGCCGCAGGATGTATTCGTAGAGGTGAGAGAGGCCGCATCCGAAGTCGAGGAGTGTAACCGGGCTCGACCTCGGACGGATCACGTCGAGCATCACGCGGTAGTGGGTTTCGGCTTCCTCGGGGCTGTAGCCGACGCCACGGGTGCTGTCGCCGAACTCTTCGAGAGAGGCTTCGGCCCGTCGGATGATCTCGCCGAATGGAGGGACTCGCGGCTCAGCCAAATTCCCCTCGACGGTAAGCGGGGAAATAGTTAGTTGCGCCCGGGGACCTCGCCGCCAGCCCCAGGTACTCCGGTCGATCCACGATTCGACCGCACAAGTACGACAGGCGAGTGCCGCTTGCCCAGCCCGCCTTGAATTTCGTGAGCCCGTCGTCGTTCTGAGCTGTCTCGCCGGCCGTTGACCCGAGATTCAGCCAGAGCAATCCCCGCTTCGAAAACGTTTCGATGGCGCGTTGAATGAGAACGTAGGTTGCCGAGAGGCGATAGCCCAGGGGACTGGATGCGGTCAGGTGGGAATGTGCCACGTCTTCCATCAGGTACCAGAGGATCATGGACACGCACTCGCCGTTCTGAACGGCCCGAAAAGCGACGCAGCCGGGCGTTCCAAGCTGCTTCTTGAAGGCTTCGCGGGAGAAGGCTCGAAGGCCGGTGAGCCGGTGGCGGATCCTGAGGTCTGAATAGAGCCTCTCCCAGTCGTCCAGGTGGCGTCCCGGGTCATCATCGATGTGAATCTCGATTTCGCGAGACCACCGCCGTGCTTTGGAACGGTGATGAGTCGACGGCGTCGGATGCCGGAGGTCAACCACGAAGCTCTCCTTGTAGGGCCGTAGGACGTCGGGAAAAGCCTTTCGAAGGGAATTCAGATCGACTACGGCAAAGGGATCTGTAACGGCGGTCACGCTGACGAGATCATGAGCCTGATCTAGATCATCGCCGAGGGCGAGCCAGTTGCTGCAGAAGAGATTGCGATACCCGGCCATCGCGTCGAACCTGTCGGAGTCGGGAATCGGCCGGACGAGGAGCCATGCGCCGCTTCCCGGCAGGCGCCTGGGCTGTCCGAATTCAGCCAATGAAGTCCGCATAATTTGGGTGAAATATCCAGTGAGGCCCTTCGCGGCGAGGGTTTCGAACGCCACCGCGGTTTCCTGCGTCATAGGCAAATCCTACACCGGCCCAGCGGACCCTTCAGTCCGCCAACTCCTGCAGGTGCCGCGCGATCGCGGCTGCTGAGCCGCCCGGCGGCCGAAAGAACTGCCGCCGAATCACCTTGCGGCGCCTTTCGGCATCCGGATCGATCCCGCCCTCGACGCGGTCGAGAAACCAGGCAAGCTTTTCAACGCCGTCGGATCGCTCGACGGCGCCTGCGATCGCCTGCCCGACGGGGTTCCAGCCGGGATTCTTCGGAGCCTGCGTCAGCAAGAGCGGCTTGCCCGTGTAGCCGAACTCGGCGAGGAACGAGACCCCGTCCGTCACCATCGCCCACGCCTGCTCGAACTGCCGGAGGTGATCGGGATAGAACGCGGAGCGGCGTTGCGGAGCGACTTCGCCGACGATCGTAAAATTCGGCAACCCGCGCCGCCCGGGCGTAGAAGTCGCGCTCTTCCTCTTCGGTCCAGAGAGACTGGCTGCGGAGCTCTCCCCACAGAGACGGGTGGGGGCGGAAAATGAACCGGGTGCGGGGCCGACGCTCGACCTCGTCAAGGAAGGCCTGGTAGGTGGAAATGAAGGTGGAATACCCGGAGATCCCCGGCCGGTCCCAGCGCGTCGACCACCACGGGCACCAGAGCACGGTCGGAGTTTCCGCGCGGGGCCGGTCGGTGTCCCAGTGATCGAGCACCGGGGGACCGGACCGAACGATTGATGACGGTTCGACGCCCGCCCGCGCGTAATTCTCGGCTTCATAGTCGTTGGCGACGTAGAACGCGCGGCATTGCCGAAAAAAAGCATCCTCGAACCTCGACCCGAAGGAATTCGGGCAGATCCGGAAGAAATAATCCACGTAGTGGACCGGCAGGCCGAGCGTCGAGGGATAGAGCGATTCGTGCCGGATTCCTTCGTACGGGCTCGGGAGGAAAACCGCCGCGGGCCGAAAACTTCGAAGGCGATCCGCCTCGGATTCGGCCGGAACGAGAGGTTCGGGTGCGAATCCGTTCGATGCGAGCCATTCCCACATCGGGACGACCGCCTCGAGATTGTCCAGAGAGCCGTCGCTTCGGTGAGCGAGCAGGTCCCGCTCGGGGGTAACCACGATCCTGACGGTGGTGTCGCCGCGGCCGCGAAGCGCCCGGACGACAGGCTTAACCATTTCGAACGTCTCGAGCCACTGGACGACGAAGACCACGCATCGTTTGCGTCTCCAGGGGACTCGCATCGGTCGATTCTATCGTTTGGTCAAAATCGCTCCGAAACGGAATGCGCCCTGCGCGGAATTGGGGATCGGCGACGCGAACAGACGGCAATCCGTTTCGTGCGCCGCAGCCGCGTCGCGGAACCAGGTCCGCTCGTAGTAGAGATGCTCCAGCCCCGCATACTTTTTCTCGTAACTCTCCGCGGAAAGCTTGTCCCGCCGGACCCGCTCGGCCGCGTCCCGGACACTCAGGTCCGGAACGTCGAACACGGCGACGGCGCGAGTCGATTTCGCGATCATCCGTTCAATCACGCGGGCGGCGTAGCTCAAGTCCGGAAAATAATGGAAGAGGCTGTTCGCGAGGACGACGTCGTATTCGGGTTCAGGAGTCAGGCCGCACGCCTCGAGAACGGAAAAGTCTCCCGCCGGCACCGCCTTTTGCGCGGCGTGGATCAACGAAGGGGAGTAGTCGGAACCGGCGATGCGAATTTCGAGATGCTCCCGGAGGGCGGACAGAAAAGCGCCGGCGCCGCATCCGACCTCGTAGACGGAATGGCCCGCGGCGAGTCCGAGTAGGCCGGCGGCTGTGCGGGCATACTCCCGCCAGTCCGCGACGTCCACCCGCCCCGCGCCGGTGTCGAACCCGTCGAGCTCGATCAGGTCCTGCAGGCCCGCGCTCCGCCCGTCCGGGAGCGTCCGGCGGCTCCAGACTTCGCGCCACCCCATTTATCCGACTCCTCGGCGTGTCTGGCCGTCTCGCACCAGAATTGCCGGATAGATCGACTCACGGACACGCGACAGATGGTTCTCGTCGTCGATTTCCGACCAGGCGAGATCGGGGACGAGGTGGCACGACACGGGGACTTCCCGCGCCGCCGCGACGAGCGCGTCCTCGTAGTCGAGGTGGAGCGTCTCCCGGAACACGTTCTCGGCGTGCCGGCGCATCGCCCGGCCGCAGGCTGCCGACAGCTTCGAGATTCCCACGAGCTCGCCGACGACGTTCGGTCCGAGCCGGGTCCTGTCCTTCGACATCGCCCGGAGAAGGCCGCTCTCCGACGACTCGACGTGAACCTCGTCTCCCGAACCGGTGGGCTCGGACACGAGAATCGCGTCGGGCGCCGGATCGGAGAGAATCTCGGCAAGCGCCCGTTTTTCGTAGACGAGGTCGGATTCCAGCAGCAGGAAGTCGCCGTCGACGCTGTCGCCGGCGAGCGCGAGCGAGTACATGCTGCCCGACTCCGCGAATCGCGGATTGTGCGCGAGCGAGACCAGGCCGGGGTAGCGCCTCGCGAGGTCGCGGTAGAACTCCGCGAGAAATCCGGTCACGATGACGACGCGCCGGATCCCGGCCGCCGCGAGGCGGATCACGGATTCCTCCACGATCGGGAGGGGTCCAATTTCGAGGAAGCCCTTCGGCTGCTGTCGGCCGGCCCTTCCCATCCGCAGTCCGCGGCCGGCCGCGAGGATGACGGCGGTTTCCGGAGCGGCCGTCAATTGCGCGGCCGGCTGAAGGTGGATCCGAAAGCGTCGACGAGGCGTTCGAGGTCGTCGTCGCCGATCGCGCCCATGTTCGCGATCCGAAAGATCGTCTTGCGGAGGTCGCCCTGCCCGGCATAGATCACGAAGCCCTTGTCCTTCAAGGCGTCGTGGATTCGCTCGTAACTGTCGCCTGTGGGAATGCGGAACGCGGAGAGGATCGCGGAAGTGTCGGCCTCCGGGAGGAGAGCTTCGACGCCGAGTCGTCCGAGCGCGCCGCGCACCGTCTTCGAGAGGAGACGGTACCGTTCGCGCCGCGGCCGCCAGCCGCCCGCTTCGTCGAATTCCTCGAGCGCTTCCCGGAGCGCGTAGAAAAGAGGGACGGCCTGCGTGAACGGCGACCACCCCGACTCCTGATCGGAAACGTACCGCTCGAGGTCAAGATACATCGTCGTCGCATGGCCTTCCCGCTGGCCGAGCCGATCGCGCCCGGCCAGAACGAAGGACAGGCCGGGGACACCGTGCAGGCACTTGTTCGCCGTCGCCGCGACGGCGAGCGGCCGCCAGTCGTCGAAGCGGAGCTCCTCCCCGCCGAACGAGCTGACCGCGTCGATCAGCAGATCGACGCCGCGTTGGCGGCAGAGCGACGCGAGACCGTCCAGCCGGTTGAGCCTTCCCGTCGTGGTTTCGTGATGGACGACGGCCAGGCAGGCGGCCGCGGGGTTTTCGTCGAGCGCCTCCGCGACCTTCTTTTCGTCGACCGCCTCCGTCCAGCCGGCTCGAACGGCGACGAACGGCTTTCCCTGGCGCTCGAGCATCAGCGCCATGCGCTCCCCGTAGACGCCGTTCGCGGCGACGATCGTGGCGCGGGTTCGAGAGGCGAAAGTCGAGAGCATCGCCTCCGTCGCGGCGGTTCCGGAGCCCGTCAGGATCACGGCCGCGTGTGTGCGCGTCGAATCGGAATACACCTCCTCGAGGCGCCGCCGGAGGTCGAGAGTGAGCGCCGCGAATTCCGGCTCGCGGTGGCAGAGGTCTTCGCGCAGCAGCGCGTTTCGAACGCGCGGGGTGAGCGTGACCGGGCCCGGATTCAGGAGGATCACGCGCTGTTCCGGGCGGCCGCGCCGACGTGCGCTCGAAAGCGTTCGGCCACCTGCGAAGGCGAAAGAGTCGGGCGGGGGAGGTGCCCCGTCACTCCGGCGGCGATCGGAGCGCGAATGAACGTGAGCTCCCGGGTTCCGTCCGCGAGCATCCGGCGCAGCTCTTCCGGGGAGCTCACGGCTCGAGAGACGGGATAGCCGCAATCGGACGCGATTCCGGCGAGATCGATCGACCGGGACACGGTCGCCTGCCCGCCGGTCGATTCGTGCATGCCGTTGTCGAGCACGACGTGCACGAGGTTCGCCGGCCTCTGGTAGCCGATCGCCGCGAGTGCTCCCAGCCGCATCAGCATCGAGCCGTCGCCGTCGAGCACGAGGACTCGAAGGTCGGGGCGCTCCAGCGCAAGGCCGAGGCCGACGCTGGAGGCGCAGCCCATGGCTCCGACCAGGTAGAGCTGGTTCGGGCGGTCCGCCGAAGCAAAGAGCTCGCGTCCCGTGTAACCGGTCGTCGCGAGCACCGCGTCGCGGTCGCCTGTCGCCGCCTGCACGGCCCGGATCATCTCCGCGCGCGAAGCCGCCGGGGCATTCGAGGCGTGAACGGTCCGCGGGGCCTCGAGCGGCCGAACCCGCAGCGGCGGCGGCGAGGGCACCGGCGCGACCATGCCCTTCCGCATGACGAGGCAGTAGGGCGTTCGCTCACCGTCCATGCGGGAGAGGGCGCGGCTCAGGCACGGCTCCACGTCGTCGTCGCGGTCGGGGAAGTATTCCCATCGGATCTCCATGAGATCCAGGAGCCTGGTCGTGATCGAGCCCATGAGCGCGTGCTGCGGCTCGTCGGGAGGGCCGCCCGGCTCGCCGCGCAGCGTGACAATCAGGAGAATTGGAATGCGGTGGGTATTCGTGAGCGACGTCAGGGGATTGACGGCGTTGCCGAGCCCGGAATTCTGAAACATCGCGACCGCGCGGCCGCCCCCGAGTTCGACACCCGCCCCGATCGAAACGGCTTCTCCTTCGTTGCACGCCGGTACGTAGCGGGACGCAGGGTCCGCGATCACGTCGTTGATGAACGGTTGGAGATAGGAGCACGGGACGCCGCTCCACAGTTTGAATCCGTGCCGCCTGGCGGCTTCGACGAAAGCCCGCGCTTCGAGCATCAGAAGTTGCCCGCGCTGACGACGTCTTCGAGGCTGTCGACGTCGCACCAGTTCCCGCTCGTATAGATCGCCCGGACGGGGAACCCCTGCGCGATGAGCTCCGTGATGAGGCGGGACGCGAACGCTTTTCGATTTTCGGGTTCCGACAGGAGAACGTCGAGAATCTCGAGCGCGCCGGGCAGCACCCGCGGCCCGATTCGGAGGAAGCCCATCCATTCGCCGTCGATTTCTCCGGGCTCGAGGTCCGTGCCGATTCGTTCGACGAAGACGGGTTGGTTGTAGTGGCCGCGGGAATAGCGGCGCGAGCACCTCGCGTAGTCGGCCACTCGATTCCGGTTCGTGCTCTCGCGCCACTGGGTGTCGATCGCGACGACGAGGTCGCCCTCGGCTTCCATCAGCAGGTCCAGGATGTATTTGCGGAACAGGACGTCTCCGTACGACACGATCACGCCCCCCTCGCTGCCGGCGCGGCTCGCGAGTCCCGCGCGGAGCGAGACGATTTCTCCGGTCGTCGGATAGTCGTCGTTGTCCGCGTACGTCACGCCCGGAAGCGTGATCGCGTCCTTTTTGTACCCGCGGACGACGACGATGTCCCGGATCCCGACGCTGTTGTAGGCCGAGATGATGTGGGACAGGAGCGGAGCCCCGGCGATCTGGATCATGGTCTTCGGCCGGTCCCGGGTCAGCTCTCCCAGCTCGTCGCTTCTCCCGGCCGCCAGGACGATTGCCGCCGGCATCGCGGCGGGGCGCGGGAGATAGCGCATTTCCGCGTCGCGAAGCGCGGTCGCGCCCTGAAGGCGAAAGACCTCGGCGACCGAAGCGATCTCGTCTTCCACGCGGATCACGCTGCGGTCGTCGTGGATTTTGCCCGCGACCCTCGCCATCGCGGCGATCGCGCCGCGCAGGAGCTGGTTCGCCCAGATCACGAGCGAGAAGCCGTGCTCCTCGAAGACTTCCGTCGGGGTCGAGTAGTACTTCGTCGGAACGATCACGACGGGACACCGATCGCCCCACTCGCGCTTGAATGCCAGAACCTCTTCGGGGCTCGACGAGGCGCTGTGGATGAGGAGCGCGTCGGCGCCGGCCCGGAAGTACGCCTCCGCGCGGCGCAGCGCCTCGGCGAGCCCCCAACCGGCGATGAACGCCTCGATCCGGGCCACGACGCAGAAATCGGGGTCCGATTGAGCGTCCTTGCCGGCCTTGATCTTTCCGCAGAACTCGTCGATTCCCGCGAGCGGCTGGCGGGGGCCGTCGATGAAACTGTTCGTTTTCGGAAATAGCTTGTCCTCGATGCAGACGGCCGCGATCGAGCGCTGTTCCAGTTTTCGGACGAGGCGCTGGACGTTGTTGAAGTTGCCGAATCCCGTGTCTCCATCCATCAGAATGGGGACCGTCGTCGCGTCCGCCATGAATTCGAGGACGTCGAGGACCTGGGTCCAGCTCGCCTCGTTGTTGTCCCGGACTCCCAACTGGGCGGCGATCGTCAGGCCGCTGCCCCAGATGCCGGGAAACCCCGCTTCTTCGACGATTTTGGCGCTCAGTCCGTTGTGCGCCTCGCAGAGGAACTCGAGGTTGCTCGACGAGAGAAGCCCCTTGAACCGAGTCGTCCTTTTCATCGGCGTCGTCAGCCGATTATACCGGCGCGACGCCACTCTCGGCCCGGAACGTCTCAAACGAACTTGATCTTTCGCGCCGCGATGGCCGCCATGCGAAGCAGCAGCAATCCGTGCCTCCAGCGTTGAATGTTCGTCGCTCCGTAGGTCCGCTCGCGGTAGCGGACCGGGAGGTCGACGATCTTCAGGCCCAGCCGGGCCGCCCCGAAGAGCAGGTCGAAGTCGCCGAACGGATCGAAGTCGCCGAAATAAGCCCGCGTCGGCCGCGATCCTCTCGTAGTCGCGATCGGCGACAGCACTTTCGTGCCGCAAAGCGTGTCCTTGACCGGCTGGCCCAGGAGATAGGTGAACAGCAGGCTGAAGAACTTGTTCCCCAGCAAGTTGAGGAAGCGCATGGCCTCCTTTTCCATCGGGTAGACCAGGCGCGACGCCGTTGACGAAGTCGCCCTTCCGGCTCGCAGGGCGTCGTAGAAGCTGGGCAGTTCCTCGGGCGGCATGGTCAGGTCCGCGTCGAGAATCATCAGGATGTCGCCCGTCGCCTGCGCGAAGCCGCACGCGGACCGCGTCGCCTTTGCCTTTGCCGGTCTGGCGCAGGAGCGTGCAACGATTGCCGGGGTTTGCGGTGATGGCATGCGCAATCGTCTCGTACGTTCCATCGGTGGAGTGGCCTTCGACGAAGAGAATCTCCGTTCCGGCGCCCATCTGCGGAACGCGACGGAAAATGTCCTGAACGTTTCCAGCTTCGTTGCGTGCGGGCACCACCACGGAGACGGAGAGGCGCGGCGCCGGTTCACCCGCGCCGGGCCTCGGGCGCGCGATTGCGAAATTTGTCAGCGCCAGATGGCGAAGAGGCCAGGTCTTAACGAGCAATTTGTTGAAAATGTCTTCCACGAGGGGCGTTCTCACGGGCCAGAGAACTTCCTGGAAGTTGCGGATCATCTGAAATCCCGACAGATCGAGAAGATCGAAGAGGTCGTCGACGGTCAGCCAGTTTTGCGCCAGGACGGGCTGGGCCAGCCCGAGCGCCTGAGCGACGGCAAGGGGGGCCTGCCAGACGCGGCTGTAGAAATTGACGAGGATTCGAGTGCGGGAATGGCAGAGGAGAAGGACGTTCTCGAAGGCCGTCTGGATGTCCCACAGGTCGTTGAGAAGATCCGAGGCAATCACGAAATCGAACTTTTCGCCGAGGTCGGGACCGAGATCGCGGACATCCATCTCGAGAAATCGATGGCGGGGATGGCTCTTTCGGGCGCGCGAGATCATTTCCGGGGAGAAGTCGATTCCCACTCCCGCCGAGGGCTCGAGCGACGCGAGGAGGTCTCCCGTTCCGCATCCCAGCTCGAGAACCCGCCGCCCGGGAGGAATCATGCTCCGGTAGATCTGTTGGAGCCGGCGGTGGTACCCGCCGCCGAGCCCCGGGCTCTTCTCGCTTTCACGCGCCACCTGGTCCCAGTGCGCCCGACGCCGGTCCCTGTACGCGATTCCGGCGTCGTCCCACTCGGGCGGGTTGGGCTTGATTTCGCTCGAGTCCATTCGTCGTTCGCGGGCAATGATAGCGCCTCGCGATCCGCATCACTCCGCCGGGCCGCGCGGAAGTCTATGCGGCCGGGACGCGCGCCACGACCAAACGCGAGCCGCCGACCGGGAGCGGGCGGTGACGGCGAATCATCGAAAACTCGGCCGCCAGCGCCTTTTCGAACAGGGAATTGAGCCAGGGTGAAACCCTAAACTCCGATCCCAGGGCGTGACCTTCCGGAGGAGCGCCTTTGCAGAGCAGGCGTGCGCCGGCCATGGCCGGCAGAAGGATCATCATGAACGACGTGCTGCACAGGATGTCGAAGCCCGCGGCCTCGAGCTTGGCATGGAGGCCGCGTGCCGAGTAACGTCGGACGTGGCCCGCCTTCGCATCGTAGGAGCTGAACAGCCATGCGTGCTGCGGCACTGTGAGAAGCATCGCTCCGCCCGGCTTCAGGCAGGAGCGAATCTCCGCCAGGACGCGCTCGTCGTCCGGGATGTGCTCCAGGACATCGAAGAGTCCGACGCCGTCGAATGTGGGGGCGAATGGCAGGTGAAGCGTATCCAATTGCGTGAAAGAGATCGTCGGCTGCCGTCGCGCCGCGAACACCAGGCCTTCGGTGAACGCCTCACTGCCGTAGAGCCGCAATCCGGGGTGCGCCTTCGCGATTGCGGACAGCACGAGACCCGTGCCGCATCCGATGTCCAGAAAGGAATGCGCCTGTGGGCAGAACTCTCCGATCGCCCACGTGATGAGCCGGTTCCGCGCGCGAAACCAGAAATGATCCGCCTCCAGCTCGGCCATTTCGACACACATGTCGTGAGAGAAAACGCCTCCGCCGTCGGCCGCGGAAGGAGCGAAAGATGAAGTGCCCGGCGTCCCCGACGGCTCGCCGGGGACGCGGTCATGAGGAGCCATTCCCGAACGAACGCACGGCGTCGCAGACGCGATCCACGTCGTCCCGGCTGAGGCCGTTGTGGAACGGCAGCCGCACGAGCTGGTCGCTCACGCGCTCCGTGACCGGGCAGTCTCCCGGCCGCCCGCCGAATCGTCGCCCCATCGGCGAGAGGTGAAGGGGCTGGTAGTGAAAGACGGCGTCGATGCCGCGGCCGCGCAGATGGCGGATCATGGCGTCGCGGGCCGGAAGAAGAAGGAAGAAACTGTGCCACGAAGGTTTGCAATCCGCGGGCACCGTCGGGAGCTCGACTCCGGCGGCGCGCGCCCAGCCCTCGAGTCCGTCGCGGTATTGCATCCAGATGGATCGCCGGCGCTCCTGGACCTCGGCTTCGGCTTCCAGCTGCGCAAGGAGAAAGGCCGCCAGCAGATCGGACATTCCGAAGCTCGATCCCACGTCCACCCACGTGTATTTGTCCACGAGCCCCTGGAGAAAGCGGCTCCGGTCGGTACCCTTGTCGCGCAGGACTTCGGAGCGTGGAACGTCGCTGTTCCTGTTCACGATCAGGGCGCCCCCTTCGCCGCACATCAGGTTCTTCGTCTCGTGAAAGCTCAGGACCCGAACCGGCCCAGCGTGCCGAGCCGCCGACCGCCGCGCTTGTTGAAGAGGCCGTGGGCATTGTCCTCCACGACGTCCGCTCCGGCCTTCCCGGCAAGCGCCAGCAAGGCATCCATCTCGCACCCAACGCCGGAATAGTGGACGGGCACGAGCGCGCGCGTTCGCGGGCCGACGAGAGACGCAGCGTGCGCGGGATCCATCGTGAGGGTGTCCGGGCGAATGTCGACGAACACCGTGCGCGCCCCTCGGAGCGCGAATGCGTTCGCGGTGGAGACGAACGTGAACGACGGCAGCAGGACCTCGTCGTCGGGCTGCAGATCGAGCATCAGGGCGGCCATCTCGAGCGCGTCCGTTCCGGACGTCGTGAGGATGACGCGAGGCACCCCGAGCCTTTCCTGAAGCCAGGTTTCGCATCGGCGAGTAAACGGGCCGCAGGCGGAAATGTGACCCTGGGCGAGAGCGGCCTCCATGTACTCGCGTTCTCTCCCCGTGAGGGTCGGTTGGTTGAATTCGATCACGGCGTTTCCCGGCGCACGACGTGCGTTGGCCGGTGCATTGCCCGGAAATGGATGCAGGCGAGATACTCGCCGATGATTCCCAGCGCGAACAACTGGGCTCCCGAGAAAATCGCCACGATGGAGGCCAGGAAAGGGAAGCCGGGCACGCCTCCGCCCTGGAGAAAATAGACGCCGACGACATATGCGAGCACCAGAAATCCGAAGACCGTCAGGACGAAGCCCAGGTAACTCGCCAGGCGAAGCGGCAGAACGCTGAATCCCGTCAGCAAACTCCGCGTGTGCCGCAGCAATTTTCGGAGGGTGTACGTCGAGCGACCGTGCTCGCGAGGCCGGTGTTCGATTGGAACGACGGCAAAGCGGGCCGTGCCCCAGGACAACAACGCGTCGATGTCCACGTCCGGACCCTCGTAGGCGGCAAAAGCGGAGCGAAGCGAGGTTCGAAAGACACGAAATGAAGAGGTCATGCTGACCCCTTTTACCCCCAGCGCGCGCTCCAGCATCGTTTTGGCCGCCCAGGCCGAGAATCGACGAAAGAGATCGTGGCGATCGATCGCCGGCAAACCGTAGACGACGTCGACGTCGTCGGACTTTTCCAGGGTTGCAAGGAGCGCCGGAATTTCTTCCGGGCGATGTTGAAGATCGTCGTCCATCGTGACGGTGACGTTTCCTCTTGCGCCCCGAATGCCCGCCAGGAGAGCGGCATGTTGGCCGACGTTGCGAGCCAGGTCGATGCCTCGCACCCGACCGGGGTCCGCGGCCGCGAGCTTTTCGATGAGGGCCCAGCTGTCGTCGCGGCTCGCATCGTTGACGAGGAGAAGTTCCCAGGACCCGGCCACCGCGGGCGTGAGCGTCTGCGCGATGCGCCGCACGAGATCCGGCAACGCCGCCGCCCCGTCATACACAGGTACGACGACGGACACCGAAGTCGCGTCCTGTTCCATGTCCATGCCGTATTTTGGCACAACGGAGAGAGCTCCGCGCTTTGTGGCAAATGACAACTCATGGTAAATGCACGTGATGTTCCGGGAGCTCCGACGGCGGATCAACGCCTTTTACGCCGATCTGAACGAGACGCTCGCCACCATCGGGTTCCTCCGCACCTGTACCGCCGTCCTGGTCCGACTGGCGGACGTCTTCTTTGATTGGCGGCACGGGCTTGATACGGCGCGACAGATTCCGCTCGACGCCCTGGAAATCCCGGGCCAGAACAAGAATCACGGGACGAAATATCAACCAACGAGCGTCTTTGTCTTTCGAGCGCTCCTGCGCGCCTCGCCGTTGTCGCGCGATTGCGGGTTTCTGGACTACGGCTCCGGTAAGGGGCGCGTCCTGCTGCTCGCGGCGGAGGCGGGATTCCGTCGTGTCATCGGCGTCGAGTTCTCGCCGCGGTTGTGCGAGATCGCTCGCGCAAATATCGA
>CAVZCI010000020.1:0-220610 GCA_963773815.1 uncultured Acidobacteriota bacterium
CCCCCGCCGACTCCCACCCGGCTGGGTAGCAGCCGGATCTGCCTCTTGATCGAGCCCATAACAGGTCCATCTGCTTGACGCTGGCCAGGTCCTATCCGGTCTGCGCAGGCCGCCGGTCGTGTGAGGCGATCTCTGTGGGCGCTAGCTCGGCGAAATGGCGAGTATGCGCTGCTGATGCCGACGCGGGCGTCAGTCTCCGATGTCGCCATCGATCCGCTCCCGGATGAGGTCGGCGATGCCGTTGTGGCGGCGTACTCCTCGATCATGTGCAGGTAGATCCAGCGGATGTCGTGGGAGCGCCCTGGGTGGTGGCCGTGGCTGGGCACGACATCATCAAGCCGCCGGCCTGCTGCTGCGGCGCGCGCGTGCGCTGTCTCCCGCTTGAACGCCTCGACATTGGCGGCCGCGTCCGCGTCATAAGAGCGCCTCGAAGTCCTCAGGGGCCTGGTCCGGGTCGCACGGGAATGCCCTGCCGGTGTCCGCCGCGTGGATGCGGAACCACCAGCGCTCCACCTCGTAGTCATGTGCCGCACCTGGCCGAGCGGGGACAGCCGGGAGGGGGGAACCGCCCGCTCCTTGAGCTGGCCGGCGGTCAGGCCGGTGCACTTGAGCAGCAGCGTGTCACGGTGGAAGTCCAGCCAGGCTTCCAATGCCTGGGGCGCTCACCCAGGATGAGCCCCGGCTCGGTGCGCTCCACCTGCGGAGCCGTCCATGCCCCGGTCTAGAGCGCCCCGGTCATGAGAGCAGTGATTTGTGCCCTCGCTTTTTTCCCTGGACGCCCAGTCGGTCGTCGAGGGAGTCGAGCTCGGAGAGGTGGAAGTGTGAGCAGCGTCACGGAACCCAAAGCCCCGGCGACGAATCGGATCGGCTTGACCGTCAAGGAATACGGCGGCCTCAAGTCCACCCTGTGCGTGGGTTGCGGACACGACGTCATCACGAAACAGATCACGCAGGCCTTCTACGAAATGGGAGTCGAGCCGCACAAGGTCGCGAAGCTCTCCGGCATCGGGTGCTCGTCGAAGACGACGGCCTATTTCGTCGAACGCGGACACGGGTTCAACGCGGTTCACGGCCGCATGCCCGCGGTCGGCACGGGAGTCATGCTCGCGAACCGGACGCTGCTTTCGATCGGCGTCTCGGGCGACGGCGACACCGCTTCGATCGGCATCGGCCAGTTCATGCACCTGCTGCGCCGCAACATCCCGATGATCTACATCGTCGAGAACAACGGCGTGTACGGCCTCACGAAGGGCCAGTTCTCCGCGACCGCCGACCTCGGTTCGCAAGCTGAAGACCGGCGTCGTCAACGACCTTCCGCCCATCGACTCTGCGCCCTCGCGATCGAGCTGGGCTGCGCTTTCGTCGCGCGCTCGTTCTCCGGCGACATGAAACAGCTCGCGGCGCTGCTCAAAGCCGCGATCGCCCAAGGGGCACGAGCCTGCTCGACATGTCTCGCCGTGCGTGACGTTCAACAACCACGAGGGGTCGACGAAAAGCTACAAGTGGTACGAAGGACCACGAAGAGGCGATCGAGGACATCAGGTTCGTCCCCTATTTCGAAGACGTCAAGATCGAGCAGACGCCGGGCGAAGTGCAAGGAAGTCGAGATGCACGACGGTTCCCGGCTGCGCTCAAGAGCGCTTCGCTCGGACTACGACCCGACGAACAAGATGAAAGCCGTCGAGCTCCTCCACGACGCGCGCGAAAAGCAGGAGTTCTTGACCGGGCTGATCTACATCGACGAGAAGACGCCCGACTTCCTCACGCAGCTCAACATGGTGGACGAGCCGCTCGCGACGCTGCCGGAATCGAAGACCCGCCCGGGGCGCGAAGCGCTCGACGCGATCATGAAGGAGCTCACCTAGCTCAGTACGCGCCGTATTCCCGAGCGGGTCCTGTCGCGGGACTCGCCCCGCTTTTCCGCTCGCTGCGATTCGAGGACTTTGCTACGACCCCGCGCCGCGAGCGGCAAAAGGGGGTCTCGCCCCGCGCCACCCGCTTCGGAAGCAGCCCTTTGAGGAGCCGGACGCACTGTCTGAGGCACCGGATATAAGCCGAGCCGAAGACGGGAACCGCGGAGGCGAGGCCGTAAAAACGACCCGAGTTTGCGGCCGGCGACGAGAAGGCGCTGCGTACGGAGCGGGTTGGCCTTTACAGGCTCTCCAGGATCGCTTTCGGGTGGCTCTTCGGGTCCACCTTCGCGTGGGCCTGGAGGATCTTTCCGTCCGGGCCGATCACGTAGGTGATCCGCTTCGCCGTGTTCGCCGCCGGCGAGTCGCACGCGCCGTACGCGATTCCGATCTCGCGCTTCACGTCGCAGAGCAGCGGGAACGGAAAGGAGAATTTCTTCGCGAAGGCCGCGTTCTCGGCCGGCGTATCGAACGAGATTCCCCAGATCTCGGCGTTCTTTTTGAGGAATTCCGGGTAGAGGTCGCGGAACCCGCAACCCTCGAGCGTTCAACCGGGGGTGTCGGCCTTCGGGTAGAACCACAGCACGATCGTCTTGCCTCTCTCGTTCGAGAGGCGGACCCTCTCTTGTCGGTCGTTTTCGACCTCGAAATCGGGCGCCTGATCTCCGACGGAAAGCATGACCATTTCCCCTTTCTTTCGCAGCGCTTCTTTCAGGCCCGGCCCGCCGTCCGGAGGATGTCGATCGTCTTCACTCGCGAGGCATCTCCGCGTCTTCCGGCCGGTTCCAGTTGGAAAATGTCCTCGGGGCCCGCGAGACGGCCCCAGACATCCTCCTCTTCGATCGTCCCCTGGCATTCTGTCACGAGTCCGTAGATCGAGAGATCCCCCCGGGCCGCGTTCCGCTCGAATCGGTCGAGCACGGACGGCCGATACGCGGCGCAGAGGCCGTGGATCTTGCCTCCCGACCGCAGAACGACGCACGCGACGTCGCCCTCGAGCAGGCGACGCGCGACGTGCTCGACGAGGATTTCCGGAAACAGGGGAAGATCGACCGCGAGAACGAAGACGGGCCGCTGGAGCGCTCGAAGCGACGCCGCGATTCCGAAGATCGGCGCGCGCACCCCGTCTTCATCCGCGACGACCGGGTACCCCAGCGACGCATACGGACCGGGATCCTTCGCGGAGATCCGCACGTCGGAAAACACGCGCGAGAGGCGTTCGAGCTGGTGGACGATCAGCGGTTTGCCGCCGTAGTCGAGCCAGGCCTTGTCGCGACCCATCCGCTCGGACTCCCCGCCCGCGAGCACGACGCCCGACATCTCCGTGATCAGCTCCACGTTTCGATCGTAGCATCCGGGACATCCCGGGCTCTCGCTCGGCCGGCGAGGGTCCTGTCATGGGAGTCGCCCCGCTTTTCCGCGAGCGAAGCTCCCTACTTCAGCGACCTCAGGTACGCGACGACCGCGGCCGCGTCCTCGCGCGTCATCCCGAACTGCTGCATCGGGAGCTGCGGCGGCGTCCCGCCGCGGGTGACGCCTTCGGTCAGCAGGCGGATCGCCTCCTCGTCGGTGTAGCCCGCGAGCCCCCGGATATTCGGCGCGGCGAACGCCCAGGTCTGCCCCGGAAACGGCGACCGGACGGGGATCGGAGCGCCGGAGAGCATTCGGGTGAGGATCAGATTTCCGCTTTCGTCCCGCGGCGTGTGACACTGCCCGCATCGCGAAAGGTGCTCCACGATGTACCCGCCGCGCGCGGTTTGCGACGCGGCCGCCGCGGTCTTCGCCGCGGGCTGCTGAACTGCGAGAACCGCGCCCGCCGCCAGCGCGATTCCGGCCCCGGCCAACATTCGAATCCTCATCGTTCCCTCCCCTGCAGCCCGAGGGCCCGATGCTAGCATCGGTTCGAGATGATTTCCCTCCTCGTTCCGATCCGCGGCGAGTCCGAGAGCGCCGCGGACGCGTTCGCGGAGCCCGGCCGGGAGTTCGAGCTTCTCGTCGCGGACGGAGACGCTGCCGGCGCCGGAGCCGACGCGTTTCGGAGGATCGGAGCGCGCGTTCTCTCCCTCCCGGGACGGGACCGGGGCTCGCGGCTCGCCTGCGCCGCTCGCGAGAGCCGGGGAGAGATTCTCGCGTTCCTCCATTCCGACTCGCGCCTCCCGGCGGGCGCGCGGGGCGCGATCGAGGAGGCCGTGAGGTCCGGCGCGACCTGGGGAGCCTTCCGGCTCGCATACGACGACGCCTCCCTCCCGCTGCGCTGGATCGCCTGGTGGGCGAATCTGCGAACGCGGGTGTTCCGGCTTCCGTTCGGGGACCAGGGAATCTTCTGCACGCGAGAAGCGTACGAACGGGCCGGAGGTTACCCGGAGATCCCGTTTTGCGACGACCTCGCGTTCGCGCTTCGCCTGAGAAAGAGTCCCGGCTTTCGGCTGCTCCCGGCGGCCTGCGTCACGTCAGCGCGGGCCTATCAGGGCCGAAGCTTCCGCCGGGTGCTCACGAACTGGAGAGTGATGGCGGGATATTTCTTCGGGGTCGAGCCCCGGGCGCTCGAGAAGTGGTACAGGAGGTAGGCTCACCTCTCCCCGCGGGAGAGGTCGGCGAGCGAAGGTCGCCGGGTGAGGGAGATACATTTCCCCCGTCATCGCGAGGAGCCGCGCCGAAGCCTAGGCGAAGGCGCGCCACGCGGCGATCTGATCCCGCGACCAACACTCATCGGGCAATTTCTCGACCGCGTTCGCTTGCTCACGGCTTACATACTCATGCCCTGTTAGTGAACAAAAAAGGTCTGACCCTGGCATGTGTTACCCATGTTCCCGGACTAAACTGTTACCTATCTACCCGACTGTCCCCCACATTACCCCGACCTCTTACCGGTCTGGCGGAGGAATGCAGACCGTTGATCACGTTGGGAGTCGACTCCGACAGTTGAATCCAGCCATCGTGCGACACGAAAACACGCCCGTAGTCGAGCGATGTCACGGCATACATATCCCACCCAAACAACATGCCCAGATGCATGAGCGACACGAGATCGGCCATCTCATGCTTCAGAGCGATGACGCCGGGGCGCTCATTCAGGAGACTGCGCTCGCCGTACGATTGACGAACCCGGTAGTAAAGATGGAGATTCTCGTTGGACGGCCATATTTCTGCTTCCGTGACCCAGAGGAGGCATTCCCGGAAATCACCGAGGGCGCGAACGGCGTCCTGGGCTACTCCGTAAACCTGATGCCCCGGTCGATCTTCGAAAGCCACCCGCAGCGTCGAGTGGGCTTTCGCGGGAACGCGAGGATGCCCATTCTCGACGTCACCTTGCGTGAACTGCGAGACATAGGCCAGCGCTTCGTCAGCCGTAATGAACCTCAAGCATCACCGGTGCGGGATAACGATTCGGCGTCAGCGGTGGCGCGCAGCGACATCCGCTGCACGCCGGTGTTGGGCAACCCTCGATCAATATCGTTACTCGCCATATGGCCACCCGAAAAGGTGGGCTGCTCCTTGAGCTGCAAGGGTAAGGGCACCGAGCGGCAAATACCAGACCAACGCCGCAAGGGCGATGGAAAGCGCCGTTCGACCGCTCAGGAACCGTGCTCTCTGAACGAGGGATGAGAACAGTGCGACAAAAACGCACCCAAGGATCCACGCCACAACGAAAGCCGCTAGCCCGGCCGGGTCAACGACGAATTTCTGCAACGCCAGTAGGAAGGCGTACGGCCATGCCGCGGCAAACCAGAACCCCCACCCGGCCCGCTCCGAGGAATGTCAACGCCACGAATAGGAGGTACCACACCACTGCAGCGAGAACGAGCGGGCGGGCCGCGATCGAACTCCAGGCGGGCGCGGAATGTTGCTTCGTCGTCATTTTAGGTTGTCTAACGATTCGGCGTCAGCGGTGGCGCGTAGCGACATCCGCTGCACGCCGGTGTTCGGGGTCGGGCTCATTTTCTTGTTTATGGAATCGGCGAGCCGTGCCGCTTCCTTGGCCGAGAATTCACTCGATATTTCAAGGGTGTCTCCCACCCGCTCGAAGAAGACTTGTGGTGCCGATACCACCTTGCCTGCGGCAACGATCGCGAGAATTGAACGTTTATGACCCTGGGCAAGGGCATTGATCTTGGCAACTCCTCCCTTGCTCAGCCGCAACTCGACCACCGGACAATCGAACTTGTCCGATATGACCGTCGCTTTTGCTACATCTCGCTCATCGAGCTCGATATTCGCGTGAAGGTAGAGCCTGCCAGAATAAATTGCTCCGGCTGAACCGGCGATCGACATTGGAATGAGGCCGGGTGCGTACTTCTCCTCTGCCAAGTGGAACTCGAGTGGCCTCCACGAACGTGCAACCGGCTTTGCACCCAAGAGGACAACGACGCCTAGCGCCGCCATTGATACGCGCCAAACGCTCTTCACGACACCGAACGACCCGGCTTCAGCGGCAAGGCCGCAGGCCGAAGTCCGCTGCAAGCCGATGATCGGGCGCAGCACTCTCAGGCCCAATCCTCGGCCATCCCGATCTCGGTGACGACGGCGTTTCGCAGTTGGACCCAAACGAAGGCATCGAATGTAAAAGGAGCGAAGTTCAGGGTCGTGATGCCGTTCTTGGTCTCGGCGGAGCGTGGTTTGCCGAGAATTCGTTCGAGCGCGGTCCGCGACATGCCGACGTGAAGGCCGGGGGAAACGTTCCAGCGGGCGTCCGTGATCCTGATCCTCCAGACGTGAAACTCGGTCGCCGTGGGAATGGAGGATGGATGGCCCTCCGGTTTGCAAAGCTCGATTGTAAGGCCTGGGTAGGCCAAATCGAGAGTGTCGCCCATACCCATTTCGGAATCGTGACCGGTTTCAGTTCGTAGAGGCTTGCCCAGAACCGTGAGCGCTGTCGGCTTCAGCGTTCCCAATTTGACTCCGCGGACAGAAAGATCGAAGTGCTCGCCTGCGAACACTGCAGACCCTGCGAAGATCACAGCCACGACTAGAATTCTGCACCCGAACATCTGATTAGGCGGAAGGGGGTGCTGCGCGATAGGCGGAACAAAACGCCCTTGCCCCTTGGAAGAATGAACGACTTGGCTGCCGAATCGTCGGCCTAAGACGATCTGCATTAGGCGGACGAAGTCTGGGCGCACCATTCGTTCGAAAATCATACTCCTTCGCCTTTCTCATCGCGGGAACAACAATCTGGGGACACCCGGAGCAGATTGCTTCGCCGGGCTCGCAATGACGGGACTAGATTATCGGGGCTCCCTCACCCGGCGCTGCGCGCCGGCCTCTCCCGCCGGGAGAGGCCGATGGCTAAACCATCTTCAGCAGGTGCCCCATCTTGTTTTTCTTCGCTTCGAGGTATTTCTGCGTGCGCTCCGTCGGCCGGACCTCGAGCGGGACCCGCTCCACGATCTCCAGGCCGTAGCCGTCGATCGCGACGTACTTCGAGGGATTGTTCGTCAGGAGCCGCATCCGGCGGACGCCCGAGGTCGCGCAGGATCTGGCACCCGACGCCGTAGTCGCGGATGTCGGGCGGGAAGCCCGAGCTTCTCGTTCGCTGAAACGGTGTCGTCGCCCCGGTCCTGCAGCGTCGTACGCCTTGAGCTTGTTGAAGAGACCGATGCCGCGCCCTTCCTGCAGGAGATACAGCAGGACGCCCTTGCCCTCTTGCGTGATCTTCTCCATCGCGAGTGCAGCTGCACGCCGCAATCGCAGCGCGACGAGCCGAACACGTCGCCCGTCAGGCACTTGCGAGTGCACGCGGACCAGGATCGGCTCGTCTTCGGCCCGATTCGCCCTGCGACGAGCGCGACGTGCTCTTCGTGCGTCGACGTCGTTCTTGTACGCGACGACGCGGAACTCGCCGAAATCGGTCGGCAGTCGGCCGCCGCGATCGCGCTGCGACGAGCCGCTCGTGCTGCAGCCGGTAGCGGATCAGGTCCGCGACCGAGATCATCTTCAGGCCGTGCGCTGCGGCGAACTTCTCCAGATCGGGCAGGCGCGCCATCGTGCCGTCGTCGTTCATGATCTCGCAGATGACGCCGGCGGGCGTCAGGCCGGCGAGGCGCGCGAGGTCCACGGAGGCTTCGGTCTGGCCGGCGCGCTCGAGCACGCCGCCCGGCGCGGCCCGGAGCGGGAAGATGTGGCCGGGCCGCGAGCAGGTCCGGCGGTTTCGTCGCCGGGTCGATCGCGACGTCGAACGGTGGCCGCGCGGTCCGCCGCGGAGATGCCCGGTGGTCACCCGCCCGCGCGCCTCGATCGAAACGGTGAAGGCCGTGCCGAACGGCGACGTGTTGTCCTCGACCATCGGAGGGCAGGCCCAGCTCGTCGCAGCGCTCCGAGGTGAGGGAAAGGCAGATCAGCCCCCGGCCGTCCCGCGCCATGAAGTTGATCGCTTCCGGGGTGACGCGCTCGGCGGCCACGGCGAGATCGCCCTCGTTCTCACGGTCCTCGTCGTCGACGATGACGACGAACTTGCCGGACCGGAATTCCTCGATCGCGCGCTGAACGTTTTCGAACGCCGATTCTTCGGCCCGGGTCATGACTTCTCCGAAACAGAGGCTTTTTCCACGCCTTTCGGCGCCTTCGGGACGAAAGGCTGGTCGGAAAGCACCTGGCGCTTGCCGATTTCCCGGATGAGCGTTTTCGCGAAGATCTCGAACTGGTGCGCCGCCGCCAGAAAAGTCTTCGTGGAGCAGTCGCTCGAAAATCCGGCCGCGAACCGGTCGAACACCGACCAGTCCTTGAACATGAGGTAGCGCATCGCTTCCCGGCGGAAGCCGGCGAGCTCCTCGCTGAAATCCTCGAGCCGCTTGCGGTCCGGAATGTCCTGGAACCGGCGGCAGGCGAGCACGAGCTCCCAGAGGTCTTCCCGAAGGCGAAGCGACTGCTGGCGCCGGGTGAGGTGCTCCGGGAAAACCCGTTTCGGGTCGACCGGCCCCGCGTAAGTCTCCGCGAGGGCGAGGATGTTCTGCTGAAAGAGGTCCTTCAGGATGCCGCACGCGTTCTCCATCCGCTCCTGAGCCGTTCGGGATTCCCTCAGGCGCGCGACGTCGACGAGCTCCCCTTCCATCACCTTGCGCAGCTCCATTTCCGTCGAGAAGAGGAGCCGGTCGAGCACTTCCGCCCGCCTGGAATCGGCCACCTCGGTCGCGAGCAGCCGGGTTCGGATGTACTCCGACAGCGACTGCGCGAGAGACCAGATGCGGGAAAACAGCACGAGCGTCCGGCGCCGCGACGAGGCCCGCACGATCGAAGCGGAGGCGACGTCCGCGTAGTGCAGTCCCTTGAACAGGCCGACGAAGAGCGTTCCCAGCTCGCGCTTGGACCTGCGGTCGGTGACGCGGTTCATGACCCGCGCGAGAGTCCGTCGGTCCGCCGTGTCGAACAGCGGAAGCAGATCCTCGCGGAAAAAGATGCCGAGATTCGAGTCTTCGCGAAGCGTGCGGATGAGGGCCCGGCCGATCGAGACGTACGTCGGCTGGCCGATGTAGCGGGAGTGGGAGAGCTCTTCGAGCACGCGCACGAAGTCCTCGATCTTCTCCACGGCTTCCGCGATCTTGACTTCGGGCTGCGCCACGCGCGGCCGCGTCGGGTCGCCCGGATTGCGCGCGACCTGATGCTCGAGGTATTGGAGGAAATTCGCGAAATCCTCCTTCCCCTCGCCGAGCAGGCGCTGCGTCACGCGCCCCACGTAGACGAGAGCGTCCCGCGCGACGGAAATCTCGTCGACATAGTTGCGGATCGCCGTCCGTCCCCGCTCCTCCGGAGACAGCGCGAGGTTCTCCACCTGCAGGAACGCTTCGATCCCTTTGAGCCACGTTTCGAGCTCGAAGAGAGAGTCGTACCGCACCTTCTTCGAGAAGAGCTCGGGGTGTTCGAAAAGGGCGGCCCGGGATGCCATTGCCCTATTCTACCGCTTGTTTCCGGCTAGAACGGATACCCGATCGACACAAAGAGCTGCGACGTCGGCTCCTTTTGCCGGAGAGTCTGGCCGGTATCCGAAATAGCCCCCGTCAAAGGATCGAAGCGGAGCAGTGGCACATCGAAGTTCCGGGGGTGCAGAACGCGTCCGTATTCGAGACGAATGGGGCCCACGGGTGTCAGGTAACGAAGCCCGATGCCGACGCTCTGGCGAAGGCCGTCCGGGCCCTCCAGGTGGAGATGAAACCGCGGGTCCTGCCAGACCTGCGTGGCGTCGTAGAACAGGGTCCCGCCGAAGTCGCCGAGGATCGGGAAACGCCACTCCAGATTGATCCCCGCGGTCCCCGCCCCGCCGACCAGTCGCGGCCCGTAATCGCAATCGAAGTTCCGATCGAAGGGACAGCTGCCCTTTCCCGGCGTTCCCGCCGCCTCCTGGATCACCGAGTAATCGACGCTCTGTCCGGGGATCCCTTCCAGGCTCGTGGAAAAGGCCCGATTCGAGGTGCGCCCCCCGGAAAAAAGGCGTTCGGCGATCGGAATGCAAGCCAGCCCCGTCCCTTCGCCGCAATCTCCCTTCTGGGAAATGACCCCGGCGCGCACGGAGGCGGCGAGCACGCCGCCGAACAACCGCTGGTAGGCGGAAATCTGTCCATACGCCTTGAGATAGTGAGCCGTGGCCGAGAGCGCGGGGACGGAAACGCGTACTTGACGAACGAATTCACGAAAATTCCCCCGTGGGGGTCGATGATTTCGTCCCGGGCGTCGTACAGCGCGTTGACCCCGACGGTCGTTTCCTTGATGTTCTGGTCGAAAGGCTGGATCTTCTCGAGGTCGAGCGGGCTCTCGCTGCCGACGTTGATCCGCTGGAACTCCAGTCGCGTTCCGATCCGCACTCGCGGAGACACTTGCTTGTTCCCCTCGAGAAACGCGCCGCGACGCTGGATGTCGATGTTCGAAATCGGCTCCTTCGCGTAGAACACGGTGGCGGTCAGCGGCAGGTCGAGACCGAGAAAAAACGGGTCGCGATAATTCAGGAACACTCGGCCGGTCTTCGTCAGCGGCGCGAACGGCGATTCGATCGAAATCGATCGAAGCGTTCCAAACAGGTTGTTGTAGCCGAGGCCGAGGATGAAGAAAGGGTCCGGCCGCCCCCGTCGTGTCGTCGTACTGGTAGCCGAGGCCGTACAGGAGCGAGAACGGCCGGGCTTCGATGACGTCGATCAGAATGTTTCGTTCCGGCGTCGTCGGGTCGGGAAGCGCCGGGCGGACCTCGACCTTCTGGAACACTCCCGTTCGCGAGAGCTCCCGCTGGGCGTCGAGCATCTTCGTCTCGGAGAGCGGATCGCCTTCGCGCCAGCGGATCGGAAATTCCACTCTCGAGCTCCGCGTCCGCGTGTTTCCGCGCACGATCGTCTTCCCGAAAAACTCCCGGACGCCTTCGGTCACGAGGTAGGTCACCGACGCCTCGGCATGGTCGGGCGTGAAGTTCACGCGAGGCTCGATGGCGGCCCGCGTCCAGCCGTGGTCGCGGTAGGAATTGACGAGCGACGCCTTGTCGTCGTCGACTTTCTGGTCGTCGTAGGGTTGGCCCACACGGACCTGCAGCAGTTTCTGCAGGTCCGCGGGATCGGTGTGCGTGCTCCCCTCGATCCGAACCTGCCGAACCGTCGTCGCCGTCCCTTCGGTGACCCGAAGAGTCAGCCGGAGAGACCCCGTCTTCTTTCCGGGAACGAGCTCCGGGGGCCGACCGCCGCCTGCGTGTAGCCGTGGGCCCGATAGAAACCGACGATCGCGCTCCGGTCCTCTTCCAGGACCGCGTCGACGATAGCCTCGATGGAACAGCGATCGGGGGCGGGTCAACAGCAGCCGGCGGACCGTCTTTTCCGGAAAGGCGCGAACGCCTTCGACCTGCACCGTCTCGAGCCACTCCCGGGAGCCTCGCGCAACCGTCAGGACGACGAGCTCCTTTCCGGGGCTCTCTTCGATCGAATAGTCGACGACGGCTTTCCGGTATCCGCTCTCCTGGTACTTTCGCCGGAGGGTGTCGACGTACTGGATGAGAAGGTCTTCCTGGAAAACCTGGTCTTTCAGCAGATTCAGGAAGTCCTTCTGCACCCGTTTCTCCTCGACGCCTTTCGTCTCGAAGGCCACGAGCGGGCCGATTTCCACGCGAAAGACGGGTGACGCGAGGTGGTTCTTCGTCTCGACGCCGATCTGACGGACTTCCGCTTTCAGGCGTCCCTGCCGGAGCAGGTAAGCCTGGAGCGCCTGCGCGCTCTTCCGGGCGCGCTCCTCGCGATAGCGGCTCCCCGTTTTCCAGTGCATCTTCCGCAGGAACACCGCGGGCGAAAAAGGCGCGACGTCGCCGTCGAACACCGGATCCGCGAGCCTCGTCGTCGGGCCGGGCCGGATCCGGTACGTGATCCGGGCTTCGAACTCCGTCCGGTCGAGGACCGAGGAAGCGGTCACCTCCGCCTCCGCATACCCTTCCGTCGCAAGCAGGCGCTTGAGGCGGCCGACGCCCTCCTCCCTCTCGGTCGCCGAATAGGGATCGCCGACGGCGTACCCGAGCGAGCGCCGCAGCTCGTCCGCCGACACCGGGTTGCTCTCGAACCGAACGCGACCCACCCGAAAGGCGTGGAAGAGATGGACCGTCAGCGCGACCCTTCCTTCCCCGGCGGGCTCCTCCTCCACCGCGACCTGCGAATAGCGCTCCGTCGCGGACAGGTTCTGGATCGTCCGGCGCACGACATCGGGGTCGAGCGCCGCTCCGGCTCGGATCTCGATCAATTTCGCCACTGTCGGATCCGCCGGACCGTCGCTGTCGTACGAAACGGAATCGACGACCGGAGGGTTCGCTCCCGCCGCAGGCGGCGCGGCGAGGCCGAGGGCGACAGCGAAGAGTCCCGCGATCAAAATCGCTTCCGAAATTTGATGTCGATCGAGTAGACGTTGTTCTCGTCCTTGCTCGCCTGCAGCAATTTGTTCGCGTCGATCTGGTATTCGACGAGGACGATCGACTGGGCGTTGGTTTCCGCCGAATACGAATACGTCACGGAGAGGTCCCGCGAGAGATTCTTGCCGACCGTGATCACGGCGCCGCCGCTCGTTCCGGCGGAAGACTGCAGGATCGGATCGATCTGAAACCGGTCGAGCCGGAAGAGCTGCTGCACGCGCGACGTCACGGGACGAATCGCGAGGCCGGCGACGCTTCCGACGATCGAAGACGTCGTCGAGCTCTCGGTTCTCTGAGCGCTCGCCGTCTCGGGCGTGGCGCCGGTCAACAGCAGCGCCGTGAGCTGTTCCTCCGAAAGCGGAGGGTCGGAGGAGAGGTGGAACTGCACGCGCGAGCGCCCGCCGAGCGTCCCGACCGCCTGCACGTTGACCGAATATCCCTTGACGTCGGCCGTCGCGACGATGTCGGCGACCGGCTCGGTCCTCTGCGGGTTTCCAAACGTGATCGTGCCCGATTCGATCTCGTATTTCACGTCCTGGAACGTGATCTTGCCCCCCTCGTCGACGCCGATCTGCCCGAGGAGGATCGGGTCGGCGAGCGACCCGCGAACGAGGAGGTCGACCGACGCGGTCAGCCGCGCGAGGTTGTTTCGAACTTCGAGCGAAGCGGAAGAGAGGATCTGGACTTCAAGCGAGATCCGGTCCTGCCAGGTGTCGCGGCCCCCGGAATACGCGGTTCCGCGCGACGGCGAAAAAAAAGTCGCGAGCGTGGGCGCGAAGTCCTTCGTGTACGTTCCGGAAAGCAGCGTCACCTGCCCCCGGGCGACCGAGCGGTCCGTGTCCCCGATCAGCGTGAGGTCCGCGTCCGCCTGAAGGCTCAACCCCTCGATCGAACGCACGGTCACGTTCTGCGCCTGCGCGACGAGCCGAAAGCCCTTCAGCGCGAGGCCCGAAAGCCGCGCGTCGCCCGAAGCCACGAGCTCCCCGCCGCCGATCCGCGATCGAAACGCCTCGAGGGTCGCCTGCGAACCATCCAGGGAAAGGATCGCGGAGATGTCTTCGAGGACGTACGGAGAGAACGCTGCCCGGAACCGGCCGCGCTCGAGCCCGATACGCCCGCGGAGCGCCGGCTGCGAGGCCGTGCCCGAAACTCCGAGGTCAGCGGACAGGAGCCCGTCGATTTCCGCGTCGATGCCCGCGAAACCGGCCAGAAGACCCGGGTCGATCGTGCCGCGGATCGTCCCTTCCACCGGGCGGGGATCGTCGACGCCGACCGAAAGCGAGACCGAAAGCAACGTCTGGGGCGATCCGGCGAGCCGGGCGTTCGCGACCGAGATCCGGCCGTTCGCGTACGTCGCGACGATCGGCGCCGCCTCCTCGAGGGCCGCCTTCGGGCCGTTGGACACCTTCAGCTTCGAGAACGTCAGCCTCGACTCGACGACGGAATCGTCCTTCGGATCGAGGCGGACGAACCCGGCCGCGGCGAGCTCGCCGCGGAATTCGGAAGGCAGCGCGGGGAACAGAACCGGCAGCGTCCCCGGATCCGTCACCGCGAGCGAAACCTTCAGCTCGGGCCGCGCGCCCGAGATCGGACCCGACACGGACAGAGACCACTTTTGCGGTGCGGCCGCATCGAGTTTCAGGCTTCCTTTGTCCAGTGTGGCCGTGATCGCCGGCGCCTCTTCGTCGGGCACGGGGTGTCCGTAGAGCGAAAACTTCGTCGTCCGAACGTCGGCCGTGAGCGACGGACGATCCAGGGTCCCTTCTCCCTCCGCGTGGAACGAGAGGACGCCGTCCGCGACGTCCTTCAGGCTCGAGAGCGCCGCGATCCGCGAAATCGGCAGATTGTCGGCCGCGATTCGAAACCCGTATCCCCGGTTCGCGATCGTGAACGATCCCTCTCCGCCGAGAACGGAATCCCCGATCTCGCCCCGGACTTTCTGAAGCCCGACTTTGCCGGGACTGAGGACGAGCGCTCCCGTCATCCGGGCGATCGGCTGCCCGTACACGACCGCGTCCTCGAGAACGACGTCGCCTCCGCCGGTGATCGCGTCGGCCGTTCCGAGGACGGGAAGAGTGCCCGTCGCCCGGCCCGTAACGGGAAAATCGAGCCCGAGATATTTCAACCCGCGCTCGATCGGAAACCGCGACGCTTCCAGGGTCAGGTCGAAGCTCGGGCTCCCGCGTTTCGGCGCGTACCTCGCATAGCCCATGAGAGACAGCCGGGAGTCCCCGTCATAGGCGCGAAGCGGATGGAACAGGAACGAGCGGTCGGCGACGGAAAGGTTCGAGTACACGGTTCCCAGCCGGATGCCGGCGAAGAAGGCGTTTTCCGCGGAAACGCTCGCCGACACCTCGGGGACGGCCCACGTCCCGCGCAGGGAGCCCTCGATCCGGCCCGATCCCTGGAGCCCGTACGCCGCCGCGGGGCGCCGGTCGATCGCCGAGGTGAAATTCGTCGCGAGCTTGTCGACCGACCGGAAATCGCGGGAATCGATCGAAAACTGGATCTTCGGGTTCCAGTCGCCGATCGCGAAACCTCCGCTCCAACCGAGAGTCGAATCGGCAAAGCGCGCCGCGGCGTTCTCGAAGTCGATGAAACCGCCCCGGATCGCGATGGGACCGCCTCCCGAAAGCGCGACGGACCGGGGACCCGCCTCGACGGGGGAAAGCGAGAGATATCCCCCTCCGTCGCCCCGCAGGATCTGGCTTCCGGACCAGCGAAGGGAAATCGTCGCGTCCGCCGCCGAGGCGATCCCGGTGCCCGGCAGCCCGATGTCCGAGAAGAATTTCTCGACCGACAGCCGGCGCCCTTCCACGAGCAGCTCGAATTGCTGCGGCGAGGCGGAAAGGCGCCCGAGCCGGAATACCCCGGAGATCGAGCCCCCTTCGAACGCCGACTCCTCGATTCGGGCGATGACCCCGAGGGGCGACGCCGAAACCGTCGCGGTCATCGCGTCGAATTCGAAACCTTCCGCCCGGAGCTTCGGAACCTGGACGCGGCCGCCGAGATGAAACCCGTCTTCGCCCCCGGCCTCGAGGTCCGCCAGAATCCTCGCGTTCCCCCGGAACGGAAGCTTCAGGTGAAACGCGGTTTCCACCTCCAGCGCATCGAGGTCGCCCGCAATCGACGCGTTGACGACCGGACGCGACAGCCGCGGGACCTCGCCCGTCGCGTGCAGGGTCCCGAACGCCCCGGCGACCGTGAGCGAATCGACGTGCAGCCGGTCGCCCCCGAGATCGAAGCGGGCGTCCAGGGAAAACGGAACCGAAACACCGTCCCGGAGGCGCAGCTCCGCCCGACGGCAATTCAGGCGGCCGACGAATCGATTTCGAGGCCCCGTGGAATTCAGCTCTGCGACGAACGAACGAACGGCCAGGTCCAGGGGCGCGCGAAGCTCGTTGAACAGGAACGTCCCGCCCGTCATCGCGATCCGGTCGATCTCGACCCGGACCGCGGACGCCCTCGATTTGCGCTTCAGTCCGCGGGGCAGGTTGTCGCTGCCATCGCGGAAGACGGCGACGTGCAGCTGCGGGTGCGACGCGGAGATCGAGCCCAGGGTGAGCGTGCGGCCGATCCAGGCGATCCGGCCGGACAGCGACACTTCGTCCGCCGAGAAGAAGGGTTGCGATTCGCCGGGAAGGCCGTCGATCCGGACGCTGCGAACGGTGACTCCCGGCGGCACGATGGAGAAGGAGATTTCCGAGAACGAGACCCGGCGATCGAGGGCCGAGGACGCGATCCGCACGAGGAGGGCGCGGCTCTCGCGCTGGAACCTCGCGGAGTGGTAGACGGCATAAGCGCAGGCGCAGGCGAAGAGGAAAAGAAGGCCAAGGAGCCGGGCCGGCGAAATCCGCGAGAGCGGCGGAGCGGGATCGGTCGCGTTCACGCTCCCCAGTTGAGCTTCTCGGAAAGGGTCGTGAAATAGCCGTGCTGCGGTTTTCGCAGGAGCGTCACCGTCCGGCGGGATACCCGGGCCCGCAGCACCGACCGGGCCGGCAGCCGGTAGCCCTCCTGGCCGTCGAGGGTCAGGTAGATCCCTTCCGGCGTTCCCGCTTCCGCGGAGACCTCCAGCGTCTTCGTCGCCGGCAGGACGATCGGCCGGTGGGTCAGCGCGTGCGGGCAGATCGGAGTCACGAGATATCCCTTGACCTCGGGATGCAGGAGGGGTCCTCCCGCCGAGAGGTTGTACGCGGTCGAGCCGGTCGGGCTCGAGATGATGAGCCCGTCGGCGCGCATCGACGAGAACGGCTTGCCGTCGAATCGAAGCGTGAATCTCGCGATTCGCGAGAGCGCGCCCCGATTCAGCACCGCGTCGTTGAGAACGCGCGACCGTTTCAACCGGTCCCCGTCGTGGACCGAGATCTCCAGGAGCTGGCGGACGTCCCGGTCGAACCGGCCGAGCACCGCGTCCTCCACGAGGCTCTCGACCTCGCGCCCGGAAACGCCCGTGAGGAACCCGAGCGTGCCGATGTTCACGCCGAGGATCTCCGCGCCGTCGGAGACCCCGCGGGCCGCCGACAGGAGCGTCCCGTCTCCGCCCAGCGTGACGACGAAATGGATGTCGCGAGGGATCCTGTTCCGCGGAAAGCCCCTCGGGAAACCGAGGGACGATGCCGTTTCCTCGTCGAAAAGGACGTCGACGCCGTGACGTCGAAACTCCTCGGAGAGGCGGCGGGCGAGCGACTGCGCGGGCCGAACCTGCTTGGCCAGCAACGCCACTTTGATTCGCCGAGTCACGAAAGGAAACTTTATCAGCGTTTCGCGAAACCCAGCAGGAATTCCCGGTTTCCCCGTGCGCCGAGAATCGGGCTCGCGATCTCTCCGATCGGCGCCACGCCCAGCTTCCCGGCTTCCGCGCGAATCTCGTCGACGACGCGCCGTTGAACCTCGGGATCGGTGACGACGCCTCCCCGGGGAACCTCCTGCCGCCGCGCCTCGAACTGGGGCTTGACGAGGACGACCAGCGCTCCGCCGGGTCCGAGGAGAGAGAGGACCGGCCCGAGAAGCTTTCGCGCCGAGATGAACGACACGTCGATCGCGGCCGCGCCGATCGGCTCGGGGACGATTCCCGGACCGAGCGACCTCGCGTTCGTTTTTTCGCGAAGAACGACCCGCGGATCGGCTCGCAGCCCCGAATCGATCTGCCCGTAGCCCGTGTCGACGGCGTAGACGCGCGCTGCCCCGCGCTGCAGGAAACAATCCGTGAAACCTCCCGTCGACGCGCCCACGTCGAGGCAGACGCGTCCCTCGACCGAAATTTCGAACGCCGCCAGCGCGGCCGCGAGCTTGACTCCTCCCCGGGACACGAACGGGTGCGGCGGCTCGCGCACCTCGATCGCCGAATCCCCGCCGACGAGAAGGCCCGCGGTCGGCTTCTCGACGCCCCCGACGACGACCCGCCCCGCCAGAATCAACGCCCTCGCGGTTTCGACCCGGGCGGCGAGCCCCCGCGAAACGAGAAGGTCGTCGAGCCGGGATTTCACGAATTCGGCGAGCGCGGGGTCCCGCCGGGAGCGTCGGTCGTCTCTCCGGCGAAGAAGTGAGCCACGGACTCGAACGGCCTCGCGTGCTCGAGGTCGAAGAAGATGCCGAATCGCGCGAATCCGCGCGCGACCTCGTTCCATTCTTCGGACGCGGCCGCGACCGCCATCGCTTTTCGGCTGAGCCAGAAAGTCAGAATGGCCCGGCCGCCGCCGGCCGGGTCGCGCAGCGCGAACACCGCGGAACATCCCATTCGGCCGCGGACCATCGGCAGAGCGACGTCCGCCGCGTACGAATCGAATTCGGCGTCGAGCGGCGGGGCGAGATCGACTTCCCAGAGACGGCCGACCACGAGCTTCCTCAGCTTCCCTGGTCGATCGCGAGGCGTTCCTCGTCGGCGTCGTAGCTGAAGAGCTCCGCATAACGGCCCCAGTTGACGACGGTCTTGAAGATCGTTTCCGGATTCTCGTCCGGAAGCCACATCACGAGCTCTTCCAGCACGATGTCTTTCGGAAGCGAAGCGTCCTCCTGCCGCCGCAGGAGCGTCTCGATCGCGGCAAAGAGCGGGACCTTCCGGATTTTCCCGCGAATGGTGCGCTTCTTCTCGTTCATCGGCAATTCCATGGTGGCCTTCCCGAACGGCTCGAGGACGACTTCCGAGCCGGGCGTGCTGACGAGGCCGAGCATTTCGGCCGCTTTCACGACCGCGAGAAGCTCGCCGAACTCGATGTGAAGGTCCGCGGCGAGCCTCCCCATCGGTTCTTTGCCTCCGCGGTCGTCGAGCGTTTCGAGCAGGCCGAGAACGCGGGAGATCCCGCAGACGGGAATCGGTTCGATCTCCAGTCGGGGCGTCGGTGTTTCAGGTTCTTTCATATTCAAGCGATCAGGGAAAAGATCTCGCCCACGATTTGATTCAGGGCGGGATCGCGGCGGTCCCTCGGCCGCGGCAACTCGATCTTTCGGTCGGTGATGATCTGACCGGGGTGGGAGGAAAGCACGATCACGCGATCGGCCAGCTCGACGGCTTCTTCGATCGTGTGCGTCACGAGGAGCGCGACCGAAATGAGGATTTCCGGGTCGCGGAACAGGTCGATCAGCTCTTCCCGCAGATTGATCGTCGTGAGGGCGTCCAGCGCGGAGAAAGGCTCGTCCATCAACAGGATCTTCGGCTCGACCGCGAGGGCGCGGGCGAACCCCACTCGCTGCTTCATCCCTCCGGAGAGCTCCCGCGGATACGCCTCTTCGTACCCGTCGAGGCCGACCTTGTCGATGTAGAAGTTCGCCTTCTTGCGGCGGTCCTCCGGCGGCAGCCCCCGCGCGTCGAGCCCGAGCTCGACGTTTTCCAGCACGGTCAGCCACGGAAGCAGCGCGAACGACTGGAAGACCATCGCGCAGTCGAGGTTGACGCCCGTTTGAGGCCGCCCGTTGTAAACGACTTCGCCTGCCGACGGCGGGATGAGGCCGGCGATGATCCTCAGGAGCGTCGATTTCCCCGACCCGGACGGGCCGACCAGCGCGACGAACTCGCCCGCCGAAACCTCGAACGAAATATCCTCGAGCACGAGCAGGGGCCCTGTCGGAAGCTCGAATTGCTTCGAGACTTTCGCGACCGAGAGCGAAAGCGGGGCCTTGCCCCTCGCGTCGGGGAGCGTCTCTCCGGGATTCGTGGCGGCCGCGGGCTCAAGCATCGATTCGGAATCTTACGGAAGCGAACGCGTAAAGTCGCCTCCAAACCAGCCGGTTGAGGATGCCGATCGCGAGAACCATGGAGACGAGCGACCATGCGAGGAGCCGGGTATCGCCCGAAACGGTTGCCCGCTGAAGCAGCTGGCCGATTCCGGGAGCCTCGTAGATCCGGTTTCCATAGGCGACGTACTCCGACAGGATCAGCGCGTTCCAGCCTCCTCCCCATCCCGTCACGCTGCCGGTGATGAGGGACGGGGCCATCGCCGGCAGAATCGCCTTTCGCGCGCGAGCGGGGAACTTCAGGCCGAAGGAACGGGTCATTTCCTTCATCTCGCCCGGAACCTGCCTCGCCCCGGCAAGAGCGTTGAAGAGGAGATACCACTGCATTCCCGTGAGGACCAGGAGAACGGACGCGACGTTCACGCTTCCGAGCTCCCGCACGACGAAGAAAACGATGAGCGGGAAGAACGCAGTTGCCGGAATCGAGGCGACGACTTCCGCGACGGGCGTCACGATCTTCGCGACGCGGTCGTTCTCGCCGACCCAGAGCGAGAGGGGGACCGTCCAGGCGAGCGAGATCGCGTACGCGACGCACAGCCTCAGGAAGGAGAACAGAATCGCTCGGGGAATCTGGACCGCCTCGGCGGGAACGGGCGGCTTCAGGTGCGAAACGAGAACGACGGCGAGCGCCGCCGCGGCCGTCGCCGCCCCGAGCCAGAAAAAGACGCGCCAGATCCTCCGGAGCCCGGCCACGACTTTCGCGGCCGGGCTCTCGGGAGGGAACCCTTCGACCCGGCGAATCGGGCGGTCGAGCCAGGACCATCCGATTTCGAAGCCTCGGCCCAGGGCGCGCCCGACTCCGCTGTGTCGGTAAAAGTCGAATACCCGGCTCTCGCCGACGGCGGCGGCCGTGAACTCGAACCGGTACTTCTCCGCCCAGACCGTCAGCGGGCGCCACACGAGCGCGTCGAGAAGAACGACGATCGAAACGAGCGCGCCGATCCCCATCGCCATGCCGCGCACGTCCGCCTTCTCCATCGACTTCTGGATGAACGACCCGAGACCGGGAAGCGAATAGGTGTTCTTCCCGAGCGAAATGATCTCGCATGCGACGAGGAAGTACCATCCCGCCGCCCACGACAGGATCGAGTTGTAGACGAGCTTGGGAACCGACGCCGGCAGCTCGAGCTGCCGAAACCGCTGCCACGGCGAGAGACCGAACGACCGGACTGCTTCCGCCGAGTCGGCCGGGAGCGTCGTGACCGCTTCGTAGACCCCGAACGCCATGTTCCAGGCCTGCCCCGTGAAGATCAGGAAGACCGCGGCCAGCTCGATCCCCAACCGGCCGCCGCCGGTGAGCGCGATGAAAAAATAGACGGCTGCGGGAAAGAACCCGAGGACCGGCACCGACTGGAGAACGTCGAGGATCGGAATGAGGATTCGCTCGGCCTTCTTCGAGCGTCCCGCGGCGACGCCGTACGCGATCGCGAAAACGAGGGACAACGCGTAGGCGGCGAGCATCCGGAGAAACGAAAACGCGGCGGCCGCGGCGAGCGTCGAAGCGGGCATCGCAGCCATTCTCGCCGCGGCGCCGGGCGGGATCAAGAATTATCGGCGGCGACCGTCTTCTTCGCGCGGGAGCGCGAGCGCGATGGCCGCCGCGAGCTTTTCGGCCGTCACCGGTTTCACGACGTGGGCGAGGAACCCCGCTTCCCGGCTCCGGGCGAGATCGCTTTCGGTCCCATAGCCGCTGATGACGATCGCCGGGACCGGCCGGATCGGCGCGAGCTCGCCCGGGAGCGCGAGACCGCTTCCGTCGGGCAGCCCGATGTCGGTCAGGGCGAGGTCGGCGGGATTCTCCCGGTGCGCGGCGACGGCCTCGGCCACCGATCCGGCGACGGCCACGTCGTGGCCCTGGAGACGCAGGAGCGCCTCGATCGCCCGGGCGGTGTCCGCGTGATCCTCGACCACGAGGATACGGATCCGCCGAACGTCGGAAGCCTCCTCCCGCTTCGCCGCCTCGCCGTCCGTCGCGGGCGGCGGAATCGTCGGAAGAGCGACCTCGAACACCGATCCCCTGTCCTTGCCGCCGCTCCGGGCGGCAATCGTCCCGCCGTGCAGGTCCACGATCGCTTTCGCGATCGACAGGCCGAGGCCGAGGCCGCCGAATCCGCCCGACCCGGCGCCCTGCTCGAACGGCTCGAAGATCCTCGAAAGATTCCCAGGCGCGATTCCCATCCCCGTGTCCGAAACCACGAGCCGCACACGGGCGCCCGTTTCGTCGAGCGTCCGGATCGAGATCGAGCCTCCCTCGGGCGTGAATTTCGCCGCGTTCTTCAAAAGGTTCCAACAGACCTGTTCGAGCCTCGCCGGGTCGCCGCGAACGTGATGCGAGCGCGCTTCGAGATTCAGGCGAAGAGCGATCCCCCGGGCCTCGATCTCCGGCCGGCATGTTTCGACCGCGTGCCGGACCACGGATTCCAGGTCGACGGCGGCCGCCCGCAGCTCGATCTTTCCCTGAATTGCCCGGGCGAGGTCGAGAAGATCGTCGATCAGCCGGGTTTCGAGCTCGACGTTTCGCCGGATCATCGCCGTCGTCTCGCGCGCCGGGACGGAGAGGTCCTCGCGCTCGAGCAGCTGCGCTCCCGCGAAAATCGGCGTCAGCGGCGTTCTCAGCTCGTGCGAAAGGGCAGCCAGAAACCGGTCCTTCTGCGCGTTCGCGTCCTCGGCCGATCTCCGCGCTTCCGCGAGCGCCATCGCGGCCTGGTCCCGCCGGCGAAGATCGCGGTGGAACGCGACGATCAGGAGCAGCAGGAGAGCGCCGCCGGCCGCCAGCGTCGCGATCGTGAAGATCGTGACTCTCCGGCTCGTCTCCTGGCGCTGTTTCAGGAGCGCCTTCTCGGCCCCTTCCAGCTCTGCCACGAGCCGTCTCACGAGCCCCGTCGCGCCGGGGTTGACGAGCGCGGCGGCCTCCTCCAGGCCGTCCCGGTCGCGCGTCTCGTCGAGGCTTCGAAGCTCGGCGAGACGGTCGAGGGCGGCGTCCCGCAAGGCCTCGACGGCCCGGCGCTGCGGCGGGTTGTCGGCCATGAGGATCTCGAGCTTCGTGAAATGGCCCTCGAGCGCGGTCCGGACTCCCCTGTCGGAATACGCAGGATCGCCCGTGAGGAGATACGCCCGTTCGTTCGACTCGGCGGTCGTGACGATATCCTGCGTTTCCGCGAGCTCGGTCAGAACGTTCTTCGTGTGCTCGACCCACCCCGCCGCCCGGACCAGGCGCGAAATATTCCAAACGGTCGCGACCGTGAGCAGGAAATGCGCCGCGTAGAGCGCCCCGACCGAGAGGCCGGATCGCGTTCTCACGAGCTTCCGCAGCTGTGCGGAGGCGGGCTGGCGATTACTCGTAGCGCAACGCGTCGATCGGGTCGAGCCGCGAAGCCTTGCGGGCGGGATAGAAACCGAAGAAGATCCCGATCGCGGCCGAGAAGCCGAACGCCAGCGCGATCGACGCGGGCGAGACATGAGCGGGAAGCCCGGCTTTCGCCTTCACGACCTCCGAAGCTCCGATACCCACCGCGATCCCGATCAGGCCGCCGAAGACGGCAAGCGTCACCGCCTCGATCAGGAACTGAATCAGCACGTGTGTCCCTTTCGCGCCGATCGCCATCCGGATTCCGATCTCCCGGGTTCTCTCGGTCACCGAGACGAGCATGATGTTCATGATTCCGATCCCGCCGACGAGAAGGGAGATCGCCGCCGCCGAGGCGAGAAGGAGCGAGAGGGTTTTGGACGACTGCTCCGACATCGCGGCGAATTCCTGCTGAGATCTCATCGTGAAATCGGAATCCTGGCCCGGCGCGAGGTGATGCCGCTGGCGGAGAAGCGCTTCGACCTCGCTCTGCGCCTGGTTCACGGCTCCGACCGAAGTCGCGGACACATAAATGCTGTTCAGCTTGTTCTTGCCCGTCAGGCGCTTCATCGCCGTCGTGTAGGGAACGACGACGAGGTCGTCCTGGTCCCCCATCATCGAGCCGCCCTTTTTCTCGAGCACGCCGTCCACCTTGAACGGGACGTTCTTGATTCGCACCATCTGCCCGACCGCGCCCCCGCCCGGAAAGAGGTTGTCGGCGACGGTTCCCCCGAGGATGCACACCTTCGCGGCGGCGCGAACGTCGGAATCGGAGAAAAACGCCCCCTCCACCGTGTTCCAGGTGCGGACGAACGGCCATTCCACGCCGACGCCCTGGATCTGCGTCCCCCAGTTCGTCTCTCCGGCGACGACCTGAGCGCTCGTCCGAGCAACCGGGCTCATGTACGCCACCGAGGGACAATCCGCCTTGATCGCGTTCGCGTCGTCCTCGGTGAGCATCGACTGATCGGAGAACAGGTGCGCCCCGCCCTGCGTCGAGGCTCCGGGGAAAATCATGATGAAATTCGACCCGAGCGATTCGATCTGCGACTGGATCGACTCGGAAGCCCCCGCGCCGATCGCGATCATCGCGATGACGCACCCCACGCCGATGATGATGCCGAGCATCGTGAGCGCGGACCGGAGCTTATTGCGCAGAATCGCCTGCAGGCCGACCTTGAGGATCATCGCGAATCGTTTCATGCCACCTCCGCCGCGCCGGCGCGTTGCTGCCGGATCGCCTCGTCCGAGAGCACCTGCCCGTCCTTGAACGTGATGATCCGTTTGGAGTAGCGGGCGATATCGGGCTCGTGCGTGATCAGGACGACCGTCTTTCCCTGCTCGTTGAGGGTCTGGAAGACCGCGATCACGTCCTCGCTCGTGCGGGAATCAAGGTTTCCGGTCGGCTCGTCCGCGAGGATGATCGCGGGGTCGTTGATCATCGAGCGGGCGATCGCGACGCGCTGCTGCTGGCCGCCCGAGAGCTGGTTCGGATAATGGTCTTCCCTCCCCGCGAGCCCCACGAGCGCGAGGCACCGACGGGCCTTCTCGGCGCGGTGGTCCGAAGCATGAGTGTCGCGCGCGTACAGGAGCGGCAGCTCGACGTTCTCGAGAGCCGACGTCCGGGAAAGGAGGTTGAACGACTGGAAGACGAATCCGATCTTCGCGTTCCGGATCTCCGCCCGCTCGTCCCGCGAAAGCTCGGAAACGTCCTCGCCGTCGAGGAAATACTTGCCCGACGTCGGCCGGTCGAGGCACCCGATGATGTTCATGAACGTCGATTTCCCCGAGCCGGACGAGCCCATCACGGCCACGAACTCTCCCTGCCCGACAGTCATCGAGACGCCGTTCAGCGCCCGGACCTCGACGTCCCCCATTCGATAGATCTTGACGAGGTCGGCGACTCGGATGACTTCCGCCATGAGAGCTAAAACCTCATCCGGGGCCCGGCCTGGGTCTCCGCTTTCGCGGTCGCGAGCCCCGTGACGACCGCCTGTCCGGTCTCGAGCTCGCCGTCGCGAATCTCCGTGAACTGGCCGTCGGTGATGCCCGGGTGGACCCGCACGGGCTTCAGCGTTCCGGTTTCCGAGAGAACGTAAACCGTCGGCCCCGCATCCCGCTTTCCGGTCCGGGGCAGCGATCCCGCGAGAGTCGGGCGCGAAGCCGCGCCTCCCGGCGCGGAAGCCGGCGCCGCTCCCGCGCCCGCGGTCCGTTGCGGCGCGCCGCCTTTCCCCGTCTCCGAAGGCGACGGCTTGAAGCGAAGCGCGGCGTTCGGAATCCGGAGCACATCGTGATCCGTCGCGACGTCGATCGTGATGTTCGCCGTCATCGACGGGCGAAGCTTCTCTTCCGCGTTGTCGACGGCGACGATGACCGGGTACGTGACGACGTTCTGGTTGACGGTCGCGTTCAGGCGGATCTGGCTGACCTTCGCCTGGAAGACCTGCTCCGGGAACGCGTCGACGCTGAAATGAACGGGCTCTCCGATCTTGACGCGGCCGATGTCCGACTCGTCCACGTCCGCCTGCACCTGCATCTTCGTCAGGTCCTGCGCGATCGTGAACAGCGTCGGGGCCTGAAACGACGCCGCGACGGTCTGACCGACGTCGTAAGCGCGGTTGACGACGACACCGTCGATCGGGGAGACGATTTTCGAATTCTTCAGGTTCGTCTCCGCCTGGCCGAGCGAAGCCCGGGCCTGCGCGACCTGCGCGGCCGCCGAGTCCGACGCCGCCTTCGCGTTGTCGTAGTCCGCCTCCGACGCGAGGCCTTCGTCCTTGAGCTTCCGCTGCCGGAGGTAGGCGACTTTCGCGTTCGCGGCGTCCACCTTCGCCTTGTCGACGTTCGCCTTCTGCTGCGCGATCGCCTGCTCGAAAGGCGTCGGGTCGAGCTCCGCCAGCAACTGCCCCTTCTTCACCCGGCTGTTGAAGTCGGCGTAGAGCTTCGCGATGATGCCGGAGACCTGGCTGCCGACCTGAACGGTCGTGACCGCGGAGATCGCTCCCGTCGCCGACACGGACATCGTGATGTCGCCCCGGGAGACCGGCGCGGTCCGGTATTTCTGCGGCTTCTGGCCGCCCCGCCGGAGGAGCACGACGCCCGCGGCGAGCGCAAGGACGACGGCGATGATCCACACGTACTTCTTCAAAGACACGACCTCCTTGCATCGTAACGCTTTAGCCGCGCGGATTGTTTCACGATTCGCCCGGCCGGCACGCGTTCCAGCACCGGCGCCGGCACGGCGAGCGGGTCCTGTCGCGGGACTCGCCCCGCTTTTCCGCTCGCTGCGAATTTGAGGACTTTGCTACGACTCCGCGCCGCGAGCGGCAAAAGGGGGTCTCGCCCCCCGCCACCCGCTCTCTTCGTCGCTCCCAGCGCTCGCGGGCCTTCTCTCGAGGCTATGTTTTTTTCGCGGGTCGAGTGGGGCGCAGCTCGATGCGGGACGGAATCGCCCGGTCGGGATAACGCACGAGGTCCAGCACGGCCTGCGCGACGTCGTCCGGCGCCAGCATCCACGATTCGGACGGCGATTCGGTGCCCTGAAAGTCCGTCGCGACCGAGCCGGGCATGACGATCGCGATTCGGATTCCGTCCTGCCGGAGATCGAGCATGGCGGCGTGCGAAAGGCCGAGCAGCCCGAACTTCGAGGCATTGTAGGCGGAGCCGCCCGCGAAAGCGTTCACCGAAGCGAGCGAGCCGATGTTGACGATGAACCCGCCGCCGTTCTTCTTCATGATCGGCGCGGCGAAGCGAATTCCGTAGAAGGGGCCGAAGAGGTTCGTCTCGACGATCGCGCGAAAGTCCTTCGGATCGATCTCCGCGGCGCTCCCGAACTGCCCGACGCCCGCGTTGTTCACGAGCACGTCGATTTTGCCGAAACGCTCCGCGAAAAACTCGATGAGGGAGCGGACGTCGTCTTCCTTTCGCGAGTCCGCCGACTTGCCCTCGACCGCGAGGCCGTCCTTTTGAAACGCGGCGGTCGCATTGCGCACGCCCTCCAGCGTTCGGCCGGAAATGGCCACGTTCCAGCCCTCGGCCGCGAAACGGCGCGCGATCGCGTTTCCGATTCCCCGGGTCCCCCCCGTGACGACGACCGACCTCTTCTCGGCGCTCATCGCTCGACTGGTGCTCCTTGCCTCAAATTCGGTCTCCCCCAATAAAAAAACGGAAGCTACCTTCCGCGGGAGCGGGATTCTGTCATAAACCGGACGATTTGAACAGTAGCACGCCCGTGGTAAAGTCACGCAGAATCTTGAAGGGCGATGGAGTTCGCCGAAACCGCCTCAAGAGGCTGATGACTCCTGCAGAAACGGAGAGACGTATGCAGGCCCGATCATCGCCGGTTCCCGAATGAGATGGATGTACGTCGGCGCCGGGGGATTTCTCGGCGCGATCGCTCGTTACGCCGTGGGGGGCTGGATCTCCAACCGCTACCGCGGCCAGTTCCCGATCGCGACGTTCGCCATCAACGTGACCGGAAGCTTCGTCCTCGGCCTCTTTCTCACGGTGGCGACGGAACGGATCGCGCTCGATCCCCGCTGGCGCCTTTTCGTCGCGGTCGGGTTCGTGGGGGCCTACACGACGTTCTCGACGTTCGAGTACGAGTCGGAGCGGCTCCTGACCGCCGGCGGCTTCTGGCTCGCCGGCCTGAATCTCGTTGGCTCGGTCGTCGTGGGCTTTGCCGCTGTATGGCTCGGAACCCGTTTGGCGCTTCGGTTTTGAGGGGAGAAGAGAGCTCCAATGCAGCCTGAAGAATTTCGAAAGCTCGTGATCTACATCGGCGAGTCGGATCACCGGGGAGGCAAGCCCCTTTACGAAGTCATTCTCTTTCTTCTTCAGAAGAAAGGGATCGCCGGGGCGTCGGCGGTTCGCGGGCTCGCCGGCTACGGCGGCCACGGCGTCATGCACACGACGGCGATCCTCCGGCTGTCGGAGGACCTTCCCATTCGAATCGAGGCGATCGACTCGCGCGAGAAAATCGAATCGGTTCTGCCGGACGTTCTCGATCTCGTCGACGAGGGTCTCGTGGAGGTCGAAACCGTCCGCGTGTACAAGACCTCTCCGCTCAAGGGCGAGCCGGCGAAAGAAAGCGAGGCGCCTCTCATGAAACTCGAGGGCAAGGCGAAGATGCTGCGGATCCACATCGGCGACGACGACAAATGGGAAGGCGAGCCGCTTTACCGGGCCATTCTGAAGCGCGCGAAGGCGCTCGACATCGCCGGGGCGACTGTCTACCGCGCCGTCGAGGGATATGGAGCGCACAAGCGAAGGCACAAGGGAGGGGTTTTTTCCTCCGACGCGCCGATCTCGGTCGTGATCATCGACACGGAGGAGAAGGTCCGCGTGCTGCTGGAAGCGCTCGAGACGATCGTCACGGAGGGTTGCCTCGTCGCAATCTCCGATGTCGAGGTCGTCAAGTACAGCCGCCACGTCGACAAGACGGAGCCCATTTCGCAGGGCTAGCAGGCTGCTGAAAACCCCCATTTTTCGCCGCTTTTTCGTCCCTTCCGGAGGGAAGATTTTCGAGCGGGAAATTGTTACCCTGACAGCGATGAAAAACGTCAGATTCCTCCTGGTCGTGGTTCTCTCGGCGGCGATCGCGGCTTCCGCTTATGCCGGTTCTCCCCAGACCCGTCCTGCGAACTGGGCGGTTTCCGTTCCCACGCAGAGCATCGGGAACCTCTGGCGCGTCGAGCCGGATCTCTATCGCAGCGCGCGCCCGGAGAACGCCGGATTCCGCGAGCTCGAAAAGCTCGGCATCAAGGCCGTTCTCGACGTCGAATCGCCTGCCGACGAGGCGGCCGCGAAGGGCACGTCGCTCAAGCTCTACCACGTGCCGATGAGCGCCTTCCGGCTGCGGGATGACCGCGTGCTCGAAGCGATGCGCATCCTTTCGGATCCCGCGAATCGCCCGATCGTGATCCACTGCCAGCACGGCTCCGATCGCACCGGAGCGATGATGGCGCTCTACCGCGTCGTCGTCGAGGGCTGGAGCAAGGACGACGCGATCCGCGAGATGGACAAGGGCGGATATCACCACTCCTCGTGGTTTTCGAATCTCGACCGTTACGTCGCGGCGGCGGACGTCGTCGGCATCCGCAGGAAGCTCGGCATCGCGAAGCCCGGAATGACGCTGCTGGCCGCGCTCGCGAAGGCTCCGGCGGATCTCGCAGTGGCCGCCGCCAACGCGATCGCCCCCGCGGCCGCGACTTCGGATGGCGCCCGTTCGGCGGCCGCTCTGAAGGCTGCGGCACCCCCTGGCCAGCGCTGACGCGGAAACCCTTGCGGCCGAGCTCGCCGCACGAATCGGACGCCCGGCGCGACGAGGCCGGCAACCGGGAGCGTTAGGAGACGCGAGCCGCGCCCAGGGCCCTCAGCAGCAACCCGGCGCGCAGGGCGTGCCGTCCGGGTTGACGCAGGCATACTCCGAGCGCTCCTCTCCCGGAGGCAGAATCGCGAAGAAGCCCCTGTACGGAGGATTCGACAATTTCGCGACCGTGTCGGTACAGATCTCGTAGGGCTCGTTGCGCGGGAACTGGTGGCCTTCCTCGTCCACGAAAGCCTTTCCCGGTCCGAGGTAGACCGCCCGATGGCCCTGAAAGACGCACCCGGAAGTCTTTTCGAACTTGTATCCCGCTCACCGTGACCGAGGAGAACGGGTATCCCTCGACGTCTTTCCAGTAAGACTTCTGAAGGACCTCGAGGCCGTAGAAACCGGCGCGCTCCAGTTCCGCGAGGAACTTTTCCTGCGTCACCGCCCCGACGAGACATTCCCCCCAGAGCCTCGGATTGACCTTCAGGTGTGGAGGAACTTCCCTCTCGGAGACGATGTCGGAGATCACGACCCGGCCGTGGTCCCGAAGAACCCGCCAGATCTCTTCGAAGACGCGCGGCTTGTCCGGCGACAGGTTCACCACGCAATTCGACGTGACGAGATCGACGCTTTTCGACTCGACCGGAATATTCTCGAGATATCCCTCGCGAAACTCGACGACGTCGTACCCGAGGGCGTCCGCGACGATCGGCTTGTTCTCATGGGCAACGGCGAGCATTCGATCCGTCATGTCGACGCCGATCGCTTTTCCGGAACGGCCGACGAGCCGGGCGGCGATGAAGACGTCGATGCCGGCGCCCGAACCGAGGTCCAGAACCGACTCCCCTTCCCGGACGCCGGCCATCGTCATCGGCGAGCCGCACCCGTAGAAACGGTCGAGAACGTCTTTCGGAATGTGCGAGACCGACTCCTCGTCGTATTTCGTCGGGCAGCAGAGCTCCGCCTGGGGGTTTTCGGCCGCGGCGGAATAGAACTCGCGAACCTTCGCGCGCGGCCGATCGACGTCGAACGAAAGGACGCAGTTGGAATGCAGCGTGAGCACGGGCTGCTCCGCGAGCGTTCCGTCCGCGTTTCCGCAAGCGATCGCCCCTTCGCCCATCGCGTGCAGAACCAGCGGCGCGCTGTACCCCGACCGCGCGTTCTTGCGGAGCCGCTTCTCTTCGCCGAGCTCGACCATGACGCGCCGGGCGAGCTCGACGGAGAGGGCGTAGTAGGGATCCTCTCCGAGGAAGTCGCCGCTGAAGCACCAGGCGTGCTCCAGATCGCCGCCCCCGGTCAGGAACCGGAAGGGATCGGCGGCGAGAGCGGTCTTCTTCGAAAGCGAAGCTTCCCGGAGGGAGCGGATCACCGGGGATCGCGCCAGGATGTCCGCCAGGTCTTGCGTCATCGCGTCTCCGCAGACGAGAGAAGGCTCGTTGGCCAGGGCCGCGCTCGGGTAGACCTTTCCGTCGGCGTAGACGCAGAGGGAATCCCATCCCGCGTTTCCCAGGTCGTACTTCACCCCGGGAACGCCGTTGACCCGGCGGCGAACGGCCTCGAGGTTGTCGAACGCGACGCCTTCCCGGGTCGCGGCTTCGGCCACCCGAAACGCCGCCCCGAGCAGCGCCGCGTTGCCGGGGAAGAAACCGTTGCTCCCCTCCGACGCTCGCCCGCGCCGGTGGCTCCACATCAGGTGGTGGCTCCCCGCGCCGACGCGCCGGGCGATCGACGGGATCTCGGAAAGCTCGCCCAGGTTCTCCTCCGTCGGCACGGTCGTCAGCGAAACGTCGAAGCCGAGATCCGCGAGGAGCCTTGCGCCGCCGAGCGCCCGGTCGAACGTGCCCGCCCCGCGGATGGGGTCGTTCGTCTCCGGCCGCGCGCCGTCGAGGGAGACCTGGAATTTCACGCGTGACCGGTCGAGCGTCTCCAGCTCCTGTCGAACCGCTTCGGAGATCACCGTTGCGTTCGTCAGAACGATCATCTCGAGGCCGAGCGCTTCCGTGACGCGCCGGATCAGCGCGATCAAATCCCGGCGAAGGAACGGCTCGCCTCCGGTCACATAGACGCGCTCGAGGCCGAGCTCCGCCGCCCGGTCGACGAGGCCGGCCAGGAATTCCGGCTCGCTCCCGGGCAACCCTCCGGGACCCGACGAAACGAGGCAGTGGCTGCAGGCAAGGTTGCAGGCGTTGTTGATGTGGATCCAGAGCTCGCGAATCCCCTTCGGCTCGACGAGCGCGGCGCGGCCGGGATACGCGGGTCGGCGGAACGGGTCGCTCGCCAGCATTCCGGCGCGATCGAGAGCGCGGAGGAAGTCGTGCACCTGGACCCACGCCTTCCCGGCTTCGAGCTTTTCTTCCAGCGCATGGCTCGAAACGAGATCGCCGAACGTGAGCGGAGAGCCGGAAGAGGCCGCGTCGCCGACCCGAGCGAGGAGCCCGGCCCCTCCGGATTCGACGGCGATCCAGTTCGGCGCCCCCGCGTCGATGAAAAAACTCAAGCCGCTTTCGTCGAATCGGTCGAGCGGCGGAAGAAACAGCGGCGTCCTGTCGCTGAGAACGGTCATCGAAATCCTCCTCGGGTCGAAGTGGAAATGTGGGGAAGTCGGGAAAGTTCAGGCGGCCGGAGGAGCCCGGGCGGGCAACGCAACCGCGGCGAAGAGGGCCGGCGCGTTCCGGCGCTCGGCCGGCGGGGATCGCCGCGGCCGGAGCGCGGCGGCGAGCAGAAAGCGAAATTCGCCCCAGTCGGCTTTCGAGTCGCGATCGCGATAGGCGCGCTTCAGGTCGTCGACCGAGTCGAGCTCGCCGCGAACTTCGAGCCGGACGATCTCGCGGCCCGCGCGCTCGAGAGCCGCTTCGAGCCGCTCGCAGAGCCGGGGATCTCTCGGCGAAAAATCCCCGAGAAAACGGTCCTGCGCATCGGACAACCCGACGAGATAGACGCCGCCGTCGCGCGACGGGCCGACGACGACCGGGGAGCCCGGCCCCTCGAGCGCCCGGAAGACCCGATCCAGGTCCCGAGCGGAAATCGCGGGAGCGTCGCCTCCGACCACCGCGACGGACGTGAAGCCGAGGGCGAACACTTCGTCGACGGCGCTCGCGAGCCGCTCGCCGAAGCGGCCGCGCGACTGGACGAGGACCGGCGGCCGCCCGGGACCGCGCCGCGCTCGAAATCGCTCCGCGCATCGGGGAGGCGAGGAAATGACGAAGGAGGCTCCCGCCGCTTCGGCCGCCCGCTCCCAGGAAGACAGGAACGCGGCGAAAAGGAACGAGCCGGCCTCCGGGCACAGGCCCTTCGCCCGCGCCTCGGCTTCGGGGGTTCGCGTGAAGACGAGCAGCGCTCGCCGGGACTCCGACATCGGAACGATCTTACCCCTCAGAATCGCGTCAGGCGAATTCCCCGGGCCCGCAGCGACGCTTCGAGGTACACGAGAAGCAGCGCGGTCCCCGCGATCGCCGCGATTTTCCAGCCGGTCGCCCACCGGACGAAAAACGAACCCTCCCGCCATTTCCCGTAATGCAGCAGGACGTTCTCGAGGATGAAATAGGCGACGAGAGCGCCCGCGACGATCAGAAGAATCGTTTCCGACCGCTCGGCCCAGTGAAGGACGTCGCCGAGCCTCCCGCCGAAGCGGTCGCCCAGATAGATCCAGACGATCGCGTTCGCGCCGGCCGCGATCGAGTCGGCCAGGAGAAACCTCCAGAGCGGCATCTTCGTCGCGCCGGACGTGAAGAACAGCACGGGCCGCAGCCCGTAAACGTAGCGACCCGCGACGATCGCGCGGAACTGGTACCGGCGGAAGCTCTTCTTGACCTGTTCGATTCTCTTCGCGGGGAAAATTTTCGCGAGCCACGGCCGCTTTTTCAGGTCGCCGCCGAAAAACCGGCCGATTCCGTACAGCGCCGTGTCGCCGAGGACCGCGGCGACGTAGGCGGACGCGACGATCGGCCAGAACCGAGCCAGGTCCTGGTACACGACGTAGCCCGCCAGCAGCAGGATCGTCTCTTCGGGAGGGCTCGGCCCGAACGCCCCGAAGAAAAGGAGGACGAATACCCCGACGACCGTATCCCGTTCGAGGTAATGCTCGACGGCCGCGATCGCATGCGTCGTCATCGCGAGAGGGCTCAAATTCCCGCCACGATAGCAAAATGCCCTCCGAAAGGGGCATCAGCAAAATGCCCGCCGAAGCGGGCATTCGCGAATGAAGCCTGGACGATGAAGCGGAGAGGCTTAGAGGTTCCGCTCGATGAACTGCTGGAACTGGCCCTTCGGCATCGCTCCCATCGTGCGGTCGGCGGCCTGACCGTTCTTGAAGAGGATGAACGTGGGGATCGAAGTCACCATGAATTTCTGGGCGACCGCGGGCGAGTCATCGACGTTCATCTTCGCGACCTTGAGCTTTCCCTGGTACTGGCTCGCGAGCTCCTCGACGATCGGCGCGACGGCGCGGCACGGACCGCACCAGGGCGCCCAGAAATCGACGAACACGGGAGTCTCGCTCTTCACAACGTCGTTCTCGAAGGAGTCGTCGGAGATTTCGTGGACATTTTCGGACATTCGGGTATCTCTCCTTTAGCTCGCGTGGCAGCCACGCGTCGTTCGGGACATTGAGAACACCATTATCGCTCGAAATCTTCCCGGCGCCAAACCGCCTGGCCCCACCTCAGCGGCCGGAGGCGTCGTTCAAAGACCAGTCGTAGTCCAGGTATTCGGTCCGGAAACCGGTTTTCGCGAGCCAGTCCCGGTAGCGCGCGGGCGCGTAGGCGGAAAGGACGTTCGCGACACCCCGCTTCTCGAAGTCGGCCCGGTACCACACGAAATACATCGGAAGTCCCACGCGGTTTTTCTCCGGCTCGAAGCGGTAGAGGTCCGGACGCAACATCCAGGCGCGCATCCGCTCGTCCTCGCGCGCGGAGAGCTCCCCGGCTGCGTACGCCCGGCGGTCGAGAGGCGGGCAGGATTTCGACGCGCACACGAGGATCGCGTGAACGCGATATCCGCCCAGAGCGACCGCCGCGTGCTCGATCTCGTCCAGCGAGCACTTTCGGCCTCCGAATTCGTGCGATTCCGCCGTGAACGCGCCCGCGATCGACCGGATCCCCGCGACCGGATAACGATCGAGAACCGTCCTCACGATGAAGGCGTTGTAGGCATTCGCGAGGAGCGCGACTTTCTCGCCGGCTGTGGGGAAGCCTCCCGGCTGAGCGAATTTCGCGATGTAGGAATCCAGGGCCTTCGAGTCGGCGGCGTTCTTCTTCCAGCTCGCGTAAGACACGAGACCCCGCTCGTCGACGTACCTTTGCAGGAGAAGAGTCCAGCCGGAAGAGTCGAACGGCGCCGGAAACGACGTGACGGGTTTTTCGGCGGACCGGAGAGGAGCGGTGACGAGAACGACGAAAGCTGTCATTGCGAGGGAGCGAAGCGACCGCGGCAAGCTAACCGACTGATTCCTCAATCCTTCCACGGCCGGATGTCGGCGATCTCCCACGCCCGCCCGTCGATCTCGATGGACTCCCCTGCCCTCTTGCCGATCAATTTCTGCGCGAATTCCGACTGGTACGAATAGACAGCCGCCTCGGGGTTCGAATCCCAGGGGCCGAGAATCGTCGCGAGCTTCGTTTCGCCCTTCGAAAGAAGCTTCAGCCGGGTTCCCACGCGAACCGCCGACGCGTCCACCTTTGCGAGCTCGAGAGGCCGAGCGCGCGCCATCTCCTGCTGCAGAGTGGCCGCCCGGGAGGAGAGAAATTCCTGCCGGGCTCGAGCCGCGTGGTACTCGAAATTCTCGCTCAGGTCGCCCATCGCGGCGGCCTCCTGAATCGCGCGCCCGTTCTTCGGAATTTCCACCGACAACAGCTGCTCGAGCTCGGCGCGCCGCTGCGCGAGAGACTCGGGCGTGACGTACAGCGGTTCGACCTTCGGGCCTCGCAGCTCCGGAAACCGCCGATGGAGCGCCTGCTTGAAATCCTCGCGGCGGAAGTCTTCCAGACCCGGGCGCCCGCTCGATCGCCGTCAAGACCCGCCTTGCCTCTTCCTCGTCCGGGATCTTCGCGACGAGCTCGAGGGCGAGGCCTCCCCGGTCGAACAGGGCTTTCACCTTCGCCCGGTACGGAGCGAACTCGGGAGCCCGAAGGGCCTCCGGAAGGGCGGAAGCGAGGGCCTGCGCGTCCCAGAGCGCGGCCGCGTCTTCGATCTCGGAACGCTTCTCCGCGAGCCAGAGGTAGGCCCGCGGGGCCGTTTTCGGAGCGCGGACGATTCGCTCGAGGAGCCGCCGCCTCTCCGCGGGCGCCCGTTCACGAAGGGCGTTGTCGAGGAAGGCGAGAACCCGCGAGTCCTCTTCGTGGCAGAAGAGGATCGAAAAGATTTCCGGCACGTCTCCGGGGTCGCGTTCCTGGATGAGGCGGTAGGCGCGCACTCGAAGGCCGGGGTCCGGCAGCTCCCGCGCCCGCTCCACGCCCTTCGCCCCGGCGAGAAGCTCGGCGACGGACATCGGCGCGGCGACGCCGGGACGGTTCTCTTCGAGAAAGAACGCGATCTCGAGCGAAGGATTCTTTCCCCCGAGCCGTCCGAGCTCGCCGGAGAGCGCCTCGGAAAAGTGAACCGACAGCTCGGCTCGCCGCGAATGCTGGCGAGCGATCGCGAGCTTGCGGACCGCGTCCGCGCGGTCGAACTCCTCGCGGACGGAATCGGTGGCCGCCTGCGCGGAGCCCGTCCATGAATACAGCGCGTTCTTCCCCGCGCCCGAGAGAACGAGTTGCGGGTGCTTGCGCGACGCGCTCCAGAAGGACGTCCATTTCTCCGGCGCAACGACGCCCGTGAAGGCCTCTTTGATCTCGACCGCCGTGAGCGGACGGCCGACGCTCTGCAGGAGATGGCGGACCGTTTCGGCCGGTTCGGCCGCGGCGCGCGCCGCGAGACCGGCCCGGTCCTCGTACCGCTCGCGGCGGAAATCCCCTTTCGGAAGCGGAATCAGGTTCTTCGCGGCCGCTCCGGGAGGAAGGGACAGCTTTCCCCCTTTTCGAACTCGAAGCGAACCGAATCGATCGCCGGATTGAGGTCGACGACCCGTCCGGCGCCGTGCCCCGCGAAATAGAAAACGTCGCCGGGAGAGAACGCCAGCCAGCGGCGGAGTTTCTCCGAGGTATCCACGACGGGCGCCTTCGGCTTCAGGTAGTGCGCGAGCAGAGGTTCCAGGGAGGGGTGTTTCGGGTACGCCTCCCGGAAGGCCTCGGCCATCTCCTCCGAGGTAACCGCCCGCGCCGGAAAGGCGCGCGCGATCTCGAGCAGCGTTTCGAGCCTCGCCAGCGGGAGGTCCTTTTCGCGCTGCACTTCCGCGAGGCGCGCGAGCAGGGTCCTCGGTTTCTCCTTCTCTCCCCGCTTCTTGAGCTCGCGCGTGAATTCGAAGAGCCGGCCGACGTCCTCCGGCGAGCTTTCCATCGACTCCAGGAACTCGTCTTCGGTCATCCTTGGGCGCACCCCGTCTGCATCCGGAGATCATATCCCGCGAAATCGATTACGCTAGATCCGTGACGGTTTCACGGGCGACGGCCCGGCAAAGGCTTGCGGCGGCGCTCGGCATTTCGGCGGCGATCGTCGTGGCCGAGGTCGCCGGCGGAATCGTTTCGCACAGTCTCGCCCTGCTCGCCGACGCCGGCCACGCTCTCACCGATTTCGCGGCGCTGCTTCTCTCCTACATCGCCGTTCGGTTCGCGGAACGGTCCGCGTCCCCGCGCCACACCTTCGGGCTCTACCGGGCGGAGATCCTCGCCGCGTTCATCAACGCCCAGATCCTCCTCATCGCCTGCGGAGCGATTCTGTACGAGTCCTACCGAAGAATCGCGCGGCCCGAGCCGGTCGCCCCGCTTCCGATGCTGCTGTTCGGCGCGTTCGCGCTCGCCGCGAACGGGATCTCGCTGCGGTTCCTGCATTCCCACCGCGAATCGAGCCTGAATCTGAAGGGCGCCTATCTCGAGGTCGCCTCCGACACTCTCGCCTCGGCGGCCGTCATCGCCGCGGCCGCCGTCATCGCGAAGACGGGCTTCCAGTGGGTCGATCCGGCTCTTTCGGCTGCGATCGCCCTGTTCATCCTCCCCCGGACGGTCTCGCTCCTGCGCCACTCCGCCCACATCCTGCTCGAAGGCGCCCCTTCCGACATCGACCAGACGGATCTCCGCGGGCTGCTCTGCCGCCTTCCCGGGGTGCTTTCGATTCACGATCTCCACCTCTGGACGCTGACGTCGGGGGTCCACTACGCGAGCCTCCACGTGGCGATCGCCCCGGACGCCGATGCGCCGGAGGTCCTTCGCCGCGTGCAGGATTGCCTTCGCCGGGAGAAGAGCATCGACCACGCGACGATCCAGATCGAGGTCTGCGAGACGTCGGAGTGCGACCCCGCCCCGACGCACTGAGTCCTGTTCTCCTCCCGATGAATCCGAAATCGCATCCCCGGCGTACAGAATGCGAAGGAGGATCTCCATGTCTCATTTCCGTGTTCGGTCCCTCGTTCTCGTCCTCGTGCTTCTCGCTTCTCTGGCGCCGTTCGCGGCGTCCGGCGCGGCGGCCGCCGCGGCTTCGGAAGGTCCGAGCCTCTACAAGCGGCTCGGCGGATACGACGCCATCGCGGCGGTGACGGACGATTTCGTCGGGCGGCTCCTCACGGACGCCCGGTTCACGAAGTTCTTTACGGGCGCAAGCAACGATTCCAAGGCGCGCATCCGCCAGCACATCGTCGACCAGCTCTGCATGGCGACCGGAGGCCCGTGCCTCTACACCGGCCGATCGATGAAGGTGGCGCACGCAGGACTCGGCATCACGGAAGCAGAATGGACTGGCGCCGTCGAGGACCTCGTCGCGACGCTCAACACGTTCAAGGTCCCCGAGAAAGAGCAGGGCGAGCTCGCGGCGATCCTCGCCACGGTCAAAGGCGACATCGTCGAAAAGAAGTAGTGAAACCGGACAACGGGGCGACGGAAAGGCCGTCGCCCCGCCTCGACCCGGCCATCCCGGCCCGTATAATCCGCTCATGAGCCGCGACGACGCACCACTCGACGAAACCGGCTGGGAGCCCCTCGCGCTCTCGGTCGAACCGATCGAGCCCCCGCCCGGGCTGAAACACCAGCTCCTCGGCCGTCTGGCGGGCCCGGGTCGAACGCTTCCGGCCGGCTTTTTCGCGGTTGCGCCCGGAGTCTCCGGCGTCCGAACGGCGGCCGCTCGGTGGTCGCCGACGCCTCTTCCCGGGATCGAGGAGAAGTTCCTGGCGCGCGACGACGAGCGCGGAGTGACGACCCGCCTCCTTCGATTCGCTCCCGGCACGCGCTATCCGAAGCACCGACATGCCGGCACCGAAGAAATCTTCGTGCTGGAAGGCTCGCTGACGATCAACGGCCTGCTCCTCTCGGCCGGCGACTATTGCCGCTCCGACCCGGGAACGGAGGAGGCGGAGACCTTCTCCGAGGCCGGCGGCATGGCGATCGTGATTTCTTCCGATCGCGACGAGATCCAGGCCGCCGCCCCCTGAGACGGTGCCCCGCGAACCGACCATGAAGGACCCATCGGGGGCCACCAGAGCGGACGACGCGCGAATCATGCGCCGCATCGCCGCCGGCGAAGCCGAGGCGCTCGGGGACCTCTACGACCTCTACGCGCCGCGCGTGCTCGGCCTCACGACGCGAATTCTCGCGGACCCGGAGGAAGCGCAGGACGTTCTTCAGGACGTCTTCCTCCACGTCTGGAGGAACCCCTCCCACTACGCCCCCGACCGCGGCAGCCTGCTCACGTGGGTTCTGATCCTCGCGCGGAGCCGCTCGATCGATCGCCTCCGTGCGCTCCGGAGAAGGGGCCGCGACCGGCAGGTCGACCTATCGGAATGTCACATCCCTTCCGGGGAGGACCTCGAGCGGACGGCGGGCCTTCACGAAGAGGGCCGCGCGGTTCACCGCGTCCTCTCCGAGCTGCCGCCCGATCAGCGGCGGGCCCTGGAGCTCGCGTACTTCGGCGGATACACGCAGACCGAGATCGCGACTCTGACGGGGGCTCCCCTGGGCACCGTCAAGACACGGCTCCGCCAGGGGTTGATGAAACTCCGCGACGGGTATCGGGCGTACTTCAACCGGGAGGAGCCCTTTGCCGCACACTGAGTCTCTCGGCGAGCTCGCGGGGCTCGCCGCGCTCGGTGCGCTCGACGGTCCCGATCGGAGCACCTTCGAGGGCCACCTTCGGGAGACATGCGGAGCGTGCGAAGCCGGCCTCGCCGCCTGGCAAGCCGAACTCGTGCTCTTCGCGCTTTCCGTCCCGGAAGTCGCGCCGCCGCCCGAACTGCGCGCAGGGCTCCTGGCACTGCTCGCCGGAAGCCGCCATATATGATCGCGGTCGGATGGCCGTCGTTCTCGCGCTCCTGACGTTCTTTTCGACGCTCGCCGGAGGCGTCGTGGGCCGAAAAGCGGGCGAGAAGCTCCACGTCTTCCTCGGGCTCGCGGCGGGCATGCTGCTCGGAGCCGCGCTGTTCGACCTGCTCCCCGAGGGGCTCGTCCTCGCGCAGCAAATGCACAGGCCTCCCGTTTTCGTGACCGGATTCGCGGCGGTCGGCTTTCTCGCCTTCCATCTCCTCGAGAAGTTTCTCGCCGTCCACTCCCATCCCGAGCCGAACTACGGAGAACCGGGGCACTCGCACGTGGGAGACCTCGGGGCGCTCGCCGTGACGATCCACAGTTTCTTCGACGGCGCGGCGATCGGCATCGGATTCCAGGTCTCCCGGGCGGCGGGGATCGCCGTCGCGTCCGCCGTGATCGCGCACGATTTCTCCGACGGTCTCAACACCGCGATTCTCCTCAAGGACTCGACCGATTCGCGGGCCCGCGCCTGGCTCGTCGCGGACGCCGCGGCGCCATGCCTCGGGGCTCTGCTCACGCTCGTCTGGCGGTTCCCCCCCGATCTCCTTTCCCCGGCGCTCGGAGTCTTCGCGGGATTCTTCCTCTACCTGGGCGCGGCTCACCTGCTGCCGGAAGCCCACCGCAGGAAAACGGGCATTCCGGTCCTGCTGGCCACGATCGCGGGCTTCTCCATCCTGTTCGTCGTCTCGGCCCTCGTCTCTCCCTAGTGTCCCGACGAACATGAAGACTTCCGGCGTGTCAGAAAAGGCCTTTATTTCCTGCCGGGTCCCCGCGACCTGAGAAAAGCCAGATATCGAAGCAGCTCCTCCTCCTCGCGAGCGGTCAGGTCGTCGAGCCCGAAAGTGGAACCGCCCCGGCGTTCCGGCGCTTCGCGATCGCTTGCTCTTGTGATGTAACCGGCCTTTTCCATCAGAACCTCGTGGGGAATCGCATAGACCTCCGCCAGCCTGTGCAGAATGTTCGGGGAAGGTTTGCGGATTCGATCATGTTCGAGCTGGCTCAGGTAAGAGTTCGAAACGCCTTCGTCGGTCGCTTTCTCAACGGCGCGAAGGGTAAGGCCCATGACCCTCCGAAGATGGTACAGGTATTCGCCAAGGGTCTGGTCGCTCATCGCATCCTTCTTTTTCCGCCTTGCCGGCTTCAGCCCCGGCAAACATGGGAACCGGGCTTCCGGAACCGGCCGTCGGGGAGGGATCGGACCTCCCGTCCGGTCTCAGAACGTGTACTTCACCCTCGCCGCGAGAGTCCGCGGCGGGATCACATGTGTTCCGCCGAACGTCGAGAGGATGTTGTAGAGCCCCTTCTTGTCGAATGCGTTCAAGAGATCGACCTGTACGGAAATGGGAACGCCATAGCGGGTCAGGTCCGTTCCGGCCGAGAAATTCCAGATCGTGCGCGGCTCGATACGGTTCGGATCGAGACCCGTGCCGCTGTGGACCTGGACATAGGGCGCCGCGAACGCGTTGTCGGGGTCTGCAAGGAGCTCGTCAGGGCCGGGATCGTCCACGAGGCCCGAGTCGTACCGGGCATTGGCCGCGAGCCACGTCCCCGAATGCCCGAAGTCATACGTGAGGCCTCCCTGGATCTCGAGGTTCTCGTCATGGTCGATGAGAAATGGACCTCCGTTGATCGCATCGAGCGTGCCGGAATCGAGGAAGAGGCCCCCCGCGACCGGCGGAAAGTAGATCGCATGATCGTGACCCGCGGAGAGATAACCCTTGAGTCCTTCGACGGGGGCCAGATCGAGCCGAACGTTCCAGCCATGAAATCTGCCCTTTTGGAATGAAACCGGAAAGACGATGCCGGTGTTCTGGAACTGGTCCTGGTCGGCCGCGAACCGGACGTCGCGCCGCCAGAAATCGATGTCGACCCTGAGCGAGGATCCGATTTCCTGCTGAAGGCCGAGGTCGTAGGCGTCGTGCCGTTCGGAGTGGATCAGAAGCAGGCCGTTTCCGAGCGCGCGCGACTGCTGGACATCCGGAGGAGCCAGAGCCGCCGCCTGGTCGGAAGAAGAGAAAAGGATGTTCTCGTATTCGGGCGTTTCGAAGATCCTGTTATAAGAGGCGCGAAAGACCGATTTCGTCGCGGGAACGTAGTACGCGAGCCCCACTCTCGGCTGGAGCTGAGACTCCGTCAGCGGAAAGTCGTTGTGGTCGTATCGGACGCCGATCTGGGCCGTCAGATTCGAGAGCCGAATCGTGTCCTCCGCAAACCCGGCGATGTACGTGATCGTCTTCGACTGCTCGAATCGGAAGAACGTCCCGCCGCGCGTCAGGTCGTAGGGCGCGAGATTCGGGTTGTAGTCGGGAGACGCGGGGTCGTTGATGTTCGGGTCCGTGATGCCGAAGGAGAACCGCTCCCGGATCGGATAGCTCTTGAGCTCGGCCCCGAACTTGAGCTCGTTCGCGTCGCCGGCCTGAATCGAGAGCGTTGGCTGAACGCCGTAATTCGGAAGCGAGCGCTTCGAGTTCGTGATGACGGACGGATCGTTCGGCGAGCCGCGATACGTATACCGGTTGTCGCGGCCGAAGGCGATCGTGTCGAGAACGGTCGATGCCCCGAAGATGTGCTGCCAGCCGAGGTTCGCATCCCAGTCGTTCGTTTCAACCGTGTTGTCCGTGTTCGCCGCCTGCTGCGAGTAAGTGTTCGGCACGTCCCGGTTCGTCCGGCCGATCAAGCCCGTCAACCGAAAACTGTCGCCTCCAGCCGGCGTCGTCGAGTCCAGCCGCAGGAACGCCCGCTCCGTGTCGCCGTGATTGTTCAGGTTGTCGAAATTCACGGGATCGAGGAAGCGGTCCGATTTCGAAGCGTCGATCGAGCCGTAGGCGCCAAAGGTCGAAGACCCGCCGCCGGCCGACACTCCGGCGTCGTAGGTCTTGAATCTCGCGGCGCCGACGTGGAGATTTCCTTTGAGGGCTCCCGTCCCGAGGCCGGATTTCGTCGTCATGTCGATGACGGCCGCAATCTTTTCCCCGTATTCGGCCGGGACGTTTCCGTAAATGACCGTCGCCGACTGAAGGATGGTCGGGTCGATCGAGTTCGAAAACGTCACGCCGACCTGGTCGGAGATCGGCTGTCCGTCGACGACGTAGCTTTGCTCGCTGTGGGCGCCCTGGAAGTGATATCGGCCGTTTTCATCCGCCGCGAAGCCGGGCGCCTGGATCACGAGGGACTCCATTCCGCGCGAAGGAGACGCGGCGGGCGCGTGCTCGATGAACGACTTGTCGATGTCCACGTGCGATTGGGACGAATCTGTCTCGAGGACGGCCGCCGGCCTTTCCGCCTCGACCTTCACGGTCGCCGAGACGGATTCGAGCTTGAGCGCGACCGGCTTGTCGATCGGCGAAGCATTCCTCACGTCGATCGCGAGATGCTGGGTCGCGAATCCCTGGACCTCCACGTGCAGTTCGTACGGGTTGAACGGCACGTTGAAGAAGGTATACCGGCCGTTCGCGTCCGTAACGGCCTGCGCCTTGAAGCCGGTGATGTCGTTGCGAAGGATGAGCGGGACGCCGGGCATCGGCTGCCCGTCGGGACCGACGACGAGCCCACGAACCGTGCCCGCCGAATTGGCCGCGTTCACAGGGATCACGAAGAACACCAGGGAGATTGTCAGCGAAAGAGCGATAGCAAAAATTCGACTGCTCAAGAGATCTCCTTCGTCGTCCGAAATGGAGCGGGCGCGCTCGCGACCAAAGTGCGACGACGCGGTCCCGCGTTGACTGGATTGCGGTTTCGGCTAGACGAGCGCGGGCGGGCCACGAGGGAAGGTATCGAGACGGAAGCCGTCGATGGCCGGCCGGCAAAGCCACTCCGGGCCTGCCATTGCAACGGCCAGCACCGGACGCCTGGGCGCGTGGACTCGAACGCCGACGAGATGCTGGAGCAGGCAGGCGAGACAGGGTTCGACCTCGACGACCCGGTCCCGGTGCCAGTGCGAAGCGGTCGGCTGGCCGCAGACGACCTCGTGGACTTCTCTCGGCGAAGCCGATTCGTCCCCATTGAATCCTTCGAAAACGTTCGAGGCGTGATGATGAACGGAGGTCCCGAGCGCGAGCTGCGCAGCCAGCAAAAGCAGCGCCGCGGCCGTCTCGGGAAGACGTGAAAACAGCCTCCGCTTCATCGGCGTCACTATACGCTTTCGGAGAGACATTCCCCGCTCACCGCCTGCAAATTTTGCTATGCTAGCGTGCTGATGAACGCAACCGCTCGGGCAGGAAAAGCCTTCACTCTCCTTGCCGCAGCCCTCTTCCTACTCGCCGTCGCATCGTTCCACTCGGCTTCGGACAACGACTTCGGCCGTTTCAGCTCGGGCTCTGAGCTCGCCCTGATGTCGAACACTCGCGGCGCGGACACGTGCGCTGCGTGCACGCTCGATGGGATCTTGAGCGCGCGTCTCTCGCTGGTCATTCCCGTCGTCCCCCCGCAGGCCGCCGAGATCGTCACCCCTTCCATTCCCCCCGCGCCGTTCGTTTCTCCCCGGGCTTCCGTCGAGAGCCGCCCGCCTCCGCCGTCCGCCTGATCTCCCGATTTCTCCGCCTAAAAATTCGCCGTCGGTTGAGAGGAGGTCGCCTTGCGATCGGGGCTGTTTCTCACGGTATTCGTCGCGGTCACGGTTTTCGCCGCTCCCTTCGGGGCGCGGGCAGCCGAAGTCCCGCCGCCGGTGACCCGGGCCCAGGCGGTCGCCGAGGCCCTCGCCCGGAACCCCCAGCTCGCGGCGTCCCGAGCCCAGGTCGAAGAGGCGCGGGCCGGCATCGCCCAGGCCACGGCCTTCCCGGACCCGTCGTTCTCCTGGGACTACGAGCAGCAGAAGACCGTCACGAATTTCCGGTCGGCGCAGTCAGAGACGTCGGGGCCGGATTCACGATCCCGTTTCCCGACAAGTTCCGGCTGAATCGCCGCGTCTCGGAAGCCGCGCTGCACGCCGCCGAGCTCGCCTACCGACAGCTCCAGCAAGAGATCTCGTCGCAAACCTCCGTCGCGTACGAGGCCCTCCTCGTCGCCCGGGCGCAGCTCGACAACGACCGCCAGTCCGAACAGTTCTCCCGCGACATTCTCGACAAGACGCGCGCGCGCTACGACGCCGGCACGGTCGCCCGCCTCGACGTCCTTCAGGCCGGCGTCACTCTCGCGCAGGCAAGAAACCAGTCGATCGCCGACGAGCGCGCGACGATGACTGCCTCCGCGTCGTTGAACCGGCTGATGGGCCGCCCGCCCGGCGCCGGGCTGGCCCTCGCGGATCTCCTCGCTCTCCCCGCTCCGGCGCCGGCGCTCGCGGACCTCCTGAAGCTCGGCGAAGAGAGCCGTCCCGAAGTCGCGTCGATCCGCGCGCAAAGGCAGGGAGCGAGGTTCGCCGCGGACCTCGCCCGCGAATTCTGGTTCCCCGACCTGAACCTCACGGTCTTCCGAAATTTCACTCAGGGATCGCCGGCCGCCTATTCGACCGTCGGAAGCATCGCGGTGCCGTTGTTCTTCTGGCAGCACGAGAAGGGCGACGTCGCGTTCGCCGATGCCCGCCAGATCGAGCTCGCGGCGAACGAAACCGACACGCTCTCCCAGGTCGACCTCGACATCCGAACCGCTTTCGCGGCTGCCGAATCGGCCCGCCGCCAGGCCCTCTGGATCCGCGACGATCTCCTCCCCCAGGCGCGCGAAGAGTACGACGTCGCGTCGAAGAGCTACGCGCTCGGCGGCTCCTCCGCGCTCGACCTGATCAACGCAAAATCGACTCTGCTCGCTGCCACGACGCAGCTCACGCAAGCTCTCGGAGCCGCGAACGACGCGTTTGCCGAGCTCGAAAAGGCGGTCGGCGCGCCTCTCCCGCCGGCCCTTCCCGCTGGAGGTGAACATGGGCCTTAGACGTCGCCGGGCCGCCCCGATGCTCCTCGCCGCCGCCGCTCTGTGGATGTCGGCCGCGTGCTCGTCGAAACGGGAGCGCGAAGCCGGCCCCCCTCCGGCCGCCGCGACCGGAAATCTCGCCGTTCCGCCCGAGCAGAGGGCCAGGCTTCGAGTCGTGGCCCTCCGGGAATCGACCTTTCGCCGGCCGGTCGAGGCCACGGGAACGGTTGCGTTCGACCAGAACACCTCGACTCAGGTCGTCGCGGGGATCTCCGGTCCGATCGCGAGAATTCTCGTCTCGCTCGGAGACCGCGTCGCTCCCGGTGAGGCTCTCGCGGAGATCACCTCGCCGGATTTCGCCTCCGCGGTTTCCGCCTACCGGAAATCGGTCGCGACGGCCTCGAACCTGAGAAGAATCGCGGACCTCGACAGGAAGCTCTTCGAGGCGGGAGGGATCCCGCGCCGCGACCGGGAGCAGGCCGAAACAGACGCGGTTTCCGCCGAAGCCGACCGCGATGCCGCGCTCGCCCAGCTCCGTTCGATCGGCATTCCGGACGCCACGATCCGGGAGCTCCAGGAGGGCAATCCCGTCGCGGGGGTCCGGGGCGTCGTTCGATCGCCGATCGCGGGAGCGGTCGTCGAAAAGTTCGTCACCTCCGGCCAGCTCGTCGTCGCGGGCTCGACGCCCTGCTTCACGGTCGCCGACCTCTCGACGATCTGGGTCGTCGCGAACATCTTCGAAAAGGATATCGGCGCGATCCAGGCGGGAGATCCCGCCGAGATCCTGCCGGCCGAGGGCGGCGACTCGCTCCCGGGACGGGTCGACTACATCTCGGCGCTCGTCGACCCGGCGACGCGCGCGATCGCAGTCCGCATCGTCGCGAAGAACCCGCGCGGAACGCTCCGCAAGGACCTCTACGTTCGGGTGACGATCCATTCGCGCCGCGATCTTCGCGGCCTCCGGGCGCCGGCCTCGGCGATCCTGCGCGACGACGAGAATCTTCCGTTCGTCTTCGTCGAACAGCCCGACCAGTCGTTCGCGCGACGAAGAATCGAGCTCGGGCCCCGCGTCGAGGGCGGCTACCAGATCCTGTCCGGGCTTCGGGAAGGCGAGCGAATCCTCACGGAGGGCGGACTTTTCCTGCAGTTCGCTCAGAGTCAATGAGCGCGTCCGCCCCTCTCCCTCCGGCCGGCGCGCCGCGGACCGGATCGATCATCAATCGCATCGTCTCTTCCGCCCTGCGGCAGAGGTTCCTCGTGGTCCTCCTCGCGGCCATTCTCGTCGGGGCGGGAATCTGGTCTTTCTCCCGGCTGCCCGTCGACGCGTACCCGGATCTCTCGCCGCCGCTCGTCGACATCGTCACCCAGTGGCCGGGGAAGGCGGCGGAAGAGATCGAACGGCTGATCACGGTTCCGATCGAAGTGGAATTGAACGGGATTCCGAGGCTCGCGACGATCCGGTCGATCTCCCTCTACGGGCTCTCCGACGTCCGGCTGACGTTCCGCGGCGGGACCGACCCCTACTTCGCCCGCCAGCAGGTTTTCGAACGCATCCCGGGCGCGACTCTGCCGGACGGCGTCACCCCGTCGGTCTCTCCCCTGTTCTCGCCGTCCGGCCTGATCTATCGCTACGTGCTGGAGAGCCCCGACAGGACTCCGATGGAGTTGAAGACGCTCGAGGACTGGGTCGTCGAGCGGCAGTACCGGTCGGTGCCGGGCGTCGCGGACGACTCGGGATTCGGCGGAAAGACGATGCAATACCAGGTCCTGCTGGACCCGGCGAAGATCGCGGGCGCGGGACTCTCGGTTCCGGCCGTCGTGAGCGCTCTCGGGGCGAACAACGGAAACGCCGGAGGGGGCTTCTATTCGCAGGGCGGCCAGTTCTTCTATGTTCGCGGCCTCGGGCGGCTCGAAACGCCGGAAGACATCGAAGACGTCGTGCTCGCGGTCCACAACGGCGTTCCGGTGCTCGTGAAGGACGTGGCCCGGGTCGTCGTCGGCTACGCCCCGCGCCTCGGGCAATTCGGGTACCTCGACCGGGACGACGCGGTCGAGGGCGTCATTCTGATGCGGACGGGCGAGCAGGCCCAGGTCGTCCTTCGGGGCGTCGAGGCGAAGACCCGCGAGCTCAACGGATCGATCCTTCCGAAGGACGTGAAGGTCCGTCCTTTCTACGACCGCAGCGAGCTGATCGCTTTCACGACGCGCACCGTGGAGGACAACCTGCTCCGGGGCATGATTCTGGTCGTCGTCATCCTGATTTTCTTCCTCTATGACGTCCGAACAGGGCTGATCGTCGCCCTCACGATTCCGCTCGCCCTCCTCTTCGCGTTCATCTGCCTCGACTTGAAGAACGTCCCCGCCAATCTCCTTTCGATCGGGGCGATCGACTTCGGCATCCTCGTCGACGGGGCGGTCGTGATGGTCGAGAACATCTTCCGCCAGGTCGCGCTGCGGGAAGGAAGGCCGTTTCACGTTCGCGACGTCATCGCCGAAGCCGCCGCGGAAGTGGACCGGCCGATCTTCTACGCCGTGGCCGTGATCGTCGCCGGCTTCCTTCCGATCTACGTTCTCTCCGGGCCGTCGGGGCTCCTCTTCCGGCCCATGGCCGACACGATGATCTTCGCGCTCCTCGGCGCTCTGCTGCTCACGCTGACTCTCCTTCCGGTCCTGTGCTCGTGGGCGCTCCGCAAGGGCGTCCACGAGCGGCGCAATCCCGCTCTCGAGAGGCTCAAGGCCGCCTACGCGAAGGGGCTCGACCTTTGCCTCGCGCACCCATGGACGACGACCGGGATCTCGACCGCCGTGCTCGCGGCTTCGCTCCTCCTCGTGCCCCGGATCGGCGCGGAATTCATGCCGCATCTCGACGAGGGGGCGATCTGGATTCGAGCCACGATGCCCTACACGATTTCGTTCGAGGAGTCCTCCCGGATCTCTCCTCAGGTCCGGGCCATTCTGCGGTCGTTTTCCCAGGTCACGGTCGTGACCTCGGAGCACGGGCGCCCGGACGACGGCACGGACCCGACGGGCTTCTTCAACGACGAGTTCTACGTGGGCCTGAAGCCGTATCGCGAATGGACCGGGCCGTACCGCACGAAGTCGCAGCTGATCGAGGCGATCGACCGGAAGCTGCAGGCGTTCCCGGGCATCATCTTCAACTACACGCAGCCCGCGGAAGACGCGGTGGACGAGGCGGAGACCGGCTTGAAGAGCGCCCTCGCCGTCAAGGTCTTCGGTCCCGGCCTCGAGACGCTCGAGAGCAAGGGAAAGGAGATCAAGCACGTGCTCGAAAACGTCCGCGGAATCGCGGACGTCAGCCTCGTGCAGGAGCTCGGCCAGCCCAGCCTCACGGTGACGATCGACCGCGCCCGGATCGCCCGCTATGGCCTGAACGTCGCCGACATCAACGGCCTGATCGAAGCGGCGGTCGGCGGCACCGCGGCGACACAGGTCGTCCAGGGGGAAAAGCTCTTCGATCTCGTGGTCCGGCTGGAGCCGAAGTACCGGGAGAGCGCCGAGGCGATCGGAAACCTCCTCGTCGCGACGCCGGGAGGCCAGCAGGTGCCGCTGAAGGAGCTCGCCGAGCTGAAGACCGTCAGCGGGGCGTCGTTCATCTACCGCGAGGACAACTCGCGCTTCATCGGCGTTCAGTTCTCCATCGCCGGCCGCGATCTCGCGAGCGCGATCGAGGACGCGCAGCGCCAGATCTCCGCGAAGGTGACGCTGCCCGCGGGTTACCGGGTCGTCTGGGGCGGCGAATACAAGGAATACGCCTCGTCGCGCCGCCAGCTCAAGTTCGTGCTGCCGCTCACGCTCTTCCTGATCTTTCTGCTTCTTTTCGCGCTCTACAGCAATTTCAAGTTCCCGGTGATCACCGTTCTCGCGGTCATGCTCTCGTCGCCCGTCGGCGGGCTCGCCGCCCTCTGGATCACCGGCACTCCCTTCTCCGTCTCGTCCGGAATCGGGTTTCTCGCGCTGTTCGGCGTCTCCGTCCAGACGGCGGTGATCTTCATTTCCTACGCGAACGAGCTTCGGCGCGACGCCGGCCTGAGCATCGTCGAAGCGACCCGCGAAGCGGCGCTGCTCCGGCTTCGGCCGATCATGATGACGGCCCTGGTTGCGGCCGTGGGATTGCTGCCGGCGGCGCTTTCGACCGGGATCGGCTCGGACTCGCAGAGGCCTTTTGCCCTCGTCATCGTCGGCGGCCTGTTCTCGCGGCTTCTCCTGAGCGTCTTCCAGATGCCGGTCTTGTACGCCCTCGTCGCCCGGCCCGGAGACCGGCTGGAGGTCTGAACAACGGTCAGACGGCGTGTTCCGGCGCCGCGCCGCCGAGCCGGCTCGCCGGCTCGCGTGCATCTGGCGGAGGCGGGTCCGAAGGGTCAGGACCTGGACCTGAAGAAGCCGCCCGCGTTCCCCCGACGCGCGCTTCTGGGCCTCCTTCGCCCGGGCCAGCCTTCCCGCGGTTCGAGAGAAAGCCCTCCTCTCGCGCGAACCGGCCAGCCAGGAGCTTCGGAAACGCTTCCAGCTGCGCAGCGCTTCGAAATCTCCGCTCGAGAGGATTCCGAGGACGATCTCCGACGACAGCTCCGCGGCGACCCGCCGGCGCCAGCGCAACTCTCGAAAGCCCAGCAGCGCGGCGACAGCCGGGATTCCGGCGCCGATTCCGAGATACGCGCCGTTCACGGCTCGGCCCTCGCGAAATACTCGCGCGTCGCCTCGATGTCCTTCCGGATCTGGTCCGTCAGCTCCAGCATCGAGGCGAATCGCCGCTCCTCTCGAACGCGGTCGTAAAAGAAGAGGCGGATCCTCTCCCCGTAGACGTCCGAGGAGAAGTCCAGCACGTACGACTCGATCGTCGTCTCGTAGTCTTCGTAAACGGTGGGCCGGCGGCCGATGTTCGTGACGCAATCGAACTCTTTGCCGAACGATTTGAAAAACACCCGTGAAAAATAGACCCCGTCCGCGGGGTAGAGCTCGTTTTCCGGTTTCAGGTTGATCGTCGGAAAGCCGATCTTTCGCCCCATGCGGTCGCCCCGGGCGATCAGCCCGTCGAGCACGTGGGTCTTTCCCAGCATCGCGTTCGCGTCGGCGATGCTGCCCGCGAGAATCGCCTCGCGGATGCGGGTCGAGGAAATCGGGACGTCCGCCCGCAGGACCTCGGGCACCCCCTCCGCCGCGAATCCGAGCGAAGGACCCATCGCCTTCAGCAGGCCGAGGTTTCCGCGCTTCCCGCGCCCGAACGCGAAGTGGGCGCCGAGCAATACCTCGGACGTCCCGAGGCGCGCCGCGAGGAAGTCGTTCACGAAGGCCTCCGGTTCCGTCAGGGAGAAATCCCGCGTGAAGGGAATCACGAGAAGCGCGTCGATGCCGAGCGACTCGAGCGATTCTTCCTTCTGGGCGAGCGTCTGGATCATCTTCGGCGCGAGCTCCGGATGGAGCACCTTCAGGGGGTGCGGCTCGAACGTGATCGCGACGGCCGGCCGTTTCTGCTCGCGGGCGCGGTGAACGACGCTCGTCAGGATCTTCTGATGCCCGAGATGGACGCCGTCGAAATTGCCGATCGTCGTGACGGCGCCGCGGGGAAGGTCCGTCGAGTCGAGAGCGTCGCGGAAGACCTGCATTAGATCCCCCTCTCCCCGCGGGAGAGGGTCGGGGTGAGGGAGCGCTTCGATGGCCGCTTGGGGTTCCCTCACCCGCGGCTTCGCCGCGGCCTCTCCCGCCGGGAGAGGCGATCACGAACTGCCGCCAGTTCAAACCCGCCCCACCACCTTCGCGACCAGATCGTACGTGTGCGCTTCGGTGATCCTGGCCATCACGAAGTCTCCGGGCCTCACCGGGAAATCGGCCAGCTCGTTGATCAGGACCCGGCCGTCGATCTCCGGCGCCATCGCGGCGGTCCGCCCCTCGAGAAGGTGCTCGGTCTCCCGGCATTCCCCTTCCACGAGGACTTCGACCGTCTTGCCTTTCATCGCCCGCGCCTTCTTCCGCGCGATCGGCTGCTGCAGCGACAGGAGGAAGTCCCGGCGCTCCTCCTTCAACTCCGCGGCCACCGGATCGCCGAGCGGCTCGGCGCTGGAGGACGGTTCGGGCGAGTACGTGAACGCGCCGAGATTGTCGAACGCCGCTTCGCGGACGAATTCGCAGAGCTCCCGGAAATGCGCGTCGGTCTCTCCCGGGAACCCCACAATGAACGTCGTGCGGATCGCGATTCCGGGCACCCGGAGGCGCATCTTTTCGATCATCGCGAGGTAGCTCTTCGGGTCGCCGCCGCGGCGCATCTTCGAAAGGATTTCGCGCGAGACGTGCTGAAGCGGAATGTCCACGTAGGGCAGAAAGCGAGACTCCCGCGCCATCAGCTCGAGGACCGAATCGTCGAGCGTCTTCGGGTACGCGTACAGGAATCGAAGCCACCGAATCGAAGTCCGTTCCAGCAGCTGCGCCACGAGCTTCGCGAGGCCGCCGCGCCCCATCCCGAGGTCCTCGCCGTAGCGAGTCGTGTCCTGGGCGATCAGGCACAGCTCCCGGACGCCTTTCGACTCCAGCCAGCGCGCCTCCTCGGCGAGCGAATCGATCGTCCGGCTCCTCTGAAGGCCCCGCATCTGGGGAATCACGCAGAACGTGCACGGGTTGTTGCAGCCCTCCGCGACTTTCAGGAACGAATATCCCCGGGCGTTCGTCAGGACCCGCGGGGACAGCTCGTCGTAAACGCGGGTCGCGATCGGTTTCGGCGAGAAGCGCGGCAGCGAGGGCAGGCCGGCTACCGCCGCGGGAGCGTTCTCGAGCTCGTCGAGACCCAGGAACGAATCGACTTCCGGGATCTCCGCCGCCAGCTCGGCGCCGTACTTCTGGACCATGCACCCCGCGACGATGACCCGGTCGATCTCTCCCCGCCTTTTCCGCTCGACCTGCTCGAGGATCACCCCGATCGATTCCTCTTTCGCCCTGTCGATGAACCCGCACGTGTTGACGAGCACGACCCGGGCGTCGCCGTCCGGCACGATGCGGTGGCCTGCCCGGTCCAGGTGCCCGAGCATGATTTCCGTGTCGACGAGGTTCTTCGGACAGCCGAGAGAAACGACACCGACGGTCGGCAGGGCTCCCTTGGTCAAGCGGTCTCCGGGGCGCGGTCAGACCGACGCGAGGCGAGCGCTCGCAGTCCGAACGGCGCCGAGGCGTACTGACTGAAGTACGGCGCAGGCGCCTGAGGGCGAGAACGTTCGCCGCAGCGAGAGGATCGATCCGCGCCAACTCAGGGGTAGATCCTGTTCAGGGTACGAGGGTAAGGAATCGCCTCGCGCAGATGATGAATGCCGCAAATCCACGCGACCGTCCGCTCGACTCCCATTCCAAACCCCGAATGCGGAAACGTCCCGTACTTCCGGACGTCGAGGTACCACTGGTAGGCCTCGACCGGAAGGTTGTTTTCCTGGATGCGGCGCAGCAGGAGGTCGTGGTCGTGAATGCGCTGCGACCCGCCGATGATCTCGCCGTACCCTTCCGGGGCGATCATGTCGAGCCCGAGGACCACCTCCGGGTCGAGAGGATCGGGCTGCATGTAGAACGACTTGATCGCCGCGGGATACCGCGTGATCATCACGGGCCGGTCGAACTCCTTCGAGATTTCCGTCTCCTCGTCGCCGCCGAGGTCGTCGCCGAATTTGACGGGCATTCCGCGGGCCGCCAGTTTCTCGACCGCCTCGCGGTACGTGATCCGGGGAAACGGCGTCGTCGCCTTCTCGAGGCCCGAGGTGTCGCGTTCGAGGCGCTTCAAATCCTCTTTGCAGCGGTCCAGCGCCCGGGCCACGAGAGAGGCGACGAAGTCTTCCGCGAGCTTCTCGAGCCCGGGCAGCTCGAGGAACGCGACCTCCGGCTCGACCATCCAGAACTCCGTGAGGTGGCGGCGCGTCTTCGACTTCTCGGCGCGGAAAGTCGGGCCGAAACAGTAAACCTTGCCGAAAGCCGCCGCGGCGGGCTCGAGGTAGAGCTGGCCGGACTGGGACAGATAGGCCTTTTCGCCGAAGTAATCGGTCTCGAAGAGCGTCGAAGTCCCTTCGCACGCGGCCGGAGTGAGGATCGGCGAATCGATCAGCGTGAACTCGCGCTCGTAAAAGAAATCCCGGATCGCCTGAGAAACCTCCGAGCGCACCCGCAGGACCGCGTGCTGTCGCGAGGACCGCATCCAGAGGTGACGCTGCGAAAGCAGGAAATCGATCCCGTGCTCTTTCGGCGTGATCGGGTACTCGGGAGAGTCGCCGAGGATCTGGAGATCCGTCACCGTCAGCTCGTATCCGCCGGGGGCCCTCGCGTCCTCCCGCACCCGGCCTCGAACGACGAGGGAGGTTTCCTGCGCGGCGCGTTCCGCCTCCTCCCAGACCGAAGCGGGGACCTCGCTTTTCGCGACGACGCACTGGCAATATCCGGACCCGTCGCGGACGATCAGGAACTGGATCTTGCCGGAAGACCGCCGGTTGTAAAGCCAGCCCGCGAGCGCGGCTTCGCCCCCCGATCGCGAACCCAGTTTCGAGATCGGCGTCGCATCGTCCGGAGAGATCCGCGGTTTCTCCATAAAGCCCCGCATTATACTGTTTACCGCATGGAGCTCACCTGGCAAAACCAGCTCCCTGAGAACGCCTACGACGACTTCTTTTCCCGCCTCCGAAAAAAGGAGAACCACCGGCTCCTGGACCTTTCGGCCGGGTACGATCTCGTGACGTTTTTCGCGGGAAAGGGATTCTCCCCCTGTTCCCTCGACACGAGAAAGGAAGTCCTCGATGCCGCCAAGAATCATCGCCGGATCGCGATCGAGCAAACGGCGGCTTCCTTCGAGGGCATCCTCTGTCTGGGGACCTACGACTATCTGCCCCGCGAGGCCGCCCCGAGTTTCACGGCCGAAATCGAGAGGATCCTCGTCCCGACCGGGCTCGCGTTCGTCTCCTTCGCGCCCGTCTGGGCGTCCCAATCGCTCCACAGCAGCCCGCTTCGGACGTTCTTCGACCGCCGGGCGACGGCCTACCGGTGGGACCACGGCCGGTTCGGCACGTTCGTCGTCTACCAGAACCGGGAAATCGAGGCACCTTTTCCGGAAATTCAAGATCTGCGTCGCTCGTGACGCAAACAAACGGGGCGCGCCGCCTCCTCGCCATGAAGAAAGGCCAGACATGAAATGGCTCTCGGCCCTGCGGCCCCGACGCGCGCCCGCTCCTCCGGGCCAGCGGTCGAACACGTACAAGATCATCTGGGATCACTATGCCCGGCACGATGCGAAGGACTGGATCTTCACGAACGCGACCGACGAGTCGTTCGAGTCGTCGGGCCGGGCCGACGCGAACCGGATCGGGCGTCTCGTCTCGGGCGATTCCGTCGTCTTGAACATCGGCTGCGGAATCGGCCGGGTGGAGAAATATCTGGCGCCGAACGTCAAGGAGCTGCATGCCGTCGACATCAGCGGCGAGATGATCGCTCTCGCGAATCGACGCCTGGCCGGGCTCCCGAACGTGCGCCTCCGCGAGGTCGCTCTCGACGAGTACCTTTCCGCCTATGCGGACGGCCTGTTCGATCTCGTCTTCTCGCTTCTCGTGCTCCAGCACATGGAACGCGAGCACGCCTACACCTATCTCCAACACGCCCATCGCGTCCTGAAGCCCGGGGGACTCCTGTTCGTTCAGTTCCCGAACTTCCTCTCGCCGGAATACACGGAGGCCTTCCTCGAGCCGGTCATCCTCAAGCATCTGAGCGCGAGCCGCGTTCGCACCTACACCGTCGACGAAGTGCGTCACCTGATGTCCATGCTCGGGTTTGAAGTCCGGGACCTCGCGCTCGAAGCCGGGCGGGAGGGAAACGCGGAGATCTACGTGACGGCGAAAAAATGATCGGGAAAGGCCGTATTTTCTGGATCTGGGTGGCCTGGTCCGTCGGAATCCTGTCGCTCTCCTCGGCGGCATGGCGGCTCCCGATTTCGGCGCCCGACGGGTGGGGACCCGAGCTGATGGCGATTGCTCCGCCGCTCGCCCGCTGGGATTCGGCGTGGTACCTGAGCATCGCCCGGTCGGGGTATGTCCATGACGGGAAAAAGAACGGGAGCAACGTCGCATTCTATCCTCTGTATCCCCTGCTCATGCGGTGGTCTGCCGCTCTCCTGAGAACAAACGCCTTCAAGGCTGGAATCGTGGTCTCGCTCGCGTCCCTCCTCGGAGCGCTCCTGCTCCTTGGGCTACTGGCCAGGAAGTGGGGCGAGCCCGACGACGAAATCCCAACCGTCCTCGCTCTGCTTGTTTTCCCCACGTCTTTCTATTTTGCCGCCTGCTACACCGAATCCTTCTTCCTCCTCGCGACCGTCGCCGCCCTCTGGGCGGCCCGCGCCGGCAGGTGGGAAATCGCCGGCGTCGCCGGGGCGCTCGCGTGCCTGACACGATTCAACGGAATCCTGATCCTGTTGCCGCTGATCTGGCTGGCGTGGAAAGCCCGAGGATCGGCGAGCAGGACGTCGTGGATTCGCCGGAGCGGGGCAATCGCGACGACGATCGTCGGTGCCGCCGCGTATCCCCTCTATCTCTGGCAGCGCTTTGGCGACCCTCTTCTCTACGTCCACGCCCACGTCGGCGCCGCCGGCTGGCCGCAGAAACCCACACCGTTCTGGATCCTCGCCCGTGCAAGCCTTCGCGAAGCCTGGGGGCGAGCTCATGATTTCAGGGCCCCGGGGCAGCTCGTCTTCGTCCTCGAATTCGGCAGTCTCGTCCTTTTCGCCGCGCTGTCGTGCCTGCTCTTCCGGAAGAAGCTCTATCCCGAGGGGCTCTACTGTGCGGGCACGGTCATGCTCCTCGTCAACAGCGGGGCTCTCGTCGATTTCCAGCGGTACGTCCTCGTTCTCTTTCCCTGCTACTTTCTGATCGGTCGTACCCTGAGAGCGCGGCCCGTTCTGGGCTTCGCCTATCTGGTCCTGGGAATCGGCTTCAACGTTATTCTCATGACGAGATTCATCCACTGGATCTTCGTTGGATAAGCTCGATCCGAGCCTGGCCGCGCGGAAAAGCGGTCGATGGCTGCCCTGGCTGGCCTTCTTCCTTCCGCTCGTCGTCTACGTCGCTCCGCACCGTTTCAACGCGAGCGGCGACTCCGCCCCCGCCGAGCTCCTGCCGGTCTCGATCCTGCGCGAGCACAACCTGGATTTCGATGAGTTCGTGGACCGGCCGCAGGACCTCCCGTACTACTTCACGCTCGTGAACGGACACTTCCTGTCGAGTTACCCGATCCTGCCGGGCATCCTCAACGTGCCGGTTTTTGCCGCCGCAGACGCCGCTGGCGTGGACATCGTCGCCCGCAGACGCCGCCTGTCGCTGATCACCGCCGCGTGGATGACGTCCCTTTCCACCCTGTTTCTCTTCCTGGCGCTCCGGGAAATTCTCGCGGGGGACCGCGCGGCGTTCGCGTTCGCGCTCGCGTACGCGTTCGGAACGACCGCGTGGTCGATCGGCGGGATCACGCTGTTCCAGCACGGCGCGTCGCTCCTTTGCCTGTCCTTCGCGTTCTTCGCCCTGATCCGAGATCGGGACGACCTCGTTCCGTGGGCGGGTCTTGCCCTGGGCCTCGCCGTCGCGAACCGCCCCACGAACCTCGTCTTCGCGCTACCCCTCGCGGTGTTCGTGGCGATTCATCGGCGACGCCGGCTCCCGAGCTTCGCCGCGCTGGCGGCAATCCCCGCCGCGCTGCTTGCCGCCTACTCGCTCCGATACTGGGGAACCCTCCGCACGCTCGGCCAGCAGCAGGGCGGTTGGGGATTCACCGGCAATCCGCTCCAGACGCTCCCCGGCCTCCTGATCAGTCCCTCCCGCGGTCTACTCGTTTTCAGCCCCTTTCTGGCCGTCGGGCTCGCCTACGGCGCGAGGATCTTCTTTCGCCGGGAGGATGAGCCCATCTATCGGTGGCTCTTCGCGTGCGTCGTCTCCCTCCTGCTTCTGTATTGCCGGTGGGGCACGTGGTGGGGCGGGAACTGCTACGCGTATCGCCTCATCACCGAGGCTGCGCCCGCGCTCGTCCTGCTGTCGGCCCTCGGCTGGCGGCGCTGGATCGCTCCTTCGAGAATCCGCCGCGCCGCGTTCCTCGCGCTCGTATTCTTCTCGGTCTATGCCGAGAGCCTCGCGGTCTGGGCCTATCCGATCGAGTTTGAAGAAAACATCGACCGGGAGCCTGCCCGCCTGTGGGACCTGAGCGCGAGTCCGATCACGATCGGCAGCGCGCACCTCGCGAGGAGAATCGGTATCGACGCCCCGATCCCGAGCGTCCGGCACACGGCGCCCCCGGCGCCGCCGGCGCCCCGTGCGCGGGCCTACAACGTGTGGTGGACGCCCGAGAAGAACGACGACTCGATCCCCGGCTGGTACGACCAGCCCGCGCCGAAATCGGTCGTCCACGGCCCTCTCGTCGTGGACGGATGGGCCAGGGCCGAAAGCGGCGATGTCGATGTGAAAGTCGTTCTCGACGACGGCGACCGGGTCGCGACACCCGAGAGATACCCGCGGCCGGACGCCGCGCGCGTTTTCCCCCGGCTCGGAGACTGCAGCCGGGCCGGCTTCCGCGCGACGTTTCCCCCGCCCCGGAAGCCGGGATTCCACACGATCGACGTCGAATTTCGTTCTCCCGAGGGGCGAGCCCGGCGCCTGCCGACTCTCCGCGTGATCTGGGGCCCGTCACTCTCCGGTTCTCACGGTCAACGGTAAAACCGGCCGTGAACATTTCACCCGAAAAGCATATTCTTGCCGAACGTTTCAAGGGACAGACTGAAAGGAACTTCCCGTTGCCAGAAGCCGATACCTGGATGCAGCGGTGAAATGACCCCGCGATTCGAACTCTCGGGACCGCGAGTCCTCGTCGTCAGCCCCACTCTGAACGAAGCCCGAAACGTGCAGGAGCACGCGCGGCGCGTGCTTGCCGCTCTTCCTTCCGCCTCTCTGTTGATCGTCGACGACGACTCACCGGACGAGACGTGGAGGATCTCCGAGGATCTGGCGCAGAGCCTGCCCGGCCTCTTCGTCCTCCGGCGGCGGGAGGACCACGGATTCGGTCGCTCTTACGTCGCCGGGTTCCGTTGGGCGATCGAGCGCGGGTTCGACCGGGTGATCATGATGGATGCCGACGGGTCCCATCCGGCCAAAACTCTTCCCCTGCTCGTCGAGGCGTCGTCCTCGTCCGATTTCGTCGTCGGTTCCCGCTATCGCCCCGGAGGAGGCGTCTCGAACTGGAGCACGTCGCGCCGCCTGCTCTCCCGCTCCGCGAACCGCTACGCCGCGTTCTGGACGCGCGTCCCCTGCAGTGACCTCACGGGGGGATTCAATTGCCTCCACTCGGAACTGCTGAAGGCGCTTCCCCCTCTCCGGTCAGACGGCTATGCGTTTCAAATCGAGTTGAAATTCCGCGCTCACCGGAATGGGTCGATTTTCGGAGAAGTCCCGATTTTGTTCTCGGAGCGAGCCCGGGGAGAATCGAAGCTCAGCCGGGGCCATATTTTCGAGGGACTCCGGCTTCCTCCGGCTCTTCGCTTCGACTGGAGGTCCTCGCGATGACCGCGAGAGAAGTCTCCCGGCTTCTCGCTTTCGCCGCGCTCTGGGCAGCCGGTCTGCTCCTTCTCGCGTTGGCGGCATTTCGAACCCTTCCCGACGTCAAGGGCTTCGGGCGGCAGTGGTCCTCAAGTCCGGTCAGGATGTCGTCTCGCTATCCCCTGGCCCGGTGGGATTCCTTCTGGTACGTCGACATCGTGAAAGAAGGGTACGAGTGGCGCAACGACGGCTCGCTGCACAATGTCGCGTTCTATCCCCTTTATCCGGCGGTCGTCGGCGCCGCCGCTACGGTTTTCCACCGCGACGCGCTTGCGGTCGGGTCCGCCGTTTCGCTCGCGTCTCTCCTCGCCGCGATCGTTCTCCTCGGTTTTCTCGCCCGGGAGGATGGGTTCGACGCCGGCGCCACCGCGCGGGCCCTCCTCTGGTTTCCCACGGCATTCTTCTTCGCCGCCGTCTATACCGAATCTCTCTTTCTTCTCCTTTCGGTCGCATGCCTTTTCGCGGCCCGGCGGCGCCGGTACGGACCTGCCGCCTTGTTCGGATTTCTCGCCGGCCTCTGCCGGCCGAACGGGTTTCTCCTTTCGATTCCGCTCGCGTGGCCTCTTCTCGAGAAGCGTCCCGTGCGGATCGATCGGCAGAGCTTCGCGATCCTTTCCGCCTCGTTGTCGCCGCTTCTCGGCATGGCCGCTTTTCTCCTGTTCGTGCGCCTGCGACTCGGCGACGCGATGCTTCCGTTCAAGATCCAGAACACGGGCTGGCATCACCATCTCACGTGGCCGTGGGAACCGATCCTCCGGGGATGGTTCGGGACTCCCCCCCTTCGATTTCAGGTCGCCGCGACCCTGGCCTTCTTCGCGCTGGCCGCGCTTCTCTGGAAGCGTCACAAGGCATACTCGCTCTACATTGCCGCAGCCCTCTTGATGGTCTGCACCTCCGGTACCGTGATGAGCATGCCGCGCTTCGTTCTCGTTCTTTTCCCGGCGTTTTTTCTGATCGGAGAATGCCTTCGAAGGTCGCGCCTCGCCGAAGCCGTTTACGCGACCGCTGGAATTCTTGGGCTGGCGTATTGCACGTGCCGATTCGTCGTCGGGCTGTGGATCGCGTGAGAGCCATCCGATGACTCGCCGGACCCTTCTTTCGATTCTCGTGCTCGCAGCCGTGTGGGCCGCCGCCCTCTATCTGCTCGCCGATTCGGTCCCGACCACCTTTTCGGGCAAGCCCCCGATCAAGCAGCCGGCGACCGCGTTCGCCCGCTGGGATTCACCCTGGTACGCGCGGATCGCGACGATCGGCTACGAGGGCCGCACCGACGGCCGCATGCACGACATCGCGTTCTTCCCGCTTTATCCTCTCGCGATCGCCGCATTGTCCCGGTCAACCGGGCTCGCCCCCCTTCCCGCGGGCGAGATCGTCTCCATGGCCGCGCTTTTCGGCGCCCTGATCCTCCTGGCCCTTCTGGCTCGCGAGGAAGGATTCGACGAGCTCGCCACGGTTCGCGCGCTTCTCGCGTTCCCCACGGCGTTCTTCTTCCTCGCCGTTTACACCGAGTCTCTCTATCTTTTCGTGTCGGTCGCCTGCCTGCTCGCCCTCCGGCGCCGGAGATACGCTCTCGCCGCCCTCGCGGGCTTCCTGGCGGGGCTCTGCCGGCCGAACGGCTTCCTCCTCTCCGTTCCCCTCGCGTGGGCGTTCTTCGAGAAGCGCGATTCGCCAGAGGAGGGCTCCCGCTCCGGGCCGCTTCTCGCTGCCGCGGCCCCGATCCTCGGCCTCGCGGCTTTTCTCGCCTACAGTTGGCGGAAGCTGGGCAACCCGTTCCTTCCGATCTCGATCCAGAGATCCGGCTGGCACCACTCCTTCACCTGGCCCTGGATCGCCCTGATCCGCGGCTGGTTCTGGAAGCCGCATCTCCGTTTCGAAGTGATCCTCGTGCTGTTATTTTTCGCCGCGTCCGCGCTCTTGTGGAAACGCTTCAAGGGATACGCCCTGTACGTCGCGCTTACTCTCCTCATGGTCTGCCTGTCCGGCCAGCTCTTCAGCGCCTCACGGTACGTCCTCGTTCTCTTTCCCGTCTTCTTCCTGCTCGGAGATCTTTTTCGGCGGTTTCCCTGGATCGAGGCGGGTCTACGCGACCTGCGCGCTGCTCGGCCTCGGCTATCTCACGATCCGGTTCGCGCTCGGGTTCTGGGTCGGCTTAGCCGACGGCGGCGGCGCGCGAGCACTGAATTCAGGATTTGCTGCACCTGGTAGAGCCTCTGGAGCTTCCGGTTGCGCTTCTGAACGGCGTCGATGTCGTTCGGTGGAGCGGCCGAACCCCGAATCTCGCGGGTGAACTTCTCGAGCTCGGCAGAGAACCCCTGGAGGTCGACGGGCTGGAATTTCTTGAACGTGTGCTCCGAAACGATGATGTAGCCCTCGGCAACGTCCTTGACCATCGCCATCGCGGAACCGCCGACGAAAACGCTCATTCCGGAATCTTAACCGACCCCCGAACGTCCCGCGGCCCCGTGCTAAACTTCTGGAAAGTAAATCCGTAGAAGAGGAATGGAGGGACACTCCTGATGCTCGCATGCGGCCTCATTCCCCTGGGCCTGGCCCTGGTCCTGGTCTTCTGGGCGATCGGCAAATACAACGGCCTGGTCACGCTGCGGAACCAGGTCGCAAACGCCTGGAAGCAGATCGACGTGCAGCTCAAGCGCCGATACGACCTCATCCCGAACCTCGTCGCCGCCGTCAAAGGCGAGATGAAGTTCGAGCAGGATACCCTGGATAAGGTCATTTCCGCCCGGAATCAGGCGGTCGCGGCGTCGCAGAGCCCGGGCGTCGGGGTCGCCGCCCAATCCCAGTCGGAAAACGCGCTGTCGGCCACCCTTTCGCGGTTCATCGGCCTCGTCGAGAACTACCCGAACCTCAAGGCGAACGAGCAGGTCCGAGCTCTCATGGAGGAGCTGACCTCGACCGAGAACAAGATCGGGTTCGCCCGCCAGTTCTACAACGACCTCGCGACGAACTACAACATCTCCCAGCAGGTCTTCCCCGGCAGCTTCATCGCGAGCGCGTTCCACTTCACCCCGGTCGAGTTGTTCCAGATTCCCCAGGGAGACGCGGCGCAGCGGGAAGTCCCGAAAGTCGATCTCAACCTGGGAAGCTAGTGGCCCGCCTTGATTCAGGGAGCAACCTCGCGGCCGAAGGCGCGGCGAGGCGCGAGCCCGGCGGGATGCGGCCGATCCGGAACGGCCGAGGCGTAACCGAAGGCTACGTCGCAGGCCGGGACGGAGAAGACGCACCCGCCCGGCTCGATGCATCGCCGCGCTCGCCAGGCCTCCGATGAAAACCCTGTACGACCGCCAGAAGGAGAACCGGTCCAGGACCTTCGTCCTGATCGGCTTTTTCATCGTTTTTCTCGGGTTCCTGGGCGCCGGCCTCGATTTCGCGTTCATCGGCCGCCAGACCGGTCTTCCCCTCGCCACTTTCGGCGCGATCGCGATCGGCGCGTTCTCCGCCTACTGGAGCCTCCATGGCGGAGACCAGGCGATTCTCGCCTCGACGCGCGCGCGGCCCCTCGACCCCTCGAATCCCCGCGAACGGGCCTTCGACGACGTGCTGGAAGAGATGTCGATCGCCTCCGGAATGCCGAAGCCGAAAGGCTTCGTGATTCCCGATCCGGACCCCAACGCGTTCGCGACCGGAGCCGACCCCGAGCATGCGTCGATCGCCGTCACGGAAGGTCTGCTCGCGCTCATGAATCGGGAGGAGCTTCAGGGCGTCGTCTCCCACGAAATGTCCCACGTCAAGGATTACGACACCCGGTACATGACCGTTCTCGCCGCGCTCGCCGGAGCGGTCCTGCTGCTCTCCGCGTGGAGCCGCAGCGCGATGTGGTGGGGCGGCGGGAGGCGCCGCAGCGACGACCGCGAAGGGGGAGGGGGCGGAATCCTCGTGCTCCTCGTATGGATCGTCGCGGCCGTCCTCGCGCCGCTGATCGCCCGGCTCGTCACGCTCGCCGTCTCGAGGCAGCGCGAATATCTCGCCGACGCGACCGGCGCGGAGTTGACTCGCAATCCCCTCGCTCTCGCCTCGGCGCTGGAAAAGATCGGATCCGCGGCCGAGCCGACCCGGACGATCACGGAAGGGGTCGGCCACCTGTGCATCGAGGACCCTCGCGGGAGCGAGGCCGGCGAATCCGCGTTCGCGAGCTGGTTCTCGACGCACCCGCCGATTCAGAAGCGAATCCAGATCCTGCGCGCGATGGCGCACGCGTAAATCACCGCTTAACGTTGCTCCAGATTACCCTCTCCCTGAGGGAGAGGGAGGAGCGCCGAAGGCGCGGAGGGCGAGGGGGTGGGGCGGAGATCCGTGCCCCCCTCACCCGCGTCGCTTCGCAATCCACGACCTCTCCCGCGGGGAGAGGTATTTCCCAGTCCCCGGTCCAGGTGCTCCCTCAACACGTCCGCGCCCTCCAGACCGACTGAAAGGCGGACGAGGCCGGGAGTGATTCCCCGGGCGGCGCGGTCCGCTTCCGGGACAACCGCGTGGGTCATCGAGGCGGGATGTTGAATGTAGCTGATCGCCGAACCGAGCGAGACCGCCAGCTCCATCGGCGTGTCCTTCCGGGCGAAGTAGTTCATCAGAGACTCCCCCGCCGGAAGACCCCCGACGAGCTCGAAAGCGATCATCGCGCCGCCGTTGCGCATCTGTTTCCGCACGACGGCGGCGCCGGGAAAGTCCTCGAAGCCCGGATAGTGCACGGCAGAAACCCGCGAATGGTTCCGGAGGAACGCGGCGATCTCCGCGGCGGATTCGCAGGCCGCGCGTTCCCGGACGGCGAGGCTCTGGAGCGTCATGCCGTTGAGCCAGGAGTCGAACGGAGACGGCGTCGCGCCGAGGTCCTTGTACCAGGGGAACAGGACTTCCCGGAGAAATCGGAATGGACCGAGCAGGGCTCCGCCGACCGACGTCGAATGGCCGTTGACGTATTTCGTGAGGGAATGCACGACGAAATCCGCTCCCAGGCGGAAGGGCTGCTGGAGGTAGGGCGAACAGAACGTGTTGTCGACGATCAGAGCCGCCCCGCGCGCGTCGGTCAGCCGCGAAATCGCCTCGATGTCGGCGACCGCTAGCGTCGGATTCTCGGGAGTTTCGAGAAACACCGCGCGAATCTCCGGCTTCGAGTCGAGGAGGGACGCAACCGCGGCGAGGTCCGACATGTCGGCGGAGTGGTACCCGACCCCGTATTTCGAGAGCAGGCGAAGGAGGGAATCGCTGCAGCCATAGATGTTTCCGGCGAGGACCGCATCGCCGGAGCGCAGGAGCGCGAGCAACAGGGTCGCGATCGCTCCCATGCCCGAGCTCGTGATCAGGCACCCGATCGTGGGCTCGCGCTCGTCGACGGCGAGCGCCTTCTCGATCACGTGGTGCGCCTCCAGCCGGAACAGCTGGCGCTCGAGGTACTCCGTCGTGGGGTTCCCGAGCCGCGTGTAGATCCTCGCGAACGGCCGCTCTCCGCCCTTCGACATCCCGAGAAAGCGGTCCGCCCCGTCTCGGACGTTCTGAAACGGGAAAGTCGACCGCTGGTAGATGGGAGGAAGCCCGGTTCCCGCCGCAATCGCGCGAAAAACGCCTTCGGCAAGCTGCGGATCCCCGTCGCGGACCCACTTCTCTTTTCGTTCGAGCCACCATTCCCATCCCAGGAGCGCGTCTTTCGCCGCCATGGCTTCGATCTTAGTCTTTCCCCGGGCGCGATCGTCCTTTCGAGTAGAATCGACGGCGAGATGAGCACCCAACTGAAGAACGGAAAGCCCCTTCCGGGCCTGAACGACGCGGGAAGGATCGACGAGATTCGCGGACACATCCGGTCGATCATCCGGCTCCTCGGGCTCGATCCCGAGACCGATCCCAACCTCCGCGAGACCGACCGGAGGGTCGCGAAAATGTACCTCGAGATGTTTTCGGGGCTCTCGGAGGGCGCGGAACCCGATATCACGTGCTTTCCGAACGAAGAGAACTACAGCTCGATGGTCATGGAGAAGGACATCCCCTTCTACTCGCTCTGCGCCCATCATTTCGTGCCGTTTTACGGCCATGCCCACATCGCCTACATCCCGAACGAGAGGATCATCGGCCTGTCGAAGATGCCCCGCATCCTCGAGTTCTACGCGAAGCGCCCGCAACTCCAGGAAAGGCTGACCGAACAGATCGCGGGGTACCTCGAAAGCCGGCTGAAGCCGCAGGGAACGATGGTCGTGCTGGAAGCGCGGCATCTCTGCGTCGAGATGCGCGGCGTCAAGAAACCGGGCGCCGTCACGGTCACCTCGGCGATCCGCGGAATCTTCCTGAACAAGCCCGTCCGGGAGGAGTTCCTCGACCTTCTCAAGCGCCGATAAGGCCTCGCTCGCGCGTTTCGCCTCTCCCCGCGGGAGAGGCCGGACCGCCGAAGGCGGGACGGGTGAGGGAGCTCCGAACCCACCCGGTTCCCTCACCCCGACCCTCTCCCGCCGGGAGAGGGGGAAGCCCCCTCTCCGAACCTCTCGCGCAGCTCCCCCATCAACTTCAGCCCCTGCCGCGTCCGCGCGCCGTGCCAGCAGCAATCATCGCCGTCCACGAGCTCGACGGGCACGGACGTTCCAAACTCCGCCGCGATCGCCGGAAGGTGCTTCGCCGAAAAGGGGAACGGCTCGGAAGCGAAGAACAACACGTCGGGACGCGCGGCGAGCACATCGGCGGGAGTCACTTCCGGATACCGGGACGCCGCTCCCGCGAAGACGTTGACGCCGCCCGCGTACCGAAACAGGTCGCTGACGTAGGTGTCCCCCGAAATCGACATCCAGGGGTCCTTCCAGATGAAGTACGCATACCGGAACCGGGGCTCGAAATCCTCTTCCCGTCGCCGGCGCGACGATTCGATCTCGTCCGCCATCGCATCGCCGGCCCCGGGCTCCCCGGCCTGCAGGGCCAGCTCCCGAACGTGGGGGGCGACCTCCGCGACGCTCCGCGGGAGCGACACGTGCACCCGAAATCGCCCGGCCAGGGCTTCCACGTCCTCTTTCCGGTTCTCCTCCGCGTTCGCGAAGACGGCATCCGGGGCGAGGCGCTCGATCGCCGGGAAATCGATCGTCTTCGTCCCTCCGACCTTCGTCAGCGACCGGACGAGCTCCCGGGGCCGCGTGCAGTAACGGGTCACGCCCACGAGACGGCCGCCGAGCCCCATCTCGGCGAGCGTTTCAGTCAGCGAGGGACAGAGCGAAATCAACCGGGCCGGCATCAATGACGGTTCACGAGAACGTCGTCGGAAGACCGGCGTTCTTGAACATTCCCACGAGGCCGCTCTTGTCGATGGCCTTGATCCAGGCTTCCTTCGGTTCGACGAGCTTCTGTCCGCACGAGCGCGAAGAGCGAGTCGTTCATCGTGACCATGCCGGCCGCCTTCGACGTCTGCATGACCGACGCGATCTGGAACGTCTTGCCCTCGCGGATCAGGCTCGAGACGGCGTGATTCCGAAAGGAGGATCTCCATCGCCGCGACGCGCCCGCCCCCGATCCGGCTGGCACAGGACCTGCGCGATGACGCCTTTGAGCGACATCGCTCAGCATCGACGCGGATCTGCTCCTGCTGGTCCGTCGGAAACTGGTCGATGATCCGGTCGACGGTCGAGATCGCGGTCGTCGTGTGGAGCGTGCCGAAGACGAGGTGGCCGGTTTCCGCCGTTTCGATCGCGATCGCGATCGTCTCGAGATCGCGCATCTCGCCGACGAGGACGATGTCCGGGTCCTCGCGCAGCGCGGCGCGGAGCGCGTTCTTGAAGCACTTCGTGTGCTGGCCGACCTCGCGCTGGTTGACGAGGCACTTGATGTTCGAATGCACAAATTCAATCGGGTCCTCGATCGTCACGATATGGTCGGCTCGATGTCGATTGATATAGTTCAAGAGCGCCGCGAGGGTCGTCGATTTCCCCGAACCCGTCGGACCCGTCACGAGCACGAGACCTTTCGTGAGAAAACAGAGATCGAGAACAGCTTTCGGAATTGCAAGCTCCTCGACCGCCACGATTTCGAAAGGTATCTGGCGGAATACTGCTCCGGCTCCCGCCCGGTCGCGAAAGACATTGACGCGAAATCTCGCCAGGTTCGGAATCTCGTACGCGAAATCCGCGTCGCTCGTTGCCTCGAAATCGGACCGGGCCTTTTCATTCAAGATCGGCTCGATCAGGGCTCGAACGGAATCGGACGTGAACACTGCCTGATTCCCGAGCGACGTCATCTCCCCGTCCACGCGAATGATGGGCACCGACCCGGACGTGAGGTGCAGGTCCGAAGCCCCCCGTGACACCATCGCCGAGAGCATTTCGTCGATGGGATTGGCCGTCGCACTCACCGCTGCGGCGGCAGGGTTCGGTGAACGGGCCTTCAAAGGCGGACCCGTGGTCGAAAGCGGTTCCGGCGGCGCGGATGCCGGTACCGGAGGAGCCACCCGTCGAATTCGAATCGCCGCGCCGCTGGAAATCCGCGAGATCTCGATGGCGAACTCCTCGCCCGAGTTCTTCCACGGCACGGTGGCCGCGGCTTCTGGCCTGGCGTTCGCGCCCATCACCTCGGCAGCGACTCCTTCCACGGCCGCCGCGGAGAGGGCCTCGCGGCCGAGCTCGAGCCGCTGACCCCGACGCTGAACGAATATCTTCTCGCCCGGAATGAGGACCATCTCCTCTCCGGCGGAGCGGACGAGAGCCTCCAGAAGCGGAACGAGCAGCGACATCAGACTTCGATCCGCGTCACGCGGTCCTTGCGAACGAGATAGACGGCGTCCGAGCTCTCGATCGGAACGAATCTCCCGGCCTGATTGAACGCATCCGAGACTCGCGACGACTCGGGCGGGAGATTGGAGGACAGCGCGCCCTCGACGCATGCCCCGTTTTCCAGGTAGACCCGGACCACGTAGACGTTCGCGATCACATGGCCGGGAAGGCGGGACAGCAGCGGCGCCTGCGGGGACGCCTTCGCGACGAGAATCGAGTCGGAGCCGAGCAGCAGGAACGATCCGCCGCTGCGAACCGGCAGAAACGAGCGCGCCGCGTTCAGGAACTCGTCGAGAGTCTCCGGGCCGTCATGCCGCGGGGAGTTCGGCGCCAGAAAGATCGTGCCTTCCAGGCGGCTGCCGTCCGAGACCGTGAAGTCGACTTCGAGCGGAAGGATCGGAACGCGGATTTCATCTTCGCTGGACATGTCTCGATTTCCGACATCATATCCAAACGAAAGCGCCCGGCCGGAGCCGGGCGCCAGAATCGCGGAATCGGCGGTCCCCGGCCCTACTGGCCTCGGTTTGCGCCCTTCTTGACGGGCTTGGAGCCTTTGGCCTTCGACTGCTTCGCCGGAGCGCCCTTCTGCTTGGGCTCGGACCCCTTCTTGCCCTTCGCGGCGTGCGCCGCGGGAGCTCTCTTCGCCTCGGCGGCGGGAGCTTCTCCGCCGGCTTCCTCTTTTTCCTTCCGAATCGTCTCGACCTTCGAAGAGACGGACCGCCGGGCGCGCTCCATCGTCGATTCGCGCTTCGGGCCCCGATCCTTCGCGGTGAACTTGTAGTCCACGAACTCGAGGATCGCCTCCTCGGAATTGTCGCCCCGGCGGCGGCCCAGATGGAGGATCCGCGTGTATCCCCCGGGCCGGTCCGTGAAGCGCGGACCGAGCGTGTCGAACACCTTCTTGACGAGCGGGCGGCTCGGGACCCACCGGAAGACCTTTCGCCGCGACGGAACGGAATCGGTCTTCCCCATCGTCACGACCTTTTCCACCAGGGGACGAAGCTCCTTGGCCTTTTCCAGGGTCGTCGCGATGCGCTCGTGCTCGACGATCGACATCAGCTGGTTGCGGAACATCGCGAGGCGATGCGAGGTCGTCCGCCGGAGCTTTCGACCGAATCGATTGTGCTGCATGAGTGCCCCTTACTTCTCGATTCCCGCCGGGACGTTGTTCAGGTCCATCCCCAGCGAAAGGCCCATCGAACGCAGCAGGTCCTTGATCTCGTTCAGAGATTTACGGCCGAAATTCTTCGTCTCGAGCATTTCCTTCTCGGTCTTCTGGACCAGCTCCCGGATCGTCTTGATGTCCGCGTTCTTCAGGCAGTTCGAGGAGCGAACCGAAAGCTCCAGCTCGTCGACCGACTTGTTCAATACTTCGTTCAGGTTTTCCGGCAGCTCACGCTCCGCCGCGTGGTCGAACGCCGTGTCGTGCTCCGCGTTGATGAAAATCGTCAGGTGTTCGGTCAGCAGGGTTGCCGCCATTCCGACCGAGTCCTCGGGCGAGACCGTGCCGTCGGTCCAGACCTCGAGAACGAGCCGGTCGAAATCGGTTTCCTGCCCGATTCGCGCCGCTTCGATGTGGTAGTTGACCCGCCGAACGGGCGAATGGACGGAATCGATCGGGATGTATCCGATCCCCATGTCCTCGTCGAAGTTCTTGTCCGCCGAGACGTAGCCGCGGCCGCGGGAAAGCCTCATCTCCATGCTGAGATGGCCGTTCTCCGAGAGCGTCGCGACGTGCGCTTTGGGGTCGAGGATCTCGACGTCGGCCGACTCTTCGATATCCGCCGCCGTGATCTTCCCCTTGCGCTCCACGTCGAGCCGAAGGATCTTCTCCTCTTCCGCCATCAGCTTGAACGGAATCTGCTTCAAGTTCAGGATGATGTCCGTCACGTCTTCCACGACGCCCGGAATCGACGAGAACTCGTGGAGCACGCCCTCGATCTTGACGGCCGTGATCGCGGCGCCTTCGATCGAGGAAAGGAGGGCCCGACGCAGCGCGTTGCCCACCGTCGTTCCGAAGCCGCGCTCGAAAGGCTGCGCGTAGAAGCGGCCGTAGGTCGAAGTCAGGGTCTCCTGGTCGACTTCCAGTCTCTTCGGTTTCTGAAATCCCTTCCAAAGTCTCATGTGTCTCCTCCGCCGCTACTTCGAATAAAGTTCGACGATGAGCTGCTCCTGGATCGGCAGCTTGATGTCTTCTCGTTTGGGCAGATCCAGGACCTGCCCCTTGAAGTTCTCCGGGTCGAGCTCGAGCCACACCGGGACTCCCCTCGCCTTCGCCGTCTCGACCGACGACTTGATCAGCTCGTTCGCCCGGCTCTTGTCCTTCACCGCGACGCTCTGTCCCTTTTGAACCTGGAACGACGGAATGTTCACTTTGCGGGCGTTCACCGTGATGTGCCCGTGCCGGATCAGCTGGCGCGCCTGCGCGCGCGAGGCCGCGAATCCCAGCGAAAAGACGACGTTGTCGAGCCGCCGCTCGAGCTGCTGAAGCAGATTCTCGCCCGTGATGCCCTTCATCCGCTCCGCGCGCTCGAAAGCGAGACGGAACTGCGATTCGAGCAGGCCGTAGATCCGCTTCACCTTCTGCTTTTCCCGAAGCTGGATGCCGTAGCCGAGCAGCTTGCTGCGCCGTTTGCCGTGCTGGCCGGGCGGGAAGTTCCGCCTTTCCACCGCGCACTTGTCCTTGAAACAGCGGTCGCCCTTCAGGAAGAGCTTCATCCCCTCACGCCGGCAGAGCCGGCAGACCGATTCTCGATATCGAGCCAATGGACACAACCTCCGTGCGGACCACCTTGTTCATTTCCGTCCTTCCTCCCGATCGGTGGTCCCGAATCGGTTTACAGACGATGCGCCGGCCGAAGCCGGACGCTCTTTAGACCCGGCGCCGCTTGCGCGGCCGGCAACCGTTGTGCGGAATCGGCGTCACGTCCTTGATCGACTTGATGTCGATCCCGCTCGCCTGGATCGCCCGGATCGCCGACTCTCGGCCGGCCCCGGGACCCGTGACTCGGACGTCCACCGTGCGCACCCCGTGCTCGCGCGCGATCGTCGCCGCGTTGGCGGCGGCGAGCTGCGCGGCAAAGGGCGTTCCCTTCCGCGACCCCTTGAACCCGATGCGTCCGGCCGAAGACCAGGAGAGCACGCCGCCCTCGTGGTCCGCGATCGTGATGATCGTGTTGTTGAACGAGGCCTGGACGAGAACCGTCCCGTGCGGAACGCTCTTCTTCTCTTTTTCCCGCCCTTGAATTTCTTCCCGGGCTTCTTTGCGGTCGTCGTGGCTTCGGCCATCTTTCTTCCTTACTTCTTCGTCGCTTTTTTCTTGCCGGCGATCGTCTGTTTGCGCGGGCCTTTCCGGGTCCGGGCGTTCGTGTGGGTGCGCTGCCCGCGAACCGGCAGGTTCCGGCGGTGTCGCTGCCCCCGATAAGATCCGATGTCCATCAATCGCTTGATGTCCATCGAGACTTCCTTGCGCAGATCGCCCTCCACCTTGTGGGTGTCCTGGATCACCTTCCGGATCCGGGAGACTTCCTCTTCCGAAAGGTCCTTGACACGAGTGTTCGCGTTCACGTCGGCGGTCGTCAGGATCGAATTGGAAGTCGACCGGCCGATTCCGAAGATGTAGGTCAGCCCGATCTCGACGCGCTTGTTGAGGGGAAGATCGACCCCGGCGATACGTGCCATGTTAGCCCTGCCTCTGTTTGTGCTTCGGATTTTCGCAGATCACCCGCAGCACGCCCTGCCGGCGGATCATCTTGCACTTCGCGCAAATCTTCTTGACGGATGCCCGAACTTTCATGTCGTTCTCACTTGTACCGGTAGATGATCCGCCCCCGCGTCAAATCGTAGGGGGACAGCTCCACCAAAACCTTGTCGCCCGGCAGGATCCGGATGAAATTCTTCCGCATCTTACCGGAAATGTGCGCCAGAACCTGGTGCTGGTTCTCCAGCTCCACTTTGAACATCGCGTTGGGCAGCGGCTCCAGAACCGTCGCCATGACTTCGATCGCCTCTTCCTTCGTCATGCGCGGAGAGCCTCCGCCCGGCTCTCGGATGGCCAGGCGCTCTCCAGCTGCCCGGCTCCGAGCACGATCGCCCCCCGGGGGCCGACCGTGACCGTGTCTTCGAAATGCGCGGACCACCGGCCGTCGCCGGTTTTGACGGTCCAGCCGTCCTTTTGAACGGACACCCGGGCCGTTCCGAGGTTCAACATCGGTTCGATTGCGATCGCCATTCCTTCTTTCAAGACCGGCCCGCGGCCCCCGGGGCCGTAGTTCGGGACCTGCGGCTCTTCGTGCAGCGCCGTCCCCACCCCGTGGCCGACGAACTCCCGAACGACACCATAACCGCGAACGGCCGCAAAACCTTCCACGGCGGCCCCGATGTCCGAAACATGGGCGCCCGGATGGACGGCCGCGATCCCGAGGGCGAGCGCCTGCCGCGTGTCTTCGACCAGCTGGCGGACCTCGGGCCGAATCTTGCCGACCGGAAAGGTCCGAGCCGCGTCGCCGTAATACCCTTCGAACACGGCGCCGCAATCGACTCCGACAATGTCCCCGGCCGCGAGTTTTCGCTTGCCCGGAATGCCGTGCACGACCTCGTCGTTGATCGAGGTGCAAAGCGTCTTCGGGTACCCGCGATAGCCGACGAAGGCGGGCTTCGCCCCGTCAGCTCGAATGCTCTTTTCGGCGATCCGGTCGAGCTCCTCCGTCGTCACGCCCGGCGCGACGGCCTTCGCGACCGCCGCGATCGCCCGGTGAACGATCTCGCAGGCGCGATCCATGCGGCGGAGCTCGTCGAGGCTGCGCACGGTGATCACGCGCGTCCCCCCGACCGGGCGGCCGCCAGCGACTCGTCGATCCGGCGCGCCACCTCGTCGACCGAGCCCGTGCCCTCGACGTCGACGAGCGAACCCCGCTTTTCGAACCAGGAAACGAGCGGCTCCGTCTTCTCGCGGTAAACCCGCAGGCGCTCGCGAATCGTCTCCGGGTTGTCGTCGGACCTTCCCTCGGCAGCGGCGCGGCCGGCCATTCGGTCCGTCACGACGTTTTCGTCCACCTTGAGGTTGAGGACCGCGTCCACCCGGCGGCCCCCCTCGCGGAGCAGCTTTTCCAGCGCTTCGGCCTGGGCGACCGTCCGGGGAAAGCCGTCGAGGATGAAGCCGTCGCGGCAATCCGGAGCCGCAATGCGATCCTTCATCAGGCCGATGATGATCTCGTCGGGCAGCAGATCGCCCTTGTCCATGATCGCTTTCGCCTTCATTCCGAGCGGCGAACCTTCTCGGACCGCCTGCCGAAGCATGTCCCCGGTCGAAAGCTGGGGAATCCCGGCGCGGGACGCGAGGCTCGAGGCCTGGGTGCCCTTGCCGGAGCCCGGAGGGCCGAAGAACACGACGATCACGACCGGCGACCCCGCATCCGCGACTTCTTCAGGAAGCCGTCATAGTGCCGCATGACGAGCTGGGACTCGATCTGCTGGACGGTGTCCATCGCGACGCCGACGACGATCAGGAGGGAGGTTCCGCCGAAATAGAAATTGAAGCCGAAACCTTCCGTCACGAACTTCGGAAGCGCGGCCTCGAGCGCCGGGCCGATCCCCGGAATTCCTCCGACCTTGAAGCCCTGGTTCAGGAAATCCGGAAGGATCGCGATCGCGATCAGGTAGACCGTCGCGACCGCCGTGATCCGGGTCAGGGAGTTGTCGATGTACTCCGCGGTCTTCTTGCCCGGCCGAATGCCCGGAATGAAACCGCCATACTTGCGGATGTTGTCCGCCGTGTCGTCCGGGTTGAACACGATCGAGATGTAGAAGTACGTGAAGAACACGATCGCGACCGCGTAGAAGAGGACATAGAGCGGATGGCCGAGGGCGAGCGAGCTCGCGAGCTTCGTCGACCATTCCGTGTTGATCAACCTTCCGATGTATTGCGGGAACTGGATGATCGAAATCGCGAAAATGATGGCCATGACGCCGCCGGTATTGACCCGCAGCGGCAGGTACGTGTTCTGGCCGCCGTAGACTTTGCGGCCCACGACCCGCTTCGCATACTGGACGGGAATCCGCCGCTGGCCGCTTTCGACGAAGACGATGAGCGCGACGACCGCGAACATGAAGACCAGAATCGCGAGAATCGTGAACAGGGACAGCGTGCCGAGCGTGATCTGCTGGTACAGCCCGTGCATGCCCCGCGGAAGGCCGACGACGATTCCGGCGTAGATGATGAGCGAAATGCCGTTGCCGACGCCGCGCTCGGAAATCTGCTCCCCCAGCCACATGATGAACGCGCTTCCCGTCGTCAGCGAGAGGACCGTCAGCAGGATGAATCCCGTTCCCTGCATTTCCGGCCGGACCAGGAATTGTCCCGAGGGAAGCTGCTGCTTCTGAAGGAAAAGCGCGATGCCCGCGCCCTGGATGATGGAGAGGAGAATCGTCCCATAGCGCGTGTACTGCGTGATCTTCTTGCGGCCGATCTCGCCTTCCTTGGAGAGCTTCTCGAGGTAAGGCCATACGACCGTCAGGAGCTGCAGGATGATCGACGCGGAGATGTACGGCATGATCCCGAGCGCGAAAACCGAGAATCGGCGCAGCGCGCCGCCCGAGAAGATGTCCAGAAGTCCGAGCGCGCCGCCCGCCTGCGACGAGAAGAATTCCGCCATCGCCTTGGGGTTGACGCCCGGCGTGGGGATGTGCGACCCGAGGCGGTAGACCGCGAGCATCGCGAACGTGAACAGGATTCGTTTCCGGAGGTCCGGAATCGAAAAAATGTTGCGAATCGATTCCAGCATTACTGCGCGACCTTCTCCTGGACGACGATTTCACACCGGCCGCCGGCCTTCTCGATCTTCTCTTTCGCCGACGCCGAAAACTTGTGCGCCCGGACGACGAGGGCCTTCGAGATCTCTCCCCCGCCGAGAATCTTCACGAGAGCGCCCTTGCCCGTCATGCCGTGCGAGTGAAGGATCTCGGGAGTGATTTCCTGCCCGGCGTCGAATCGCCCGAGATTCGACAGGTTCACCGGATCGTAAGGACGGCGGAAGATATTCGTGAAACCTCGCTTCGGCAGACGTCGGTGGAGCGGCATCTGGCCGCCCTCGAAGCCTCGCATGTGCGAATAGCCCGACCGGGATTTCTGTCCTTTGCTCCCGCGGCCGGCCGTCTTGCCGTGCCCGGAACCCGGGCCGCGGCCGACCCGCTTGCGGGAATGGGTCGCCCCGCTCGCCGGGCGGAGGCTGTGAACGCCGGTTCCCGGCGGCAACTGGACCGCCGGAGCCGCCGCGCGGCGAGCCTTCGGCTGGGGCTGCGGGCGAGTCGCCGGGGCTTTCGGCGCCGGAGCTTTCGGGGCCGCGGCCTTCTTCGCCGCCGGCTTCGCGGCGGGCTTGTGGACGGTCTTCTTCTTCGTCTCGGTTTTCTTGGTGGCCATCGTTCTGGTCCTCTGCGCTCTCTACGTGGCCGGAGCCACTTCCACGAGGTGGCGCACCTTGTGGAGCATTCCGCGCAGCGACGGCGTGTCGCTGCGAACGACTTCCTGGCGAATCCGCCTCAACCCGAGGCCCAGAAGCGTGGCCTTCTGGTCCCTCGGAGTGCAGATCCCGCTGCGGACCAGGCGGATCCGGACGGACCCGGCGGCCTTCGGCGCGCGGGCCGCGGGGCTTTTCGAGTCCCGGGCCGCGGCCGGGGAAGCCGGCGCCGCGGCGGGCGAGGCGGCCTTCGCCTTCTTCGGCCGGGCCTTGTCGAGTCCTACGGCCTTCTCGATCTCCTCGAGCGAGGCGACGGGGTCCTTCTTCATTTCGTCCTTTTTCGACGCCATTTTCAAGCCTTCTCCGCGCCCATGCCGCGCCGCCGCTCCATCTGATCCGCCTTGCGGAGCTGCGACAGCGCGTCAAAAGTCGCCTTGACCACGTTGCCCGGGTTCGTCGTGCCGAGCGACTTCGTCGAGAATGTTCGCGATCCCCACGGACTCCAGGACCGCCCGGACCGGCCCTCCCGCGATGACGCCCGTTCCGTCGGCCGCCGGCTTCAGAAGCACACGCCCGGCGCCAAAGCGGCCGAGGACCTGATGCGGAATCGTCGTGCCCGTCAGGATGACGTGGACCATGTTCTTCTTCGCGAGCTCGATTCCCTTGCGAATCGCCTGCGGGACCTCTTTGGCCTTTCCGGACCCGTACCCGACGCGCCCCTTCCCGTCGCCGACGACGACGAGAGCGGAGAACGAGAAATTCTTTCCGCCCTTGACGACCTTCGTGACGCGGTTGATGTGGACGACGCGGTCGACGAACTCCGACGACTCGCCGTCCCGGTCGCGGCGGTCGCGCCGATCCCGGTTGCCCGGCTGTTGATTGGCCATCTAAAACTCCAACCCATTCTCGCGGGCGGAATCCGCCAGCGCTTTGATTTTCCCGTGGTAGGGGTATCCGCCACGGTCGAACACGACGCGGGTGACGCCCTTCGCTTTCGCGCGCCGGGCGACCAGCTCGCCGACTTTCTTCGCCGCCGCGAGGTTTCCGCCGGTCTTGAGATCGGCGCGAAAATCCGAATCGAGCGAGGAGGCGGCGACGATGGTCGCGCCCTGGCGATCGTCGATGACCTGGGCGTAGCAGTGCTTGAGGCTCTTGTAGACCGCGAGCCGCGGACGCTCCTGGGTTCCCGAAACGCGAGCCCGAACCCGGCGACGCACTTTGTCGCGAGCCTCGCGGCGCGTGGAAGAGTTCGACATGTTACTTGCCTCCGGCCTTTCCGACCTTGCGCCGAATCACCTCGTCGCTGTACTTGATTCCCTTCGCCTTGTAGGGGTCGGGGATTCGAAGCGCGCGGATCTCCGCGGCGGTCTGCCCCACCTTCTGCTTGTCGATCCCGGTGATCGTCATATGGTTCGTTTTGCCGTCGATCGCGATCGCCACTCCCTCGGGAATCGGAAAGTTGATCGGGTGCGAATACCCGAGGGAGAACGCGACGCTCTTCCCGCGGACTTCGGCCTTGAAACCGACGCCCACGATGTCGAGCTCGCGAACGAAACCCTTCGTGACTCCCTGGACGGCATTCGCCGCGAGCGCGCGGGCGAGGCCGTGCAGGGCGCGCTGCGACGGCTCCTCGCCGTCCCGCGTGAACTCCAGCCGCCCGTCCAGCACTCTCGCCTGGACCGAGGCGGGAACGGGGCTCTGCACCTCTCCCTTCGGGCCCTTGACCCGAACGACGTTTCCTTCGACGTGGATCTCGACCCCTTTCGGGATCTGCACGGGGTTCTTTCCGATTCGAGACACGACTTCTCCTCCTACCAGATGTTGAAAAGGACTTCGCCGCCGAGCTTGCTCTCCCGGGCCTTCTTGTCGGACATCAGTCCCCGTGAAGTCGAAACGACCGACATTCCCATTCCGCCGAGCACCGGCGTGATGTCCGCCGCGCCGCGATAGACGCGGCGGCCGGGCTTGGAGACCCTCTTCAACCCGCCAATGACGGGCTCGCCCTCGTGGTCGTACTTCAGCCGCACCTGCAGCCTCGCGTGGTTCTCCACGGTCAGCGCCTTGTAGCCCCCGACATACCCCTCGTCGGAGAGGAGCTTCAGGATCGCCTCGCGCTGGCGCGACGCGGGAAATTCCGTTTTGTCGTGCCCCGCGCGAATCGCGTTGCGAATTCCCGTGAGCAGGTCCGCGATGGAATCGGTCGTATTCATGGCCTCACCACGTCGCCTTGATGACACCCGGGATGTAGCCCGCGAGGGCGCGCTCCCGGAAACAGATTCGACACAGGCCGAACTTTCTGAGAACGCTGCGCGGCCTCCCGCACGTCCGGCATCGCCGGACCTTCCGCGTCGAAAATTTCGGCTTCCGCTCCGCCTTGATGATCATGGCCCGTCTTGCCATCTGTCGCCTTTCCTACTTCGCGAAGGGCATGCCGAACTCGCGCAGAAGACTCTGCGCCCTGTCGTCCCGCCCCGCCGTTGTCACGATGGTCACGTTCAAGCCTTTCGACTTGTCGACCTTCGAATAATCGATTTCCTGGAAGATCAGGTGATCCTTCACTCCGAGGGTGTAGTTGCCCCGCCCGTCGAACGCCTTCGTCGAGACGCCGCGAAAGTCGCGCACGCGAGGCAGGGCGATCGAGATGAGGCGATCGAGGAATTCGTACATCCTCTCGCCGCGCAGGGTCACCCGGCAGCCGATCGGCATCCCGGCGCGAAGCTTGAAGGAAGCGATCGACTTCTTCGCCCGCGTGATCACCGCTTTCTGCCCCGCGATCGCGGTCAACTCCTCGACCGCGGTGTCGAGCAGCTTCACGTTCGAGGTCGCCTCGCCCATTCCCATGTTGAGGACGATGCGCGAGAGCTTCGGCACGGCCATCTTGTTCTCGATGCCGAATTCCTTCGTGAGCTTGCCCACGATCTCTTTTTCGTACTGTTCTTTCAACCGCGCAGCCATCGACACTCCCAACTTTCTATCCGATCACCGCGCCGCTCTTCTTCGCGACGCGCTCCGGCCGGCCGTCCGCCGTCCGGCGGCGGCCAATGCGGGTTCCCGTGTGCTGCTCGGGGTCCACGAGCATCACGTTCGAGACATGGATGTTCGCCTCCCGTTCCGAGATCCCGCCCGCGATGTTCTTCGAGGGGTTCGGCCGGAGGTGTTTCTTGATCTGATTGACGCGCTCGACGAGCACCCGGTCTTTTCCCGGGAAAACGCGAAGGACTTTGCCCTGGCGGCCCTTGTCCTTGCCCGCGATGACGACGACGAGGTCGTTCTTCTTCAGCCTGACCTTTTTCATTTGCCTGCTTCCCTCACAGCACTTCCGGGGCGAGCGAGATGATCTTCATGAATTTCTTCTCGCGCAGCTCGCGGGCGACCGGCCCGAACACGCGCGTTCCGACGGGTTCGTTCTCCGCGTTGACGAGCACCGCCGCGTTGTCGTCGAACCGGATGTACGAGCCGTCCTTCCGGCGCTGCTGCCGGCGCGTGCGGACGATCACCGCCTTGACGACCCGCTTGCCGTGCTTCTCCACGAAAGGCGAGTCGGGGGCGCACTCCTTGACCGACGCCGTGATCACGTCGCCGAGATACGCGTAGCGGGAGTTCGATCCGCCCTTCTTCTTGATGCACGCGATCTTTCGGGCGCCGGAGTTGTCGGCGACTTCCAGCACCGTTCCCATCTGAATCATGGCCTAAGCCTGCGCTTTCCTGAGAACTTCACGGAGCGACCAGCGTTTCCGCTTCGACAGCGGGCGCGTCTCTTCGATGGAGACCCGATCGCCGATCGAGGCGATCTCCTTTTCGTCGTGCGCCATGAACCGCGACCGGCGCTTGATGTAGCGCTGGTAGCGCGGGTGCAGAACGGTGCGCTCCACTTCGACGACGACGCTCTTGTCCATCTTGTCGGAAATCACCTTGCCGACCTTGATCTGGCGCTTCTTCTGAGTATCGGCCGTCTGAGTCACGCTTTTTCTCCGTTTGCCCGCGCGAAAGTCTTCACGCGCGCGATGTCCCGGCGGACGTTGCGCAGCCTCGCCGGATTCTCCAACTGCCCTGTCGTTTTCTGCAGGCGCAGCTTCCACAGCGCGTCCCGCAGCTCGCGTTCTTTCGCATGGAGGGCGTCCACCGCCTCTCCCTTCAACTGGTCGAGATCCTTCTTCTTCATCGCCTCAGGCCACCTTTCCTTCGTGGCGCGAGATGAACCGCGTCTTGATTCCGATCTTGTCGCCGGCGAGCCGCATCGCGGCCTTTGCCGTCGCGTCGTCGACGCCTTCCATCTCGAACAGGATGCGAGCCGGCTTCACGACGGCGACCCATCCCTCGGGAGCCCCTTTTCCCTTGCCCATTCGGGTTTCGGCGGGCTTCTTCGTGTAGGGCTTGTCGGGAAAGATCCGGATCCAGATCTTCCCGCCGCGCTTGATGTGGCGCGTCATCGCGATTCGCGCCGCTTCGATCTGTCGCGCGGTGACCCATCCCGGCTCCAGCGCCTGGAGCCCGTAGTCCCCGAACGACAGAACGCCGCCGCGCAGGGCCTTGCCGCGCATGCGGCCGCGCTGCTGCTTTCGAAACTTGACCTTGCTGGGCATCAACATGACGGTTCTTCCCTATGCCGTTTTCTTCGTTTCGCGGCGGCGGTTCTTCATCTTGTGCTGCTCGCCGCGGTAGATCCACGCCTTGACGCCGATCTTGCCGTACGTCGTCTGCGCCTCCGCAAATCCGTAATCGATGTCCGCCTTGAGCGTGTGGAGCGGCAGGCGGCCTTCCTGGTACCACTCCGAGCGCGCGATCTCGGCGCCGTTCAAGCGGCCGGCGCACCGGATCTTGATTCCCTGGGCCCCGAACCGCTGCGCGGACTCGATCGCCTTCTTCATGGCCCTCCGGAACGCGACGCGGCGCTCGAGCTGCATCGCGATCGATTCCGCGACGAGCTGGGCGTCGGTCTCGGGCCGCTGGATCTCGATGATGTTGATGTGGACTTCGTTCTTCGTCTTGCGCTGGAGCTCGTCGCGCAGCTTGTCGACTTCCGCGCCCGCGCTTGCCGATGATGACGCCAGGCCGGGACGTCTGAACGTTGACCTTCAGCTTGTTCGCGTACCGCTCGACGTCGATCTCCGAAACGCCCGCGTGCGAGAGGCGGTTCTTGAGCTCGCGGCGGAGCTTCATGTCCTCGTGCAGGTGCTCGAGGTACTGGCCGCGCTCCGCATACCAGCGCGAATGCCACGTGCGGTTGAAGCCGAGACGAAACCCGTAGGGGTGAACCTTTTGACCCATCTTAACCTCTCGCCTCGTCCGAAACTTCGAGGGTGACGTGGCTCTTTCGTTTCTGAATCCGGTAGGCCCGGCCCATCGGAGCCGGACGAATTCTCTTCTCGCGGGGCCCGCCGTCGACGTGAATGGTCCGGACGACCAGCGTGTCGACGTCCACGCCCGGACTCCTTCTGTTCCGCGTTCGCGATCGCCGATTTCAGGAGCTTCAGGATGTCGCGGGACGCGTACTTCGGCGTCGCGCGGAGAATCGCGGCGGCGTCGTTGACCTTTTTCCCCCGGATCAGGTCCGCGACGAGGCGCACCTTCTGGGCGGAGCCTTTCATGAAGCGAAGCTTGGCGACGGCGTTCATCGAATCTTCTCCTTAACCCTTCGGAGCCGGCGCCGCGGGCGCCGCGCCCGGCGCCGACACCGGAGCTCCGCCCGGCTTCGCTCCCGCCGCGTCCGCCTTCTTGCCCCCGTGGCCCTTGAAGATGCGCGTCGGCGAGAACTCCCCGAGCTTGTGCCCGACCATGTTCTCCGCGATGTAGACGGGAATGAATTTTCTTCCGTTGTGGACGGCGATCGTGTGTCCGACCATGTCGGGAACGACGGTCGAGCGCCGCGACCACGTCTTGACGACCTTCTTTTCCCGCGTTTCGTTCAGCGCGTCCACCTTCTTTTTCAGGTGGGCGTCCACGAACGCGCCCTTCTTGATCGATCTCGACATGGTTGCCTACTTCCTCCGGCGGGACGACCATCGCGTCCGTCCGCTTGTTGTTTCGGGTCTTGAAGCCCTTCGTTTCCAGCCCCACGGCGAAACCGGATGCCGGCCTCCCGAGGTCTTCCCCTCGCCGCCGCCCATCGGGTGATCGACCGGATTCATGGCGACGCCGCGGTTGTGCGGCTTCCAGCCGAGCCAGCGCGACCGGCCGGCCTTTCCGATCGACAGATTCTCGTGCTCGATGTTGCCGACCTGGCCGATCGTCGCGTAGCAGTCGATGAAGACCTTGCGGGTCTCGCCGGAGGGCAGCCGCACCTGCGCGTAATCCCCCTCCTTGGCCATCAGCTGCGCCGCGGCGCCTGCCGACCGCACCATCTGGCCGCCCTTGCCGCGCTTCAGCTCGATGTTGTGGATCGTCGTGCCGACAGGGATTCCCCGCAGCGGCAGCGCGTTGCCCGGAAGGATGTCGGCCTTCGGCCCGGAGACGACGCGCGCGCCCACTTCGAGGCCGACCGGGCGCCAGGATGTAGCGCTTCTCGCCGTCCGCGTAGTGCAGGAGCGCGATATTCGCCGTGCGGTTCGGATCGTATTCGATCGAGGCCACGCTCGCGGGCACGTCCATCTTCTCCCGGCGGAAGTCGATGACGCGATACTGGCGCTTGTGGCCTCCGCCCATGAAACGCGACGTGATCTGGCCGCTGCTGTTGCGGCCGCCCGTCCGGCGCTTGGGCGTGACAAGGCTTTTCTCCGGGCGGTTCGTCGTCAGTTCCGAGAACGTCATCGACGTCTGGAAGCGGCGGCCGGCCGAAGTGGGTTTGAACGATTTCACAGGCATCGAATCACCTACACGCCTTCGAAAAATTCAATGGGTTTCTCGCCTTCGGCAAGACGGACATAGGCCTTTTTCCAGTCGCGCCGGTTCCCGGCGAATCGCCCCATCCGCTTGAGCTTGCCGGCGCGGTTGGCGACCCGGACGGACGCCACCTTCACCTTGAAGAGCATCTCGACCGCGGCCTTCACTTCGATCTTGTTCGCGGCCGGGTCGACCTCGAAGCAAACCGTTTTTGCCGCGTCCTTGAGCCGGGTCGACGCCTCCGTGATCAGCGGCCGCCGGATCACCTGGTGCAGGTTCATGACTTGGCCTCCAGGTTCCGGGTGACTCGCGTCAGCGCGTCCCGCGTGATGAGGACGTAGCCGTGGCTCAGCACGTCGTAACAGTTCACCGCGAGCGGATCGACGTGCTTCAAGCCGCGGACGTTCCGGGAGGCGCGAGTCAGGTTCTCGTTGTCGCGGGATTCCACGAGCAGCGCCTTCCCCTCGATTCCGAGCGTCGAGAGATTGCCGACGAGCTCCTTCGTTCGGTAGGAATCGAGGCCCAGGCGGTCGAGAACGACCAGTCGGGACTCTTTTGCCTTGCGCGAGAGGACCGACCGCAGGGCATTCTTCTTTTCGTTGACCGACACCTTTTGCTCGTAGGAACGCGGCACGGGGCCGAAGACGGTTCCGCCGTGGCGGTGAATCGGAGGACGGCCGCCTCCCTGCCGCGCCCGGCCCGTTCCTTTTGCTTGAACGGCTTCCGCCCCGACCCGGAGACTTCCGAGCGCGTCTTGGTCTTGTGCGTTCCCCGACGCTGTCCCGCGAGATACGCCTTCACGACGGTCCACACGAGGTGGCGCCGGTAGGGCTGCTCGAACACGTCGGCGGGCAGGTCGATCGACCCGACCTTTTCTTTCTTCCAGTTCCAGACTTCCACGTTGGCCATCGCTTACTCCGGCTTCGGCGCGAACGTCGACCGCACAATGCGAACGTACGCGTTGCGGGCGCCCGGCACGGGGCCGCTCAAATACAGCAAATGATTTTCCGGGTCCACCTTCGCGACGACGACGTTCTTGCTCGTGGCATGCCGGCCGCCGAGACGGCCCGAGGAACGCGTGCCCGGATAGACGCGCGAGGGGAAGGCCGACGGTCCGATCGATCCCGGAGCGCGGTGAAACATCGAGCCGTGCGTCGCGCGGCCGCCCGCGAAGTGGTGGCGCCGGACGACGCCGGCGAACCCCTTGCCCTTCGAGAAGCCCTCGATGTCGACGTGGTCGTTTTCCTTGAAGGTGTCGGCCAGAACCTTGTCGCCCGCCTTGAGCTCGTCGCCTTTGTCCAGCGCGAATTCGGCGAGCTCGCGCATCGGGGCCACGGACGCTTTGGCGAAGTGCCCCTGCATCGGCTTGGGAACGTTGCGGGGAGCGCGATCCTCGACGAGGCCGATCTGCACGGCGTTGTAGCCGTCCCGCTCGACGGTCTTCATCTGAACGACGAGGCACGGGCCGGCCTTGACGACCGTCACGGGGACGACCGTGCCGTCCTCCTTGAAGATCTGGGTCATGCCGACCTTTTTCCCGATCAAACCGTGAATCATGGCGTCACTTCCCGAATGCCTTGATCTCGACGTCCACGCCGGCCGGCAGCTCGAGCTTCATCAGCGCGTCCACCGTCTGCGAGGAGGGCTCGAGGATGTCGAGCAGGCGCTTGTGCGTCCGCATCTCGAATTGCTCCCGCGACTTCTTGTCGACGTGCGGAGAGCGATTGACCGTGTAGCGGGAAATCGTCGTCGGCAGCGGAATCGGGCCGGCGATCCGCGCTCCGGTCCGGCGCGCCGTGTCCACGATCTCCGTCGCCGACTGGTCGAGGACCCTGTAGTCGAACGCCTTGAGCCGAATGCGGATTTTGTCGTTCATCGTCTTCTCGATGCCTCTGTTCGTCCTTTATTCGATGATTTCCGTGATCGTGCCGGCGCCGACGGTGCGGCCGCCTTCGCGGATCGCGAAGCGAAGGCCCTTTTCCATGGCGATCGGGGTGATCAGGTTGATCTCCATCGCCACGTTGTCGCCCGGCATCACCATCTCCACTCCCGCCGGCAGCTGCGCGGTCCCCGTCACGTCGGTCGTGCGGAAGTAGAACTGCGGCCGGTATCCGTTGAAAAACGGCGTGTGGCGTCCGCCCTCTTCCTTCGTCAGCACGTAGGCCTCCGCCTTGAACTTCGTGTGCGGCGTGATCGACTTGGGCTTGGCGCAGACCTGTCCGCGCTCCACGTCTTTGCGCTCCACGCCCCGCAGCAGCAGGCCCACGTTGTCCCCCGCCACGCCCTCGTCGAGCAGCTTGCGGAACATCTCCACACCCGTCACGACCTTGGTCTGCGTCGGCTTGATCCCCACGATCTCGACCTCTTCCCCGACTTTGACCTTGCCCCGCTCCACCCGGCCCGTCACCACGGTCCCGCGGCCCGAAATCGAGAACACGTCCTCGATCGGCATCAGGAAATCCTTGTCGATCGCCCGCTCCGGAAGAGGAATGTAGGCGTCCACCGCGTCCATCAACTCCAGGATGCACTTGGTGTCCGGGCTGTTGGGGTCCCCCGAGGCCAGCGCCTTCAGCGCCGAGCCCTTGATCATCGGGATCTTGTCGCCCGGGAACTTGTACGAGGTCAAAAGCTCCCGAACTTCCAGCTCCACGAGCTCCAGCAATTCCGGATCGTCCACCATGTCGGTCTTGTTCAAAAACACCACGATGAACGGCACGCCCACCTGACGCGCCAGCAGGATGTGCTCCCGCGTCTGCGGCATCGGGCCGTCCGCCGCCGACACCACCAGGATCGCCCCGTCCATCTGCGCCGCGCCCGTGATCATGTTCTTCACGTAGTCCGCGTGCCCCGGGCAATCCACGTGCGCGTAGTGCCGCTTCTCGGTGGAGTACTCCACGTGCGCCGTGTTGATCGTGATCCCCCGCGCCTTCTCTTCCGGCGCGTTGTCGATCTGGTCGTAACCCTTCGCCGTCGCCAGACCCTTCTTCGACAACACCGTCGTGATCGCCGCCGTCAACGTCGTCTTGCCGTGATCCACGTGCCCGATCGTCCCGATGTTGACGTGCGGCTTGCTCCGGTCAAATTTCTCTTTCGACATCCTCGTCCCTCTCTACGAACGACTCTCGTCGTTTTCGCTCCTCACTTCGATCCGACTTTGGCGATGATCTCTTCCGAGACGTTCCGCGGGACCGGCTCGTACGATCCGAACTGCATCGTGTAGTTTCCGCGTCCCTGGGTCTTCGACCGCAGGGTCGTGGAGTAGCCGAACATCTCCGAGAGCGGCACGCGCGCCTTGATGACCTGCACTCCCGCCCGGGGCTCCTGGTGGAGGATGTGCCCGCGCCGCGAATTGATGTCGCCGATGACGTCGCCCATGTGGTCTTCGGGCACGACGACCTCGACGTCCATGATCGGCTCCTTGAGGATCGGCTTCGCCCTCTGGGCGGCGTCCTTCCAGGCGAGCGAGCCGGCGATCTTGAACGCGATTTCGGAAGAATCGACGTCGTGGTACGACCCGTCGTACAGCTCGATGTGGACTCCCGTCGTCGGGTAGCCCGCGAGGACGCCCGTTTCGAGCGCCTCCTTGATCCCCTGCTCGATCGGCTTGATGAACTCCTTCGGGATCGCTCCGCCCTTGATGACGTTCTCGAAGACGAATTCCTTGCCGTCCTCGGCCGGCCGGACTCGGATCCGGCAGTCGCCGTACTGGCCGTGGCCGCCCGTCTGCCGCTTGAACAGGCCGCGTCCGTCCGCTTCCTTCGTGATCGCTTCGCGGTACGCGACCTGGGGCTTGCCGACGTTGGCGCCGACGTTGAATTCGCGGACCATGCGGTCGACGATGATCTCCAGGTGCAGCTCGCCCATTCCCGAGATGATCGTCTGGTTGGTCTCCTTGTCGCTGAAGACCTTGAACGTCGGGTCTTCCTGCATGAGCTTGGAGAGCGCGACGCCCATCTTTTCCTGGTCGGATTTCGTCTTCGGCTCGATCGCGACCGAGATGACCGGATCGGGGAAATTCATCGACTCCAGGACCACGGGCGCGTTCTTGTCGCAGATCGTGTCGCCGGTGCGCACGTCCCTCAGCCCGACCGCGGCCGCGATGTCGCCGGCCCAGACTTCCTTGATCTCCTCGCGCTTGTTCGCGTGCATCTTCAGGATTCGTCCGACCCGCTCGTTCGTGTCCTTCGTCGCGTTGTAGACGGAGGATCCCGCGTCGAGGTGGCCGGAATAGACGCGGAAGAACGCGAGCTGGCCGACGAACGGGTCGGTCATGATCTTGAAGATCAACGCCGCGAACGGGCCGTCGTCTCTGGGCTCCCGCGTGACTTCGCTGTCGAGATCGTCGTGCCCCTTGATCGGGGGAACGTCGAGAGGAGAGGGAAGGTAGTCGACGACGGCGTCGAGGAGCTGCTGGACGCCCTTGTTCTTGAACGCGGACCCGCAGACGACCGGCTGGACCTTGCCCGCGACCGTGGCCTTGCGCAGCGCGGCCTTGATCTCCACTCCGGTGACCTGGCCGCCCTCGAGGTATTTCTCCATCAGGTGGTCGTCGGTCTCCGCGATCGCCTCGACGAGGTGCTCGCGGTAGCGTTCCGCTTCCTCGCGGAACTCTTCGGGGATTTCGACGATGTCGAATTTCGCCCCGAGCGTCTCTTCCTTGAACTCGATGCCCTTCCACTCGACGAGGTCGATGACGCCGCGCAGCTGCGACTCGCTCCCCCAGGGATCTGGATGGGCGCGGGCTTCGCGTTGAGCTTCGTCTTCATCATCTCGACGCAGCGCGGAAAATTCGCGCCGATCCGGTCCATCTTGTTGACGAACGCGATCCGCGGAACGCCGTAGCGGTCCGCCTGCCTCCAGACCGTCTCGGACTGGGGCTCCACGCCCGCGACCGCGTCGAAGCACGCGACCGCGCCGTCGAGGACGCGAAGCGAGCGCTCCACTTCCGCGGTGAAGTCGACGTGTCCGGGCGTGTCGATGATGTTGATGCGGATGTCCTTCCAGAAACACGTCGTCGCGGCCGACGTGATCGTGATGCCGCGCTCCTGCTCCTGGACCATCCAGTCCATCGTCGCGGTGCCTTCGTGCACCTCGCCGATCTTGTAGTTCACGCCGGTGTAATAGAGGATGCGCTCCGTCGTGGTCGTCTTCCCCGCGTCGATGTGGGCCATGATGCCGATGTTGCGAGTGTCTTTGAGGGCGTGTGTGCGGGGCATGATTCAGCTCAACTCGGCTCGGGTTACCAGCGGTAATGGGCGAAAGCCTTGTTCGCTTCCGCCATCTTCAGCGTGTCGTCTTTTTTCTTCATCGCGCCGCCCTTGAGGTTCGACGCGTCGAGCAGCTCGCCCGCGAGCTTCTCGCGCATCGTCCGCTCGCCCCGCGCCAGGGCGTATTCGATCAGCCACCGGATCGCGAGCGAGGTTCGCCGGTTCGGCCGAACCTCGACGGGGACCTGGTACGTCGATCCGCCGACGCGCCGGGACTTGACCTCGAGCGCGGGCTTGACGTTCTCGACCGCCTTCTTGAAGACCTTCATCGGATCGTCCTGGGTCTTCTCGGAAACGACCTCGAGGGCGCCGTACAGAATGCGCTCGGCGACGCTCTTCTTTCCCTGCTTCATGACGGAGTTCACGAACTTCGTCACGAGCTGGGAGTTGTAGACCGGGTCCGGCAGAATTTCGCGCTTGGGGACTTCTCTTCGTCTCGGCATCGTCTCAGCTCTTCGGGCGCTTCGCGCCGTATTTCGACCGGCCCTGCTTCCGGTTCGCGACGCCGACGGCGTCGAGGGTTCCGCGGATGATGTGGTAGCGGACGCCGGGCAGGTCCTTCACTCGGCCGCCGCGAATCATGACGATCGAGTGCTCCTGGAGGTTGTGCCCGACACCCGGGATGTAGGTCGTGACTTCCGTGCCGTTCGTCAGGCGGACGCGGGCGACTTTCCGAAGGGCCGAATTCGGCTTCTTCGGAGTCGTGGTGTAGACGCGCGTGCAGACGCCCCTCTTCTGGGGGCTCGCGTTCAACGCGGGGCTCGCCGTCTTGTACCGAACGGCCTCCCGTCCGCTGCGAACCAACTGTGAAATCGTCGGCATTCCTCTAGTCCTCCGAATCCCTGCGTCCCCGGCCGCACAGAAAAATTTCTCCAGGCGGCCTCAATTCAATTCGTCTCCCCGGTCCCAGGTTCTTGCCGCTCCGTGGGGCCGAGATCGATCGTCTCCCTGTCTTCTGGATCAGTATCCGAGAAGTCCCGGGGAAAACCCGCTAATACTATGAGCCTATGGCTGATCTGTCAAGTAAAAGACGAGATCCCAGCCCCATTCTGGAGCCCGCTTGCCCCGGCCGGACCTCCGGTCCCGTCCCGAACCCGCCGAAACGCCCGAAGAACGAAAGGCCCCGGAATGCTCCGGGGCCTCCGAAATCATTGAAATGAGGCCGGATTTTACGCTTCTTCGTCCGAATCGAAGTCGCCGTCGGCCTCCGCGAGGGCGAGATCGTCGAGATTGTCGGTCAGGAACTCTTCCACGACCGGCTCGATCTCCGGGATCTCTTCCTTCTCGAGAACGACGTCGCGGTAGTAGCCCATTCCGGTTCCCGCCGGGATCAGGCGCCCGACGATGACGTTCTCCTTCAGGCCTCGCAGCGAGTCGACTTTTCCGGAAATGGCCGCCTCGGTGAGCACGCGCGTCGTCTCCTGGAAGGACGCCGCGGAGATCAACGAGTCGGTCGAGAGCGAGGCCTTCGTGATGCCGAGCAGCAGCGGACGGCCGATCGCCGGCTCCCCTCCCGCGGCCATGACGCGCTCGTTCTCCTCGGTGAAGCGGAACCGGTCGACCTGCTCGTCGATCAGGAACTCCGTGTCGCCGACCTCTTCGATCTTGACCGACCGCATCATCTGGCGGACGACCACTTCGATGTGCTTGTCGTTGATCGCGACGTTCTGGGAGCGGTAGACCTCCTGGATCTTGTCCACCATGTAGCGTTGGAGCTCTTTCTCCCCGAGGATCGCGAGCACGTCGTGCGGGTTGATGGAACCGTCGATCAGCGGATCGCCGGCGTGCACCTTCTCGCCGTCCTGGACGTTGACGTGCGTGTAGCGCGGGATCAGGTACTCCCGAACCTCGTTGTCGTCGCTTCGGACGATGATCTTTCGCAGGCCCTTCGTGATCGGCCCGTACTCGACGATGCCGTTGATCTCGGTGATGATCGCCGGCTCCTTCGGCCGCCGGGCCTCGAAGAGCTCGACGACGCGCGGAAGACCGCCCGTAATGTCCTTCGTCTTCGTCGTCTCGCGCGGGATCTTCGCGAGCGTGTCGCCCGGGTAGATCTCCTGGCCGTCGGTCACCATGAGGTGCGAGCCGATCGGAAGGAGGTACTTGCGGTCGAGCTTGCCGTCCTTCGCTTCCTTCGTGTGAACGACGAGCTGCGGCGAGCGCTTTTCGGCGCCGAGCGATTCGACGACGATGTTCTGCGTCAGCCCCGTGACGCGGTCGGTCTCTTCCCGCAGATTCTCGCCGTCGACGATGTCCTTGAACTCGACCCGGCCGCCGACCTCGGAAAGAATCGCGGACGTGAACGGATCCCACTCGATGAGCTCCTGCCCGGGCACGACGTCCTGGCCGTCGGTGACCTTCAGGTTCGACCCGTAAACGACCGAATAGCGTTCTTTCTCGCGGCCCTTGTTGTCGAGGATCGTGATCTTGCCGCTCCGATTGACGACCACGAGGCCGCCGTCCCGGCGCTCGACCGTGTTGACGTTCAGGAACTTGACCTTGCCCGGATTCTTCGCGGCGTGCTTCGACTGCTCCGTCACGCGGGAAGCCGTGCCTCCGTAGTGGAATGTCCGCATCGTGAGCTGCGTGCCCGGCTCGCCGATCGACTGGGCGGCGATGACGCCGACGGCCTCGCCGATCTCCACGAGATGGCCCGTCGCGAGCATTCTTCCGTAGCAGCGGCGGCAGACCCCCCGCCGGGTTTCGCACGTCAGCACCGAGCGGATCTTGACGCGCTCGATACCGGCTTCCTGGACGGCCGAAGCGAGCTCTTCCGTGATCTCGTCGCCGACCGACAGGATCTTCTGTTCCGTGAGCGGATCGAGGATGTCCTCCTGGGAGACGCGGCCGACGATGCGGTCGCGCAGCGCTTCGAGGATGTCGCCGCCTTCCATGATGGCCGTCACGACGATGCCGTCCGCCGTGCCGCAATCTTCCTCGATCACGATCACGTCCTGGCCGACGTCGACCAGGCGGCGGGTGAGATACCCGGAATCGGCCGTCTTCAAGGCCGTGTCCGCGAGGCCCTTTCGGGCGCCGTGCGTCGAAATGAAATACTGAAGCACCGAGAGGCCTTCGCGGAAGTTCGCGATGATCGGGTTCTCGATCACCTCGCCCGAAGGCTTCGACATCAGACCTCGCATTCCCGCGAGCTGCCGGACCTGCTCCTTCGAGCCTCGGGCGCCGGAATCGGCCATGATGTAGATCGGGTTGAATTCCTGGCCCGTCTGGTCGGACTTCTTCATTTCCTTGAACATCTCGTCGGAGACCGACTCGGTCGTCCGGTGCCAGATGTCGATGATCTTGTTCTTGCGCTCGCCCGCCGTGATGACGCCCGAAGAGCGCTGGTTTTCGACCTCGCGCACTTCCTTCTGCGCCTTCTCGACGAGCGCGCCCTTCTTCTCGGGAATGAGCATGTCGTCGACGCCGATCGAGATGCCGGCCTTCGTCGCGTAGAGGAACCCGGTCTCCTTGAGCTCGTCGAGCATGTGAACGGTGTCGGCGGGCCCGTATCGCAGATACGAGAACGTGACGAGGTCCGAGAGGCCCTTCTTCTTCAGCAGGCCGTTGATGAACGGAAACTGCGCCGGAAGAGCCCGGTTGAAGATCACGCGGCCGACCGTCGTGTCGATGAGCGACCGCTCGATGTTCTGGATCTCGGCGTGGATGATGTCCTGCTCGTTGTACTGGGTCGTCAGGTCGACGTACTCGCCCGTGTAGCGGACGCGGATCGGCGTGTGGGTGACGACCTCGCCTTCGGCGTGCGCGAGAAGCACCTCGTCGAAGTCCGCGAAGATGCGACCCTCTCCCTTCGTTCCGGGCCGCGCCTTCGTCAGGTAATAGCAGCCGAGGACGAGGTCCTGCGACGGCACCGCGAGCGGCCGGCCCGACGCGGGCGAGAGGATGTTGTTCGACGACAGCATCAGGAGATGGGCCTCGATCTGCGCTTTCGGCGAAAGGGGGACGTGAACCGCCATCTGGTCGCCGTCGAAGTCGGCGTTGAACGCCGGGCAGACGAGCGGATGGATCTTGATCGCCTTGCCTTCGACGAGCACCGGCTCGAAAGCCTGAATGCCGAGCCGGTGGAGCGTGGGCGCCCGGTTCAGAAGAACCGGATGGTCCTTGATGACCTCTTCCAGGGCATCCCAGACCTCCACGTCGCCCTGCTCGACGAGCTCCTTCGCCGCCTTGATCGTGGGGGCGAGCCCCTTCTTCTCGAGCCGGTTGTAGATGAAAGGCTTGAACAGCTCGACGGCCATCTTCTTCGGCAGGCCGCACTGGTTGAGCTTGAGCTCCGGACCGACAACGATGACCGAACGGCCGGAGTAGTCGACGCGCTTGCCGAGCAGGTTCTGCCGGAAGCGGCCCGTCTTTCCCTTGAGCGTGTCGGAGAGCGATTTCAGGGGCCGGTTGTTCGAGCCCTTGAGGACGCGTCCGCGGCGGCCGTTGTCGAACAGGGCGTCGACGGCCTCCTGGAGCATGCGCTTTTCGTTTCGGACGATGACTTCGGGCGCTCGCAGCTCGAGCAGCTTCTTCAGCCGGTTGTTCCGGTTGATCACGCGCCGATAGAGGTCGTTCAGGTCCGACGTCGCGAAGCGTCCGCCGTCGAGGGGAACGAGGGGACGCAGCTCCGGCGGAATGACCGGGATGACGTCCATGATCATCCATTCGGGGCGCTGGCCGGACCGCCGGAACGAGTCGATCACTTTGAGCCGCTTCGCCGCCTTCTGCTTCTTGATCTGGGACGTCTCGGTCTTCATGATCAGCCGCAGCTCTTCGGAGGCCGACTCGACGTCGACCCGGCGCAGCAACTCCTGGATCGCCTCGGCGCCCATGCGCGCGACGAAGACGTCTCCCCACTCGCCGCGCACCTCGCGGTAGCGCTCCTCGGAGAGGAGCTCCTTTTCCTTCAGGTCGGTCTCGCCCGAATCGATGACGACGTAGGACTCGAAGTAGAGAACGCGCTCGAGGTCGCGAAGCGACATGTCGAGGAGATGGCCGATCCGCGAGGGCAGGCCCTTGAAGAACCACACGTGCGAGACGGGCGCGGCCAGCTCGATGTGCCCCATCCGCTCGCGGCGGACGCGGGACTTCGTGACCTCAACGCCGCACTTGTCGCAGACGACCCCGCGGTGTTTCATCCGTTTGTACTTGCCGCACAGGCATTCCCAGTCGGTGATCGGTCCGAAGATCTTCGCGCAGAAGAGCCCGTCCCGCTCCGGCTTGAACGTGCGGTAGTTGATCGTCTCGGGTTTCGTGACCTCCCCGAACGACCAGGAACGGATTTTTTCCGGCGAGGCCAGGGACACCCGGATCGAATTGAAATCCTTCAGACTCGTCGGTTGATTCATCAACGTGAGCGTTTCCAATTGCCCACTCCTTTCGAACTCTGTCAAAACCGCCCCGAAACCTTCACCGCTTGAGCAGCTCGACGTCCAGGCACAGCGACTGCAGCTCCCGGACGAGAACATTGAACGACTCCGGCAGACCCGGATCTTCCGGAACTTCTCCCTTGACGATCGCCTCGTAGACCTTCGACCGGCCCTCGACGTCGTCCGACTTGATCGTCAGCAGCTCCTGGAGCGTGTAGGCCGCGCCGTACGCTTCCAGGGCCCACACTTCCATCTCTCCGAACCGCTGTCCGCCGAACTGCGCCTTGCCGCCGAGCGGCTGCTGGGTGATCAGCGAATACGGCCCGATCGAGCGGGCGTGAATCTTGTCGTCGACGAGGTGCGAGAGTTTCAGCATGTAGATGTACCCGACGGTGACCTTCTGCTCGAACCCCTCGCCCGTCATTCCGTCGTACAGCGTCGTTTTTCCCGAAGAAGGAAGGTTCGCGTCCTTGAGGAGCACCTTGATCTCGCCCTCCGACGCGCCGTCGAAAACCGGCGTCGCGACGTGGAGACCCAGGGCGCGGGCGGCCCAGCCCAGGTGCGTCTCGAGGATCTGACCCACGTTCATTCGGGAGGGAACGCCGAGCGGATTGAGGACGATCTCGACCGGCCGTCCGTCCGGAAGGTACGGCATGTCCTCTTCCGGCAGGATCCGCGAGATCACGCCCTTGTTCCCGTGGCGGCCGGCCATCTTGTCCCCGACGGAGAGCTTGCGCTTCATGGCCACGTACACCTTGACCAGCTTGATGACTCCCGGGGGCAGCTCGTCCCCCTTCTGCAGCAAGTCGATCCGGTCCGCGTTGACCTTGTTCAAGACCTCGATCTGGGAATCGGCGCGGGCGAAAATCTTTCGAACTTCGTCCCGGGCCTCGTCGTCCTTCAGGCGCGCCGAGAGGAGCTCTTTCTTCGAGAGCTTCGCGACGACGTCCGCCGTCAGGCGGCCGCCCTTCTTCGCGACGACTTCTCCCCGCCGGTCCTCGAGATCTTCGGCGAGAGTCTTCCCGTCGAGGATTCCCTGGACCTTCTTGTTCGCTTCTTCCCGAATGATCCGGATCTCGTCCTGGCTGTTCTTCTGGAGCTTCGCGATCTGGTCTTCCTCGATCTGCAGGGCGCGGACGTCCTTCTCGATCCCCTTTCGGGAAAAGATTTTGACGTCGACGACGATACCCTCGATCCCCGGAGGGCACTTGAGGGAGGCGTCTCGAACGTCGCCCGCCTTCTCGCCGAAGATCGCCCGCAGGAGCTTCTCTTCCGGCGTCAGCTGCGTCTCGCCCTTCGGCGTCACCTTGCCGACGAGGATGTCGCCCGGCTTGACGGACGCGCCGATCCGGATGATCCCGGATTCGTCGAGATCGCCGAGCGCGTATTCCGAAACGTTCGGGATGTCGCGCGTGATCTCCTCCGGCCCGAGCTTCGTGTCGCGGGCCTCGAGGTCGAATTCCTCGATGTGGATGGAGGTGAAATAGTCCTCTTTGACCATCTTCTCCGAGATCAGGATCGCGTCCTCGTAGTTGTAGCCCCGCCACGGCATGAACGCGACGAGGATGTTGCGGCCGAGCGCGAGCTCGCCGTCGTCGGTGCAGGGACCGTCGGCGAGGACTTCGCCCCGGGCGACCCGCTGCCCCTCGACGACGATCGGCTTCTGGTTGATGCAGGTGTTCTGGTTGCTGCGCCGGAATTTCACCATCGGATAGATGTCGGCTCCGAACTCCTTCGCGCCGCGCGTGTCCCCTTCTTCTCCCTCGACGCGCACGATGATTCGCTCCGCGTCGACCTGATCGACGATTCCCCCGCGCTTCGCGAGAACGACGGCCCCCGAGTCGCGGGCGACGGTCCGCTCGAGACCCGTGCCGACGAGCGGCGCCTCCGCCTTGAGCAGGGGAACGGCCTGGCGCTGCATGTTCGATCCCATCAGGGCGCGGTTCGCGTCGTCGTGCTCGAGGAACGGGATGAGGGCCGCGGCGATGGAAACGAGCTGGCGCGGCGAGATGTCCTTGTAGTCGACCTTGTCGCGCTCGACGGAGATGAATTCCCCGTTCAGCCTTGCGATGACGCGGTCTTCCTTCAGACGGCCGTGCGAATCCGTCTCGGCGTTCGCCTGCGCGATGACGAAATTCTCTTCCTGCCACGCGGACAGGTAGAACGCGAACGGCTCGGCCTCGGCGGCTTTCTTGTGCCCGCCGCGAACACGCTCGTTCTCCTCGTCCAGGTCCTTCTTTTCGACGATCTGGCTGAGCTTGAATCGCGTGTCGCCGGTCCGCGTGACCCGGAAGTGGTCCAGGACCCGCCCCTTCTCGACCCTCTTGTACGGGGTCTCGATGAAGCCGAAGTCGTTGATCCGCGCGTAGCACGACAGGGACGAGATCAGGCCGATGTTCGGACCTTCGGGCGTCTCGATCGGGCAGACGCGGCCGTAGTGCGTCGGGTGCACGTCGCGAACTTCGAATCCGGCGCGCTCCCGCGAAAGGCCGCCCGGCCCGAGGGCCGAAAGCCGCCGCTTGTGCGTGACCTCGGAAAGCGGGTTCGTCTGGTCCATGAACTGCGAGAGCTGGGACGACCCGAAGAATTCCTTGATCGCGGCGATGACCGGCTTGCTGTTGATCAGGTCGTGGGGCATCGCCGAGTCGATGTCCTGGTGGACGGACATCTTCTCCTTGATCGCCCGCTCCATGCGAACGAGCCCGATCCGGAACTGGTTCTCGAGGAGCTCGCCCACGGATCGGACCCTGCGGTTGCCGAGGTTGTCGATGTCATCGACCCGCCCGACGTCCTTGCGGAGGCGAAGCAGATAGCCGACGACCCGGTAGATGTCGTCGGGCGTCAGGGTTCGCGTCTCGAGCGATCCCTCCGACTCCATCTTGATGTTGAACTTGAACCGGCCGACGCGCGAAAAGTCGTATTTCTTCGAGTCGAAGAACATTCCTTCGAAGAGATTCTTCGCCGACTCGTAGGTCGGAGGGTCTCCCGGGCGCAGGCGGCGGTAAATCTCGAGGACCGCTTCGTTCTTCGTCTTGTGCGTGTCCTTGCGGATCGTGTTCACGAGGACGTCGCCGCCGAGATCCCACTCGGGGAAGATCAGCTCGATTTCCTTGATCCCCTTCGCCTTCAGGGCCTCGACGCCGCCGGGCCCGACTTCCTGCCCGGCCTCGAAGAGGACTTCGCCCGAGGCGAGGTCGACGATGTCGGCGAGGAAACAGGCCTTTTCGACCTGCTCCTGCGGAACGGAGACCTCGACCGAGCCCTTCTTGTTGATCTCTTTCTGCTGGTCGAGGTCGAGCTTGATGCCGGCAAAGATCGGCTTGACGTCGCGCTTGATTCGAGCGAACCGGTCCTTCAGGTCTTCCTGCTTCAGGACCTCGGGGCCGACGGTCACGAACGCTCGCCCGCGGTCGAGCCGCGTTTTGACCGGCGCGTAGAACTGGCGCAGGATCGATTCGTCGGTCTCGAGCCCCAGCGCCCGCAGGAAAATCGTTGCGGGGAACTTCCTCTTCCGGTCGATCCGAACGTAGAGGATTCCTTTCTGGTCGAACTCGAACTCCACCCAGGAGCCGCGGTACGGGATGATCTTCGCGAGATACCCGTGGGCGCTCTCCCGGGTGAAGAACACGCCGGGGGACCGGTGCAGCTGCGACACGATCACGCGCTCCGTTCCGTTGATGATAAACGTGCCGTGCTCGGTCATCAGCGGAATGTCTCCGAAGAAGACTTCCTCTTCCTTCGCGTCGCGCATCGTCCGCGTCCCCGTTTCCGGGTCGCGGTCGTAGACGAACAGCCGGAACGTGACTTTCAGGGGCACGGAGAAGGTCATGCCCCGCTCCTGGCACTCGGCGACGCCGTATTTCATCTGCAGGTCCACGGGATTCGAGCAGACGTCGCAGAGTGTCACGTCATTCTTGTTCTGGTGGCCGCACTTCGGGCACTGGACGACCTCCTCGTGGGGGTGGGCCGTGATGATCCGGGCCTTGCACGACGCGCAGGTCATTCGCAGGTATTCGAGGTCGCGGAGCCTCCCGCACTTGCACTCCCAGTTGCCGATCGAATACTTCACGAATTGCAGCTCGCACAGGCCGCGAAAATCCGCGAACGGAAAGATTCCGTTGAAGACCGACTGCAGGCCGACCTCTTCCCTTTCCTCGGGAAGCAGGTTCATCTGAAGAAACTTCTCGTAGGACCGGCGCTGCACGTCGATCAGGTTCGGGAGATCCATGAAGGACCGGATCTTGGAGAAATCTCTTCGTTCGCGTACGACCGCTTCAGAACTCATGCCGTTACGACTCCTTTTCCACGATTTCCACCGGGGAGGCACACGGGGACCGCCGGAGGCGGTCCCCCAAATCCTTCATCCGGACAAGAAAACACGTCTTCTCGTTTCCGATTACTTGACTTCGACTTTCGCCCCGACTTCCTCGAACTTCTTCTTGATGTTGGCCGCGTCGTCCTTGGAAACCCCTTCCTTAAGCGTCTGCGGGGCGCCGTCGACCAGGTCCTTGGCTTCCTTGAGCCCGAGGCCCGTCACTTCGCGAACCACCTTGATCGTCTTGATCTTGTCGCCCGCGGCGGCGAGGACGACGGTGAATTCCGTCTTCTCTTCCTCCGCAGGAGCCGCCGCGGCCGCCGGGGCGGCCGCCGCCGGCATCGCCATCGCCGCTGCCGACACGCCGAACTTCTCCTCGAGCGACTTGACGAGGGTGTTGAGATCGAGAACCGACATCTTCTCGATCTCCGAAACGAACTGCTCTACGTTCAATGCCATTGATTTCTCCTCAAATTCTCATTCACCCGACGCGGTTTGCTCCGCGGGGGCGGACTTCCCTTTTTGATCGCTGATCTGCGAAAGCACCACCGCCAGATTCTGGATCGGACCGTTCAACACCGTGACCAACCGCCGAACCGGTGATTGTAGCATAAAGAGCAGCCTTCCCACCAGCTGCTCGCGGGACGGAAGGTCGGCGATCGCCTGGATCTGGGCCGCCGGGATCGCCCTTCCTTCGACGACCGCCCCCTTGAACGAGAGCGACGCGTTCGTTTTCGCGAAAGTCGTCAGGATTTTTGCCAGTCCGACCGGGGAATCCGCGTTGTACGCGACTGCGGTCGGGCCGGCGAAATGGTCGCGAAGCGGTTCGAGGGCCCCCCCCTCGATCGCCCGGATTGCGAGCGTGTTCTTCACCACGAGGTACGAAGACTTCGAATCGCGAATCTGCTTGCGCAGCTCGGTGACGTCCGGAACCCGGAGCCCGGAGAAACCGAGCACAAACGCGTTGCTCGCCGCGCCGAGCGAATCGCGAAGCTCTTCGATGGCAGCGTTCTTCTCTTGTTTGTTCACTCTCAATCCCCTCAGATCGCTTCCGCGGCGGCCGTGTCGACTTTGACGCTGGGGCCCATCGTGGAAGAAAGCGAAACGGAGCGGAAATATTTCCCCTTCGCGGCCGCGGGCTTGGCCCGGTGTACCGCGTGGATCAACGCTTCCGCGTTTTCCTTCAACTTCTTCTCCTCAAAGGACATTTTCCCCAGCGGGGCGTGAATGATCGCCGTCTTGTCGACGCGGAACTCCAGCTTTCCGGCCTTGATTTCGGTGACGGCCTTGCCGACGTCGGCCGTGACCGTTCCCGCCTTGGGGTTCGGCATGAGCCCGCGCGGGCCGAGAACCTTTCCGAGACGGCCGACCGACCGCATCATGTCCGGAGTCGCCACGAGCGCGTCGAAGTCGAGGTAGCCTCCGGCGATCTTCTCCGCCAGATCTTCTCCCCCGACGATGTCGGCTCCCGCGGCCTCCGCTTCCTTGATCTTCTCGCCCGAGGTGATCACCGCCACGCGCTTGGACTTGCCGAGTCCGTGCGGAAGGATCACCGTCCCGCGGACCATCTGGTCCGCGTGCTTCGGGTCCACTCCGAGCAGGATCGACACGTCCAGAGTCTCGTCGAACTTCGCGAATTTGATCTTCTTCGCGAGCGCGATCGCCTCTTCCAGCCCGTACGGACGGTCCTGGATCTGCGCCTTGGCCGCCTGAAATTTTTTGCCTCTTGAAGCCATAAGATCCTTTCGTCGTGCAATCGATCCCGTCGCCGGGATCTCCGACTGTCGTTTCGGCCGCCTCCGTTCCCTGGGCGCTGACTCGCCCCGGAGGAGACCGTGAAAACCCCGTTAAACGATATCGAGCCCCATGTTCCGGGCCGTGCCGGAAATTGTCTTGACGGCCGCGGCGAGCGAGCCGGCATTCAGGTCGGGCATTTTCAGGCGGGCGATTTCCTCGACCTGCGCCTTCGTCACCTTGCCGACCTTGACCTTGTTCGGCGTTCCCGACCCCTTCGGAACACCGGCCGCCTTCAAAAGCAGAACCGGCGCCGGCGGAGTCTTCGTGATGAACGTGTAAGACCGGTCCGCGTAGACGGTCAGGACGACCGGAATGATGAGCCCCTTGTCCTTCGCGGTCTTCGCGTTGAAGTTCTTGACGAAGTCCATGATGTTGACGCCCGCCGGGCCGAGCGCCGTTCCGACCGGAGGGGCCGGAGTGGCTTCGCCCGCGGGAATCTGAAGCTTGATGTAGCCGGTGATTTTCTTTGCCATGCGCGCGTCTTCCTATCTTCTTCTCGGATTAGATTTTCTGAACCTGAAGGAAATCCAGCTCGACCGGCGTGGCCCGGCCGAAGATCGTGACCATGACCTTGAGGGTCGAGCGATCGAGGTTGACGTCCTCGACGACGCCCGTGAAGTTCGTGAACGGGCCGTCGGTGATCCGCACCGTCTCGCCGTGGTCGAAAGTGTGCCGCGGCTTGGGCTTCTCCTTCGTCGAATGGACCTGGTGGAGGATCTGCTCGACCTCCTCTTCGGTCAGCGGCGTCGGCTCTTTCCCCGATCCGACGAACCCGGTGACCTTCGGCGTGTTCTTGACCAGGTGCCAGGCCTCGTCAGACATTTCCATCTCGACGAGGATGTAACCGGGGAAGAACTTGCGGTGGATCTCCCGCTTCTTGCCGCCCTTCATCTCGACGAGCGTCTCGGTCGGAATGCGGACCTCGCCGAAAGCGGGGCTCATGCCCATCGCCTCGACGCGCTGCAGCAGGTTCTGCCGCACGCGATCCTCGAAACCCGAGTACGTGTGCACGATGTACCAGCGCTTCTCGCCCGTCGCCGCTCGACTCATACGCCGAGCGCCTTGTAAACGATCTCGATACCCTTGCCCAGGACGAGGTCGCAGGCGGACAGGTAGAAACCGATGATCAGCGTCGAGACGATCACGACGATCGTCGTGCTGACGACGGTCTTCCGGTCCGGCCACGTGACCTTCTTGGTTTCCGAGACCACTTCCCGGACGAAGGTTCGCGTGTTCGGCCACCACTGTGAAATCGCTGCCATATCGTTCCTATCTCGCTCATTCTCGACTCGCGACTCGCGACTCGAGACTCGTTCGGAATGGCAGGGGTGGAGGGATTCGAACCCCCAACATCCGGTTTTGGAGACCGGCGCTCTACCAATTCGAGCTACACCCCTCCGGCTCAAACCTTGCCTTCCTTGTGCGCCGTGTGCTTCCGGCAGAATCGGCAGTACTTGCTGCGCTCCAACTTCTCGGTGTTGGTCTTCTTGTTTTTCGTCGTCGTGTAGTTGCGCCGTTTGCACGCGCTGCACGCGAGAGAAATGATTTCTTGCATCGTCGCGTCCCCTTATTCGATGATTTCCGTGATCGTGCCGGCGCCGACGGTGCGGCCGCCTTCGCGGATCGCGAAGCGAAGGCCCTTTTCCATGGCGATCGGGGTGATCAGGTTGATCTCCATCGCCACGTTGTCGCCCGGCATCACCATCTCCACTCCCGCCGGCAGCTGCGCGGTCCCCGTCACGTCGGTCGTGCGGAAGTAGAACTGCGGCCGGTATCCGTTGAAAAACGGCGTGTGGCGTCCGCCCTCTTCCTTCGTCAGCACGTAGGCCTCCGCCTTGAACTTCGTGTGCGGCGTGATCGACTTGGGCTTGGCGCAGACCTGTCCGCGCTCCACGTCTTTGCGCTCCACGCCCCGCAGCAGCAGGCCCACGTTGTCTCCCGCCACGCCTTCGTCGAGCAGCTTGCGGAACATCTCCACACCCGTCACGACCTTGGTCTGCGTCGGCTTGATCCCCACGATCTCGACCTCTTCCCCGACTTTGACCTTGCCTCGCTCCACCCGGCCCGTGACCACGGTCCCGCGGCCCGAAATCGAGAACACGTCCTCGATCGGCATCAGGAAATCCTTGTCGATCGCCCGCTCCGGAAGAGGAATGTAGGCGTCCACCGCGTCCATCAACTCCAGGATGCACTTGGTGTCCGGGCTGTTGGGGTCTCCCGAGGCCAGCGCCTTCAGCGCCGATCCCTTGATCATCGGGATCTTGTCGCCCGGGAACTTGTACTAGGTCAAAAGCTCCCGAACTTCCAGCTCCACCAGTTCGAGCAATTCCGGATCGTCCACCATGTCGGTCTTGTTCAAAAACACCACGATAAACGGCACGCCGACCTGACGCGCCAGCAGGATGTGCTCCCGCGTCTGCGGCATCGGGCCGTCCGCCGCCGACACCACCAGGATCGCTCCGTCCATCTGCGCCGCGCCCGTGATCATGTTCTTCACGTAGTCCGCGTGCCCCGGGCAGTCCACGTGCGCGTAGTGCCGCTTCTCGGTGGAGTACTCCACGTGCGCCGTGTTGATCGTGATCCCCCGCGCCTTCTCTTCCGGCGCGTTGTCGATCTGGTCGTAACCCTTCGCCGTCGCCAGACCCTTCTTCGACAACACCGTCGTGATCGCCGCCGTCAACGTCGTCTTCCCGTGATCCACGTGGCCGATCGTCCCGATGTTGACGTGCGGCTTGCTCCGGTCAAATTTCTCTTTCGACATCCTCGTCCCTCATCATTTTTCAAAACCCGACGCGGGGAATTCCCCGGACCGAGAACTGGAGCCCACGACCAGGGTTGAACTGGTGACCTCGTCCTTACCAAGGACGCGCTCTACCGCCTGAGCTACGTGGGCAAGGAAAACGATTTCAAGACCCCCAGATTCCCAAGTTTGGAGCGGGAGACGGGATTCGAACCCGCGACCAACAGCTTGGAAGGCTGTGACTCTACCCCTGAGTTACTCCCGCGCTTTCCCCGTACTTTCCGCCGCCGCGCCGCCCGAGATGGTGGGCAGTGGAGGATTCGAACCTCCGTAGCGCGAAGCGCGGCAGATTTACAGTCTGCTGCCATTAACCACTCGGCCAACTGCCCTCAGATCCTCGGTTTCCTTCTCCGCCGGAAGCTCGTGGAGCCGACGAGAGGAATTGAACCTCCAACCTTCGGTTTACAAAACCGCTGCTCTGCCGATTGAGCTACGCCGGCGCGACCCCGCGAACGTTGCCCGCTCTTCAAAGAACACCCCGGGAAGACTCCAGACACACCCGCCGTGCACACGAATTCTCGCAAACACGGCGCGAACTGTGGAGAATACCAGAACGTTTTTAGCGAGGCAAGAACTTTTCTTCTCTAAAGGATAGCCGCCTCTGGCGCACCGCCTCGAAGGCGGCGGCGGCGGCCGCCGTGGAGACGTTCAGCGAGGCAATCTGCCCCGCCATCGGAAGGCGCGCGACCACGTCGCACCCCTCCTTCACGAGCCGGCGGATTCCCTTGCCTTCGGCGCCGAGGACGAGTACGAGATCCCCTTTCAAGTCGAGCGAATAGAGGTCTTCTCCCCTCTCGTCGAGGCCGACGGCGAAGAAGCCCTGGCCCCGCGCGTCGTCGAGGAAGCGCCGCAGGTTTCCGGCCCGAAACAGGGGCACGCGCGCGATCGCCCCGGCGGAAACGCGGGCGACCGTCTCGGAAAGGGGCGCCGAGCCCCGGTCGTGCACGACGACCCTCGCCCCGGCCGCGTCGGCGACCCTCAGAACCGCGCCCAGGTTGTGGGGATCCTGGACGTCGTCGAGAAGGATCACGAACCGCGTACCCGGCTGTCCGGAAAGGACTTCCTCGCGCGTCGACAGGTCGGCGGCCGCGAGCCGCGCGACGATTCCCTGGTGATTCTTTGCAAACCGATCGAGAGCCGCCCGGGCGCCGTAGCGCACCGCAACGCCGGCCTCGCGGCACAGGCGTTTCAGCTCGCCGCTGCGCCGGTCGCGCCGCGATTCGTCGAAAAGGGCCCACTCGACGCGTTTCGGGCTCGAACGCACCGCTTCCTCGACCGCGTGGAACCCGGAGAGAATCAAACGTTTCCCCCCGGCCCCCCCTCCAACAGCACGACCGCCATCGCCGCGAGCCCTTCGCCGCGGCCGAGGAATCCCAGCCCGTTCGTCGACGTGCCGCGAACCGACACGCGATCCGGGGGGATCCCGAGGAGCGAAGCGACGCGCCGAGCGATCTCCGCGCGCCGCGACGCGATCTTCGGCTCCTCCCCGACGACCGTCGAGTCGACGTTGCCGATCGACCATCCGGCCGCGCGGACCATTTCCACGACGGCCGACAGCATTTCCGCGCTCTCGCGCCCCCGGCCCTTCGGGTCGCGGTCGGAAAAATCTCGCCGAGGCTTCCGAGGCCGGCGGCGCCAAGCAGCGCGTCGCAGATCGCGTGCAGCAGCACGTCGCCGTCGGAGTGCCCCGCGAGCCCGGCGCCCGCTTCCCAGGCAAGCCCGCCGAGCGCAAGGGGACGCCCTTTTTCGAGCGGGTGCGCGTCGAATCCCAGGCCGACCCGCGTCATTCGGGCTTTCGCCTCCCCCTCTCCACCTGGAGAGGGGGCAGGGGGGTGAGGTTTGCGATCGCCTCCGCGAGGCGCAGGTCTTCCGGGAACGTGATCTTGAACGCGAGGCGGGACACGGGCACGGCCGCGACGCGGATTCCGATCGCTTCGCAGCGCGAGGCCTCGTCGGTACCGGGAGGGGCTTCCGAAATCGCCCGCCGCAGGACGTCGCCGCGAAACACCTGGGGCGTCGCCGCCGCCGCGACCTCCTCGCGGTCGAGCGTCCCGATCACCCACTCCCCGTCCCACTTCTTCAGAGTGTCGGCGACCCGAATGACGGCGATCGCCGCGCCCGTTTCCTCGGCGGCGTCGATGACCGCCTGAACCTCCTCCGGCTCGACGAACGCCCGCGCCGCGTCGTGGATGACGACGTAGTCGCGCGGCCCCGGCGCGAGGTAGTCCACCCCGATCGCGACGGAATCCGCCCGGGTGCGGCCCCCGGCGATCACCGGCCAGCGGTGGCGAAGCGCTTCGCCGAATCGCTCTTCCAGGCCCGCCGGGGAAAGAACGACTCCCTTCTCGAACGGGATCGAGGAAAACGCCCCCAGCGCGAACGAAAGGAGAGGCCGTCCATGGATCGGAACGAGAGCCTTCGAGACGGATCCCCCGAGCCGATCGCCGCGGCCGGCCGCCGGGATCAGAAGGTGGAGGCTCAAACCTTCAAAATCTCTTCTTCCTTGGCCTTCACGAGCGCGTCGATCTCCGTGATTTTCTTGTCGGTCAGCTTCTGGACCTCGTCGAGGCCGCGCTTCTCGTCGTCTTCCGAGATCGCCTTGTCTTTCTTCAGCTTCTTCAGCGTGTCGTTGGCCTCGTGGCGGAAGCGGCGCACCTCGACGCGGACCTCCTCCGCCAGGTGGTGTCCCTTCTTCACGAAGTCTTTTCGCCGCTCCTCCGTCGGGGGCGGAACGGGGATCCGCACGACCTTGCCGTCGGAGACCGGATTCAGGCCGAGGTCCGCTTTTCGGATCGCCTTGTCGATCTCGCCGCACAGGGAAGGGTCCCACGGTGAGCGACGATGAGGCTCGACTCGGGAACGGTCAGGTTGCACACCTGCTTCAGGGGCGTCTCGACTCCGTAGGAGGAAACCATCACCCCTCGAGCAGCGCCGCGGACGCGCGTCCGGTCGCAGCGTGCCGAGCTGGTTTTCAGGGCCTCCAGGGCGGCGACCATTTTCTTCTCGACGGCTTGGATTTCGTTTCTCATGGTTCTCTCGCGGCTCTCATTCTTTCTCGGCTCTCGACCGGTCTAGGCGGGCTCCCCGGCCCGCGCGACGACCTCGTCCACGACGAGCGAGCCGATGTCCGACCCCTCCACGACCCGGCGGATGTTGCCCGCGGTCAGGAGATTGAAGACCTTGATCGGGATCCGGTTGTCGCGGCACAGCGCGACGCGGCGGCATCCATCACCTTCAGCTCCTTTCGAGCGCCTGGTGGTACGTCACGATCGGAAGTAGCGTCGCGTTGCGGGTCGAGCCGGGGTCGCCGTGTAGATGCCGTCGACCGCGTCGCCTTGAGCAGGCGTCTGCGCGGATCTCGTTCGCGCGCAGCGCCGCCGCCTGTCGGTCGTGAAGAAGGGGTTGCCCGTGCCGCTGACGAAAATGACGACTCGTCCTTTCTCGAGGTGGCGCATCGCGCGGCGGCGGATGAACGGCTCGGCGACTGGCGGATGTCGATCGCCGATCACGACGCGCGTGTCGCATCCCGGCTTCTCGAGGGCGTCCTGCAGCGCGAGGCCGTTGATGACCGTCGCGAGCATGCCCATGTGGTCGCCGGTCGCGGTCGATGCCGGACGCTGCGGCCGTGACGCCGCGGAAGATGTTGCCGCCGCCGAGGACGAGCGCCGACTCCGTGCCGAGGGCGTGGACCTCCGCGATCTCGTCGGCGATCCGCCAGATGCGCTCGGGGTCGATTCCGAACGGGCGGCGCCCATGAGGGCTTCGCCGGAGACCTTGAGGAGGATTCTTTTGTAGACTGCGCCCACGGGCGGATTGTAATCGAAAAGGTCAGGCCGACCGTCGCGACCGCGAGGACATGTCTTTTCGGCAGCCATCCGTCGCAGCGTCCGCCGACCCGATACTCCATGAGGTCGGACGTCGCCTCGACCTGCTCGACCAACGCGTCTCCTGGCAAGCACGACTGGTCTGCGCCGCGACTTCGGCCGCGAAGTCGTTCTCGCTTCTTCGCGAGGCCTTCGCCCAGCTTGTAGCGGAGGAACCGCAGGACCCTGCGCTTTCTCGCCGCCGCGAGCCTTCAGCACCTCGCCGACCGTCTGCTTGTCGTCCCGGACGTAGCGCCTGCTCGAGCAGGCACCGCTGTCCTGGTAGAACTTCTCGACTTTCCCGTCCGCGATCTTCTCGACGACGGGCGCGGGCTTGTCTCGGTCTAGCCGCGCCTGCGCCTTCGCGATTTCCCGCTCGGCGTCCAGAACGCTCTGCGGGACGTCTTCGCGGCGCCCGAACCTCGGCTCCGCCGCGGCGACGTGCATCGCGACGTCGCGGGCGAGGTCCGCCGGTGCCGCCCGGTGAAGACCGATCAGGCACGCCGATCCGGCCGTTCCCGTGGACGCTAGTTCGAAAAGACTTCGCCGTGGCATCCGGTCCACTCGCGAACCGTCGGATCGACATGTTCTCGCTCGATGCGGCCTTGACGAGGTGCGCGAGCGCCTCGCCGATCGTCGGCGCCTTCCTCCGCCCGGGGACGAGAGCGACTGACGAGAGCCGCCACGTCTCCGTCCGAGGTGTCGCCAAATCGCGGTAGTGCACCGCGATCCGCTCCGAGAGCTTCTCGACGAGGACCTGGAATTCTTCCGTCTTCGTCGACGAAATCCGTCTCGCAATTGACTTCGAGCAGCACCGGCCGCCTGCGGATGGATCTTCGCGGAGACGAGACCCTGCCGTCGCGGCCACGGCACCGCCTTCTTCGCGGACCGCGCGAGACCCTTCTTCGAACGGACTTCGTCGCCGCCTGGCCGCCGTTGTTCCATGGCGGGCCTTGCACCACCATTCCCGCGCCGGTCTGCTGGCGCAGGTCGTTGACCATCTTCGCGGTGATTTCCATCGCGTTCTACCCGGCCACGGCGCCGAAAGTCTCGGCGTTCTCTCCCGCGGGAGTCTCCGTGGACCGGCCCCGAAGCGCTCTTCGTGGGCATGCAGGCCCTCGAGGACGGCGTCGGCGACCATGCGCGAGAACAGGCGGATCGCGCGGATCGCGTCGTCGTTGCCCGGGATGACGTATCGATCACGTCCGGGTCGCAGTTCGTGTCGACGATGCCCACGATCGGGATCCCAGGCGATTCGCCTCGGCGACCGCGATCTTCTCCTTCTTCGTGTCGATGATGAACAGCAGCTTCGGCAGCGCGTTCATCTCCTTGATGCCGGAGAGGCTGCTCGAGCTTCGCGCGCTCGCGCGACAGGCGCGAGGCTTCCTTCTTCGAGAGGCGGTCGAACGCGCCCTCGGTCGCCAGCTTGTCGAGCTCCTTGAGCCGCTCGATGCTCATCTTCACGGTCTTGAAGTTCGTGAGCGTGCCGCCGAGCCAGCGCTCGACGACGAAGAACTGGCCGCAGCGCACCGACTCTTCGGCGATCACGTCTTGCGCCTGGCGCTTGGTGCCGACGAACAGGATGTGTCCGCCGCCCTGGCGCCGCGAGCGATCGACGAATCGAGCGCCTCGTTCAGGCAGCTTGAGCGTCTTTGGAGGTCGATGATGTAGATGCCGTTGCGCTCGATGAAGATGAACTTCTTCATCTTCGGATTCCAGCGGCTGGTCTGGTGGCCGAAATGGACGCCGGCCTCGAGCAGGTCCTTCATCGAAATAGAAGCCAGATCACACCTCCTTCAAAACCGCGGAAAGACCGGAATGGCCTTTCCAGAAACAGAATCAACGTTTCGAGAACTGGAACCGGGCTCGCGCGCCCTTCTGCCCGTACTTCTTGCGCTCCTTGACCCGCGAGTCGCGGGTGAGGAAGACCTTCCTTCTTCAGGCGCGGCCGCAATTCCGCGTTGTAGACGATGAGCGCGCGGGAAATCCCGTGCCGGATCGCGCCGGCCTGGCCGGCGGGTCCGCCTCCCATGACGGTGACGCCGATGTCGAACTTGTCGGCCGTCTCGGTCAGGGCGAGGGGCTGCCGGATGATCATCTTGAGAACTTTGTTCGGAAAGTACTCGTCGAACGGATGGTCGTTGACTTTGATCTCTCCCGATCCGGGCCTGAGGTAGACGCGGGCGACCGCTTCCTTGCGTCGGCCCGTTCCGTAGTATTGAAGCGTCGATGCCAAGTGGACCTCCTCCTTATGCCCGCGCCGCGATGGTCTTCGGACGCTGCGCCTCGTGCGGGTGCGTGGATCCGGCGTAAACTTTCAGTTTCTTGAACTGCTTCCGGCCGAGGGAATTCTTCGGAAGCATTCCCTTGACGGCTTCCTCGATCATTTTTTCGGGGTGCTTCGCGCGCATCTCCGCGGCGGGCGTCGAGCGCAGGCCGCCCGGAAAGCCCGTGTGGCGGCGGTAGACCTTCGCCTGCTCCTTCGCGCCCGTCAGGACGGCCTTTTCGGCGTTGATGACGACGACGAAGTCCCCGTTGTCCAGAGACGGCGAGTACGCCGCCTTGTTCTTGCCCATCAGAATTTTCGCGGCGCGGGACGCGATCCGCCCGACCGCCGTCCCCTGCGCGTCGACCACGTACCAGTTGTGCCGAACCTGGTCCCTCTTGACCACCATCGTCTTCGAAGACATCCACACTCCAATTGACTTGCGTCGGAACCTTTTCAAGACGCCGCCGAGCGGCGCATTTCCATTTCAAGGCGCCGTGCGGTCGCGGCGCCATACCGGACCCGGACGCAGTACTCCCTTCGGCAAGGGGACAAACAAGATAACGGGAACCCGACGCGGTGTCAAGCGCTTAGCCGGCTGCTGAATCCGGGTTAAGCTGCCCGCGTCATGACGGAGCTCGACAAATCCGGCGCCGCGATCTCCGGGATGTTCTCCTCGATTGCGGGCCGCTACGACTTCCTGAACCATGTTCTTTCCGCGAATTCGGACCGCCGCTGGCGGCGAATCGCAGCCCGGTCCCTCAACGGGCGCCACCGCAGGGTGCTCGACCTGGCCACGGGAACGGGCGATCTCGCGATCGCGCTCGCGCAGGAGGGGCGCACGGTCGCGGGGGCGGATTTCTGCCTCGACATGCTCGCCGTCGCCCGGGAAAAGGCCGCGGGGCCGGGATCGCGCCGGCTCTCCCTTTCCGCGGCCGACGCGCTCGCGCTGCCATTCGGCGAAGCGTCGTTCGACGCCGTCACGGTCGGTTTCGGCGTGAGGAATTTCGCCGACCTGTCGCGGGGCCTCTCGGAGATTCGGAGAGTCCTCCGGCCGGGCGGGAAGCTCCTGATTCTCGAATTTTCGCAGCCCCACGGCCTCTGGGGCGCGCTGTACCGATCCTACTCCCGCCGGGTCCTGCCGCGGGTCGGAAAGCTGCTCTCCGGCTCTCGGCAGGCATACGAGTACCTGAACCGATCGGCGAGGGAGTGGCCGGCGAAGGAAGAATTTTCCGCGGCGCTCGCGCGGTCGGGGTTCTCGAACGTCTCCGCGAAATCGCTCGCGCTCGGCATCGTGGCCCTTCACGAGGCCGTCCGGCCATGAGCGCGCGAACCCTCGAGGGCACCGGTCTGGCGGAAATCCTGCGCGCCGAAGCCGCGGCGGAGGCGAAATCGTTCGCGGAAAAAAGCGGACGTCCCCCGGGTCTCCGCGTCCTCCTCGTCGGCGACGACCCGGGATCGGCGGTCTACGTTCGAAGCAAGGAGAAAGCCGCGCGGGCGGCGGGCCTCCTCGCCGAGACCGTCCGGCTCCCGTCCTCCGCGTCGGAGGGCGAGCTCCTCGATCACGTCGCCGACGCGAATCGCGCGGCCGGGATCGACGGCCTCCTCGTCCAGATGCCTCTCCCGGCGGCGATCCATCCCCGGAAGATCCTCGACGCGATCGATCCCGGAAAGGACGTCGACGGCTTTCATCCCCTCAACGTCGGACTGCTCCAGCAGGGACGTCCCCGGTTCGTCCCGTGCACCCCGGCGGGGATCCTCGAGCTGCTCCGCCGCGAGAACCTCCCGATCGAGGGCCGGCACGCGGTCATCGTGGGCCGGAGCGAAATCGTCGGCAAACCGATGGCGGCGCTGCTTCTCGCCGCGAACGCGACCGTCACGATCGCCCACTCGAAGACGCGAGACCTGCCCGCCGTCTGCCGGACGGCGGACATCCTCGTCGTCGCGATGGGGAGAGCCCGATTCGTGACGGGCGATTTCATCCGTCCCGGAGCCGTCGTGATCGACGTCGGAATCAACCGCCAGGACACGGGACTCTGCGGCGACGTCGATTTCGACGCCGCGCGCGAAATCGCGTCCGCGATCACGCCCGTGCCGAAGGGGGTCGGCCCGCTCACCGTCGCGATGCTCCTGAAGAACACCGTGAAGGCAGCGAACCTCACCCCCCGGCCCCCTCTCGCGTCTACCGGGCGGTCCTAGGGCTGCCAGGTGGAGAGGGGGTGAACGCATGCTCCGAATCGGATTGACCGGCGGCGTCGCGTCGGGGAAAACCACGGCAGGCCGATTCTTCGCGGAGCTCGGCGCGGCGGTTTTCGACGCGGACCGGATCGTCGCGGAATCGTACGAACCGGGAAAGCCGGGCGCGCGGGCCGTCTCGGAGCTCTTCGGCAGGGAATTCCTCCGGACCGGGGGGGCCGTGGACAAGGCGAAAGTCGCGGCCCGCGTCTTTTCGGACGCCGGGGCGCGCCGGCGGCTGGAAGCGGCCATTCATCCGCTCGTCGTTTCGGAGATTCGGAAGCGATTCGCCTCCGCCGAAAAAGAGGGCCGCGCCGTCGCGGTCGTCGAGGCGTCGCAGATCTTCGAAGCGGGATATGAAAACGAGTTCGACCGCGTCGTCCTCGTCGTTTCTCCCGAAATCGTCCGGATGAAGCGATGGCGCGAAAAAGGGCTCGACCCCGAGGAGCTCTCCCGCCGCATAGCCGCCCAGGTCGTCGAGAACGAGGCGCGAAAGAAGGCCGACGACGTGATCGTGAACGCGGGTTCGGTCGAGGACCTGGGAGCGAAAGTCTCAGCCCTCTTCGGCGGATGGAGCCGGGAGCCGGAGGTCTAGATTTTCGACCGGAGCTCCTCCCACGCCTGCCGGCGATGGGAAATCGCGTTTTTTTCTTCGGCCGTCATTTGCGCGAAGGTCCGGTCGGACCCGCGGGGAATGAAGATCGAGTCCCAGCCGAACCCCCGGTCTCCCCGGGGCTCCCGCGCGATCGACCCTTCGAGGCGGCCGACGGCCGTCAGCTGGACGGTTTCCGACCGGTAAGCGAGGACGCAGAGCGCCGTCGCGCCGCGGTCGGTGAAAGCCGTCGAGGGACCGGCAGAGAGCCTCGAGGCCCGCGGCCTTTTCGAACCACTTGATGAAGGGCCCGGGCAGGCCGCCCCACGCGGCGAAACCCAGCGCCGAGTCTTCGACGACGCACGCCCGTTCGACTCGCCGGAAGGCCTCCCGCGACTTTTCGCGCGCGACTTCCTCGACGGTCGCGGCCTGGATCTCCGGCAGATCGATCTCGACCTGCTCGAGCGGCCGCCCGAAGATCTCTCGCGCCTCGCGGGCCTTCGAAGCCGAGCCGGTCACCAGGACGAGGTCCATGCGCCGATTATGCGCCAATCCCTCTCGCGTTCGCCGCGAGTCAACCTTTCCGGCCCTCCGCTCGTCGGAGTCCTATAATGATTTCGGCCTGTGAGAGTGTCTTGACTGAATCCGGGCGCATGTGCGACCAGTGCGGGGCCCCGAACGCGGCGCCCTCCCGCTATTGCTCCGCCTGCGGCTCCGAAATTCTGATGTTCCAGCCCGGCGAAATCATCGACGGCAAGTACGAGATTCTCGGCAAGGTCGCCGAAGGGGGAATGGGCGAGGTCTATCGCGCCCGGCATCTCCACCTCGACGAGGTCCGGATCATCAAGGTGATGAAGACGCTCGGCGGCGACGACGCGAGCTCCCAGCGCCGGTTCTCCGAGGAAGCGCGGCTCGCGACCCAGGTCCGGCATCCGAACGTCGCCGCCCTCTACGATTTCTCCAAGCTTCCGTCGGGCGCCTCCTACATGGTCTGGGAGTTCATCGACGGCGAAACCCTGCTCCATCGTCTCCGCCGGGCGGGCCGCCTCTCGCCGGAAGAAGCGATCGACATCGGAATCCAGGTTCTCTCCGGTCTCGGCGAAATTCACCGGACCGGCGTCGTTCACCGCGACGTGTCTCCCGACAACATCATGATCGTCGCCCGGGGAGGCCGGCGCGTCGCGAAAATCATCGACCTCGGCATCGCGAAGAGAATCGCGCAGGACCGCGCCGGGATGACCGCGACCGGGATGTTCCTCGGGAAGCTCAAGTATTGCTCGCCCGAGCAGGCGGGGGCGCTGGCCGCCGGCGAGACGCTCGACGGGAGAAGCGATCTCTGTTCTTTCGGCGCCGTTCTCTACGAAATGCTTTCGGGCAGGCCGCTCTTCGAGTCTCCAGACGCCGGAGGGCTACATCGTCAAGCACCTGCAGAAGACACCGCCGGCCCTTCTCCTCGACGATCTGCCCAGCGAGACCGGATTCCGGCTGTCGGAAATCGTCGGCCGGGCGTTGCGAAAAGACCGGGACCGGCGTTTTCAGTCGGCGGCGGAGTTTTCGGCCGCGCTCGCCGCCCTCCTTCCCGTCACCGCGACGATGCCGACGGTTCCGCTCCGCCGCCTCCGACCACGATCCGACGCTGCCGCTCCAGACTCCGCCCGCCGGGACGACGGTCGTCCGGCCGCGGCGCGGTGCCGCGCGCTCCCTCGCGCTCCGCGCGGCGGCCGCGTGTTTTCTCCTGGGGGCGATCGCGGTCGGATACGCCTGGAGATCCGCGCGCCGGGAGGTGTCGCGGCAAGCGTCTCCGCCGTCGAGACCCGCCGCGCGCGTCCCTCCCGCCGTTCCGGCGCCGCCGCCCGCGACGCCGGAACGGCCTGCAGCGCCTTCCGTCGTAGCCATATCGCAACCCCGGATCCTCGAGGAGCCGAAGATTCCCGTTCCGGCCCGGAAGCCCCGGCCCGCTCCCCCGGCGCGGGCCGAAACCGCGCCGGCTCCTGCTCCCCCCGCGCCTCCCGACGAATCCGGGGCGATCGCGAAATTCGAACAGCTGCGCGAAGCCGCGGAGACGGGCTCGCCGCGCGACATCGACGCGTTCGTCGACTACGTCGCGACCTATTCTTCTCTCAATCCCTCCACGGCTTTCACGGGCTCGCTCAAGGCGCTCCCCTCGCGCCTCAGGGCCCGCGGCGACGCGGCGTACGCCGCGGGACGCGCGTGGCGCGCGTTTCGGATCTATCAGGTCTGCGCCCGCCTCCCGTTCGCGCCGAAGGACCCCGAATTCGCCGAGCGGCTCGCCGAGCTCCGATCGCGGCTGCAGTTCCGCCGGAAGATGCTCCGCCGCGAAGCCTCCGCGCCGCGATAGCATCGGCCGGATGATCTCCGGTCGGGCGACGCCCGCGCAGACGCTGGAATTCGCGACCGCCTCGAATTGCGCGGCCGGCCATTTCCGCCCGGCGTTCGGGGGGATCCGATGCTCTTCGATCGGGCTCGGCACTTACCTCGGCGAGGAAGACGACGCGACCGACCGCGGATTCGAAGAGTCGATCGCCGTCGCCCTCGCGAGCGGCGTCAACGTTTTCGATTCGGCGCTCAACTACCGCGGGCAGCGCAGCGAGCGATCTGTCGGCCGAGCGCTCGCCCGCGCCGTCGCCGGCGGCCTTTCGCGGGAGGCGCTTTTCGTCTCGACGAAAGGGGGCTTTCTTCCGCACGACAGCGGCGACCCGCGCTCGCCCGAGGAGTACGTCCGGGAGGAATACTTCGAGACGAAAATCCTCGCGCCGGAGGACCTCGCCGCCGGCTGCCACGCCCTCTCCCCGCGGTTTCTCGCGAAGGCCCTCGAGCAGAGCCGGCGAAACCTGGACCTTTCCACGATCGATCTCTACTACCTCCACAATCCCGAGACCCAGCTCCAGTCGGTTTCGCGGGACGAGCTCCGGGGGCGCCTTCGGCTCGCGTTCGAATTCCTCGAAGGGGAGGTCGCGAAGGGGACGATCGCCCGGTGGGGACTCGCGACGTGGGATTGCCTCCGGGTGCCGCCGCGCCATCCCGCGCACCTTTCCCTCGAAGAATGCGTTGCCCTCGCCCGCGAGGTCGCGGGGGACGGCCACCACCTGGCGGCCGTGCAGGCCCCGGTGAACCTCGCGATGCCGCAGGCGATCGCGTTCCCGTCGCAACCGGTCGGCGGAAAGATGATTCCCCTGCTCGACGCCGCGATCGCGCTGGAGCTCGCCTGCTTCTCGTCCGCGTCCATCCTCCAGGGGCGGCTCGCGGAAGCGGACCTCCCGCCGGAAATCGACGATCTCTTCTCGAACGTTCCCGCCGGGGCCCGGCGCGCCCTCCAGCTCCCGCGGTCCTCGGCCGGCGTTACGTCCGCGCTCGTCGGCGTTTCGAATCCGGAGCACGCGCGCGAGACGTTCGAGCTGTCGAAAATCCCCCCCGCCCCGGCGGAAGCGATTCGCGCGCTGTTCGCCTGATGCCGACCGGTTTTCAGATCCTCTTCCCTGCGGGACCCGACGACTATCTCGCCGCGCTGTCGCGTGGCCGATGGAAGCGCGAATTCGAGGAGCCCTGCCGACGCCTCGAAGGGGTGCTCGAGATCTCCGACGTGCGCTCCCTGCCGGTCCCCGGTTCCGGCCTCTCGCTCGCGGCCGCGGCGCTGTCCCACCCCGATGCCGACGTCTTCGCGCTGGACTCCGCGGCGATCGAGCCGGCGCTGCGATGGACGCCGCCCCCCGCGTCGACGCTTCGCGAGCTGGAGGCGGGCGCCGGGGCGCCGGGCCGGGAGTGCTTCGTCCTGGCGGCCGAGCCCCGAAACGCTCCGGTTCGATTCCGCCGCGCCGACGGCGATCCGCGGCGTCTCGTCGCCGCCTCCGGGTTTCGCGTGCTTCGCGTTCCCGAGACTTTCGGCGTCCGCGAGGAGATCCTCGCGCGGATTCCCGGGACTGCCCGGCGGCTCCTCGACGTCGGGTGCGGCGCCGGGGAGACCGCGGGCGAAGCCCGGCGGCGCATCCCCGGCCTTCGGGCCGCCGGCATCGACCGCCATCCCGGGCTCGCCGAGGCGGCCGCGCGGAACCTCGACGAGCTCCACTCCGCGGACGCCGCGGAGGGCTTCGCCGAGCTCGACCGCGGAAGAACGCCCGTTTCGACACGATCGTCTTCGCCGACTTTCTCGAGCACACGGAGGATCCGTACGTGGTCTTGAAGTCGGCGCTTCGGCTCGCGGAGCCGGGAGCAACCGTGATCGTCAGCGTCCCGAACGCGGCCGCCCTTCCCGTCGTCGAAGATCTCCTGCTCGGGCGCTTCGACCCCGTCGCGGCCGGCCCCGCGGACGCGGGCCATCTCCGCTGGTTCACCCGCCGGCTGCTCGAAGAGCTCCTCGAGAGCGCCGGCCTTCAGGACATTCGCGTCGAGCCCGTCCCGGTGCCGTCCGATGGAACGGAATTCCTGGCCCGTCTTCGGGCCTCCGGCGTTCGCGCACCTCCCCGAGGAGCTGTGCGCGATTCAGTGGCTCGCGACGGCGATCGTGCCGGAAGAGTAGAGGACCCTCCGGTCAGCCCCGGCTCTTCCTCCGGACGCCCGAGTATCGCTGCTGCAGAAACGCGACGGTCGCCGCGATGCCGAAACCGGACGCTCCCGCGGGATAGCCGGCGCGCGCCTTCTCGAAGTGAGCGGTCCCGGCGATGTCGCAGTGAGCCCACGGCACGCCTTCGGGAACGAATTCCTTGAGGAACGCGGCCGCCGAGACGGTTCCGCCCCATCTTCCGCCCGAGTTCTTCATGTCCGCGTAATCCGAGCGGAGCAGGTCGCGGTATTCGTCCCAGAGCGGCAGCCTCCAGAAACGGTCGCCGGTCTTCTCGCCCGCCGCGATCAGGTCGTTCGCGAGGGAGTCGTCGTTGCTCATCAAGCCGGCGCACTCGTTCCCGAGCGCGACGACGACGGCGCCCGTCAGCGTCGCGTAGTCGATCAAGACGTCGGGCTCGAGCTTCTCGGAATAGGAGAGCGCGTCGGCGAGGATCAGGCGTCCCTCCGCGTCGGTGTTGTCGACTTCCACCGTCTTGCCGTTGCGCATCCGGAGGATGTCCCCCGGGCGGTACGACGTTCCGGAGGGAACGTTCTCCGCGAGGGGCGTCAGGGCCGTGATGGTCACCGGAAGCCTCAGCCGGTGCGCGGCTCGGACGATCGCGAGCGCCGTCGCCGCGCCCATCATGTCGAACTTCATCTCGCCCATCGACGCGGCGGGCTTGATCGAGATGCCGCCGGCATCGAACGTGATCCCCTTGCCGACGAGCACGATTCGCGCCCGGGAGCTTTTCGGGCGGTGTGCGAGGACGAGAAAACCGGGCGGGCGCGAGCTGCCGGAAGACACTCCCAGCACGCCGCCCATCTTCTCGCGGACAATCTCCGCCCTGGACAGGGAACGAAACGCCAGCCCCTCGCGCCGGGCGATCGACCCCACGATCGCCGCAAACTGGCGCGATCCGAGATCGTTGGCGGGAGTATTCCCCAGGTCGCGCGCCCACGCCGCGACTTCCGCGACGACCGAGGCGGTGCGGACCTCCTCCCTGGAAAGGCGCGCGCCCGGAAAGTCGATCGCCAGAGTCAGGCGGGGCGGACGATCCTTGCGGCGATACCGGTCGAACGCGTAGTCGGACAGCGCGAGGTGCGGAAGGAGCGCGCGCGCGACGCCGGCCGCGTCCTTCGAGAACACGAACCGGGCCCGGGTGACGCCCCGCTTTTTCATCGCCTCCGCCGCGGTCCGCGTGGAAGCCCTCAGCGCGGCGAGCAGGCCGGCCTTCGGCTTGTAGAAATGAACGCAGAAAGCGCCGCGCGGTTCGACCCAGTAGGCCTCGCCTTCCGATCGCGGGATCCTCTTTCGGAGAGATTCCGGCACCGGCAGAGCCCCGGCGGCAACGCCCGCCGGGAAGAAGAAATGCGTCTCGGGCAGTTTCTCGCTGTTGTCGATCTTCAGAGTCGCCATCTCACCTCACAAGATTGCCGAGCTTCGAAAACGGTCGGCGAGCGTTTTTCCCCCGCGCGAAAAGTCGGGGATCGTTCTGTAGGCCTCGATGCGCCGCTGGAGATCGGCGACGTCGCGGGCCGAAACGGCTCGTGCCCTCAGGCTCTCGAGGACGTGAAGATAGCCCGAAACGTCGTAGCCCGCCAGCGAGGCGAGCCGCGCCCCGCACGCGTCGAGGGCGGACTCCAGGGCCGGGTCCGTCTCTCCGGCCGCCTCCCGCAGCCCCCCTGGCTGCTGTTCGCGGCAGATCTCCCGCGACAGGGCGACCGCCAGATCGGCTTCCGAGGACATGACGAAAAGCATTCCTCTCGAAAGCACGACGAACCTCCCCGGCAACGACAGGGAGTAAGGCACGTCGGACTGGGTGACCGCAAACCGGTACCGAACGGAGCCGGGCGAGGCGCCGGCCGCCGTCCGGCCGACGAGATTCACGTAGCGCAGAAGACGCTCGTCGGGCGTCAGGGGGTCGCGGGCGAACAGGTTCGCCGCCATCCTCCGGCCCTCTTTTTCGGCGGCCGGATCGACGGCCGCGGAGGGAACAACCGCGGCAGAGCGAGCCGGCGGCGAGGGAGCGCGTCGCACCGGCCGCGGAGCCGGCGACGCGCAAGAGGCCAGTGTCGCGAGAAGAATCGCCGCCCCGAGGCCGGCCAGAAATCTTCTCACCGGGGAGCCGGTTGAAATCGTCCGACGGCGCCGGCCCGCTCGAATTCCGACTGCTCGGCCGGCGCGATGACGACGGAGAAGAGCCGGTCGACGGCGGCGAAATCGGGAGTCGGGACCGGGCCGGTCTTCCGATTGCCGGACGGTTCCGGCTCGACCTGCTTCGGCGGCTCGAAGTCGGCCGGACCAAACGTCGCCGGCGAGGTTTCCGAGCGGCGGAACTCGTAGCCCGAGCCGTCCGAGAGCACGAAATTCACGGCCGCCAGGCCCGTGGAATCGTAGCGGTACTCGATGCGCGCCGTGCGTTTTCCGACCGGGACGTTCATCATCAGGACCGGCCGGCCGAGACTGTCGGTCCGGACGTCGCCCTGCGGGGCGAGAGGAGCCATGAACGCGACGGCTCCGGCCGCGTCCTCGGGCAGATCGCCGTCGGAGTACCACTGCTTGCCATCGAACACGAGAGTCTGGCGAAACGCTTCGAGACGAAGCTTGCCGCCGAGCGACTTCACGACCACGTTCTCCCGCGGCCTCCCCGCGAAATCCCGCGAGCGATACACGAGGAGCGTCGGCGAGGCGGGGTAGATTCCAAAGCTCGTGAGGAAGAGCGCGCCGAGGAGAGAAAGGAACCCCATTCCCCGCAGAATAGCAAAGGGCGTCTGCTAAACTCAATGCTCTTGAGAAACGCTCTCGAATCCACCCACCTGGCCGGGCTCGCTCCCGCGCGGCGCGGCAAAGTCCGCGACGTCTACGATCTCGGTGACACGCTCTTGATCGTGTCGACCGACCGCGTCTCGGCCTTCGACGTCGTGCTCTCTCCCGGAATCCCCGACAAGGGAAAGATCCTGAATCAACTTTCGAACTTCTGGTTCCGCGCGTTTCCCGACGTCAACAATCACCTGATCGAAACCGACGCGGGAGAATTCCCCCCCGCGCTCGCCCCGCACCGCGAAGCGCTCGAGGGCCGGGCCGTCGTCGTGAAAAAATGCGCGGTCGTCCCCTTCGAATGCGTCGCGCGCGGTTATCTCGCGGGCTCGGGCTACAAAGACTACCTCCGCACGGGTTCGGTGTGCGGAATTCCGCTTCCCCCCGGCCTGCGCGAAGCGGATCGCCTCCCCGAGCCGATCTTCACGCCGGCCACGAAAGCAGAGACGGGACACGACGAGAACGTGTCTTTCGAGGTCCTCGCGAATGCGTTGGGCCGGAGTCGCGCCGCCGAGCTCCGGGACAGGACCCTCTCGCTGTACGCGAGAGTCCGCTCCGCCTGCGAGGCGAAGGGAATCCTCCTCGCGGATTCGAAGATCGAGTTCGGGGAGATCGACGGGCGGCTCGTCTGGATCGACGAGGCGTTCACTCCCGATTCTTCGCGATTCTGGCCCGCGGAGTCTTACCGGCCGGGAAGCTCGCCCCCTTCGCTCGACAAGCAGTTCATCCGGGACTGGCTCGAAGCGAGCGGATGGAACAAGACGCCGCCCGCGCCCGCGCTCCCGCCGGACGTCGTCGAAGGTACGCGAGAAAGATATTTCTCGGCGTTCCGGAAAATTACGGGACGCGAACCGGAAGTCTGAAGCTTCGCGCGTCTACCGATAGGCGTCTTTGCGGTCTGCGACGCGCACCACGAGAACTGTACGGTCGGAGTCCGATATCGAGTACACAGCGCGATATCGCCCGATGCGGATGCGATAGCGATCGCGTTGCCCGGCCAGCTTTTCGCAGCCCACGGGGCGGGGATCGTCGCTCAGAGCGAGGATGTCTGCCACGATGCGCTGCCGGTCCCCTTTGTCGTCAACCGTCTCGATCTCCCGGGAGGCAGACGGCTTGATGAGGACCTTATAGCTTTCCACGCCGCTTGAGGGCCTTCACGAACTGCTCGAAGTCGAGATTCGGCTCCCGCCTGCGCGTCTCGAACGCCTCCAGGTCCTCGGCATCCTCGGAGAGGGTCAGCTTGACCGCATCATTGACCATTTCCGAGATCGACCTGTCGGATGCCGCCGCCCTCAGGCGCAGCGCGCGGTGGATCTCGGGCTCGAAGTACACCGTGGCGCGCTTGGGGTGACTCATGGCGACAATTTAGCGCTTTGACGCTATGACGTCAAGACTCCTGAAGCCCCCGTTCGCGCCTCACCTCGTAACGAAGCCCCACCATGCCGCTTGAATAGGACTTGTCCGACGTCTCCATCCAGTCGACGCTTCCGTGTTTTCGGGCGATGAAGCCGTCGAGGCTCGCCGCCATGTGGATCGTGACGCGGGAGTCAGCGGTTGGCATGCGACGTGGGCCCTCCTGACGCATTGCACGTCAGCGGCGATCGTCGGGTAAAGCCGAAGAACGGAGTACTCATGGGCCGAACACCCGGGATCACCTGCGAAGGCCGCGGTTTTCGTTGCCATCGCGGACTTCGTCAGCTGCATCCCGTTGTTCGACGGCGTGCTGAGATCTACCTCGCGATCATCCCGATCGTACCGAGCCACGTCTCCACGAGCTGAGGCCATCCCGTAATGGCAGAGTCCGTGCGCCGCAGGCCAAACGCATGCCCGCCCCTCGGATACAGGTGCATCTCGGCGGGAACCCCGGCGTTCTTCAGCGCGATGTAGTAGACGAGGGAGTGATTGACGCTATCGACGGGGTCATCCTCGGCCTGCAGCAGGAATGTCGGCGGCGTCTCCTGGGTCACAGGAACATCCGGATTCAACTCGAACTTCTCCTCGTTAACCCACAGATGCCCGGGATAGAGAGCGACCGCAAAATCCGGGCGGCAGCTTTCCTTGTCAGCCGCATCCACGGGCGGGTATAGACGCTGTCTGAAGTGCGTGCTGATGGCGGCCGATAGATGCCCGCCTGCGGAGAACCCGAGCACTCCGATCTTGTGCGGATCGATATGCCACTCTGACGCGTGGAAGCGAACCAACCCTACCGTGCGCTGCGCGTCTTCGAGCGCTGTCTGCGCTTTCGGAGTGACGTGGCATTTGCAGGCGTCATCCCAGTGGTGCCCCGAGCGTGGCACGCGGTACTTCAGCAGCACGCACGTGATCCCTCTCGACGTCAGCCAGTCACAGACTTCCGTGCCTTCGAGGTCGATGGCCAGGACCTGATAGCCCCCGCCGGGGAACACGACGACCGCAGCGCCCGTGTTGCTTCCCCCTGGCGAATAGACGGTCATGGTGGGTTGCGAGACTCTCTCGACATAGACCCACGGCCTGCCGGCAACCAGCTTCCCGCCCGTGCCGACGACCTCGGGTCCCTCCGCTGGCTGCGCGCCAGGGACCACACCCGGCCATATCGGCACTTGCGTGTGGCCGGGGGACGGCTGCCAGCCGGTCTCCGCAGCGCAGACGGCGCTACACAAGAACAGCAAAGAGAGAATCACGCTCGCCCCTTCGCCACGTCGCATCATGTTATGCAGCACCTTCCATCGCGACGATCACCGAACGCGATGACAGCTTGCCTCTTCACTGCTGCGATGCCCTTCACGCCATCTCGCGTCACGACCCGAAGGCTGTGCGCTCCCCCTGGTCCTTGTTCCTTTTCGCCCAGCTTGGACCCGTTCACGTCCATTGCTGCTTCGGCTGCATAACGACCCGGCGTCAGCGGCGAGGCCGCGGGCCGAAGCCCGCTGGAAGCCGATGTTGGGCGAATGATCACTTGCTGCTGGCATCGTAGGGCACGTTGACAAAGTTACAAGTGAACCACGGGCCGTGAGGTCCCATCGTGGTTTCGACCGCACCGGTCAATTCGAAATCGCCACCCCCACCGATAACGAGCGTCTTGAAGTGGATGACCGGCGCACGCGAACCCTCAGCAGGCTGTAGCCTCAGGCCGCTCGGACGACCTTCGAGGCGGCAGCTGGTCGCGACACTGGCTGAAGCAACATCGATGACCGAGGCGACCGTTGACGCGCACCGAATGCATTGGCCCTCGCCCTCGCCAAGAAGGACGACGAGAAAGTTGTGACCTGGGATTCCAAGGTCCGATGCCATTGCTTCCTGCAGGTCAAGTGAGTAGAAGGTGCGGCGGTCGCCCCCGGAACCGCCACGCGCGGCCAATTCCATCGCGTGTCGCTTCCTTTCCTTGTAGTCAGGGACGACCAACATCAAGATCTTTGAGTTGGAGAGGCCCGCGTTCCGCGCACAACGGTTTCAGCTGGCGATTCAGCCGCCACAGGCGCAGCGAAGATCGCGACAAGTACGACCGTCACCGCCACCGCCTTCAGATATTCGCCCAACATGTAATTAGGCGTACCAATCAATCCCGCAAAACACGAACAGTTCAGCGGCTTTTGTCGCGTCATGGCAACTCCATTCTAAAACTAAAGATCTGATCCCTCTCGATCATCAAGGCCCGCGCCTTCCGGGCTTTTCGGAGGGTGCGTTCGTCTAACTCGATCTTCACGGCTCCGCCAAAATGGCATCTGCCGGGCTCGTCACGCCCATCACGCCCCCGCGGTTCACCGCATCCCATCCTCTTTCCTTTCCCATCGCGGGAATTGGAAAACGGGACAGGTCGCCAGGGGTTCGCCTCGACCCGGGCTCCCTCACCCGGCCGTCTTCGACGGCCGGCCTCTCCCGCGGGGAGAGGCGAGTGCTCCCCCTCCTTGCACTGCGGGGAGGGGTGGCCACGCCGAAGCCAGAGCGGAGGCGGGCCGGGGTGGGGATTACCCGGGCAGATTGCTTCGCTTCGCTCGCAATGACGGGGTTCGCCAAGAACCGCGTGGGCGGTGGGTGAGGTCGCTCCTCGTCTTATACTCGCGCTGTGAGCAGTCTCCCCGTCCTCCCCGCGCGCCCGACGCGGCTCGAGCGCCCCGAGTGGCTGAAGGTCCGGCTCTCGGCGAGCGGGGAGTTCGACGAGGTCAACTCCATGATGCGGCGGCTCAATCTCGTCACGGTCTGCGAGGAAGCCCGCTGCCCGAACATCCACGAGTGCTGGGCCCGGGAGCGGACCGCCACGTTCATGCTGCTCGGCGACGTGTGCACGCGGCATTGCGGCTTCTGCGCCGTCGGCAAGGGGACGCCGGGCGAGATCGACCCGGACGAGCCGCGCCGCGTCGGCGAGGCGGTCGCGGAGCTCGGCCTGAAACACGCGGTCGTGACCTCGGTGAACCGCGACGACCTCAAAGACGGAGGAGCCGAGCAGTTCGCCCGGACGATCCGCGAGATCCGGCGGCAGAGCCCGGGGTGCGCCGTCGAGGTGCTGATCCCCGATTTTTGCGGCGACTGGGACGCCCTTCAAATCGTGCTCGACGAGCAGCCGGAAGTCCTGAATCACAACACGGAGACGGTTCCCCGGCTTTATCGCCGCGTTCGCCCCGACGCGATCTACGAGCGCTCGCTCGAGCTGATCGCGCGGGCGGACCAGTTCCGAAAGTCGGGAGCGAAGATCCGCACGAAGTCCGGGCTCATGGCGGGGCTCGGCGAGACTTCCGAGGAGATCCTCGCGACGCTCGCAGATCTGAAGTCGCGCGGATGCGACATCGCGACCGTCGGGCAGTACCTGCAGCCCTACGAGAAGCGGCTGCCGGTCGAGAAGTACTACACGCCGCGGGAATTCGCGGAGATCAAGTCCCGCGCGCAGGCGCTCGGCTTTTCCCACGTCGAGGCCGGGCCGCTCGTTCGTTCTTCCTATCACGCTCGACACGCCGCTCTCTGATCAACGAATCGAAATATGGAGGCCGATTGAAACTCTCGAAAACTCTCCCGCTCCTGGCCGCCCTGGCGATCTCTTCGATCGCTTCCGCGACGGTGCGCACTCCCGCGAAGGCAAAGCTCGTCCCGGGCGCGCCCTACCCCCCGAAGCGAGGAAAAAGAACGTCGAAGGCAACGTCGTCCTGACCGGGGAAATCACAACCGAAGGGAAGGTCGCCGGCCTGAAGGTGCTCGCGTCGTCTTCGCCTCTTCTCAGCCAGACCGCTCTCGCTTACGTCTCGCGCTGGAGTTTCGGCGCCGCGGCGGAAGATGGAAAACCCGTCGCGATCTCCCTGAACACGGTCGTCCGATTCCGCAAGGACAAAAGCAAGGCGAACGCCGCCGGCTCCCTGCCCGCGCCGATGGTCGGCAACCTCGCGCTTTATCCCGTTCCCCGCAAGGGAGACGCGAACCCCGCGACCGAGGGGTTCCCGGTCGAAAGCGACGACCAGGGAATCCGCGGCGTCCTCGACCTGGATCTGCCGGGAACGTTTTCTCCGAAGATCTACACGATCGACGTCGTGGACGTGGGGCCCGCGGGAAAGACGACCCTTCTCCTCCAGAAAGCCGTGAAAGCCAGCGGCCCCGCGACATCGACCCACACGACCTCGTTCTTCCGCGCGATCGCCGCCGGCGACAGGTCCGAAAAGGGACTGCATACCGTCCGCGTGAGCGTGGACGGGGCCAATGCGGGAGGAGCCCAGTACCGGGTCGGGTCGAAGAAGAGTTGATTCCGTTTCGGCCCGGGCCCGGCCGGGCGGTTCTCTTCGACATGGACGGCGTGCTCGTTTTTTCGACCTCGGCCTGGTTCGGGGTGTACAACGACACGCTCGCGCATTTCGGCCATCCGCGGATTTCGCGCGAGGAATTCCTGGAGATTTTCGGCAACGGCACCGAGGCCGACCGCGCGAAATACATGCCGGAGCGCTCCGCCGCGGAAATCGACGGGGCCTACCGCCGCTTCTTCGAGGGACGCCTCGCCGACATCACGGTCAACCCCGCCGCCGATTCGACGCTTCGCGCGCTCGCGCGAGCCGGCGCGAAGACCGCGCTCGCGACGAACACGAACCGGAAGCTCGCGGATTCGATCCTCGGACGGCTCGGTCTTTCGAATCTCCTCGACGAAATCGCGTGCGCCGACGAAGCGGGAGCGGGAAAACCCGATCCCGCCGTCGTGCGGCTCGCGGCGAAGCGGCTCGGCGTGTCGCTCGACCGTTGCGTCTTCGTGGGGGATTCGATCTACGACGCGGAAGCGGCCCGCGCGGCGCCCGTGGACTTCATCGGTTTCCGCTACGGAGAGCATCCTCGCCGGATCGAGGAGCTTTCCGAAATCTGCGGTTGAACTGGCGCTCGAGCCCGTACTCCTTGACCTTGTTGTAAATCGTCTTCAGCGAAAGCTCGAGCATCTCGGCGGCCTTCTTCTTGTTTCCCTTCGCGAATTCGAGCGTGCGCTGGAGCACCCGGCGCTCCACGTCCGCCATCGAATCCCCGACGCGAACGGGAACGATCTCCTGGCCGAGCGCCGCCTCCGACGCGCCGTCCGGCCGCGCCGACGAGCCGCCGAGCACCGACTGAATCGCGGTCAGGCCGATCCAGGACCCGGTCGTCAGGGAGTGCGCCCGCCGAACCACGTTTCGAAGCTCCCGGACATTTCCGGGCCATTCGTGCGCGAGCATGGCTTCGAGCGCGTTCGGATCGATCGCGCCGACGCCCGACCGTTCCTGCGACTCGATCTCGTCGAGGAAAAAAGCCGAAAGAGGCTGAATGTCGTCTTTTCGCGCTCTCAACGGCGGGGAGCGCCAGCAAGCGGGAATTGTCTCGCAGCTCGTTGAGCAGCTTCGCGTCCCGGACGGCGGCCTCCGGGTCGCGGGTCGACGTGCAAACGAGGCGGATCCCCGATTTCTTCGCGAAGCGGAGCGCCTGTTCCTGGGATTCGAGCGGGAACCGATGGAGCCCTTCGAGGATCAGCGTCCCCCCGGAAATTCCTTCGAGATCGAGCGGTTCGTCCGCGTTGCGCGACGTCGCGGGAAGGCCCCGCCGCCGGGCGAGAACGTGCAGCGCGGAAGCTGCCGCTCTCTTCCCGACTCCGGTCTCTGCCGACGACGAGGACGGGAAAAACGTCGTCGGCCCAGTCGAGGAGGTTTTCGAAGAGGTCCTGCATCGCGGACGATTTTCCGACGAGACCGGCGAGGGGCCCCCCGGCCCGCGCGAGCGCCTGCCGGAGCTCTCCGAGCTCCGCTTCGAGCGCTGCGAGCCGGCCCTCCGCCGGGGACTTCTCCACGTCGTCCATTGTAGCGCGTTTCAGCGGGAGCGAGCCCCCGCGAGGGTCATTTTCCCGCCGGCGGGACGGCTTCTTCGGTGCTTACCGAGAACTGTCGAATGTGGGAATAGTCGAAGCGGACCCGCGACTCGGGGTTGAACCCCATCTTCGTGACGCGGTCGCTGTCGACCTCGTAGACCGACGGAAGCGAGATCTGCCCCGGGGCCGAGGGATGCGAAAACTCCAGGCTCATCCGAATCCGGCGAAAGTCCGTGCGAAACTCCATGTCGAGCCGTGCGGGAGAGTGGCCGCCGGGAAAAATCGTGAGCGCGCCCGAAGGATAGTGACGGGGAGATTTCGGGTTGAAGAGATCCTCCGGGATTCCGAGGCCGCGCACCTGCTGGAAAAGATACTGGTTGCCGCTTCGCCGTCCAGTCGAAATTCTCGACGGGACCTTCGCCGAACGCGAGCAGCACGAGCGTGAGGTTGTGCCAGTAGCAGCCCGGAAGCGACTGCCCCACGGCGAGATCGACGATGCTGCGGCGCTCCGCCGCGGCCGACGGGTGTCGCAGCCGGAAGAAATCCTCGATCTTGCGGTCCACATCGGGCAGCTTCTGTCCGTCCACTGAGCGGACGAAGCGGAATTCCCAGAGCGCGGCCGGATTTTCCCCCAGGTGCGCGATCTGGTAATCGGAGACGAGAACCCGGCGACGCTGCACGGTCGCGTTTCCCGTCGTGTCGTTCAGGAGGGTCTGCGTGATCGTCTCGGTCGCGATGATGTCTTCGAGCTTGGAAAAGTAATCGGGAAGATTCCGGGCGAATGCCCGGATCTCGTCCGGCACGGGCGGCGGCGCGGCGGTATCGGCCGCGAGTGAGGTCGCCGCCGCGAGGGCGAGCAACGCGGAAATCCACCGGGATCGGGAACGCATGACGAGATTGTACGCCCCCGGGGCTCTCATTTCATTCGCCTCCCCGCGAGCCGGGCCACCCCAGCTTCGGCCAGAGCAAGTCGATCTTCCTTCGGGTCTCGGGGTCCATGACGATCTCGTCCGGCCATCGCCGCGCGAACCCCTCGCCCGGGAGCTTCCGCGTCGCGTCGATCCCGACATGGGAGCCGTAGCACGGTTGCCGGGACGCGTGGTCGAGCTCGTCGATCGGGCCCATCGCGAATTCGAAGTCGCGCTGCGGATCGATGTGGTTCAGGACTTTCCACGCGACTTCGGCGACGTTGCGAACGTCGGTATCCGCGTCGACGACGACGATCACTTTCGTGAACATCATCTGCCCCGTTCCCCAGACCGCGTGCATCACTTTCCGCGCGTGGCCCGGGTAGCGCTTGTCGATCGACACGATCATGAGATTGTGAAAGACGCCTTCCACGGGGAGGTACATGTCGACGATCTCGGGAATCGTTCTCTTCACGACGGGCAGGAAGAGCCGCTCGACCGCTTCCCCCATGAAACCGTCCTCCATCGGCGGCTTCCCCACGATCGTCGTGAGATAGACCGGGTTCTTCCGGCGAGTGACGGCCGTCACGTGGAAGACCGGAAAGTCGTCGTCGAGCGAGTAGAAGCCGGTATGGTCCCCGAACGGCCCTTCGCGGCGGCGCTCCCCCGGATCGACGTAGCCCTCGAGGACGAATTCCGCCTCCGCGGGAACGAGCAGATCGACGGTCTTTGCCTGCACGAGAGGCACGCCCTCCTCCCGCAGGAACCCGGCGAGGAGAAATTCGGAGATCCCGGGAGGAAGAGGGGCGATCCCCGAGAAGACCGTCGCCGGATCGGCTCCGATCGCGGCCGCGACTTCCATCCGCCGGCCGTCGCGTTCGTAGCCCCGGGCCTGGCCCGCGCCGTCTTTGTGTTTCTGCCAGTGCATGCCGGTCGAATTGCGGTCGTAGATCTGCATCCGGTACATGCCGACGTTCGTGCGGCCGGAGGCCGGATCCCGGGTGATCACGAGCGGCATCGTGATGAACCGGCCGCCGTCCTGGGGCCAGCACTGGAGCGCCGGAAGGCGCGCCAGGTCGACCGCGTCCCCCTCCTCCACGACTTCCTGGCACGGCGCGTTTCGAACGGTTTTCGGAAAGATCGACGCCAGGTCCGCGAGCCTCGGGAGGGCCTTGATTTTTCCGAGCCACCCCTCCGGCGGAGCCGGATCCAGGAGCGCCTCGACCCGGGCGTCCCAACCCGCGAAGGATTCGATTCCGAGAGCGCGCCGCATCCTCTCCCGCGACGCGAACAGGTTGATCGCGACCGGAAAAGAGGAACCCTCCACGTTCTCGAAGAGCAGCGCCGGGCCCGCCCGCCTTCACCATTCGATCGGCGATCTCCGGGATCTCGAGAATCGGAGACACGCGCTCGCGGACCGTGAGCAGGTCACCGCTCTTCCGGAGATCCCCAGAAACTCGGAAAGGTTTCGAAAGCTCATCGGACGGCCTCGATCGGGACCCCAACGATCACTTCCCCGACCGGCGTCCCGCGGGCGTTTCGAAGACAGGGCCGCGCGTATTCGCCGAGAGCGGCGGGCGCTCCGCCGCCGAATTTCCCGACGAGGTCCATCGCGACGGCGGAGCGTGCCCTCCCGCCGCCGTCGTCGATTTTGAAAGCGATCCCGACGGCGGGAGCCTCCACCCCGATCGCGTAAACGCCTTCGGCGCCTTCCTTGCCGATCCACCGGCCGGCCCCCGCTTCGAGGAAGCGGGTCGTGAATTGCCCGGTGCCCGAAATGAAGAACGGGCGACCCGTCATCGCGGCGACCGCCGCGCGGCGGGCCGAGAAGGCTTCCGCGGACTCCGAGGGAAGCCGGTCCGGCGCGAGCAGGCGCGCGTATGCCGTCGCGAGACGCGAGATCGGCAGTCGAAAAACGGGCAGCGAGCAACCGTCGATCCCGATTTCGATCTCGTCCTCCGGAAACATCGCGTAGAAGGCGATGCGTGCCCGGATCCTCCGCTGAAGCGGATGGTCGGGCGCGTCGTAGGTCTTCGGGTCGAAACCGAACATCCGGCACGCGAGGAGCATCGCCGCGTGTTTGCCCGAACAGTTGTTGTGGAGCTGCGTGAACGCCTGGCCCGCCCGGACGAGCGCGGCGGCCGAGGAGTCGGAAGAGGGGGCATGCACACCGCACCGCAGGTCGGTTTCCGTGAATTGTCCCTTTTCCAGCATCGATCGCGCGGTCTCCACGTGGAGCGGCTCGCCGGCGTGCGACGCGCAGGCGAGCGCGATTTCGTCCTGCGACAGGGCGAAGGCCGCCGCCCCGCCCCCTTCGAGAAACGGCATCGCCTGAAACGGCTTCGCCGCGGAGCGCCAGAAGACCGGGGTCTCGGGATCTCCGAACCCCGCGAGAACGTTTCCTTCGCGATCCGCGACGGCTCCGAAACCCCGATGGATCGATTCGATTCGCCCCGCCCGGGTCACGGTCGCGACGACCGGGTTCGCGGCCTCAGGCACCGGTGTCCCCGAGGAGACGGATCTCCCGCTGGGGGAACGGGATCGGAACTCCGGCGGCGTCGAGGGCGCCCTTGACTCGCTCCAGGTACTCGGCGCGAAGGACGCGGCGCGCGGAAGGATCGCGGGCCCACAGGTGAAGCTCCAGGTTGACGGAGGATTCCGCGAGCTCCGACACGACGACCGCCGGCGCCGGACGCTCGAGCAGTCGATCGTCTCCCCGCGTCGTCTGGAGGAGCGCGAACCGCGCCTTCCTCAGGTCCGAGGAATAGGCCACGCCGACGGGAATGCGAACCCGCATTTTCGGCGTCCGGCTGTAGTTCGTGATCCTCTTGTTGACGACGTCGCTGTTCGGAAGGATCACGTCGTTGCCGTCGAGCGTCTCGAGCTTCGTCGAGCGCAGCTCGATGTGGCGCACGAACCCGGGAGTGTCGCCGATCTCGACGTCGTCGCCCAGCTCGAACGGACGGTCCCAGAGGATGATCAACCCCGAGATGAAGTTCGCCATCGTGTCCCTGGCCGCGAGACCGACCGCGAGGCCCGCAACGCCCAGTCCGGCCAGCATCGACACGACGTCGAAGCCGAGCTGCGACACGGCCATGAGGATTCCGAGCCCGAGAACCGCGTACTTGACGACCTTGAAAAGGATGTCGGCCGCGAGGAGGTTCGTCCGGGCCTTCAGCGAACGATTCAGAATTCCGCGCGCCGCGCGGTGCAGCATCCAGAAGACGAACAGGACCAGGACGGCGGCGACGAGTCTCGGCAGAAAGTCGGCGAGCTTGACGGCGAACGCCCGGATGAAAGCGTCGACCTTGTCGTCCCACCGCGAGACGGGCGCGAGAATTCCCCGGTCAACCTTCAAGGGACGCGATTATACGGGAGCAATATCTTTCGCGCCTGGAAAGAAATAAACTGAAATCCGGGATTGTTGAAGAAATCGAGATGAGGAGAGGTGTGATGTGGGAAGGAAACTGAGGGCCGTTCTCGGCGCGCTCGCGCTGTCCTTTGCGGCCGGCGCCTTCGCCGCGGAAACCTTCCCGGATCTGGACCTCCAGGGCAAGGACGGCGAAGGGATCCGGCTGTCCCAGCTGCGCGGCAACGTCGTCTTCCTGAATTTCTGGGCCACCTGGTGCGGGCCGTGCCGCATGGAGCTTCCGCTGCTGCAGGATCTTTACAACAGATACAGCGACCGCAATTTCACCGTTCTCGCGATCGACGTGGACTCCGACCGAAGCCGGGTGGACCCCTTCCTCAAGAAGAACAACCTCTCCCTTCCCGTTTACTTCGCAAGCCCCCTCGACGCGTCGACGATGACAGCGAACGGAATTCCGACGAGCATCATCCTCAAGCCGTCGGGCGAAGTGGAGAAGGCGTTCATCGGCTTCGATCCGCAGATCGAAAAACAGTGGATCGAGCACATCGAGAAATATCTGAAGAAAAAGAGGACGGGAAAATGAGAACGAAACTCCTGACGCTCGCCCTCCTCGCCCTCGCGCCGATTCTCGCGGCGCGCCGCGCGGAGGCGCAAATCCGGACGAACACCGTGGAGATCAACCCCTTCTTCGGCCGCCTCTTCGGCGGCGAATTCGCGAGGGGCTCGAACTCCCTCTTCGACGAAAAGGTCGACGTCGACGACGCGAACACCTGGGGACTGCGCGTCGGATACAACGCAACGGAAATGTTCGAGTTCGAGATCCAGGGCTCCCGCACCGATACCCATTTCATTTCGCACGATTCCGGCGACGTGTTCGGGTCGGGCGGACAGCGTCTCGGCGACCTGAGGGTCGACTACCTGCTCGGCTACGGAACCTTCAATTTCGGACATCGCCGCGTGTTGCCCTACGTCACGATCGGCGCCGGGGTCGGCAAGCTCCAGCCGTCCGGCACGGTCGCCGCGTCCCATGACAGCACGCGTTTCACGGGCAGCCTCGGCGCCGGGCTGAAATTCTTCGCGACTCCCCACTTCGGCTTCCGGATCGACGGCCGGGGATACAGCACCTACCTCAACCGCGACGATACCTGCCGGCACGACGACCGCTGCGACGACCGCCACTACCTGACCAACGGAGAGGTTTCCGGAGGCCTGATTCTTTCGTTCTGATCCGGAGGAACGGATAGAATGCCGGCGGAGAGCAATTTGAAAAACGCAAAAGTTTTCTTCGCGCTTCTCCTCGTGTCGGCCTCCGCCCGGGCCCAGAAGAAACCGGCGACGAGGCCGGCCGAGCTGGCGCCGCTGTCGGAGAACGTGACCGTCGCGGTCACGAACCTCGAAGTCGTCGTCACCGACTCGAAGGGGAACCGGGTGCCCGGCCTGAAAAAAGAGGACTTCCAGCTCTTCGAGGACCACGTGCCGCAGCCGCTCACGAACTTCTACGCGGTCTCCGGCGGCCGGACGATCCTCTCCGACGGCAGCCAGGTGTCGCTCTCTCAGGAGCCCCAGCCGTCCGAGGAGATTCCCCCGAATCTCAAAACGAAGTACATCCTCTACATCGACAACCTCAACATTCACCCCCTCCACCGGACCCGGATCTTCAAGACCCTCCTGTCCTTCGTGGACAAGGCGATCGGCCCGAATTCGGAGGGGATGGTCGTGACGTTCAACCGCTCCCTCAAAGTGCGCCAGAAATTCACCTCCGACAAGGGCATCGTGACCGGAGCGCTCGAAGCGATCATGGGGAACGCCGGCGGAGGCACGACGCTCGTGTCGGATCGGATGGACGCGCTCCAGAAGATCCAGGACGCGAAGTCTCCGGGAGAGGCGATCGAGATCGCGAAGATTTCGGCCCGTTCCATGGACGACGACCTGCGCTACACGATCGACGGCCTCAAGACCACGCTGAGCCTCCTCGCGGGGGTCGAGGGACGAAAGGTCCTCATCTACATCTCCGACGGCCTGCCGCAGACCGTCGGGCAGGAGCTGTTCGACACGATCCAGACGAGGTTCCATACGTCCGCCGCCGCGATGGAGAGCTTCACGTTCGACCGCACGGCTTCCTACGCCACGATCGCGCGCGAAGCGAACGCCCAGGGCGTGACGCTCTACATGATCGACGCCTCGGGACTGAAGATCGAGGAAGGCGTGAGCGCGGAATACGGGACGGCCCAGGCGCGGCCCTCGACGTTCGTGATGCAGCAGAACTACCAGTTCCCTCTCCAGATGCTCGCCCGCGAGACCGGCGGCATCGCGGCGGTCAACACGAACAACGCCGTGCACGAATTCGACGAGATCGAGCGCGACTTCTCCGACTTCTACTCTCTCGGGTACCGCTCGACGCGCGGCGCGGTCGACCGCCCCCATTCGATCGAAGTGAAGGTCCTCAATCACCCCGGCCTCCACGCGCGCTACCGCTCGGGCTATATGGAGAAGACCGTCGAAACCCGCACGGCGGAATCCGTCACCGCCGCGCTCTATTACCCGCGAACCGACAATCCCCTGAAGTTCTCGGTCTCCGTCGGAGACCCGAAGCCGTACTCCAGCGAGAACTATCTCGTCCCGGTGCGAATGGCGATTCCACTGCAGAACGTGACGTTGATTCCCGAGGGGGACTCTTACCGCGGCCGCCTGTACGTTTACTTCGTCGTTCTCGATTCCCAGGGCCAGCAGTCGGACCTCCAGATCCGTCCGCTCGAAATCAAAGTCGACGGCAAGAGGTACGACTCGGCGCGAAAGAAAGACTACGGCTACGACGTGCAGCTGATCATGATCCCCGGCGCGCAAAAGCTCTCGGTCGCCGTCCGCGACGGCGTTTCGAACTCCGTGTCCTACTCCCAGAAGGGAGTGTTCGTCTCCGTTCTCCCCATCGAGAAGAAAAAGAGCTCGTGAGCCGGATCCCGAGTTGAAAGCGACCGCTCTCGTTCTTTTCGGCAAGGTCCCGCTGCCGGGAAGAGTCAAGACGCGGCTCGCCAGCTCGATCGGCCCCGACAACGCGGCGCTCCTCTCGGAATCGTTTCTCCGCGACGCCTCCCGCGGCTGCGCGTTCCTCGCGGCGAGCCGCCCCGCGGGAGCGATCGCGCCCGTCCTGGCGGCGGAGCCGCCGCGACACCCGTTCTGGGACGGCGTCTTTCCCGCTCCCTGGCGCATCGAGCCGCAGGGCGAGGGAGATCTCGGGCGGCGTCTCGCGAGGGCGTTCGAACGCGAGTTCGACAGGTACGAGAGAGTCGCGGTTCTCGGTTCCGATCACCCGGCGCTGCCGCTGCCCGATCTCGGGCGTTTTCTCGATTCCCCGAACGCGATCTGGCCGACGCGGGACGGAGGGTACGCCGCCCTGATCCTGGAGAGAGGGACACGCGCGGCCGTGTTGTTCGAGAACATGGAGTGGTCGACGCCGTCCGTGCTCGCTCGGACGCTCGAGCGGGCGCGGCGGAATTCGATCGATCTCCAGATTTTTCCCGAAACGTACGACATCGACCGGGAAGCGGACCTCGAAACTCTCGCGCGGGACCTCGAGCGGCGCGACTCCGAAGACCCCGGTTTCCCGCGCGCGACCTGGGAAACGCTCGGCGCGCTCCGGCCGCGAGGAGCCGGGGCTCGCGAGACGAGATGAGAATCCTCACTTCGGCCGAGATGGCTGCCGTCGACCGGGCGGCCCGGAAAAAGGAGAAGATCCCTTCCCTGCTCCTCATGGAGCGCGCCGCCGAGGGGGTGGCCGACCTGGTGCGAGCCTGTTTTCCCGGGTCGAAGCGAATCGCCGTCGTGTGCGGCCCCGGCAACAACGGGGGCGACGGCCTCGCCGTCGCCCGCCTGCTCGCGGGGTCCGGCGCCTCCCCGAAAATCTTTCTCCTCGGCGCCCGGGGACGCCTTCGGGGCGACCCGGCCCGGAACCTCGCACGGGCCGAAGCGGCGGGGCTCGCCCCGGTGGACCTGACGTCGAAGCCGGGCTGGAACGATTTTCGCTCGGCGGTGTCTTCCATGGACGTGATCGTCGACGCGCTTTTCGGTACCGGCCTCTCCCGCCCCCTGGCCGGCGTCGCGCGGAGGACCGTCGAGGCGATCAACGCGTCCGCTCGGCCGGTCGTCGCGGTCGACGTCCCCTCGGGGCTTTCCGGGGACACCGGGATTCCCCCGGGACCTTCGGTCCGGGCCGAGTGGACGGCAGCGATCGCCGCGTTGAAACGCTGCCACGTGCTGTTCCCCGGGCGGGACCGCTGCGGCGAAATCGCGATCGTCGACATCGGCATCCCGGACGAGCTGATCGAGACGAGGGCCCACCGCTTCGCGGTCGTTTCGGCGGACGCCATCGCCCCGCTTTTCGCGAAGCGAGCCGAGGACGCGCACAAGGGCGACTTCGGGCACGTCGCCGTCGTCGCGGGGAGCCGGGGAAAATCGGGAGCCGCCCTGCTGTGCGCCCTCGGGGCCCTGCGCGCAGGAGCGGGCCTCGTCACGATCGCGTGCCCAGAGTCGATCGAGCCTCGGTTCGCCTCCGCCCTGCCCGAGGCGATGACGCTCCCGCTCCCCGACGAATCGGGAGCCCTCTCGGAGCGCGCCGGGGCGCCGCTCCTCGCCTTCCTCGAGTCGTGCGACGCCGCGGCCGTCGGGCCGGGGCTCGGGACGGGGGCCGGAACGGCTCGACTCGTCTCCTCCCTCGTGACGCGCACCCGGATTCCGATTCTCTTCGACGCGGACGCGCTGAACGCTTTTCCCGGCCGGCCGGAGGTCTTTCGCCGCCGGAAGGCGGCAACGATCCTGACTCCCCATCCCGGCGAGGCCGCGCGCCTCCTTTCGAAATCGATCCCGGAAATCCAGCGATCGCGCCCGGAAAGCGCCGCCGAGCTCGCGCGCCGCGCCGGCTCGGTCGCCGTGCTGAAGGGCGCCGGCTCCCTCACGGCCGACCCGGCCGGGAGAGTTTGGTGGAACCCCACGGGAACTCCCGCGCTCGCCGCCGGCGGATCAGGGGACGTCCTGTCGGGCATCGGGGCGTCGCTGCTCGCCCAGGGATTCGAAGCCGCCGACGCGGCCGTGGCCGCCGTCTTCGTGCACGGTCTCGCGGGCGAGCGGGCGGCGGCGGGAGCGGATCGGGAATCCTCGCATCCGAAGTCGCGTCGGCGGTTCCCGGTGTCGTGGAATCCTTCGGATAGACTGCCGGAAGAATCGATGGAATTCCCGCTGGAAGTCGAATCGACCCGCGAGGACCAGACCCGGAGCATCGGGAGACTCCTCGCGTCCGAATTGCGCGTGAATGACGTCGTGGCGCTCTCGGGCGAGCTCGGCGCGGGCAAAACGGTCTTCGTTCGAGGGCTCGCCGAAGGGCTCGGGGCCGATCCGGTGGAGGTCGCCTCGCCGACGTTCGCCCTGTTGCACGAATACGAATGCCGCGCCGGAAGCCCCGCGCTCGTCCACCTCGACCTCTACCGACTCCCGGACCGCGAGGACGAGCTTCGCGAAATCGGTCTGCCCGAGGTCGTTTCGGGAAAGATCACCGCCGTGGAGTGGCCGAATTCCTCGAGCGAAGCGATCCTCCGTGTCCGATACCGCGTTCGGCTCGAACCGGGGCCCGGCGACTCGAGGCGAATCCGCCTCGAACGGGAGCTGCAATAATGATGTCATTCCTGCGGCGCTCGTTTCTGGCCGGCGTGCTGACCTGGTCCCGTTGATCGTGACGTTCTGGGTCTTTCGGTTTCTGTTCAACTTCTTCGACGGACTGCTTGCCCCCGTGGCCGACCGGGCCTTCGAGCGCCACGTTCCGGGGCTGGGGCTGGTCTTCTCGCTGCTGCTGGTTCTGACGGTCGGGGCGATTGCTTCCAACATGGTCGGCAAAAAAATTCTTGCTTACGTCTCGAAAATTCTAGAGAATACGCCGCTGGTCAAGACTGTTTATTCGGCGGCGAAGCAGATGGTTTCGGCGCTCTCCCCGGCCGGCGGGGGGTTGAAAAGGGTGGTCCTGATTGAGTATCCCCGAAAAGGCATCTACTCAATCGGGTTCTTGACTTCCCGGGCCGGGTGGCAAATTCCTGCCGGCCAGGGACGAAAGTGGGTGTCGGTCCTGATTCCGGCCGCGCTCAACCCGACCAGCGGGATGGTCGTGGTGGCCCCGGAGGAGGAATTGCTGGATCCTGGCTTCTCGGTCGAAGAAGGCGTTAAACTGGTGGTTTCCGGGGGCTTCGTCGCCCCGGATCCGTAGCAGCAGGAGCGAGTCGCGAATGAAATTCAACTCAGCGAAGAGTCGGTTGGCCGGAAAGTCGCTTCTCTCGTCGATCCTTCTCGCCTCCGTCCTGGCCTTGTGCGGATGCAACAAGTTCCAGTCGCGCGCGGAAATCCGGCAGGGCAACGAATTCTTCCGCGTCGGCAGGTACGATACGGCTCTCGCGAAATACAATCACGCGCTCCAGCTCGATCCGGGCGAAAAGAAGCTGTACAAGAACATCGGCCTGGCCTACATGGGGCTTTACCAGCCCGGCTCGAAGCACCCGAAAGACCTCGAATACTCGCAGCAGGCGATCGACAACCTGAAGAAGTACGTCGACGCGTTCCCGAACGACAAGAAAGCTCCCGAATTCCTCGTCACGATGTACCTCAACTCGGGCCGGCTCGACGACGCGCTCGCGTTCTTCCAGGCCTACAGTCAGAAGCACCCGCAGGACGTGAAGGCGATGGAAACGATGGCGAACCTGTATTTTCAGAAGGCCGATTTTCCCCACGGCGTCGAGATGATGGAAAACGCCATGAAGATCACCGGGCCGAAAAAGGAAACCTACGAAACGATCGGCGCCCAGGCGTGGGACAAGGCCCACAACTATCCGGAATTGACGGATGAGCAGCGTCAGGCGGTCGTCACCCAGGGAATCGACGCGATGAACAAGTCCCTCGCGATCGACCCGAACTACCCGGAGGCCCTCGCGTTCATCAATCTCCTGTACCGCGAACAGGCGAAGCTCGACCAGAAGACCGATCCGAAGAAGGCCGAGGAAGACATCGCGAAGGCGGACGAGTACCGCAACAAGGCGATCGAGCTCCAGAAGCTGAAGCAATCTCAGGCCGCGGCAGACAAGCAGGCGGGGAAATAGCGATGTTTGAAAATCAGCTGATCGAATCCGTTCATCGAAAGGGCACCGGGAAGAAGCCCCTGACCTTCGTCATTTCTCTGCTCGTGCATGGAGTCGTCATCGGATCCCTCGTTGCCGCTTCCCTCTGGTTCGTCGAGGAGGTCCCGGAACCGCCGATTCCGATCCAGTTCTACGCCGCGGCTCCGCCGCCTCCCCCGCCCCCGCCGCCGGCCCCGAAGGCCGCGCCTCAGAAAACCGAACAGAAAGTCACGACCGTGAAACCGACCCAGGTCACGGCGCCGACCGTCATCCCGGACATCATTCCGCTTCCCCTCCCGAAACCCGAGCCGGAGGCCCCGCCGTCCGAAGGCGTTGAGGGCGGCGTCGAGGGAGGCGTGCCGGGCGGAGTCGTCGGCGGCGTCCTCGGCGGCGTCAAGGGAGGGACGGGAAGCGATCTCGGCGCGCCTCTCCGGATCGGTGGCGACGTGAAGGCCCCGATCCTGAAGGAACGCATCGAGCCGGTCTACCCGGAAGCCGCCCGGAAAGCGCGCATGCAGGGCGTCGTCATCCTGGAGGCGATCATCACGGCGGAGGGAAGCGTCGCGGACGTGAAAGTCCTCAAATCGATCAACCCGCTGCTGGACTCCGCCGCGGAGCGGGCCGTTTCCCGATGGATGTACAAGCCCGCGACCCTCAATGGCCGGGCGGTCTCGGTTTATCTCACCGTGACGGTCAACTTCCAACTGCATTGACCATTGCGCGTTTGAACTTAACGTAAGGATGAGGAGGAATTAGCAATCATGTTGGAAATTTGGAACTCAATGAGCTGGATTGCCCGGTCGGTGGTCATCATTCTCGCCCTGCTTTCCGTCTACTCCATCACCGTCATGATCGAGCGGCTGGTCACATTCGCGAAGGCGAAAAAACAGTCCCTCCTCTTTGCCCGCCAGGTCACGGCGTTTCTCAAGCAGGACAACATCGCCGGCGCGATCGCGGAGTCCAAGAAATACAAGGACAGCCACCTCGCGCGCGTCGTCTCGGCGGGACTCTACGAGTTCCAGTACGAGATTCAGTCGGGCGCGCTGGACGCACCCGGCCATGACATGGTCGAGGCGGCGAAGCGAGCCGTCGAGCGGGAAGCGCTCATGGTGACAGCCGACTTCAAGCGCGGGATCGGCGGCCTCGCGACGATCGCGACGACGGCGCCGTTCATCGGACTGTTCGGCACGGTCGTCGGAATCATTCACTCCTTCGAGGGGATCTCGAAGGGCGGCGGCGGCAACCTGGCGAGCGTCTCCGGAGGTATCGCCGAAGCGCTGTGGACGACCGCGGCGGGCCTGTTCGTGGCCATCCCGGCCGTCTGGATGTTCAACTTCTTCATGAACAAGATCGAGCGTTTCCAGGTGGAAATGTCGAACTCGGCTTCTGAATTGCTCGATTACTTCGTCAAGCGGAAGGGCGCCGCCCGGGCGTCCTGATCGCGGATCCGAGGGAGGTCGAAATGGACTTAGGCGCAGACAAAGGGAACATCCGAAGCGAGATCAACGTCACGCCGCTCGTGGACGTCTGCCTCGTGCTCCTCATCATCTTCATGGTCGTGACGCCCATGCTCGGCACGGGCGACATCAGCCTTCCGCGAACGAACCAGCCGTCCAAGAAACCGGAGGACCAGAAGCAGCTGGTCCTGACCGTCAAGTACAGCAATCCGCCGATGTACGGAGTCGCGGAAACTCAATATTCCCGCGCCGATTTCGAAAAAGCCGTCGACGAGGCTTACCAGCGCAACTCGACGCGACCCGTCGTGATCAAGGCCGATTCCCGGCTCACGTGGAAAGACGTGCGTGATGCGATGCGGGTCGCGAAAGATGCCGGCTTCGAGAACGTCGGCCTGATCACGGACAAGAAGCAAAAGGGCGCCTCGTAGGCGCGCGCACCGGACGAGGGAGAATCGCACATGGAAATGGGAAAAGTCGGCGCCGTTCGCAGCGAGATCAACGTCACTCCGCTCGTGGACGTCTGCCTCGTGCTTCTCATCATCTTCATCGTCATCCAGCCGATGACGCAGATGGGCTACGACACCAACATTCCCCCGAAAGCGCCGCCCACGGCGACTCCTCAACTGCCGCCCCCGGACCAGCTCGTGGTTTCCTACACGGCCGACAAAAAGATTTTCCTGAACAAGCAGGAAATGAGCCAGCAGTCCCTCGTCACCCAGCTCGGCCAGATCCTGGAGAACCGCCACGACAAGGTCGTGTTCTTCTCGGTCGACGACCACGCGAACTACGGCGACACCATGAATGTCATGGACGCCGTCCGCAACTCCGGAGGCTACAAAGAGAGCGCGTCGGAAGGCGTCAAGATCGGAATCGTGATGGAACCGGTGCCCGTTCGCTGAGAACCGGGACGGACTCCCGCGAAGTACGGGCCCGCTCCGGCGGGCCTTCATTTTGAGAAGGATGGAAACAGCATGACCTGGGAACTGCCGATCATCTTCATCTGCTCCGCGGGAGCGCTCGTCGTCGCCTGGGGTCTGGCCCGTTGGGTCCTCAAAAAGGACACGGGCACCCCCGCGATGATCGCCATCTCCGACGCGATCAAAGAAGGAGCCGAGGCCTTCATGCGGAGGCAGAACGGGACGATCGCCGTCCTCGCGGTCGTGCTCGCGGCGGTCATTTTCGTCCTCTACGCCTTCGCGAAGGGCGACCTGCACCTCGCGGTGACGACAACGGCCTCGTTCGTGCTCGGCGCCGCATGCTCCGTGCTCGCCGGGTACGTCGGAATGTGGGTCTCGATCCGATCGAATATCCGCACGGCGTCGGCGGCCCGAACGTCTCTCAACGACGCCCTGCAAATCGCCCTGCGTGGCGGCGCTGTTTCCGGCCTGTTCGTCGTCGCCATGTCGCTCCTGGGGGTGGGGGGCCTGTTCACCATCCTCCGGGCAATGGGCGAAGACCCCCAGCGAATTCCGTTTCTCATCGTCGGCTACGGCTTCGGAGCTTCGTTCGTCGCCCTCTTCGCGCAGGTCGGCGGGGGGATCTACACGAAGGCCGCGGACGTCGGCGCCGATCTCGTCGGAAAAGTCGAGGCGGGAATTCCGGAGGACGATCCGCGCAATCCGGCCGTCATCGCCGATCTCGTCGGCGACAACGTCGGCGACTGCGCTGGCCGCGGCGCCGATCTCTTCGAGTCGACGGCCGCCGAAAACATCGGCGCGATGATTCTCGGCGTCGCTTTGTGGCCGTATTTCGGCCTCGGGGGGGTCCTCTTTCCGCTCGTCGCCCGCGCGCTCGGCATCATCGCGTCGATCGTCGGAATTCTGATCGTGCGCACGAAGGAAGACGCCGACCCGATGGACGCCCTGAATCGCGGATACTACGTGACGGCGATACTCGCGATGATCGGTTTCGCGTTTTCGACGCGCTGGCTCCTCCACACGGAACAGGCGCCCGGCGCCTGGTGGCACTTTCTCCTCTGCGGCGTCATCGGAATCGTCACCTCGCAAGCCTTCGTCTACATCACCCAGTACTACACCGAGTACAAATATCGGCCGGTCAAGGAAATCGCCGAGGCCTCCCAGACGGGCCCCGCGACGAACATCATCACGGGCATCGCGGTCGGGTTCGAGTGCACGGCACTGCCGGTTGTGGTCATCTCGTTGGCAATCCTCGCGAGCTACTACGTCGGACGCGCCTCCGGGATTCCGAATGCCGGACTCTTCGGCACGGCGGTCGCGACGATGGGGATGCTGTCGACTGCGGCTTACATTCTCGCGATGGACACCTTCGGCCCGATCACCGACAACGCGGGTGGCATCGTGGAGATGTCGCAGCAGCCGGAAGAGATCCGCAAGAAAACCGACCGTCTCGACGCGGTCGGCAATACCACGAAGGCCCTCACGAAGGGGTACGCAATCGGTTCCGCCGCCCTGGCGGCGTTCCTGCTTTTCTCGGCCTACCTCGACGACGCGACGGAGCTCATGCGCCACAAGGGGCTTGCTCGGCCCGCTGCAGCGCCTCCATGTCGACATGAGCAAGCCGGAAGTGTTCGTGAGCGCGCTGCTCGGCGCCATGCTCGTCTTCCTGTTCTCCGCGCTGTGCATCCGCGCCGTCGGAAAGGCGGCCTATTTCGTCATCAACGACGTCCGGGCCCAGTTCAAGGAAAAGCCGGGGATCCTGGCGGGGACCGAAAAACCCGACTACGGCCGGACGGTGGACATCGTCACCCGGGGCGCGCTCAAGCAGATGATTCTCCCCGGGCTCCTCGCCGTCGGAATGCCGATCGCCGTCGGCGTCCTGTTCCGTCTGCTCGGCATCGGCGCGGAGACGGTCGCTTCTTTCCTGATGGTCGGAACGATCGCCGGAATTCTCATGGCCACGTTCCTCAACAACGCCGGCGGCGCGTGGGACAACGCGAAGAAGTACATCGAGATGGGCATCTACGGGGGAAAGCGCTCCGAAGCGCACAAGGCCGCGGTGGTCGGCGACACGGTCGGCGACCCCTTCAAGGACACCGCGGGACCTTCTCTCCACGTGCTCATCAAGCTGCTCTCGACGATCACGCTCGTGCTCGCCCCGCTTTTTATCTAAGCCGAAGAATCGAGAATCAGTTTCCCGCCCCGCCGCGAGGCGGGGCTTTTTCTTGTTCGCCGGGCTTTCGGTGAATGTCGGCGCTGACGAAATGAACGTCCGAGGGCGGCCGGAAAAACCCCGGGTCGAGCGTCGAGTCGAAGACCATGCGGCTGTTCCGGATCTCGAAATGTCCCGCCGAAACCGCGGTTCACGTACCTCACCGGAAACGGGCGGTCTTCGCGAAGCCAGACCGTCCCCTCCCACACGACTCTCAGCAGCTCGTCGCGAAATCGAAACGCGTACTTCACCGTCCGGACGCCTTCGATCCTTTCGTAGCCGGCGAACTGGAAATTTCCGGCCTTGAAGGTTTCCGGAAGGACCCGCAGCACTTCCAGGGCGTCCGGTTCTCCCGTGACGCGCGGCCCGCCGGAAAAGACTCCCTTCTTGCCTTCGTGCGCGCCAGCGTCCCATTGATAGGCGCTGCCGCCGCTCAGGAGCAGGAAAGAGACCTTTCCCTGGTTGGTCAGTTCCTTCAACAGGCCGAGCGGGGAGATCCAGTAACGCGACGAGACCGACGCGCCCGTTTCCCATCGAAGAACGGAGCTGAACGTCGCGCTTTGAAACGGATATGCGCCCAGCGGCGGCCGGCTTTGGCACCGTCTTCGGCGGAGCCGGGTTGCACCCGGCCGCCCAGAGAAGGACGGCCCCGAAGAGAAAGCGAAAGGGAGTCAGACGAATCGGCATAACACCTCGCTGGAGACCAGAAAACCTCTTTCCGACAGCGCGTAATGCCCCTGCCGGCGAACGACGAGCCCGTCCCGGACCCATTGTTGCCAGTCGCTCCGCAGCCGGGAGTCCCCGTGCCGTTCGAGCCACGAATCCAGGTGCGCGGCGGGAACCCCGTCCGCCGTCCGGGCGCCCAGGAAAATCCGCTCTCTCTCCGCCTCGTCCCCGCCGACCTCGCGATCGGACGCGGACGGCCGAAGCCCCGCCTCGAGCCGCTCGACGTAGAGGCGGAGCGATGTCGTATTCGCGCGCCGCCGGCCGTTCCAGAATTCGTGCGCCGAAACTCCGAAGCCGAGCGTCGGGGACCGGCTCCAGTACTTCGAGTTGTGCCGGGCGCGCCGTCCGGGGAGGGCCCAGCTCGAAACCTCGTAGTGATCGAAGCCGCGGCGAACGAGGAATTCCGAGGCTTCCAGATAGAGAGACGCCTGCTCGTCGTCGGAAAGGTAGTGGCCGGGGCGCTCCTGCCGGTCCCCGGCGAGACGGCGAGCCTGGTCCAGCTCGAGCAGATAGATCGAAACGTGGCCGGCCCCCGCTGCGACGATCTCGCGCACGTCGGAAAGGAACTCGGCTCCGGCCTGCGCGGGGAGCCCGAGGATCAGGTCCGCCGAAACCTCCATCCCGGACTCCCGGGCGTCGGCGAGCGCGGCCCGGGCGCGGTCCGCCGTGTGGACCCTTCCGATCTCCCGCAGCGATTCGTCGTGAAACGCCTGGATGCCGAGCGAGAGCCGCGACACGCCGGAGGATCGCCAGCCGGCGAGGGAGACGGGAGAGACGTCCTCGGGGTTGGCCTCGAGCGTGATCTCGGCGCCCGGAAGAATCGAAAACTGGCCGCGAAGATCGGAAAGCAGCATCGAGGTCTCCGCCGGCGACAGGCGGGACGGCGTTCCGCCCCCGAAAGAAATGGAATCGAAGTCGGCGCCCCGCGCCTCGCCGGCGACGATCGAGATCTCGCGGCGCAGCGCCCCGAGGTACGAGGCGCGCGTCGATTCTTCCGTCGAAACCGTGAACGAGCAGTAGGAGCAGTGGTGGGCGCAGTACGGCCAGTGCACGTAGATCCCCGCGGAATCCAACGCCGCCGTCACCGCGACACCGCCTTCGGCTCTCCCAGGGCCTCTTCGACGACTCTCCACTCGCGGGTTCCGGGAGAGACCAGCAGGCGGAGGTTCCCCTGTCTCGACAGCTCCGCGAGATCCCGTCCGAAATCTTCGATCCGCCGCGCCGCGCTGCGCAACACCGACGCCTCCGGCTCCGCGGACCGGTCGGCTTCCGAGTCCAGCGCTTCCCGGGCTCGCAGGTTCGCCTCGAAATCGCGCCTCCCCCGCGGAAGCGGGACCCGGGCGTCCAGCCCCGCAGCCCGGGCTCCTTCCGCGAAAGCCAGCCGGGCGCGGGCAAGGTCGAGCGCCCAGTCGCGATGATGGAGCTTGTCGAAATAGGAATCGGCCTTCTCCGGGAAGAGCGCGGCGAAATCCCCGTGGATCGCGGAGCGAGAGTAGCCGTCGGGGGCGATCTCGAACGGCGCCGCGAAGTCGAACCGGGCGGCCCGGGCGCGCGCGAAAAAGGCGCCCAGAAATTCCGGCTCCGCCGTCCAACCCGGGATCATCGGCAGCGCGACGCCGGCCTTTCCTTCGCCGGGAGAATCGAAGCGATCCCAGAGGCTCTCCCCTTCGCCCGCTCTCCACAGCGCGATCCGGACGACGTCGGGGCCGTCCGGGAGCTCCCCGGCGCCGCAAAGCGGATCGACGACGATCGAGCCCCTGCCCGATTGACGCGCCGCTTCGATCGCCGCGGCGCCGGCCCCGTAGACCTTCTCGCACGCCGCGATCGGCCCGATCAGAACGGACCCGGGAGGAGCGCCGAAGAGCGACTCTTCCCACCGCTCGAGCGAGTCGGACCCCGCGGCGACTTCGATTTCGTCCGCGGCCTTCCGGTACACGCCCTTCCAGGGGTCCGCCCCCGGAAGATCGAGGCCGACATACGGAACCATTCGGAGCCGGCTGCGGACGCCCGGAAACGGAGCGAACTCACCCCGGCGGACGACGGAAGGTCCCGCGGAAAAGAGGATCATCGCCGCTTCAGAAGCGATTCCGCGAATTTCGCCATCATGTCGACCTCGAAGTTCAGGTCGTCGCCCGCCGAGCGATGCCGAAGCGTCGTCGAGCTCCAGGTGAACGGGATGACGGCGACGGAGAACCGGTTCCCGCGAACGGCGATCGCCGTGAGCGAGATTCCGTCGAGAGCCACCGACCCTTTCTCGACGACGTAGCGCGAAAGCCGCGCGGGAATCGAGAACGTCAGAACCCGCCCGCCGCCCTCCTGCCGGATCGATCGAACGCGCGCAAGGCCGTCGACGTGGCCGGCGACGAGGTGGCCGGAGAGCCGGTCGGACAACCGCACCGCTCTCTCGAGATTCACGGGAGCGCCCCGCCGGAGGCTTCCGAGAGAGCTCTTCGCGAGCGTCTCCGGCGAAAGGTCGGCGTGGAAGGCGGGCCCCGCCGAAATCGCGGTCAGGCAGACGCCGGACACCGCGATGCTCTCCCCTTTTCGAAACTTCCCGAACCGGGCCGGCGGCCGGATCACGAGCCGGACTCCGCCCTCCTGTTCCTTCCAGGCGGAAACCCTGCCGACCGATTCGATGATGCCCGAAAACATCAGGTCCGGCCCGTCACGAGAAGGTCTTCGCCGATCCCTTCGAAACGCACCGCGCGGAGCGTCGACGCGCGGGAAAGCCGGACGTCGTTTCCCCCGAGCAGCGGGTAGGAATCGCGCCCGCCGAGGAGGCGGGGCGAGTAGAAAATCGCCCAACGGTCGATCAGCTTCTTCCGGTGAAATTCCGTCAACGTCGCGGTCCCCCCCTCGACGATCAACCCGGTCACCGACTCCCGGCCCAGGCGCGCGAGGGCCTTCTTCAGGTCGACACGGCCGTCCCGGCCCGGGACGAGGACGACATCGACGCCGAGCGACCGCAGCCGGCGCTCTTTCGCCGCGTTCGGCCGGGAGGTCCAGACTTCGACGCCCTTCGGTTCCCGGAAGATCTCGGCCGATTCCGGCACGGAAAAACTCCCGTCCAGAACGATTCTCCTCTGGGGCGTCGTCCTGTTCCAACCGAGCCGGCGGGTCAGCCGCGCCCGGTCCAGAACCGCGGTGCGGGCGCCGACCAGAATCGCGTCGAACTCCTCCCGCCATTCGAGCGATCGCCGGCGCGACTTCGCGCCCGAGATCCAGCGGGAGAACCCGCGATGATCGGCGATGCGCCCGTCGAGAGTCGCCGCGACTTTCGCGAGAACGAAGGGGCGCCGTTCGGTCACCCACAGGTCGAAGCGCTCGTTCTGGAGGGCCGACTCTTCGCCAAGAAGACCCGTCTCGACCGCGACGCCCGCGCGCCGGAGGAACTGGAATCCCCGCCCGGAGACGGCCGGGTTCGGATCGCGCCTCGCGGCGACGACCCGGGCGACGCCCGCTTCGACGATCGCGTTCGCGCACGGGCCCGTCCTGCCGTGGTGAGAACACGGCTCGAGCGTCGTGTAGAGGGTCGAGCCCCGCGCGTCGCCCGCTGCCGCCCGGAGCGCCGCGACCTCCGCGTGGGGACCGCCCGCCCGGCGGTGGAATCCCTCGCCGACGATCCGGCCCTTCCGGACGATCACGGAACCCACCATCGGGTTCGGAGACGTCGAGTATCGTCCCCGCTCGGCGAGGCGAAGGGCGCGGCGCATCGACTCCTCATCGCTCACGGTTTCAATCCAGAAGAGCGGCGGCGAACTCGCGCGGATCGAACGGGATCAGGTCGTCCCGGCCTTCGCCGACGCCGACCGCGACGACAGGAATCCCGAGCTCGCGCAAGATCGCGAGAACGACGCCTCCCTTCGCCGTTCCGTCCAGCTTCGTCAGGACCACGCCGGTCACGCCGGCCGCTTCGACGAACTTCTTCGCCTGCGCGAGCCCGTTTCCGCCGGTCGTCGCGTCGATGACCAGAAGACAGCGGTGGGGGGCCCCGGGAACCTCCCGGCCGGCGACGCGCCGCATCTTCGCGAGCTCTTCCATCAGGTTGAACTTCGTGTGCAGCCGGCCGGCCGTGTCGACATAGAGAACGTCCGCCTTGCGCGCGCGAGCCGCCGCGATCGCGTCGAACAGCACCGCGGCCGGGTCCGATCCCTCGCGGTGCTTCACGACGTCGACGCCGATGCGATCGCCCCAGGTCTGCAGCTGCTCGACCGCCGCGGCGCGAAACGTGTCGGCCGCCGCCAGAATCGCCTTTCGGCCGGCGGCGGCGTCCCGGGCGGCGAGTTTCGCGGCCGTCGTGGTCTTCCCCGTGCCGTTCACGCCGACGATGAACACGATCTCGGGCGAACCCGACGGCGGGGCCTCCCGGGGAGCCGCGGCCAGCAGGGCGTCGATTTCCTCGCGAAGAAGGACCTTCAGCTGGGGAAGGTCCTCGGGCCGATACCGATTCGCCCGGCGGGCGACGCCCGCGACGAGAACGGCGGCGGTCGGAGCCCCGACGTCGGCCGCGAGCAGGGCTTCCTCGAGAGTCTCGAGAACCTTCTCGTCGTAGCCGAGAGTCTCCCGGACGGCGCCCTCGATCTTCTCGAGGAGCTCGGTGTGGGTCATGAACAGACCGCGCTTGATCTTGGAGAAAAACCCGGAGGCCGGCTCGGCCATCACGCTCCTCAGAGATTGCCGCGAAGCTGTTCCGCGGCGCGGCCGAGCTCTCGCCGGGCAAGGGATTGGGGGACGGCGTCGCTCGCGAGGAGAACGACGTAGTAGCCGTCCTGGAGCGATTCCGTGAACACGCAGGAGTCGCCGAACTGGATCGTGAAACTTCGGATCTCGCCCAGGCCGCAGCGCGCGAACGCCCGGCCGAGGTCTCGCAGATAGATGCCCTGATACGCCCCGATGACACGGTGCGCGTGGTCGTCTCCGTCGCGGCGAGCGGCGACGACCGCTTCTCCCTCGTTGTCGAGCAGCACGGCCGCATACAACCCTTCCAGCGCGGCGACGAGCGCCTCGAGGATTTTCTGAAGGATCAAAGGGGCCTCAGTGGGGTTTCTCCAGGCTTTCCTGGCCGAGCAGCACGCGGGCCCGAACGGCCTCGGGAGCGTCGGGCGAGAGCTCGGAGATCCGCTGGAGGTAACGGCGCCCGAGCTCGTCCTGTTTCAGGGCCAGAAGGCCGGCGCCAACGCGAAACATCGCCTCGAGGTTATCGGTCTTGATCCGGAGCGCGGCCAGGTAATCCGTCACGGCGCCTCGTTCGTCGCGCAGGAGCTCCCGGCATTCTCCCCTCGCGATCAGGGCGTCGAACGACTCCGGGTTCAGCGCGATCGCGCGCGTCAGGGCGTCCTCCGATTCGGTGTACAGGCCGCGCCTCATCCTCGCCCGGCCGAGGTTGATGAGCGCGGATTCCTTGTCGGCGGCGAGCGGGGAATCGTAAGCTTTCAGGAAATCCTCTTCGGCGCCGTGGAGATCCCCGAGCGCCATTTTCGCCGCGCCGCGATTGTTCAGGTATGCGCCCCGGGAGGAGATCTGGAGGGCCTTGTCGAACTCCGCGAGCGCCTCCTTCGCGCGGCCCAGCATCAGCAGCGAGAGCCCGTGCCCGTCGCGCATTTCGGGGTTCTCCGGGTCCTGGGGGATCACTTTCCGGAAGGAAATCTCCGCGTCGGCCGCGTTGCCCTGCTGGAGCAGGACCGTGGCCATCCGCTCGGTCAGGTACAGCTCCGAGGGAGGCATTTTTTTCGCGCCCGTCTGGCAGGCGGCTGTGCAGAGCAGCGCGAAGAAAAGCGAGATCGCCCGCTTCATGCGACGGTCCGCACGGCCTGGGGATGGGCGTCGAGGGGGATGAGATCGCCGTTCTCGTAGGCTTTCAGCAAGACGTCCGTGACGCGGGAATCGAACCGGCTGCCGGCGAGGCTCTGGATCCGTTGAATCACGTAGGAGACTTCCATCGCCTTCTGGTACGGACGCGTCGTCGTCATCGCGTCGAAAGTGTCCGCGACGCTGACGATCCGCGCCTGGAAAGGGATTTCTTCGCCTTTCAGGCCGTCGGGGTATCCGCCGCCCTCCCACTTTTCGTGGTGGTGCTTCATTCCGGGAATGATGTCGGCCAGCTGGGGAATCGCGGACATGATCGCCGCGCCCTTCGACGGGTGCTGCTTCATGATCTCGAACTCTTCGTCCGTCAGGGCGGTGGGCTTGCGCAGGATCCGGTCGTCGATGCCGATCTTGCCGACGTCGTGAAGGAGGGCCGACAGGCGGATCCGCCGCACTTCTTCGGGAGGCAGCTCCATCGCGCGCGCGATCGATACGGCGTAGCGGGCGACGCGTTCCGAGTGGCCGCGGGTATAGGGATCCTTCGCGTCGATGGCCGCCGCGAGGGCGCGCACGGACGAAAGGAAAAGCTCGTGGTTCTCGCGGGCGGCATTCTTGAGCGACACGACCGCGGTCTCGATCGATTCGCTCATCCGGTTGAAGGACAGCGAGAGGTCGGCAATCTCGGCCGCGCCGCGCACCTCGACGCGATTTCCGTAACGGCCTTCGGCGATTTCCCGGGCCTGCTGCGCGAGAGCGCGAATCGGCGAAGCGAGGCGAACCGCGATGAAAACGCCGACGCCGATCGCGAGCGCGAGGGCGACAAGGCTCCAGAAAACGGTCTCGTTCGTCATTTCCGAGACCGAGGCGAACGCGAGCCTCTGGTCGCGCTCCACGAGAACCGCCCAGTCGGGGTTCTCCACCGGGACGATTGACCCGAGGAGCGACTGGCCCCCGGCGTCGTACGCGCGGGTGAGGCGAGCCGGCGATTGGAGGTAGTCCGCCACGAGGCCCCCCGCGGGACGCCCGTTCGGGCGGTTCCTGGAAGTGAGAAGGATGTTCCCCTGCCGATCCAGAAGCGTGACGGTGATCTCCTGCCGCGCTTCGTCCTCGATCTGGCGCTCGACCGGCGCCCAGGAAACGAGACCTTCCACGACTCCGAGAACCTCGTCTTCCTGGCTGACGACCGGCTCGGCGAGGACCACGACGGCCCCCGGAAAACCGTCCGCCCGCACGGGCTTGCCGGAGAAGCGGCGTCCGTCGCGCGCTTCGAGGTATCCCTTGCGCAGCTCGTCGTCGATCGACGCCGGGAGATTCCGGGGACCGATCGCCCCGCCCCGCCCCTGCCGGTCGATCGCGCGGAGCGCGAGGAACGTCGAGCGCCCCTTGACGAAATCGGGAAGGATGCCCGCCTCCGAGGCGAACGGGTTCCTTCCCGAGAGCGCCTCGGAATACTTCATGGTGTCGGCGAGCGTCGCCAGCTGTTCCTCGCTCGCCCGATAGAAATTCGAGATCGATTGCGCGAGGGCGGCGGCAGAACGGGCCGTGTATTTCTTCTCCATCGTCTCGAGACTGTCCCGGTTCCGGCCGACGAGAACGAGGTCCGAAATGACGAGGGGCGTCAGCGAGACGATCGCCAGGGCGCCCACGAAGAGCGCGAACAAGCGGATCCGGGGGGGCTGGGCCTGGCTCAACACAGTGATTATAAGGCGATCGAGGACAGAACGCGGCCCAGCGCGTCCTTCCATTCCTGGGCCGAAACTTCCCGGAGACAGGGGACCCCCGGCCGCTCCAGCAGGACCGCCGTGGGTCCGCGAGACGTGAATTTCTTGTCGTGCGACAGCGCGTTCCACAGGTCGCGGTCCTCCGGATCGATTCCCGAGGCCGCCTCTTTCCCGGCGAAGCTCGCGAGCTCTTCCGAGAGCCGCGAGGCCTCCGGCCCGGGAAAGCCCGCCCGGCGGGCCGAGAGAATCAGGGCCGCCGACATTCCGAGAGCGACAGCTTCCCCGTGCGTCAGCCGGCGGAACCCTCCCTGCGCCTCGAGCGCGTGCCCGAGGGTATGGCCGAAGTTCAAATGCCGGCGCTCTCCTGCGTCCTTCGGGTCGCGCGAGACGATCTCCTCCTTGATCCGAACGGCCGCGCGCAATGCCGCGTCGATCTCCCGCTGCTCCGAAATCTCCTCGAGGCGCCCCGACATCGTCCGCGCCATCGCCGCGTCGCCGACGAGGACGGTCTTGTACACCTCGGCGAGCCCGCTTCGAAACTGGCGGGCCGGAAGCGTCGCGAGAAAATCCGGGTCGATCAGGACTCCCGCGGGAAGATGGAAGCTTCCGATCAGATTCTTACCCGAGGGATGATCGATCGCCGTTTTCCCCCCGATTGCCGCATCCGCCATTCCGAGCAGTGTCGTGGGAACCGCGTACCATTCGATTCCGCGCAGCAGGACCGCGGCCGCGAACCCCGCGACGTCCGTCACGACGCCTCCGCCGGCCGCGACGAAGAAATCGTCTCGGCGCGCTCCCGCCGCGAGAGCCGCGTCGAGGACGAAGCGGAGAGTGTCGAGGTTCTTCGCCTCCTCCCGGTCGTCGATCACGATCTCGCAAGCCTCGCGGAACGAAAGGGCCTCGCGAATGGCCGGTCCGTGCAGGCGCAGCACCTCGCCGGACGAGACGAGGAACGGGCGGCCGGACGGAAACCCGAATGCCCCGCCGAGAGCCCGGAGCTCTCCCCTTCCGAACCGAATCGACGTCACTTTGCGAGCGCGATTCCGAGCTCCGCGAGCTGCCGGCCGTCGACCGGAGAGGGGGACTCGGTCATGAGGCACATCCCCGACGCGGTCTTGGGAAAGGCAATCACGTCGCGGATGGACGCGGCGCGCGAGGCGAACATGCAGATCCGGTCCAACCCGAACGCGATCCCGCCATGCGGCGGCGCGCCGAACCGGAAGGCCTCGAGAAGAAACCCGAACCTCGACCGGGCCTCCTCGTCGGAGATGCCGAGGAGCCGGAACATGCGCGACTGGACGTCCGGGCGGTGGATTCGAATGGACCCGCCCCCGAGCTCGGTGCCGTTCAGGACGACGTCGTACGCGCGCGCCCGCACCTTTCCCGGTTCGCTCTCGAGAAACGCGAGGTCCTGCTCGCGCGGCGACGTGAAAGGGTGGTGCATGGCGAACCACCGTTTCTCGCGTTCGTCCCACTCCACGAGGGGGAAGTCGGTCACCCAGCAGAACGCGTATTTCGAATCGTCGATCAACCCTTTTTCCCGCGCCACGGCGACTCGCACGGCGGCGAGCGCGTCGGCGGCATTCTTCTTCCTGTCGGCCACGACGAGCCCGAGGTCCCCGTCGTTCGGGAGCAGCGCGGCGGTGACCTTCTCGAGCGCGGCGTCCGAGAGGAACTTCCTCGCGGGGCCCGTCACCTCGCCGCCCGCGCGCTTGAACCAGACGAGCCCCGCCGCGCCGTGCGTCTTCGCGAGATCCGTCCAGGCGTCGAGCGACTTCCTCGTCGCGTCCGCTCCCGAGGGCACGGTCAGGCCGCGAATCCAATCGCCCGCCTGCGCGGCCCGATCGAAAACCGCGAAGCCGGAATCCCGAACGGCCGCCGCGAGGTCGACGAGCTCGAGGCCGAAGCGAAGGTCGGGCCGGTCGATTCCGAACCTCTCGATCGCGTCGTCGTAGGTCAGGCGCGCGAACGGCGGCTCGCAGGGAATCCCGGCGGCCGAAAACATCGGCGGCAGCAGAGCCTCCACGAGGGAGAACACCGTCTCCTCCGTGGGAAACGACATCTCGATGTCGATCTGCGTGAACTCGGGCTGCCGGTCCGCCCGAAGGTCTTCGTCGCGAAAGCAGCGCGCGATCTGGTAATACTTCTCGAAGCCGGCGACCATCAGCAGTTGCTTGAACAGCTGCGGCGATTGCGGGAGCGCGTAGAACTCCCCGCGGTGGAGCCGCGAAGGCACGAGAAAGTCCCGGGCTCCTTCCGGCGTCGACTTCGTGAGGATCGGAGTTTCGATTTCGAGGAAGCCCGCTTCGTGCAGGGTTTTCCGGGCGCGGAACGCGATCTCGTCGCGGAGGATGAAGTTTTTCGCCATCGTGGGGCGTCGCAAGTCCAGATAGCGGTACTTCAGCCGGAGATCCTCCGACGCGCTGACCCGGTCTTCGATCGGAAAGGGCGGCACCTCGCCCCGCGTCAGGACCGCGAGGCGGCTCGCGACGACTTCGATTTCCCCCGTCGCCATCTCGCGGTTCTCCTGCCCCTCCGCGCGCCGCGCGACGGTCCCCTCGATCTCGACGACGTCTTCCGACCGAAGAGACTTCGCCTCCTCCACGAGCCCGCGGTCCGATCTCTCGTCGAACACGACCTGGGCAACGCCGGACCGGTCCCGAAGCGTCACGAAGATCAGCTCGCCGAAATCGCGCCGTCGAGCGACCCATCCCTGGAGCAGGACCTGCTCCCCCACCGCGGAGGCGGACAGGCTTCCGGCGGAGGTTCTTTCGCGCGCGCCTCCGGTCACACGACCTCCGAGATCGGAACCGTGCGTTGTTCCCGGGTCCGAAGGTTCTTCATCGTCACCGTCTGCTCGCGGACTTCGTCGGGACCGACGATCGCCGCTTCGCCGAAGTCCAGCTCCGATGCGGCCGCGAGCCCCTTTTTCATGCCCTTGCCCGAAAGATCGAGCTCCACGCGCGGCCGGGTGCGCCGGAGCCGGGAGGCCACCGCGAGGGCGTAGCCCGCCTCGCCGTCGCTCATCGGAATCACTCGAACGCCCGCGCCTTCTCCCGCGGGGACGGCGGGGAGCAGATCCACGAGCCGGTCTTCGCCGATCGCAAAGCCGACGCCCGGAAGGCTCGGCCCCCCGAGATCCGCGACGAGACCGTCGTATCGCCCGCCGCCGAGGATCGCGTCCTGCGCGCCGAGATCGGAGGATGTCACTTCGAAAACGGTCTTCGTGTAGTAGTCGAGGCCGCGCACGAGCTTCGGGTTCTCGAAGAACGCGATGCCGCCTTCCGAAAGGAGCGCCTTCAATTCCTCGTGATGGGCGCGCGACTCGGCGTCGAGATAGTCGATCGCCCGCGGCGCGTTCTCGAGCAGGCTCGCGGCCGCCGGGTCTTTCGAATCGAACAGCCGCAGGGGGTTCTCCTCGAGACGGCGCCGGTCGTCCTCGCCAAGCCGGTCGCGGTGCCCCTCGGCGAACGCCCGGACCGCGGCGGAAAATTTCTCCCGTCCGTCTCGGCCGGGAACGGCGTTGAGGGCGACCGACAACCGCTGGAAGCCGAGCGCGCCGAGGAAATCGAACAGCAGAAAGAGGATTTCGGCGTCCCCCGCGGGACCGGCAGCGCCGAAGAGCTCCGCCCCGATCTGGCGGAACTCGCGGTACCGCCCCTTTTGCGGGCGCTCGTAGCGAAACTGGGGGCCGATGTAGAAGAGCCGCAGCGGCATCGCGCCCTGGTCGAGGCGGTTCTCGATCACGGCCCGCACGACCCCCGCCGTGTTCTCGGGACGGAGCGTGAGCGAGCGATCGCCGCGGTCCCGGAACGTGTACATCTCTTTGTGGACGATGTCGGTCGATTCGCCGACCGAGCGAACGAAGAGGTCCGTCGATTCGATCACCGGCGTGCGGATCTCTCCATAGCCGTACGACGCGAAGACCCGCCGAACGGCGTTCTCGACGTGGATCCACCGGTCCGTCTCGGGCGGCAGGAGATCCCGCGTGCCCTTGACGCGAGCGATCTTCATCCGGCCCACTTTCCGTCGACCTTGAAATACTCAGCCTTGTAGCCGAGATAGTGGAGGTGGTAGTTCTTCAAGTCCTCCACCTCCGCGTCCGAGAGCGCCTTCACCTGCCGCGCGGGCGCCCCGAGCCAGAGCGTGCGGGGAGGGACTTTCGTTCTCGGCACGACGAGGGCCCCCGCCCCGATGAACGCGGATTCGCCGACGTCGGCGCCATCCATGACCGTCGCGCGGATTCCGACGAGCGCGCCGCGCCGGACGGTGGCCCCGTGCACGATCGCGCCGTGGCCGAGAGTCACCTCCTCTTCGAGGACCGTCGGGTGCGTCTTCTGGGTCACGTGGATCGCGCAGTTGTCCTGGATGTTCGTGCGGTCTCCGATGCGGATGAAATGGCAGTCGCCGCGGACGACCGAGTTGTACCAGACCGAGACGTCGTCTCCGAGCACGACGTCGCCGATGACGGCCGCCGTCTCGGCGAGATAGACCCTCTGTCCCAGCACCGGCGTCTTCCCGCCGTACGATTTCACGATCCCCACGCGGCCTCCGAAAGACCGGCAGTTTACCCCGTTACCCCGATTCCGGCCACGGGTACGCGCCGCGCCGAAGCAGCCGGGGCGGATCGAACCGGGCGTCGACGAGCGTGGACGAGCGCCGTCCCGGCGTCGCTCCCCCGTCGATCAGGAGATCGAGCACGCCGCCGAACGCGATCTCGACCTCGTTCGGATCGGACAGCGGCGGGCTCCCCGAGATGTTCGCGGAGGTCCCCGTCAGAGGGCCGGTCCGGCGCAGCAGCTCCCGAACGTCCTCCCGGTCGGGGATTCGGATCGCGAGGGAGGCGTCCCCTCCCGCGCACGCGAGCGGCCGGGACGTCGGAAAAATCACCGTCAGCGGCGCCGGCCAGAGAGGGCGGAACCGTTCCCACTCCGGAGATTCCTCGATCCCGAGCTCTTTCAATTGTTCCGCGCCGGCGAACAGCACCGGCAGGGCTTTTTCCGCGTCCCTCCCCTTGAGCTCGAAGACTCGGGCGACCGCCGTCGCGTTTCCGGGTCTCGCGGCGAGCGCGTAGTACGTCTCGGTCGGAATCGCCGCCACGCCACCGGAAGCCAGAAACTCGCGAAGGGAGCGAAGCTCTTTCTCCGAGGCGAGGAGCGCCTCCAGGGAAACGCGGCGCGTCATCGACGGCCCCGCCGGACGTCGCCCTCAGCCCGCGACATACTTCGAATAGAGGTCCCGGGCGCGGGCGAGATCCTCGGTCCCGCGAACGACGCAGCGGCCGTCGGAAAAGAGAGTGAGCAGCACGTCCTCGACCGGAACGGAGAGCACGTGCGGAGACCTCTGGACCGCCCCGTAGCGCGACCAGGCCCGGGCGATGGCTTCCAGGTCCGGACGGGGGCCCCGGGAGAGGACCTGAACGCTGTTCCGGCCGCAAAGCTTGACTGCTTCCGAAGCGCCTTCTCCCTCGAGCGCGGGATAGCGCCTCCCCGCGCAAACGTCGCACAGGGCGGTCGGGCGGGCCGACGCGAACGCGCGTACCGGCGAGACGTCGCCCTCCCAGACGGAGAGGGTGAGCACGCCTCTCGACGGGCCCTTCCCGACGGCGACCCGAAGCGCTTCGCTCATCGCGAGCGAGGCCACGAGCGGGGGAAGCGCCGGAACGACGCCGGCCGTCTCGCAGGTCGGCCCCGTCCCTCCGGCGGGGAGCGCCCCGAGATAACAGCGCAGGCACGGGCAGGCGGCGTCGGGCGTCGAAACGGCGACGAGCCCGTCGGACCCGACGCAGGCGGCATAGATCGTCGGAATTCCGAAGCGCTTGCCCGAATCGGACACGAGCAAGCGCGTCTCGAAGTTGTCGCTGCCGTCGACGATCACATCGTGGCCCGAAAGGAGCTCTTCCGCGTTGCGAAAGTCGAGGTCCGCGACAACGGGACGAAGCTCGACGGCGGAGTTCATTCGCGCGAGCCGGGACGCCGCGGCCTCGGCCTTCGGGGAGACGGCTCGCGCGTCGGCTTCGTCGAACAGGAACTGGCGCTGGAGATTCGATTCCTCCACGACGTCCCGGTCGATCAGCGAAACCCGGCCGAACCCCGACCGAACCGCGATTTCCGCGGCGACCGTGCCCACGGCGCCGACGCCGACGAAAGCGACGCTCGATCGCCCGATCCTCTTCTGCCCCGCCGCGCCGATGCCCGGAAACGACTCCGAGCGCGAATAGCGCCGGCTCCCGGAGCCGCTCGCCGAGCCTCCGGACGTCCTCATCTCGCCCTCGCCGCGCCCTTCGCGGTCGACTTCAGGAGCTCGCGGGCGTGGTCTCGCGCAGTCGCTGTCACCATCTCCCCCGCGAGCATGCGGGCGATCTCCTCGTTCCTCTCTTCGCCCTCCAGCTCTTCTACCGATGCCCTCGTCCTCCCGCGCGCGACCGTCTTCACGGCGCGCAGGTGCCTGTCCGCGAGCGCGGCGATCTGGGGAACGTGCGTCACGCAGAGCACCTGGTCCCGGGCGGCGAGCGCCTTCAATTTTCGGCCGACGACCTCCGCCACCCGGCCCCCGATGCCCGCGTCGACTTCGTCGAAGATGAGCGTGCGGGAAGCCGCCTTGCTCCGGCGAAGGCAAGCCGACTCGATCGCGAGCTGAACGCGCGACAGTTCGCCGCCGGATGCGACTTTGGACAGGGGGCGCTCCGGTTCGCCGGGGTTCGCGGTGAACAGGATCTCCGCGCGGTCCAGGCCGCGCGGCGTCACCGGCTCGGGCCGCTCCGACAGCTCGATTCGGAATTTCGCCTTTTCCATCGCGAGGTCCGAGAGCTCCCGCCGGACGCCGGCCGAAAGCTCCCTCGCGGCGTCCCGGCGTTTGCCGGAAAGGTCGTGAGCCGCCCCGAAGTACTCCTGACGCGCCCGCTCGCATTCTTTCGCGAGCCGATCGAGCGAGTCATCGAGATTCGAGAGCGTTTCCTCCTCGCCCGCGGCCCGGTCCCGGTAAGCGAGGATTTCGGCGACGTTCGTACCGTACTTCTGCTTCAACCGGCCGAGCTTCGCGAGACGGTCTTCGAGCTCCGCGAGCCTGTCCGGATCGGATTCGATCGAGGCGGCGGCGTCCCTCGCGACCGCGGCCAGATCGGCGATGCGCGACTTGAGCTCCCCGCACTCCCTCTCCGCTTCGGAAAATCCGCCGTCGATCCGCGCGAGGTCCGACAGCGCCCGGTGCGCCGCGCCGAGGCGATCGGCCGCGGACCCTTCGTCCTCCGAGAGCTCCGCGACGGCGGACTCCCCGAGCTGCCGGATGCGGTCGGCGTGCAGCAGGCGGTTTCGCTCCGACGAGAGCGCGGCCTCGTCGGTTCCCTCGAGCCGCGCCTCCTCGATCTCCCGGATCTCGTAGCGATATCGGTCGAGGAGACGGTCGCGGTCCCGGCGGGACGCCTCGAGCTCGTTTCTCCTCGCCTCGGCCGCGCTCACCTCCGCCGCCAGCCGCTTCACGCCGGCGGCGAGGACGCCGAGATCCGGGGAATCGTCGAGGAGATCGAGAGCCGCGTCCGGATCGAGCAGCCGGCGCTCGCCCCCCTGGCCGTGGATCGCGAGCAACGCTTCGCCGATTCGCGACACCGTTTTCGCCGTCGCCGGCTCGTCGTTGACGAAAGCCCGGCCCTTCCCGTCGGCGCCCATCTCGCGACGGACCAGGAGGTCCCCCTCGGCCGGGACCCCCGCTTCTTCCAGGATCGCGCGGACTTCGCCGGACACTTCGAAGCGGGCGGCGACCGACATCTTCTCGGAATCGTGCCGGAGCATCTCCGCCGAGGCCCGCCCGCCCGACAGGAGCGTCAGGGCGTCGACGAGGATCGACTTGCCGGCCCCCGTCTCGCCGGTGATCGCGGTGAAGCCCTCCCCGAGCGCGAGAGTGAGGTTCTCGACGATCGCGAAATTCCGAATCGAGAGGTCGCGCAGCACGCGGGGATTTTATCGTGTTAAGGGTGGGCCTTTTTCTGCGCGACCTTCTTCGCCGGCACACCGCCGAAGATCTCGTAATCCCCGATCTCCTTGTTCGCGACCGAGTGGGACGCGAGGATCGAGTCGTGGCCGACCTGGACGCCCGAAAAAACCGTCGAGTGATAGGTGATCCGGGTGTTGTCGCCGATCACGGTCCGGCCCAGGGACACGTCGTTGATGTCTTCGACGGCGTGCGAATGCGAATAGATGTTCGCGTAGTCCGAAATCGACACGTTGTTGCCGATCACGACCTCGCCCCGGTCGTCGATCAGGACGTTGCGGTGGATCGTGACGTTGTCGCCGACGCTCAGGTTGTAGCCGAAGGAAAACTCGCAATCGTGGAAAATGCGGACGTTCTCCCCGCACCGCCGGAAGGCCCGGCGAGCGAGCATCGCGCGGACCTGGGTGCCCAGCAGGACGTTCCTCCCGACGGGAGAGTGATCGAACATCTGCCAGAACCAGAGGAGCGGCTTCGTCTTCGCCCATTTCTCCAGGTCGATCTCGTTGTAGTACTCCGCTTCCAGGGTCGCGTTTCTGGGATCGAACGAGGCCGCGGCCACGCTCGGAGCCAGGGCGCCCGAGTGCGAAGCGGCGAAGCCTCCCCCCGCCCCGGCGTACAACCCGGCGAGCGTCTCGCGAACCACGTCGTTCCGGTCGGCCGCGGGGTCGTCGAGCCTCGCCGCGAGATCCGCGACGAATCGGGGATAGAGGCTCTCCGCGAGCTCTCCGGAGCGGAAAATTCTCAGCGTCATAGGCGGCAGATTCTAGTATCCCGCGCCGGGAATAGCGAGAGCGGCGCGCGGGGATTAGCAGGCTGCTAGAATCGATCTGCCGACCGGAGGTTCGCCATGAACTTCGCGAAATACCACGCGCTCGGAAACGACTACCTCGTGTTCCATTCGGAAGACTTCGACCGGGAACTGACGCCCGCCCAGATCCGCCGAATCTGTCACCGGCAGTACGGCGTCGGCGCCGACGGAATCCTCTGGACCTCCATCCATCCCGAGAACCGCGCGTTTTCGCTGCGAATTTTCAACCCCGACGGCTCGGAAGCGGAAAAGAGCGGAAACGGAGTCCGAATCTTTTCGCGCTTCCTCTGGGATCTCGGCTACATCAACGACGAGGAGATCGAGATCCGGACGCCCGGCGGTCCCGTCGGGGCCGCCGTCCACCGGCGCGGCGACCAGGTCACGGTGAGTCTTGGAAAAGCGAGCTTCTTCAGCTCGCGCATTCCCGTCACCGGCCCCCCGCGGGAAGTTCTCGAGGAACCGATCGAGGCGGCCGGCCGCCGCTACAAATTCTCCGGCGTCACGCTGGGGAATCCCCACTGCGTGATCGTCGTGCCCGAAATCTCGCACGCCGAGGCGATCGAGGCCGGCCCGATCCTCGAGACGGATCCCCGTTTTCCGAACCGGACGAACGTCCAGTTCGTCCGGGTAGCGGCCCCTTCCCGCATCGAGATCGAGATCTGGGAAAGGGGCGCCGGCTATACGCTCTCCTCGGGAACGAGCAGCGGCGCGGCCGCCGCCGTCGCCCGCAAGCTCGGCCTCTGCGGACCGGACATCGTCGTCGCGATGCCCGGCGGCGAGGTGGCCGTGCAAATCGGACCGGAATTCGAGGTGACGCTGACCGGGCCCGTGACGAGCGTGTGTCACGGAACCCTCTCGGCGGAGCTCCTGCAATCGGCGAAGTGACCCGGCCGGAGGAAACCGCGCCTCTTCCGGACGCCGGGCTGTGCGGCGAGTGCCGGCATTCCCGAATCGTCCGATCGGATCGGGGAACCTCGTTCTACCGCTGCGGCCTCTCCGACGCCGACCCCGCGTACGCCCGGTTCCCCGCGCTTCCCGTCCGGTCGTGCCCGGGATACCATCCGGGCTGGAGCAAGGAGAATTCATGAGCAAACGCTGGCTTTCGAGTCTCGTTCTCGCCGCGGCCGCGACCGCGGGCGCCGAGTCGTTCGCCGTTCCCGCACCTCCCGCCGCGGACGTCCGGCAAATCGATTCGGATCTCGTCGCGTGCGGCACACGCCATTCCCTTTCCTCGTGGACCGACCCGAAACGCGGGATCGGGTGCGCGCGCGACAAGATCGCCGGCTTCGATCAGCGGGTGGCCGCGGGCCGCAAGGGATCCTCGATCGTCCTCGACAGGTTCGAGGCGTCCTCCGAGCGGACCCACGGACCGGCGCCGCTCCAGAACGTCTACCTCGTCTCGGAAGGCTCCGACCCGATCCTCAAGAAAACGGCCTTTCTCGTCTCCGGCCATTTCGACTCGATCTGTTCGGATTTCCTCAGCGCCGAGTGCGACGCCCCGGGCGCCGACGACGACGCGTCCGGCACGGCCGTTTCACTGGAGTCGGCGCTGCTCCTCGCGGGAAAGCCGCACCGAGCCACGATCATTTTCGCGGCGGTATCGGGGGAAGAACAGGGGCTTTTCGGCGGAAAGAGGCTTCTGGACTGGATGCGGGCCCAGGGCTACACCGTCGGGGGAATGCTCAACAACGACATCGTCGGCGCGACGAACGGCGCCGCGGATCGCCGGCCGCGGCTGTTCAGCGACACGGAAGGATTTTCGCCGTCGCGGGAGCTCGGGCTCTGGATCGACGAGTTCGTCGGCGGCGTTCGCCTCGTGTTTCGAAGGGATCGATTCGGGCGCGGAGGAGATCACCTGCCGTTCGTGGAGGCCGGCCTGCCGGCGGTGCGGTTCTGCGAACCGCTGGAAGAGTACCGTCACCAGCACCAGACCGTCCGAACCGAGAAGGGCGTCGAATACGGAGACCTCCAGAAGTTCATGGATTTCGATTTCCTCGCTTCCGTCGCGCAGAAGAACGCGGAAGCCCTGTGGAAGCTCGCGAATGCGCCGCTTCCGCCGTCGAGCGTCGAGGTGGAAGGGGCTGTCCGGCCGGCCGCGACGGTCACGTTCGCCGCGCCCGAGGATCCGGGACGCGAGCGTTTCGAGATCCTCTACCGGGAAACGACCGAGCCGCGATGGAAAGTCCTGCAAACGGCGGCGGCGCCGGGAGCGGTCGAAACGAAAGTCCCGATCGACAACTTCTTCTTCGCGGTGAGGTCGGTCGGCAAGAACGGGATTCGGTCGATCGCGGTCGACGCGCAACCGGCCGTCAAGAAGAAGTAGGCGCCTCCTACTCCTCGGCTTTCGAGTACGGCAGCTCCTCGTGGCGCTTCGTCGAATTGTCGAGGTGTTTCGGCACCTCGACGATCGTGCGCGTCACGTTCGGGTCGCAATTCGGCGAAGTGTCCCAGTCGCACTCGTACGTGTAGACGTTCTTGTCGCCGGCCTTCTTGAAATCGATCACCGTCTGGTAGCGGTCGCAATTTCCGCACTTGACCGACATCATGAAGATGTCGATCACGTGCATCTCCGGGTGTTCCTGAATGTCGTCCATCCGCCGATTATCGTCTTTTTTCTTCTCGGCCGACCCGATAGCTCGATAGACTGAGCTCTCAAAGAAAGGAGTCGTGAGATGAAAAAGCTGATTGGCCTGCTCATTGCAGCCGCGGTGACGACCTCCGTGTTCGCCGCATCGACGGAAAAGACGATCCCGGTACCCAAGCGCGATCAGGACGTGAAGATCAACTTCAGCTCCGGGGGCGCGAAAATCGAGAGCGTCCGAATTCAGAACTACCCCGACTCGGACGATGTTGAAAAGGCAAGAACCAAGGACCCCAAAGACACGAAGTTGACGTTTTGGAACTTTTCCGTTTCCAATCGATCCGAAAAAAAGGTCAAAATGAAGATTGCGTTCGAGATCATTGGAAAAGACGGCGAATCGGTCGGCCACTTCGACAAGAGCGACACCGTCGACGCGGGAAAAACAGACGACAACATCCGGGTGTGGGTCCACATGAAGACCCTCGACATCATCTCCGCCAGAAGCGCGAAGCTCCACCTCTCGATCGAGCCCTAGTCAGCCCTCAGCGAGCCGGAGGAGGAGGAAGCTCCTCCTTCGGTTTCTTGTCCTTGCCCCTTCCTTTGCCGTCCTTGCCGTTCGGTTTGTCCTTCCCTTTGTCCGGCTGCGCGCGCTTCGCGCCGCCCCTCTCCGGCGGCGGCCCGGGATGCGCTTGCGGGGGCGGAGGAACCGGCTGTTCGATCCGCCGCAGCTGTCGAGGCGGCACGGTCTCCGCGGGCGGAGGCGGAGGCGGAGGAGGAGTTCTCCTTTCGAACCGGTTTCGCGCCGGGCTCGGCGGAGGCGCCGTCTGCTCCACCGGAGGTGGCGGCGGCGTTTCCTTTCGAATCGGTTCGGCGCGGGTCCCGGCGGAGGTGCGGCCTGCTCCACCGAAGGTGGAGGCGGCGGGTTCTGGCGCTTTCTCCAACTCTCGTCACGGCGGTCCGTGGGCGCCGGCGGAGCGGTCGGCGGAGGCGAGACCCGGCGATCGAGTGCCCTCGGCGCCGTCCGTTCGGGCGCCGGCAGCGGCGCGTCCCTCGGGGTCACGACGGCGCCCGGAGCGATCCGCGCCGGACGCGGGCCCCCCGGCGACGCGGCGGGCGCGGACACGATCGGCCGCTCCAGGGTCGCGAGCGGCCGCCCGCGATGCTCCGTCACCGGAACGGCTCTCGGCGCCGCGCTCTGGGCGTTTCGAGGTTGGAACGTCGTGCGGCCCGTTTCCACGACGACCGGGCGAACGGGCGACGCCGCGCGGGCGCCGCCGCGCGCCGCGATCGACAGCCGGGCCGCCGCGGAAGACGTCACCGGAGCTCCCCGGCTCTCCCGGATCACGGCCAGCTTTTCCTGAAACCTCGCGGGGGCCGGAGGCGGCGCCGCGCGCGTCACGACCGGCCTCGCGGTGATCGAGACGGGTGGGCGAACGGCGGCGCGGGCCACGCCGCGCGCCGAGACACGGAGCGATCCCGCGGTCGGGAGGACGGGAATCGGACCCCGAATCACGGGCGCGGAGGCGATCTGGCGCGCGACCTGCGGGTCGCGCACGGCTCCCGCCGCGACGACGCCGCCCGAGACGAACGTGTTCTCGTGGACGACCGTCACGTACGAGCGGTTCGCGAACCGGAAATCGGCCGCGCCGGCGTCGGCACGGAAGCGGGAGGGCGTTCCCCACCACCGGTAGAACGGATCGCGGGGACCGAGCGGAAACCACCCGACGTACCCGTTCCCGCCCGCCGAGAGCGAAAGCGACCACCCCGGTCCCCCGCCGACGAACGCCACGAGAGCCGGAGAGTATTCGACCGCGACGGACGGCCCGACAGGAACCCAGTACCAGCGGGACGAGGAATTCACCCAGCGTCCGTAGTGGTACGGCGCCCAACCCCATGGCTCGTCGCCGATCCACGTCCAACCCCAGGGATCTTCCCAGATCCAACGGCCCGATCGATAGGGTTGCCAGCCGGAATCGACCCGCGAGGGGGTCCAGCACCGGCCGTAAGAGGGAACGTCGACCCATCGGCCGTACTCATCGAGATCGTCGATGCCCCCGATGTTGGAGTTCACGTATCCATAGGACGTCACCCGGCTGAACCGGTTTTCCCGGCTCGCCACCCAGCTGTCCCACGAATCTCTCGCGTCCAGCCGCCCGACGTCGTATTGAGGGCTGTCGATCCCGTCGATCCACATCTGCTCGCCGGCGCGAAGGGGGACCTCTCCGCCAGCGGCGGCCACGGCCGCTTCCCCCTGGAAGCACGACACGCGGGTGTTGCCGTTCGCGTCCACGTCGATTCGATAGTCGCCTGCGCGTTCGAGCGTGACGGCGACGTTCGGGGTGTCGATTTCGAAAGTCTCGTTCTCGTCCAGGCGGCGGAGTTGAACGGACGCCGTCCCCGCGGTCAACGAGAACTGCCTCGTGTCCTCGGTCAGGTTCAGCGCCGCGATGTCGGTCCGCGCGGCGAGCCGGATGAACTCGCCCCCCTGGATCTGGAGCTCGACGCGGCCGTCGTCCGGAGAGTAGATGCGATCGCCGAGCGTGAAGGGAACGTTGACCGTCGGGGACTGCCAGTCGTCGGGATCGTCCCCCCGGCTGTACGAGACGTCACCGGAAAGGTACGAGATCCGCGCGGCGATCTGCCGGATATCCGGATCCTGCGCGAGGGCATTCCCGGAGGACCCGGCCAGGCAGGCGAGCCCGAAAGCCGCCGCGAGCGGGGCGGCCCGGAGATTTCGCGGCAAGTGCTGAAGCATGGGACCCCTCCTTCTGGATATCTCAATCCGGAAATAAAGCGAAGCCCGTGCCAATTCCAGGGCCGCCGCCGAAACTTCGCCCCGTTGGCATATGCTTCGGCCGTGCGAATCCGCTTCCGCCTTTCGCTGATCGCGCCGGCGATTCTCGCCGTCGCGGCTGCGGGATGCCGGCGATCGCCCCGCCGGGAAATCGAGGAAGCGAAGTCGAACCTCGCCGCCGCAATCGCGGCACAGGCGCAGATCTACGCCCCCGCCTCCTTCCAGGAGGCTCGCCGGGCGCTCGACGGAGCGCAGAGGCTCTCCCGTCAGAGGCGTTACGCGGACGCGAAGACCCTCGCGCTCGAGTCCTCGAGCCGCGCGAAAGGCGCCGTCGGGATCTCGGCGGAGAATCGCCGGAAGATGCTCGCCGCCCTGCAGGCGAAGGTCGCGGCCACCGACCGGGAGCTCCAGGACGCCGCCGACGAGGCGAAGATCGCGGAGGCCCGCGGGGTCGACGCCGAGGCCCGCCAGCTCTTCGCGGCGGAAACGGTCGAAGCGAACGCGAAACAGGCAGAAGCCCGGCGGCGGCTCGCCGCGCAGAACCTCCCCGAAGGGAAGAAATGGGCTGACGACGCGGACGTCGCCGCCGCCGCCCTCCTCCGCGACATCCGATTCTCCATCGCGCGAAAGCAGAGCGAGCCGGCGCCGCGCAAGAAGGCGGCCCGAAAAAAAACTCCTTGAACGGCGCGCCCCGCTACCGGTTGAGCCCGGCGGCGCTGATCGAGATCGCCGGGAAGGATCGCGAGGCATTTCTCCAGGGACAATGCACGAACGACGTGCTCCGGCTCGCGCCCGGCGGCGTCGCACGGGCCGCCGCGCTGTCGCCGAAAGGCAAGCTCCTCGCGGACTTCCGGATCGCCCGGCTCGACCCGCTGCGAATCCTCACGTCCCCGGGGAGCGCCGAGGCGCTCGCCGCGCACTTCCGGAAATATGCGGTCTTTCAGGACGTGCGAATTGAAAACCTCTCGGGCTCGTTTTCCCTCGTGGAGTTCTTCGGCGGGGGCGCGCCGGCGCCGGAATCGCCTTCCGGCGAGATCCTCTCGTCGCGGTTCGCGGATCGCTCCGTCCAGGCTTGGCCGGCGTTCTTCGAAACGAGCTCCTCGTGGCTCGTTTCGCGCGAGGACGCGCCGGCGATCGAAACGGCGCTCGCGGCTTCCGGGCGGGGAATCTCCGCCGAAGAAGCGGAAACTCTCCGGATCGAAGCCGGAAGGCCGGAGTTCGGAAGGGACATGGACGACGCGAACCTCCCGGACGAGGTCGGAATGGACGACGCGATCTCGACGACGAAGGGTTGCTACGTCGGGCAGGAGATCGTCGCGAGGCTCCGGACGTACGGGCGCGTGACCAGGAGGCTCGTCGGATGGTCGTTCTCGGAAGGATGGCTCCCCGCTCCAGGAACCGTGCTCTTCCGACCCGGCCACCCGGAGAAGGAGCTCGGAAGGGTGACGTCTTCCGCCGTCTCGCTCCGGCTCGGAGGAATCGGCCTCGGCTACGCCCTCCGCGACGTCGCCGAAGGGGAGATTCTCTGACTTCCTGGACGACGAGACGAAGACCGCCCGCGTCGAGCCCAAGACCCGCTCTTGAAGAGCCGCGACTCCGAGCTCGCGATCTTCGGAGCGCTCTTTTCCGCCCAGCTCTTTTTCGGAGCGTTTCCCGTCGTCGGGAAGGTCGCGCTCGCCTCGATCCCTCCCCTTCCCTTCGCGTTCTTCCGCGTCGCGGGGGCCTCGATTCTCCTGGCCGCGATCGCGCGGTTGCGGCCCCCCGAAAAAATCGATCCCGTGGACCGCCCGCGCCTCTGGCTGCTCTCGTTCCTCGGCGTCTCCGTCAACCAGATCTTCTACATCACCGGCCTCTCGCTCTCGACCGCGATCAACGCCGCGATCCTGATGACCATGATTCCGGTTCTCACGCTCGCGTTCGCGATCATGGCCCGCCGCGAGAGGGCGAGCCCCCGAAAGCTCGCGGGTTGCGCCCTCGCGCTCGCCGGCGCGTTCGTGCTCGTCGGGGTCGGCCGCTTCGACTGGAGAAGCGATCTCTTCCTCGGCGACATTCTGCTCCTCACGAACGCGGGCTGCTATTCCGCGTACCTCGTTCTTTCGCGCGATCTTCTCCGGAAGTACACGGCCACGACGTTCATCCGGATCACGTTCGGAATGGGGACGCTTCCTGTCCTCCTGTTCGCCGCCGTGCCCATCGCGCGGATGAATTTCACCCGGGTCCCGCTCGTTGCCTGGGTCTGCCTCGCCGCCGTGATCGTCTTCGCGTCCGTCCTCGCCTACGTCCTCAACGGCTGGGCGCTCGCGCGCACCCATGCGTCGCACGTCGCGATGTTCGTCGCGCTCCAGCCGGCCGTCGCGGCGTCTCTCGCGATCGCGTGGCTCGGCGAGATCCCGGGGCTGAAGACGGTCCTTTCCGCGGCGCTCATCCTCACGGGGCTCTTCGTCTCCCGAGCGCCCCTGCCGCGGAGAAGCGTGTAATCGACTGAACCAATCCGGCAGTCCACTTTCCTCGAAATGGCTCTGGCGGGGCTTCCGGCGTTCCGTCTATTCTCCCGCCATGCAGAAAGTCACCAGCGCCTGTCCGCTCGATTGCCCGGACGCCTGCAGTCTCGAGGTCGGGGTCGAGAACGGCCGCGTCGTCTCGATCGGGGGCAGCCACGTGAATCCCGTGACGAACGGCTACATCTGCGCGAAGGTCCGCCGCTTCCCGGAGCATCTCTACGGTCCCGACCGGCTGCTCTCCCCGGGAATCCGAGTCGGTCGGAAGGGGGAGGGCCGATTCCGGAACGTCTCCTGGGACGAAGCGCTCGAATCGATCTCGTCCCGAATGCTCGCGGTTCGCAACGAATTCGGCGGCGAGGCGATCCTGCCGTTACTCGTACGGCGGCTCGAACGGCCTCCTGACGCAGGACACGACGGACGCCCGGCTGTTCCGGCGCCTCGGAGCGTCGCGGCTCGCTCGAACGGTCTGCGCGGCCCCTTCGGGCGCGGCCGCGATGGGCCTCTACGGCAAGATGGCCGGTGTCGCGATCTCCGACTACGAGCACGCGCGCCTGATCGTCCTCTGGGGGGTGAACCCGTCGACGTCGGGCATCCACCTCGTTCCCTACATTTACGAGGCGCAGAAGAAGGGGGCGAAGCTCGTCGTGATCGACCCGCGATCGACTCCGCTGTCCGCGCGCGCGGACCTTCATCTCCCGGTCCGTCCGGGAAGCGATCTCCCGGTCGCGCTCGCGGTCGCGAGATGGCTCTTCGCGTCGGGGAAAGCGGACGAGAAGTTCCTCCGCGAGCACACGACCGGTTCGGATCGGCTGCGCGCCGCGGCCGATCCCTGGACCGTCGAGAGGGCCGCGGAGCTCGCCGGGATCCCCCGGCGGGACCTCGAAGAATTCGCGCGGCTGTACGCGGAGAGCTCCCCGCCGCGATCCGATGCGGTTGGGGCCTCGAGCGCAACCGCAACGGCGGATCCGCGATCGCGGCGGTGCTCGCTCTGCCGGCCGTCGCGGGCAAATTCGGTGTCCGGGGCGGGGGATACACAATGAGCAATTCCGGCGCCTGGAAGCTCGACTCGCTCGCCGCCGCGAAGGAACCCGAGCCGCCGACGCGGCTCGTCAACATGAACCGCCTGGGAACGGCCCTCCTCGATCTCGAGTCGCCGCCGGTGAAATGCCTGTTCGTCTACAACTCCAACGCGCTGGCCACGACCCCGCGGCAGCAGAAAGTGCGCGAGGGCCTCGAACGGGAAGACCTCTTCACCGTCGTGTTCGATTCCGTGATGACCGACACGGCGCGGTATGCCGATGTCGTCCTTCCCGCGACGGCTTTTCTGGAGCACCACGAATTGTCCCGCGGCTACGGGGCTTACAGCCTGTTCGAGTCCGCGCCGGTGGCCGCCCCCGCGGGGGAATCCCGGCCGAACCCGGAAGTCTTCGCCGAGCTCTGCCGGCGGACGGGCGTCGCGCGCCCGGACGAGCCCGAACGCTCCGCCGACCTCGCCGCGGCGATCCTCGGCGCGCACCCGAATGGCCGACGCGTTTCGCGACGCGATCGCGCGGGACGGCTATTCGGCCCCCGCGTTCGGCCTTTCGCCCGGTCCAGTTCGTCGACGTGTTTCCGAACACTCCCGACCGGAAAGCGCGCCTTTTCCCGGAGGAGCTGGACCGCGAGGCCCCGTCCGGCCTCTACGCGTACGGGGAAGATCCCGGCACCCGCGATTACCCGCTCGCGCTCATCTCCCCCGCCTCCGACAGGACGATCAGCTCGACTCTCGGGGAGCTGGACGACGCTCCGGCGGCGCTCGAGATCCACCCCGACGACGCTCGCGCCCGCGCGCTGAGCCGCCGAAAGGCCCGTCCGCGTCTACAACGAGCTCGGCGAAGTGCGCTGCTTCGTCCGGATCACGCGGGACGTCCGCCCCGGAGTCGTCCACCTGCCGAAGGGCCTCTGGGCTCGACACACCCTGAACGGAGCGACGGCGGCCGCGCTTGCGCCGGACACCCTGGCCGATCTCGGCGGGGGCGCCTGCTTCAACGACGCCCGCGTCGAGGTCGAGCCCCTGCTCTCGTCATAGAATCTCGGCGGAGGAACGCCGAATGCACAAGCTCGTCCCCGCCGTGCTCCTGCTCGCCGCCGCCGGCTCCGCCGCGGCGGCCCCGAAATTCCCCGATGCCGCCGCCCTGAACCGAATGGCCTCGCGCCTCACGCCGACCGAATTGAAGGTCTCGATCGCGGACCTGTCGTCCGGAGACCGCAGGGCCCTCGGCGACCTCATCCGGGCCGCGCGAATCGTCAACGACATCTTCCTCGACCAGATGTGGAAAGGCAACCGCGCGCTCGCGGCGAAACTTCGCGCCGACCGCTCCCCCCTCGGCCGCGCCCGGTTCCACTACTTCTGGCTGAACAAGTCTCCCTGGTCCGAGATCGACGGCTACACCGCGTTCCTGCCGGGCGTGCCCGCCCGGAAGCCGGCGGGAGCGAATTTCTACCCGGAGGACATGACGAAGGAAGAGTTCGAATCGTGGTTTCGGACCCTCTCGCCCGGGGAAAAAGAGCAGGCGTCCGGTTTCTACTCGGTCATCCGGCGCGACTCCGCGGGGAAGCTTCGCGTCGTGCCCTACAGCGAGGCTTACAAGAACGATCTCGAACGGGCGGCCCGGCTGCTGCGAAGCGCGGCGGCGGAGACGGACAACGCGACGTTGAAGAAGTTCCTCGAGCTCCGCGCGGCCGCGTTTCTCTCGAACGACTACTTCGACAGCGACATCGCCTGGATGGACCTCGACGCCCCGATCGACGTCACGATCGGCCCGTACGAGACGTACAACGACGCCCTGTTCGGCTACAAGGCCGCGTTCGAGGCGTACGTCAGCGTCCGGGACGACGCCGAGACGAAGAAGCTCGAATTCTTCTCCCACCATCTCCAGGACGTCGAAGACAACCTCCCCGAGGACCCGAAGTACCGGGTCAAGAAGCTCGGAGCGGCCTCTCCGATTCGCGTCGTCAACGAGGTCTTCGGAGCGGGAGACGGCAGCCACGGGATCCAGACGGTCGCCTACAACCTGCCCAACGACGACCGAGTCGTCCAGCAGAAGGGCGCCAAGCGGATCATGATGAAGAACATCAACGAGGCGAAGTTCCAAAAAATCCTCGTTCCGATCTCGAAGGTCGTCCTTTCCCCCGCCGACCAGAAGGACGTGGAGTTCGAATCGTTCTTCGCGTGGATCCTCTCCCACGAGCTGTCGCATGGAATCGGGCCGCACCAGATCGAGATCGCGGGAAAAGAGACGAATCCGCGCCTCGAGCTCAAGGACCTCTACGGGGCGATCGAAGAAGCGAAGGCCGACGTCACCGGGCTCTTCCTGCTGCAGTTCCTGATGGACCAGAAGGCGATCCCGGGCGGGCCCGATGCGGAACGAAAGCTCTACACGACCGTGCTCGCCTCCGCTTTCCGAACGCTCCATTTCGGCCTGCAGGACGCCCACGCCCGCGGGCAGGCCGTCCAGATGAACTACCTCCTCGACAAGGGAGGCTACGTCGCCCATCCGGACGGAACGTTCTCCGTCGATTTCACGAAGATCAAGTCGGCGGTCGCCGACCTCGACCGCGAGTTCCTGACGCTCGAGGCGACCGGCGACTACGCGGGCACGCAGAAAATGATGACGGACCTCGCGGTGCTTCGACCCGAAGTGAAGAAGGCGCTCGACAAGCTCGGGAGCCTGCCGACCGACATCGAGCCGGTCTTCGTGACCGCCGAATCCCTCGCTCCGGCGACGGGGAACGCCCCGCCGAAGAAGGCCGCGAAGACTCGTTGATGGCGGCGCCGGCCCGGGAAATCCCCCCCGTCGCCGCGACGAGGTCCCGGATCGATTCGGTCGACGTCCTGCGCGGACTCGTCATGGTCGTCATGGCGCTCGACCACACGCGCGACTATTTTTCCAACGCCCGCTTCGACCCTCTGGACCTCTCGCACACGAGCGTGGCCCTCTATTTCACCCGCTGGATCACGCACTTCTGCGCGCCGGTCTTCGTCTTCCTCGCCGGGACGGGAGCCTATCTTTCCCTCGGGCGCGGCCGGTCGAAGCGAGAGCTCTCGAGGTTTCTCTGGACCCGGGGCCTCTGGCTCGTGATCGTCGAAGTGACCGTCGTCTCCTTCGGATGGTCCTTCGACTTCGGATTCCACGACATCGTGCTCCAGGTGATCTGGGCGATCGGGTGGTCGATGGTCGCGCTCGCGTTCCTGATCCGCCTCCCGACGGCCGCCGTCGGCGCCTTCGGCGTCGTCATGATCGCGACTCACAACCTCCTCGACCCGATTCCCCCGGAGCGGTTCGGAGCGTTCGCGTGGCTCTGGGACATCCTGCACGTTTCCCGCTGGACCCCGATCGCGCAGGCGGGCACCCATTCGTTTTCGCTCGTCTATCCGCTGATCCCCTGGATCGGCGTCATGGCGGCCGGCTACGCCCTTGGCCCGGCGTTCTCGCTCCCGGCCGCCCGGAGGAGGCGCGCGCTGCTGCTGCTCGGGATCGCGATCACCGCCGCCTTCGTCCTGCTTCGGTGGACGAACGTATACGGAGACCCCCGTCCCTGGACCGCGCAGAAGAGCGCGGTGTTCACGGTTCTCTCGTTCCTGAACTGCGAAAAGTATCCGCCGTCGCTTCTCTACCTCCTCATGACGCTCGGGCCGGCGATCCTGCTCCTCGCTCTCCTCGACCGCCCCGCCGGGCCGATCGGCTCGAAGGTCCGCGTCTACGGACGAGTACCGTTCTTCTACTACGTCCTGCACATCCCGCTCGTCCGCGCGATGTCGATCGTCGCCGGCCTCATGCTCTACGGCCCCGCGATCTTCGCGTGGAACCGCGCGAATCCGCCGCCCGCCGACGCCGGTTTTGGCCTCCCCGGCGTCTACGCGTTCTGGCTCTTCGCGGTCGCGATCCTGTATTTCCCGTGCCGGTGGTTCGCCGGCGTGAAGGCCCGGCGGCGGGACGTCTGGCTGAGCTACCTGTAAGGGATCGCCCGCACGGCCTCCCCGATCTCGATCGTCATCCCGTCTTCCCCCACTTCGAGCGGCCCCGCGTAGGTCTTTCGCGTCTCCGGGACGAGATCGGCCGCCGTCGCCATCGACGGCACGATGTGGGAGTACACGGCGAGCTTCGGATGGACGGCCGCGAAGATCCTGCCGGCGTCTTCCGGCGTCGTGTGGTGCTCGATGATCCGGCGAACCTGCTCGGGCGTCAGGTTCCCCGCGGCGCCCCGCTTTTCCGCTTCGACGGCGACCACTTCGTGGATCAGGACGTCGGTTCCCTTCGCGAACTTCACGAGGTTGGCCGAGGGGCGCGTGTCGCCCGACAGCACGACCGACCGCGATCCGAAGTCCACTCGGTAGCCCAGCGCCGGGCGGACGGGCCCGTGATCGACGAGAAACGCCGTGACGCGCAGGGCGCCCTTTTCGAACGCGACTCCCTCCCGGATTTCGCGGGCGTCGAGCTCGGCGCCGCGCGGAGGGAGCTTCTCGTCCACGTCACGGCGCATGTGAACGTCGAACGCGTACGCCTTTTCGAGGTTCGACACGAGACCCCTCGTTCCTTCGGGGCCCCGGACCCGCAGCGGCTCGGAGCGGCCGAAGATCCATCCCGTCAGCCACAGGTCCGGCAGGCCGACCGTGTGATCGGAATGGAGGTGAGTGAAAAAGAGGGACCGCACTTCGCCGAGCGGGATTCCGTGCTGAAACAGGCGCTGCGTGGCGCCCCGGCCGCAATCGAAGAGCAGCCTCTCCCTCCCGCCGACACGAGGATGCTCGGGCCGAACCTCTCGAGCGACGGGCTAGGGTTCCCGGTGCCGAGGAGCAGGACCGTGATCCGATCCTCCGCCCGAAGACGGGCGGAGGCGATCAGGAACGCGAGGAGGATCGGGGCGGCGATTCGTCTCTTCAAGCGCGGGCCTCCCGAACCGACTCGAGGTAGAGCGCGCGGAGCCTGGCGAACGCCGGGCCCGGAGAGGCGCACTTCTTTCCGTCCAGCGTCTGGAGCGGCGCGATTCCGGTGAGGCTCGACGTCAGGAACGCGCCACCGAGCAGCCGCGAGGACGAAAAGGCGCGTTCCTCGACACTCAGTCCGGCGCGGCCCGCGTTCGCGATCACCCAGGCCCGCACGACCCCGGGAAGGATGCCGGACGACACGGGGGGCGTTCGCACGCGGTTCCCCGAAATCACGAACACGTTCATCGCCGTGCCTTCCCGGACACGCCCCTTCGAATCCAGAAAGATCCCCTCTTCCGCGGCCAGGCGTTTCGCAAGGCGCCCGCCGGCGATCGAAGCCCGATAGTCGATCGTCTTCCAGCGCGGCGTCGTGCGCTCCCAGTTCCGGGGAAGCAGGATCGCGCGGACGCCCCGCCGCTTGCGGCGGATCTCGGGCGGAATCGGGAAGAGCATCGCGAAGAACCGCCACGATCGCGGATCGTCGAGATCGCGGCCCGCCGCGAGGTACGACCACCGCATTCCCCATTCCTTCCTTTTCCCCGCCGATCGAAGCGTCGCGCGCGCGGCCGCGCGGACTCGGGACAGCGACGGCGGAGGAACGCGAAGGAGGTCGCAGGACGTTCTCAATCTTCCAAAGTGCTCGTCGAAGAGGATCGCGCGGCCGCCGGTGACCCAGAGCGTCTCGAAGAACCCGACGCCGCGCGCGAGGGCGGGAGAATCGATCGAGAGCGTGATCTTCGGAGCCGGCACGGGCCTATTCTCCCCGGAGAGCGCCGAGGAGCGAAAAGAATTCGTCCGCTTTCCATTCCGATTCGCGACTTTCCCGTTCGGCGCGGGAGTCCCAGGTGATTCCGCCTCCCGCGTGGTACCGCACGTCGCGGTCCGATGAGATCGCGGTGCGGATCGCGACGTTGAACGCGAGACGGCCCCGGCCGTCGAGGTACCCGACGACGCCGGTGTACACGCCCCGCGCGACCGGCTCGAAGCCGGGAGATCGCGCCGATCGCCGCGCGTTTCGGCGCGCCCGTCACCGAACCCGCGGGAAACGTGGCCCGGATCAGGTCCGAGGCGCCGATTCCCGGAAGCAGGCTCCCTTCGACCGTCGACTCGAGATGGTGGAGCCGGTGCGAGCGAACGCCGCACAGCTCCGAGACGCGGACGCTTCCCGGCTCGCAGACGCGGCCGAGGTCGTTGCGGCAAAGATCCACGATCATCACGTTCTCGGCCCGGTCTTTCGGCGAGGCGAAGAGCGCTTCGGCCGCCCGGCGGTCCGCGGCAGGGTCCGGATCGCGCAGCGCCGTTCCCTTGATCGGCTTCATCTCCACGCGGCGACTCTCGAAGTCGGCGCGGAGAAAGAGCTCGGGCGAGGCGGAAATCACGTCGAACTCCCCGCCGAGCAGGAGAGCGGAGTACCGAGGCGGATTCGGCCCCGCGAGGCCGCGATAGAGCGTCCGCGGATCGCTTCGCACGTCCGTGCGCAACGAGTATCGACGGGTGAGGTTGACCTGGTAGTAGTCGCCGCGCGCGATTCCGCGACGGATCTCGTCGTGGGCGCGCGCGTACCCGGGTTCTGCGAGGGAATCCTCGAGATCGCGAAAGCGGCTCGGCACGGCGAGCGGGTCCTGTCGCGGGACTCGCCCCGCTTTTCCGCTCGCTGCGAGTTTGAGGACTTTGCTACGACTCCGCGCCGCGAGCGGCAAAAGGGGGTCTCGCCCCGCGCCACCCGCTCTCTCTTGCACCGGCGCGTCAGCCCCGGGCAATTCCCGGCTCCCAATTCCGCTGCTGGCGATTCGCTCGAGTCTTCCCGGTCCAAAAACATACGCCTCCCCGCCCGGCGAGATCGCGAGACCCGACTCATGGCGAAAAAACAGCGCCGCCGGCTCGGGAGGGTTCGAGTCGCGGTCCGGCGCGCCCTCCCATCGGCTTCCCGCCTCGTACGAAATGAAACCGACCCAGCCCCGGAGAAAGGGGATTTCTTCGGCGTTCGGCCCGGAATCTTCCTCGAAGCGGATCGCTTTGAGGAATTCTTCCAGGCGGCCCTCCTGCCCCCATTCGACCCGGAACTCGTCGATCGGCTCCCGCAGGGCGATCGTCCAGCGCCCGGCGTCGCTCCATCCGTCGAGAAGCGCGGCGCCGGGCGAAACGATCGTGTCGAGAAGGGAGTCGCGATTCATGCGCGCCATTATTTCCTTTTCCCCACCCGTCGCGATAGAGTCGGCCCCCATGAAGTTCGCCGCGATCATTCCGGTTTTCAACGAGAGACAGTCGCTCCCGCTCGTCGTGAAGGACCTCACGGACCCCCGGATCGCCGAAATCCTCGTCGTCGACAACGGCTCCTCGGACGGTACGGCTGCGGTCGCGGCGAATCTGCCGGTCCGCGTCGTTCACGAAGCGCGGCGCGGCTACGGAAGCGCCTGCCTCGCGGGAATCGAGGCGCTGATTTCCGATCCTCCCGGCGGGGTGTTGTTTCTCGACGGGGACTATTCCGATCACCCCGAAGAGGCCGGTTTGCTCCTCGACGCGATCGACCGGGGCGCGGACCTCGTGATCGGCTCCCGCGTGCTCGGTCGGCGCGAGCGGGGAGCACTTCTCCCGCAGGCCCGGGCCGGCAATGCGCTCGCGACCTTCCTGATCCGGCTGTTGTACGGCTACCGGTTCACCGATCTCGGCCCGTTCCGCGCGATCCGGTGGGAAGCGCTCCGCTCGATCGGGATGGCGGACACGAATTTCGGCTGGACGTGCGAGATGCAGGTCAAGGCGGTTCGGCATGGCCTGCGAATCGTCGAGGTCCCGGTCTCGTACCGCCGGCGAATCGGCGTGTCGAAGATCGCCGGAACGGTCGGCGGAACCGTTCGAGCCGGTTACAAGATCCTGTGGACGATCGCGCGGTACGGGTGGAAGAGGCCGTAGAATCGGTTCGCATGAATCAAAAGCCCCGCATCTACGAGCGCGCGGTCGAGCACTCGATTCGCGTTCGCTACGCCGAGACGGACCGCATGGGCGTCGTCTATCACACGAATTACATCGTCTGGTTCGAGATCGGCCGCACCGAATTCTGCCGCAGCGCGGGAATTCCCTACCGGCAGATGGAAGACGAGGGAATTCTCATCCCCGTCACGGGCGTCGACTGCGTCTATCGCCGCCCGGCGCGCTATGACGACAACGTCACGATCCGGACACGGATGGGCGAGGTCGGGAGCCGGGGACTTGACGTTCTTCTACGAGATCCTCGGCGAGGACGGCTCGCTCCTCGCGGAGGGCTCGACCCGCCACCTCTTCACCGACGCGGCGAGCCAGCCGATCCGGATCCCCGAGAAGGTGCGGCAGACGTTCGCGAAGTTCGTGGGAGCGTGAGACGGGACCTTCCCGCGTGACCGCCCCCATTCGCCGGCGGGTCCTCCCCGAGCTCGCGGTCGCCGCCCTTTTCGCGGTTCTTTCGTGCGCGATGACGTGGCCGTGGGCCGCCAGCGTCGCGCATGCCGTTCCCGACCGGGGAGACCCGTACCTGCTGTCGTGGGTTCTCGCGTGGGACTTCCACGCGGCTTTTCGCGCTCCCCTGCATCTCTTCGACGCGAACATCTTCTATCCCCTCCGCCATTCGCTCGCATTCTCCAACGACCTTCTCGGCGTATTCCTCCCGCTCTTCTGGCTGCCGCTGCTGGGGCTCGGACCGGTCGCCGTGTACGGCGTCTCCGCGCTCGCGGGCTTCGCTTTTACCGGATATGCCGTCTTTCGCCTCGCGAGGACGGTTACCGGATTCCCCCCGGGCGGCGATCCTCGGCGCCCTCGCGTTCACGTTCTTGCCGGCGCGTTTCCTTCACCAGGGCCATCTGCAGCTGCTGTGGGCTGGCTGGGCGGCACTGCTGCTGGAGTCGGTAATTCTTTTCTTTCGCTTCCCGACGCGAGGCCGCGCATTCTGGATGGGAGCGTGTTTCGTTCTCAACGCGCTGACCGACGTCTACTGGCTTCTTCTCACCCTCGTTCCGGTCGCGGTCGCCTGCGCGATCCTCGCGCACGCCCGCGCGGCCGACAAACAGACGCTCCGGCGCGCGGGCGCTTCCTTCCTCCTCGCGTGCGTCGCGCTGCTCCCCTTTCTGATGCCTTACGCCCGCGCGGCGCGCGAGAACGGGTTCGAACGAAGCGCGGGCGAGAACGAACTATTGGAGCGCCGTGCCGGCCGACTGGCTCGCAGTCAATCCCGCCGTTCGCCTGTACCGAAACGTCCTGACGAGGCGGCCGCCCTCGGGCGAGCGGGATCTTTTCCCCGGATTCGGGATCGTCCTGCTCGCGGCCGCCGCTCTCGTTCCCGGCCGGCGCGCGGCGAATCCTCCCCCGCCTCCTCCGAACGAGAGGATGGACGCGGCCGTCCGTCTTCTCGACGCCGCCGCGATCGCGGCCGCCGGCGCGGCGGTTCTCGCGTACTGGCTCTGGCCCGGGGAAGGGACCTCGACCGTCCGTCACTCCGGCGCGGCTCTCCTCGCCGCCGCCGCGGTTCTCGGAGTCCGGCTCTGGCTCCGGCTTCCCCGATTTCCCCGCGGCGCCGCCCGCGGGGGATGGCGGGACCTCCTCCGAACGACTTCCGCGCCGGAGCTTCACGTGGCGGGAGCGTGGGTCGTCCTGGGGTTTCTCGATTCCCTGGGAATGCACACGCCTTACCACCGCGCGCTCTGGAAATTCATCCTCCCGTATCGGGCGATGCGAGTCCCTGCTCGCGCGGAGTTCGTCGCGGCGCTCGGCCTGTCCGTTCTCGCGGCCGCCGGAGCGAGCCGGCTGCTTCGCGCGACGCGCCGGCCCGCGGCCCTGTTCATTGTTCTCGGCATCGCGCTGCTCGTGGAGCTCCGCGTCGCGCCGATCCCGCTGGTTCCCGCCGAAACCCGAGAGCTCCGGAAGTTTACCGGTGGCTTGCGCGGACTCCGATGAGGGGCGGCCTCGTCGAGCTTCCCATGGGATTCGGCTCCCACAACGCTCTCTACACGCTGCGCGCCGCGGATCACTGGCGGCCCCTCGTCAACGGGACGTCGGGCTTTCAGCCCGCGTTCGAGCGCCGCCTCGAGGAGATGAGCCACCGAGCGCCGATTCCGGGCAGCTGGATGACCGCGCTCGAGGCGGTTCCGGTCTCGTTCCTCGTCGTCCACCGAGCGACGCTGTCCCCCGCGGAAGCTTCCGCGCTGGACGTCTTCCTGAAGTCGGAAGCGCGAGAGAACCGCCTTCGATTCGTCGCGCGCTTCCCGGCGCCGCCGTCGGAGGACGACGTCTATGCCGTCGTCAGGACCGAGCCGCGCCTTCGGGCCGGGGAAGCCGCTTCCGTTCCGTAGCCGTTATGTAGCCATTCCTGCTACAATCGCCGCATGAAATTCGTCAACGTCCGCGAGCTTCGCAATCGGCCGGGAAAGGTCTGGACCGAGATCGAGACCCAGGACCTCGTCCTGACTTCCAAGGGCTCGCCGGTGGGCCTTCTCGTCAGGGTGAAAGACGACAGCCTCGAAGACACCCTCTCGGCGTTGCGCCGGGCCCGAGCGACGCTCGCGGTCTCGCGTATCCGACGGAGGGCGGCGAGCGAGGTGCCTCAGGCCTCTCGATGAAGGAGATTGATCGGGAAATCCGCGCGGCCCGGCGTCCGAAACGCAAACGGTGAGGGTCGTTCTCGACACGAACGTCCTCGTCTCGGGCCTTCTCAACCCCGTCGGCGCGCCCGGCCGCATCCTCGATCTCCTGCTGGCCGGGGAAATCTCCTGGCTCGTGGACGATCGAATTCTGCGCGAATATCGGATCGTTCTGCCGCGGCCGAAATTCGCGGTTTCCGCGGGCCGACGTCCGGTCCGTGCTGGAATTCCTCGAATCCGAGTCCGAGCTCGTCCCGGCGGCCCCCTCCGGTTTGACCCTCCCCGATCCCGACGACCTCCCGTTCCTCGAAGTCGCGATTTCGGGTCGCGCCGAGATCTCTGATTACCGGGAATCTCCGCCACTTCCCGCCGACGATCCGACGAGGGCTACGATTCCCGATCCAGAGCCCCGCAGAGTTATTGAAGGCGTGGAGCACGAAGTAGCCCGAGACGAGAATGTCAAACCCTCCGGAAGGCCTTCTTCAGCGCCTCGTTGACGCCCGGAGGGGTGAGGCCCGAACGTCGCCGCCGAGCCGCGCGACTTCTTTCACGAGGCGGGACGAGACGTAGGAATACTCCTCCTTGGCCATCAGGAAGACCGTCTCGACGTTCGGCGCGAGGCGCCGGTTCATCAGGGCCATCTGGAACTCGTACTCGAAGTCCGACATCGCGCGCAGTCCCCGCACGATCATCCGGGCCCCGATGGAATGCGCGAATTCGACGAGGAGGCCCGAGAACTCGCGCACCTCGACGGCCGCCCCGTGGTTCTTCTCGACGTGCTCGCGGATCATTCGCGTCCTCTCGGCGACCGTGAACAGGGGCTTCTTCTCGTCGTTGACGAGCAGGGCGAGCACGAGCCGGTCGCAGAGCTGCCTTGCCCGCTCGATGATGTCGAGGTGCCCGTTCGTGAGCGGGTCGAAAGACCCCGGGTAAACCGCCACGCGTTCCGTCATGTCGATCTCCTCTTCCGGCGCCGCTCTCGCCCGCCCGAACCATCCTCCGGACCGGAACAGCCCTCCCGGAGAGATCTCCAGCCTCGGATCCAACGCCTCGCGCCAGGAATCGCCGATCAGATTGTAGGCCGCGACGGTCACGAAAATCGCGAGCCCGGGAAAGAGCGCGAGCCACCAGGCCTGCTCCGCGTACGTCTCCGACAACGCGAGCACTCCTCCCCACGACGGCCGCGGAGGCGGAACGCCGAGGCCGAGGAACGAAAGAGAAGCTTCCGCGAGCGTCGCGCTCGCGACGCCGAACGTCGCCGAAACGAGGACCGGGCCCATCGCGCTCGGCAGGAGGTGCGACCGAAAGATCTGCAGCGGCGACAGGCCCGCGGCGCGCGCCGCCCGGGTCGAATCGAGCTCCCTCGCCTTGAGGATCTCCCCGCGAGCGAACCGCGCCTCGTTCGGCCACGACGTCAGGGCGATCGCCACGACGATCGTCGAGGCCGACGGCCCCCAGAGAGCGACGAGAGCGAGAAGGAAAAAGAGCGCCGGGAAGCAGAGCACGATCTCCATGACGCGGGAGACGGCGAGATCGGCGAAGCCGCCGGCGGAGCCCGCGAGGCCTCCGAGGAGCAGCCCGAGAACCATCGACGCCGATGCGGACACGAGACCGATCGAAAGGGACGTCGGAGCGGCCGCGATCAGCCTCGCGAGAACGTCGCGGCCCAGGTCGTCGGTCCCGAGCCAGTGCGCGCGCGACGGGCCCTCGAGGCGCTCGCGAAGAGCGATCGCGTAGGGAGAATAGGGAACGGGCGCCCGCAGCAGAGGCCTCGCGGCGCCCGACGGCTCCCATGCGAAGAGCCTTCCGAACACCGGATAGCCGGCGAGCGCCGGCGCGTGGAGGCCGTCCCGATCGGCCGCGACCAGGGGCAGATCCGTCGCGAGAACCGGCGACAGGATCGCGACGCCGGCAAGCGCGCCGACGGCCGCGAGACCCGCGCGAGCGCCGGTCCGCCGCCGAAATCGGCCCCACGTTCCCTCACTCATACTTCACCCGAGGGTCCGCCGCCGCGTACAGGAGATCGGCCAGAAGCGTCGCTCCCAGGGTCAGTACCGCCGTGAAGAACGTCAGGCCGAGAATCAGCGGATAGTCGCGGGACAGGATCGCGTCGAAGTAGAGCCTCCCGAGGCCGGGCCACGCGAAAATCTGCTCGACGATCACCGAGCCGGAGAGCAGGCCCGGAAGCAGCAGGCCGAGCGACGTCACGAGGGGAAGGAGCGCGTTGCGAAACGAGTGACGCCACAGCGCCCGGGCGCGCGAGGCTCCCCGGGCCCGGGCGGCCAGCACGTATTCCGCCGAAGACGCTTCGCGAACGCTCGACCGGACGAGGCCCGTGAAGAACGCGAGCGACCCGTACGTCAGGCAGACGAGCGGAAGAACGGCGTGGCGCGCCAGGTCGGCGATCGCGGCGCCGGCGCCCGAGCTCTTCGTCGCGTCGGACGCGACCCCGAAGAGAGGCAGCCATTCCAGCCGCACGGCGAACACCGTGACGAGGAGCATCGCGAGCCAGAACGAGGGCGTGGAATAGAGCAGGAACAGAGCCCCGCCGGAGATCCGGTCGAAGGCCGATCCCGCTCTCTCCGCCTGAGCCGCGCCGAGAGGAATCCCGATCGCGAGAGTCAGGAGCAGCGCGGCCAGGTTGAGACCGAACGTGTACGGAACCGCCTCCAGGATCCGCCGGGAGACCGGGCGGTGATCCTGAAACGAGTCCCCGAAATCGAACCGCGCCGCCCTCGAGAACCAGGCCTCGATCTGGCGCGAAAGGGGCCGGTCGAGTCCGTAGAGCTTTCGAAGGGCGAGCGCCGCGGCGGGCGACACCCGGCGGCCCGTCTGGCGCCCCGCGGCCGACGCGGGATCGCCCGGCGCGACGCGCAGCAGGAAAAAGACCGACAGCACGACCCCGGCGAGCGTCGGGACGGCGAGGAGCAGCCGCTTCCCCACGTAGCGCTTCAAGATCGAGGGGCGGCCTCCCGATCCCACCAGCCGACCGAGTCGGGCCAGAACTTGAAGAGACCGAGCGGGGTCGTGGCGAGCCCTCCGATCCTGCGGGACAGCGCGTACTTCTGCGCGGACTGGAGCGCGAACGTCGCGGGCTCGTCCGCGTGCAGGATCGCGTGCAGTCGATGATAAGTCGCGATCCTCCGCGAGGGATCGAGCTCCACCCGCGCCTCGGAAATCAGCCGGTCCGCCTCGGGGTCGGCGTAGGAAAGGTTGTTCAATCCGTTCGGCGGGGCCTGGGACGAATGCCAGTTGCCGAAAAGGTCCGGGTTCGGGTCGGACGCCGAGTACGAGGAGGCGACCGCGTCGAAGTCTCCCGCGTCCATTTTCTTCGCGAACGCCGCCCACTCGACGGCGCGGGGACGGCAGACGATTCCCGCGCCCGAGAGCGCGTCTCGAAAGACCTCCGCGACCTGCCTCGCCGAAGTGCTGCCGCTCCCGTAGAGCAGGTCGAATTCGAAGCGCTTTCCGCCGCGTTCGAGGACTCCGTCGCGGTCCGAGGGGCGCCAGCCCGCCTCCGCCAGCAGCTGCTTCGCTCGCGCCGGATCGAAGGGATAGGGCGCGATCGAGGGATCGTAGGCTGGAGAATCCGCGGCCCACGGCCCGGAGAGGACCCGCGCCGTCCCGAGAAACAGGTCGCGCACGAGCGATCCCCGGTCCAGCAGCATCGTGAGCGCGCGGCGCGTCGCCGCATCCGAAAAGAGCGGCGAGCGGTTGTTGTAGCCGACGTAGAAATACGAGAGGTCGAAGAACAGGACGAGCCGGCACCGCTTCAGGAACCGCGGGTCGCCGCGAGCCTGTTTCCATTGCTCGGTCGAGAGCCGCATCTCGTCGAGGTCGCCGCGTTCGAGCGCGCGGAGCGCCTGCGCCTGGTCGGGAACGATTCGAAACAGCACGCGGTCGAAGTGGGGCCGCGGACCCCAGTATCGTTCGTTCCGGACGAGCTCGATCAATTCCGAAGTTCGCCAGCGCACGAAACGGTAAGGACCGTTGGACACCGGCGCGCGGTTCTCGGGCGCTTTGAGAAGGTCCCGTTTCGAGTAGATCGCGGCGGGAAGAAGCGGCAGATTGAACGCGTAGAGACGGTACGCGTAAGGCTGCGCGAAGGTCACCCGAAAGGTCTTCTCGTCGAGCCCTTCCGCCTTCTGGAAGGAATCGAAATTCTGGGAAAAGAACAGCGCCTCGCTCTTCGGATCGGCGATCTTTTCGAGCGTGAAGACCGCGTCGTTCGACGTCACCGGCGAACCGTCCTGCCACACGGCCTCCGGCCGGAGGTGCAGGGTGAAGACGCGCAGGTCCGGCGAAATCTCCCAGCGGTCGCACAGGCCGCCGATCGGGTTCATCGCCTTGTCGAAGTCGACCAGGTTGCGCGAGACGTCCGCGAGCACGTACGCCTCGTACTCGGAGGTCTGGAGAATCGGGTTGAGCGTCGCGGGCTCTCCTTCCAGCCGGCGGTAAAGCGTTCCGCCGTCGCGCGGGAAGCCGGCGGTCTCGTCGACGAAGCCGATGCGGACCGGCTCGGGGGAGCTCGCGCGCGGTTTTTCGCCCCCGCACGCGACGAGCAGCGCCGCGAAGGCCGTGAAAAGGACCGAAAGGGTTCGCCGCAAGAGCCCTCCGTTCGGAGCCCGCCGGCCGGAGTTACGGAACGGCGACCGAGGTCGAGGCCGCGTTGCCCGCCGCATCGAGCGCGCGGACCAGCAGATACGCTCCGTGGCTCTCCGGATCGAGGCGGATTGTATACGACTCCGCCGGCGAATCGGTCATGCCGTCGTCCGCGTCGCCGCGGCCCCACGGGCCGGCGTCGAGACTCCAGAAGAGCGCCGAAAGGGGCGACGAGGCGTCGGTCACGCGAAGGCGGATCACCGTGCGGCCCGACTCCCGGCTCGACGAGATCACCTCGATTCGCGGCGGCGTGTTGTCGATCAGCACCGGATCGGAGACCCGGGAGTCCGATTTCGGATCGTCGGCGTTGGCGGCAGCATCGCTCACGGTCACGCGAAACAGGTAGCGGCCGTCCGGCAGGAGGCTGGAATCGAACCCGAAGGAGGATCCCTTGACGCGATCTCGCATCGAAATCCATTTCCCGGAACCCTCCGGGCGGAAATCGACATCGGCGGACAGCTCGTCGCCGTCGGGATCGGAAGCCTTCCAGCTGACGATGAGAAACCCGCGGTTTTCCCAACGCGAGGTCGAGAATCCGCCCGGCGCGCGTTCGTCCGCGGAAGTGAAGATGGTTTCGAGGCCGGAATCGCGATCAGTCGACGCGCTGGGGACCGATGTCGCGTCGTGCGTCGCGATCGTTCCCGCGGAGACCGCCTCGACCGTCGGGCGGGCGTTCTGGTTGCGATAAGCGCATTCGACGCGGCGGAGCGACGGAGACCGCCCATGATCGGCCGACTCCAGGGTCGCGCGCCACTGGAGAAAGCGGCCCGGCGGCGCCGGAATCCTGTCGAGAACGGTCGCGGAAACCGGAGCGCTCCAGTCGCTCCAGGTCGAGTCGGGCAGCGTCGAGTTGCCGCTCCGAAAGGAGAAAGCGATCGAGGACTTCGGCGGAAGCTGCGACTCGGAGCGAAAGGCCCCGAACCGGGACGTCCGGCCCGTGTCCTTGATCGGAGAGAAATATTCTCCCCGGCTCGCCGGCAGGCGGCGGTAGGCGGAAGGTGGCGAGTCCGTGATGACCGCGTCCTTCAGGACGACCAGAATCCGCTTCTCGTCGAAGCTTTCGGCCAGGGAGATCTGGCCGTTCTGGAGAGAGTAGAGGCGGCCCTTGGGACCCGTCCCGAGCAGGATCCCGCCGCTCGCTTCGTCGATTCTGCAACCATAGGCGAGCTCCTCTTCCGACTGCCAGACGGCGGTCACGGAATCGTCGGGAGAGACTTCGACGATCTCGGAATTCTCCGCGCCCCTCGCCGGCGCCGGGGCGGCCGGCGCCGGAACCGGCGACGCCGACATCGTCACGGTCACCGTCGCGTTTCCCTCGCCGGGGGTTCCCGGCTCAGGCTTCTTTTCCTTCGCCGGCGCCGGCGAAGGCGCCGGGGTATGGCCGGCCGACGGCGACGGAGCGCCGTGGGCCGAAACCGCGGAGGCGAAGATGTTTCCCGCCCGGTCCTCGAGAATGGAGGTGACCTCCGACCGCTGGGAGTCGTAGATCGTCCGGGCTCGTCCGCTCGAGTCGAAACGCAGCAGCAGGCCCCGGGATGCCGTTCCCGCCCAGAGGCGCCCTTTCCGGTCGATCCGGAGCGTCCGAACGTGCTCGTCGACGGCGTCGAAGTAGGTCGAGCCGCGGCCCGCGGACGACACCTTGATGATCTTGCCGGGGATCCCCGTTCCGACGAACAGGTTGCGCTCCCCGTCGAAGGCGAGCGCCCAGATGTATTCCGCCTTCGGATCGAAGAGCTCCGCCGGCTTTCCGTTCGCGATCCGGTAGACCTTGCCCTTCGGCGAGGTCCCCGCATAGACCGCCCCGTCGGGGCCGATCGCGAGCGCCGTCACTTCCTTCTCCGGAAGAGTCGCGAGAACGGCGGCCGGCTTTCCCGGCTCCGCCCGCAGGACCTGCCCGCCGTCGCCGGTGCCGATCTCGATCACCCCCGACGGCTCTTCCGCCGCCGAGAGGATCGTCGCAGCGCTGATGCCCTCGATCTTTCCGGAGCGCCGCGCGAGGACAAGATCGCCGGACGGCTCCGCGGAGACTCCGTGCGCGGTTCCGGCGGAGAACTCTCCCGTCGTGTCGGTCGCCCAGATTTTCGCGCTCGAGGCGCTCGCGGCCGCCGCGAAGAAGAGCGACGCGCAGGGAAGAAGGGTGGCAGGACGCAGAAACCGTTTCAAGCGGGCCTCGTTTCGGGACGCGTCAGTCGATTTTTGCGACGACGTCCAGCGTGAGCTTCACCGATCCGGTGATCGGGATCCCCTGTTCGACGCTGGTGGCGTAGACGCGTTGCTGCGAAAGGCTCGGGCCGCCGTCGCGGGCGCTCTGCGCCGCAAAAAGCGAATAGACCGACGGCGGCAGAGCCGGAAGCTCCTCTCCCGAAACAACCGCGCCCGCTCCCGGGCGATAGGCCAGGAGGTTCACCGTGTTGGCGGGCTTCAGGCGATCGAGGAAATCGAGCACCTGTTCGAGCGACCGCGGATCGGCGGGAAAGAGCGAAAGGTCGAACGCCGTCGCGGACAGGCCGTCCCCGACGAAAACCGTCAGCGGGCCGGGCGGAGTGCCGGCGGGCACGGGAAGCGACAGGGTGATGCGGCGGGTGCTGCCGCGGAAGTCCTGCAGCGAAACGACCAGCGGCACCGTCTCCCCGGGACGGACGCGGTCCTTTGCGGGAACGACGTCGGTGATCCGCGCGTTCTTGAGAACATCCGAATGCTGAATCGCGACGTCGATCCCGTCGATCGCGAGATCGTGAAATTCGTTGGCCATCAGGTAATTCGTGAGGAGCGCCATCGCCGAGACCGCCTGGTCCTTGGCGGCCATTCCGGAGAACACGGAGTCGAACCGGATCGTGCGGCCGGGAGTTCGGATCGCGGATTTCCAGACGAGCGTGCGCTCGCCGACGGATTTCTCGAGCGTCGAAAGCGTCGTGTCGATCGCCGTCGCCGCGAGGATCGGCGTCAGCATCGAATTCCGGACGACCTGGAAATCGAAACGCTGCACGGGCAGGTTCTCGGACTCGATCGAAACGTGCACGGGCACCATCTTCGCTTCGGTTCCGAAGGAGCCGAGGATTCCGGTCGAGCGATCCTGCGTGATCGACCCGAGAACGTTCCCGGTCGAAGCGAACTTGAACGACCGGTACAGCGAGGGCAGGACGCCGATCACGTCCGAATCCGCCATCGGCATCTCGACCGGGCCCATCGACAGGAACGGGTGGCCGAACGCGAGGACGTTTCCTCCTTCGACCCAGGTGACCGTCCCCGTCGCGGCCATCGTCATGTCGCCCGAGATGAGGATCGTCGCGACGGAGGACCCGGGCTCGAGCGACGCGCCCGGCGCCGCGGACGGGAGGGACCGGCCTCCCGACGGAGCGTCCAGAAAAGCGCCCCGCGAGAAAAAGATGTCCCGGAGGAGACCGTCCGAAGAGCCGGTATGAGAGAGCGGAAGAGGAAGGGGCGCCCAACCGTCGCGGCGGGAGGGAAACACCCGGTCGACCATCGAACGGAACGCGGGAAGGAAATCGGCGCTCTGGAACGAATCCATGAACGCCGCCGCCTGGCGGCTGCCGGCCGGCGCCGGCGCGCCGATCGGCACGGGCGGAGACGCCGGCACGTGCCGGATGTCGAGCATCGACTCGATCGGGGTGATGCCCGCGATCGGCTCCTCGGAGAAAGGCCAGCCGTATGCGACCGCGCCGATGAGATGCTCGTTGACGTACACGGGACTGCCGCTCATGCCGGCGATCACCCCGCTCTTTTCGAGATTGTTGCCGGAGAGGCGCGCGAGAATGAGGTCCTGTTTCGGCGCGTAGTCCCTCATGACTCCGAGGATCTCGACGCCGAAGCGGGTCACGCCCTTCCCGTTGCCGAAATCGCAGAGACCGTAGCCCGTCTGGCCGGCGTGAATGCCGGAGACCTCCAGAATGGGCGGCGACGCCGAGACGATCCCCGACGCCGCAAAAAAGACAGCTGCGCTCGCGAAGACGACACCGATTTTTCTCATCTTCCCTGCAGAACCCGCGCGGGCTCCCGTTTCATCCATATATTGTTGACGGTTCAAAGTTTCGTGTGCTACGTTGGCCGGGCCGTTTCCGGCAAGCGAGAGGAGCACGCGTGGCGTTGGAGGCACAAACCGTCAGCTCGACTGCGTTGGACAACGGGCCGTCGTCGCTCGTCACCTTTTTTCGCCAGACCGGTCCCGCGGCGAAGGTCGTCCTCGGCATCCTGCTCTTTTTTTCGCTCGTTTCCTGGCTGATCATCATCGCCAAATTCATCCGCCTGAAGCGCGTCCGGGGACAGTCTAACCGGTTTCTCGACTTTTTTCGAAAATCGAAGCGGTTCTCCGAGGTCAACACCATGGCGAGCCAGCTTTCGGACACCCCGCTGACGACCCTTTTCAAGTCCGGGTACGCGGAGCTCGACGCCCAGATCAAGGCGGCCCGCTCCGAGGACCCTTCGACCTCGGTCACGGCGAGCGCCCGGCTCCTGATCAAGAACATCAGCGGCATCGAACGCGCCCTCGAGCGGGCGGCCGGCGCCGAAATCTCCCGCCTCACGAAGTCGCTCACGTTCCTGGCGACAACGGCCTCCGCGTGCCCGTTCATCGGTCTCTTCGGCACGGTCTGGGGCATCATGTCCGCTTTCAACGCGATCGGCGCCTCCGGCTCGACCTCGATCGTCGCGGTCGCTCCCGGCATCTCCGAGGCGCTCATCAACACGGCGGCCGGTCTCGCGGCGGCGATTCCGGCGCTCATCGCTTACAACTATTTCATGGGCCAGATCCGCCAGATGCGCGCGACGATGGACGACTTCGCCCTCGAGTTCCTGAACCTCGACCGAGAGGAACTTCACCTAGATGGCGATTCGATGGCGATGACCTCCGGCCCGAAGGGCGATCCGTTCGACCACCTCGCGGACATCAACGTCACGCCGCTCGTGGACGTGATGCTCGTGCTCCTGATCATTTTCATGGTCACGGCGCCGATGCTCCACCAGGGGGTCTCCGTCGCCCTCCCGAAAGCGAACTCTTCGAGCCTGCCGAAGAGCGCGGAGGACCCGATCATCCTCTCCATCACGACGAGCGGCATGTACTACATCAACGAAACCCCGATCGCCCACGGGGCCCTCAAAGACCGGCTCCAGGCGTTCCTTCGCACCCGGCAGGACCGGACCGTCTACCTGAAGGCCGACCGGTCCCTGTCCTATGGCACGGTCGTTGAAACGATGGACCTGTTGAACCGGATGGGGATCGAAAACCTCGGAATGCTGACGGAGTCTCGCGAGAAGAAATGACCGACGCGGAAATCCTCGGTGACCCGCTTCTCGAACACGGGAAGGAAAGTCTGGAGTGGAAGCTGGGAACCTTCGGGACCCTCCTGCTCCACGCCGGGGTCGCTCTCGCGTACGTCATCGGATCCCGCATCACGCCCCCGCATCGCTTCCTCACGCCCCAGGCCGTTTCGGTCCGGCTCGTCCCCCTCTCCTCCCTGCCGGGCTCGAAGTCCCAGCCGGCCCCGACGGCCGAGGCGTCCCGGCCCGTCATCGAAAAGGCGGAGGAAGAGCCCGTTCCGAGCCCGAAGGCTCTGCCCCTGCCGGAGAAGAAGCCCGAAAAGAAGACGCCCGCTTCCGTGCACCCGGCCCAGGTCTCGCCGAAGGCGGCGCGGAAGGTCAGCGGCGCGCCCGTGGATCTTCCTTCGGGCGAATCGGGCGGGGGCGCGGGCCCCCCGGGACCGGCCTCGAACCTCGGAACGAGCCTGTCGGCGTTCGATTCGGCGGACTTCAACTATTCGTACTACATCGCGCAGATGCTCGCGTCGATCGGCGCGAACTGGTTCAAGCCGACCGACCAGGCCGTCAACCCGGTGGTCTTCTTCCGGATCGCGAGGGACGGGTCGATCTCGGACGTCCGCGTCGAGAAATCGAGCGGGCTCCCGTTCGTGGACCGCGCGGCGCAAAGAGCCGTTCTCGCTTCGTCCCCGCTGCCCCCGCTGCCGGTGGATTTCCACGAAAGCTCGCTCGGCGTCCATTTGAAATTCGAATGAACAGGAGGTTTCGCTTGCGGAAACGCGCCCCCCTACTCGCTCTCGCCGCCGCGGCCGGCATTCTCGCCGCCCCCCTTCTGGCCCAGCAGGGCCAGACCCCCCCGAAGGAGAGCCAGGAACTGTGGCTCGAGCTCAACAAACCGACCGGAAAGAAGCTTCCGATCGCTCTTCCGCCCGCGATCGCTCCCGCGGGACCCGTCATCGAGACGCAAATCCGGCTGCCGTTCTCCGATACGCTGCGCAGCGACCTCGACTACAGCGGCGTGTTCTCGATCGTCGATCCGTCGCTCTATCCGAAGGGATACCGCGACGCGACCCAGCCGGAGTCGGCGGACCGATGGACGGCGGCGGGCGCCGAAGTCCTCGTCGACACCCTGCTCGAGATCTCCGGAGACCGGGTCTCCGCCGAGGCGCGTGTGTACGACCTGAAATCGCACAAGCTCGTCTTCGGAAAGCGCTACAGCGGCGGCAGCACGTTCGTTCCCCGCATCGCCCACGCGGTCGCCGACGACATCGTCAAGTATTTCACCGGAAAACCCGGCCTGTTCATGACGTCGATCGCGTTCGGCTCCGACCGGGACGGCGGCCGGGGACTGCGGGAAATCTATTTGATGGACTTCGACGGGCGAAATCCGCGGCGGCTGACCCAGAACCGGACCCTCAGCATGAATCCGACCTGGTCGGCGGACGGCCAGCGAATCGCGTTCACGAGTTACGCGAAGATGTTTCCGCGCCTCTTTTCCATGGATCGCAACGGGGGCAGCCGCCGCGAGGTCCCGACCGGGGTCGAGCTCAATGCGTCGCCCTCCTACTCCCCGGACGGCCGCCGGATCGTCTTTGCCGGCTCCGTGAAGGGAAACCCCGCGATTTTCGTCGTCAATTCGGACGGGACCGGCCTGAAGCGGCTGACGAACTCCCATTCAGTCGATTCGACCCCGCGGTGGTCGCCGGTTGGCAACCAGATCCTCTACACGTCGAGCCTCTCGGGAACGCCCCAGCTCTATCTGATGGATCCGGAAGGGGCAAACTCACGCCGGGTCACTCTCGCGGGAGACTGGAACGACGAAGGCGCATGGTCGCCGGACGGATCGAAGATCGCCTATGCGTGCCGAAATGGCGGGGATTTCCAGATTTGCGTGACAAATCTGGCGACGAGCCAGACGCTCCAGCTCACGGCGGAGGGGTCCAACGGACATCCGAGCTGGTCGCCGGACGGCAACAAGATCGCCTACGACTGCCGGCGAGGCGGTTCGACCCAGATCTACACGATGGATATCAACGGCCAGCACCGCGTCGCGATCACCGACAAGGGAAATAACAGCCAGCCGGCCTGGTCCCCCAACTGATTGAAAGCGTGCATGAATTTTGCTACGGTTCTCAGCAGGAAGAGCGTGAAGCAGGAAGACTCGAAATTCGTCGATCCACTCATCCGGCGAACGCAACAACAAGGAGGTACGAAATGACGACCCGGGTATCGATCCGAAATCTCGCGCTGCTGGCCGCATGCCTCGTTTTCGCGGCGAGCTGCAAAAAGAAGCCCCCGACGACGACTCCGGAAGCCGCACCTCCGCCGCCGGCCGCGCCGGAACAGCCGTCCACGGCGCCGGCAACGCCTCCGCCGCCGGCCCCGGCGAGCGGCGACGATGTCACGAGCGCCGACCTCCAGACCCTCAACTCGCGCGGTTACCTGAAAGACTCCTTCTTCGACTTCGACAAGTACGACCTGCGCGAAGACGCCCGCACCGCGCTCGCGGCCGACGCGCAGTGGCTGAAGCGCTATTCGTCGATCCAGGTGCTCGTGGAAGGCCATTGCGATTCGCGGGGCACCGAGGAATACAACCTTTCCCTCGGCCAGAAGCGCGCGTCCTCCGTCAAGGACTACCTCGTGTCGCTCGGGCTCGACGGTGGCCGCATCAACACCGTTTCGTACGGAAAGACCCGTCCTTTCTGCACCGACGAGAACGAGTCTTGCTGGCAGCAGAACCGCCGCGGCCATTTCGTCATCACCGCGAAGTGAAGGGCTCCCGATTCACTCTCCCGCTGGGAGCAGGGGCGATGTCGCTCCTGCTCCTCGCGGCGGGGAGGCTGCGTTTCCTCCGACGACATCGACGGGCTGCACCGTCAGATGAACGACATCGAGCGCCAGATTCAGGCGGTCGAAAACAAGTCCTCCTCGAAAGAGGAAGTTCAGAAGCTCAACGCGAGCGTCTCCCAGCAGACGAACCAGTTGCTGAAGTCCAACGCGGACACGGGCGTCAAGCTCGACGAGCTCTCGCGCCAGATCGAATCTCTTCAGTCGAAGCTCGAAGACACCAACCGCCGCCTCGCGGAGCTCTCCCAGCAGATCGCCGCAACGCAGGGCGACCTGGGCCGGATGAACCCCGGCATGACGCCGACCTCCCCCTCGGTCGGCGCCCCGCGGCCGAACCCGCAGGCCGGCTCGCCGCCGCCCGTGGCGGGCCGCGTCGGCGCGAGCCCCCAGCAGCTCTACGACACGGCGTACGGCGATTTCACGAAAGGGCGGTACGAGCTGGCGATCGCCGGATTTCAGGAATACATCGAGCGCTACCCCTCGACCGATCTGACGGACAACGCCCAGTACTGGATCGGCGAATCCGATTACTCCGAGAGGAAGTTCGATCAGGCGATCCGAGACTTCGACACTCTCCTGAAGAGGTGGCCTCAGAGCGACAAGGCCGCGGCCGCGCTCCTGAAAAAGGGGCTCGCGCTTCTCGAGCTGAACCGGCGGGCGGAGTCCGTCGTCGCGCTCCAGTACGTCGTCCACGAATACCCGTCGTCGGACGAATCGCGGCTCGCGCGGCAGAAATTGTCGGCGCTCGGCGTGGAAACCCGCTAGAATCCCTCGAATTCATCGACAGGAAGGAAATTTAGGAGAGCATGGCAAACATCAAGAGCGCCGAAAAGCGGATCCGGACGACCGCGAAGAAGACCGAAAGAAACAAGAGCGTGAAGTCGAAGCTTCGCCGCGTCGTGAAGACGCAGCGGGCCGGGGATTCCGCGGAAAGCCTTCCGAAAACGATCTCGGAGATCGATCGGGCGCTCGCGAAGGGCGTCATCCACCGGAACACGGCGGCCCGCTACAAAGCCCGGCTCTCGAAGGCGAGCAAGAAAGCCGCCGCGAAGTAGGCGGTCCTCGATCTCGAACGATCATGAAAACGCCCGCGAAAGCGGGCGTTTTTCTTTTCTAGGAGTTGGCCTCTTCGCTGCCGCGCCAGGTCTCGGCGCTCTCGTCGTAGGCGGGGAGCTCGAAGGCCCACCCGTTCGCCTGGAAGCGCTGCCACTCCCAGACCTTCGCCCACTTGAGGAAGACGCCGTAGGCCTGGAGCGCGCACAGCACGAATCCGTGCCTTCCGTCGAGAAAGCCCGCCTGGAGCACGTACATCCGGAAAAATCTCCACGCCGGCCGGAAAAACAGCTGCAGGGTTCCCGGCTTCTTTCCGCCCCGGTAGGCCTCCGCCGCGCCCCACTCCGCGTACCGGTGGAGCTTCTCGAGGTACTGCGAAAACGACCGGAACGTGTAGTGAAGGAAGGGCGAGTCGAGAACGGGCGTCCGCCCTTCGGGCCGGATGTCGGCGTGCACCCTCCGGTTCGGGTACCTCGCGGTGCCCTTTCGGATCAGCCGGACGACCTTGTCGGTCGACCACCCGGAGTGCCGGATGATCCGGTCCACAAAGATGTTCTGGCGGCGGATGTAGTAGTGGTCGGCGTCGGGGCCGCTCTCCAGGAGCTGCAGGATTTCCCGCGAGAGCTCCGCGGTCACGCGCTCGTCGGCGTCCACGATGAGGACCCACGGCCCCGTGGCCCGGTCCATCGCCCAGTTTTTCTGCGCGGCCGATCCGAAGTAGGCGTGCTGGACGACCTCGACCTTCGGAATCGATCTCGCGATTTCCACGGTCCTGTCGGTCGAAAAGGAATCGACGAGGAGGACCTCGTCGGCCCAGAGAACGCTCTCGAGGCATTCCTGGATGTTGATCTCCTCGTTGAAGGACGTGATGATCGCGGTGATCCCGGGGCGGCCGGTCACCCGTCCAACCTCACCTGGTACCTCTCGATCGCCGACGCCTTCCCCGTGCTCTCGTCGATGGAAACGATCGCCGAGGACAATCGAACGTCTTTTTTCGCGGGCTCGAACGACCGCGGCGTCTGCGCGAGAAATTTCTCGATGACCTTCGACCGGTCGAAGCCGATCACGCCCTCGTAACCCCCGGTCGCCCCGACGTCCGTCAGGTACGCGGTCCCTCCGGGCCGGATCGTCTCGTCGGCCGTCGGAACGTGCGTGTGGGTCCCGATCACGGCCGAGACTCGCCCGTCCAGGTACCAGCCGAGCGCGTTCTTCTCCGAGGTCGCTTCCGCGTGGAAGTCGACGAAGATCACGCGAGCCTGCTTCTGAAGCGCGGGGAGCAGCTCGTCCGCGACGCGGAACGGGGAGTCGATGTTTGCCATGAAAACCAGGCCCTGGAGGTTCAGGACGGCGACCGGGACTCCCGAAGCCGTCTTCTTGACGACCGATCCGCGACCCGGGTTCCCCGCCGGGTAATTCGCCGGGCGGAGCACGTCGTCGAGCTCGTCGAGGCTCGAGAGAAAATCACGCCGGTCCCAGATGTGATTGCCCGATGAAAAAACGTCGATCGGCAATTTCTTCAGATCGTTGTAGATCTCCCGCGTGAGGCCGAATCCGCCGGCCGCGTTCTCGATGTTGACGATCGTGAAATCGATCTTCTTCCGGTCGATCGTCTTTTCGAGCGCCTCCTGCAGCGCGCGGCGTCCCGGATTGCCGATCACGTCGCCGACGAACAGGATGTTGATCATGCGAAGCCTCGCGCGGCCGGAATCCCGACCTTCGCGGCCGGGTCACTCGCTGCGCCTTTTCGTCGCGGGCGCGAAACTCGCGGCATCTTGATGGCCTCGCCATCCGCGGTTCCCGACTGCGGCTCGGCCATATCCGGTCGCTCAGACAACGACGCCCGGCTCCTCAAAGGGCAGCTCGCGAACCGGCCGCCACCAGGCGAATCCCGGACACAAGCCGTTACCTTGCATACTCCACGGCCCGCGTCTCGCGGATGACCGTGACCTTGATCTGCCCCGGGTACTGCAGCTCCGCCTCGATCTTCTTCGCGACGTCCTTCGAGAGCCAGAGGGCCTCGTCGTCGGTGACCTTCGTCGCCTCGACGACGATGCGAAGCTCGCGGCCCGCCTGCACCGCGAACGCTTTCTGGACGCCCTTGAAGCCGTCCGCGATGTGCTCGAGCTTCTCCAGGCGCTTGACGTAGGTCTCCAGGATTTCGCGTCTCGCCCCGGGACGCGCGGCCGAAAGCGCGTCGGCCCCGTTGACGAGCACCGCTTCGACCGACCGCGGCTCGTAGTCGCCGTGGTGGCACTCCATCGCGTGGATCACGGCCTCGATCTCCCCGAATTTCTTCAGGACTTCGCGGCCGAGCTCGAGGTGCGTGCCTTCCATCTCGCGGTCGATCGCCTTGCCGATGTCGTGCAGAAGGCCCGCGCGCTTCGCGACGTCGACGTTGACACCAAGCTCCGCCGCCATGTTTCCCGCGAGCCAGCCGACCTCTCTCGAGTGCTGGAGGACGTTCTGGCCGTACGAGGTCCGGTACTTCAGGCGGCCGAGCAGCTTGACGAGCTCGGGGTGAAGATCGGGAATCCCGAATTCGAGCGCGACGGCCTCGCCTTCCTGACGGATCTTTTCCCACAGCTCCGCTCGGACCTTTTCGACGATCTCCTCGATCCTCGCGGGGTGAATGCGGCCGTCCTGGATCAGCCGCTGGATCGCCATGCGCGCGATCTCCCGGCGAACCGGCTCGAAGGCGGACAGAATGATCGCTTCCGGCGTGTCGTCGATGATGAGGTCGACGCCCGTCGCGGCCTCGAGCGCCCGGATGTTCCGGCCTTCGCGGCCGATGATCCGCCCCTTCAAGTCGTCGGAAGGCAGGTCGACGACCGAGACGGTGGCCTCGACGACCGTGTCGGACGCCATCCGCTGGATCGCCATGCCGATGATCCGTCGCGCTTTCTGGGTCGCGTTCTCGGTCGCTTCTTCTTCGATGCGCCGCACGAGGTGCGATGCCTCGAGGCGCGCCTCGTTCTCGATCGACTTCGTCAGGGTGAGCTTGGCCTGTTCCGCCGTCAGGCCCGAGATCGTCTCGAGCTTGTGCCGCTGTTCCTCGATGAGGTTCCGGAATTCCTGGTCGAGCCGCTCGTTCTCGGTCTGGCGCTTCGCGAGCTCCTTTTCCTTCCGGTCGAATTCCCCCGCGCGCTGCTCGATCTGCGAGGTCTTCCGGTCGAGGCCCTCCTCCTTCTGCGCCAGCCGCTTCTCCATCGCGGCGATCTCCTGGCGGCGGGCGTTGGCCTGTTTGTCGAATTCGGACCGGGCCGCGAGCACCTTTTCCTTCGCCTCGATCTCGGCTTCGCGGCGCCGGGCGTCGGCCTGCCGCTTCGCGTCTTCGAGAAGGCGCTCCGCCTCGCGCCGGGCCGCGTTGCGGATCCCGGCGGTTCGTTTGCGGACAAGGACCGCGAAGATGACGGTGGCCAGCACCGCCGCGGCGATTCCCACCACCAGGGCAACCAGAAGTGTCGAGTCCATCGCGCTTCTCCAGGACGCTCCGGAGGGCGAGAGATGAGAGAGGTCCCGCGTTGGCCGTGTGGGCGAGTCGGCTTGAACCTGTTAATCAGACAGGTGGGTGCCCGAAAGGTGAAGTTTAGTTTCCCGATCGTGTCGGGACGTCACCGCTCCACCGGAAGTCAAGCTCCCGAAATCTTAATGTTGGTTCAAGAGTGACTTTTCCATCACGAACCAAGCAGGACCAGCCTTTCGTCAATCTTTTCTCTTCTCCGCCGAAACCGGCTCTTTCCGCCGGTTCAGCGTGCCTCCAGGGCGTCGTCTAATTTCTTTATGAGGCGCTCCACCCTCGCTTTCGCGTTGGTAGGGTCGCCCTGACTCCTTTTCTCCCTCTGAAAGAGGTCGTCCGAGATATTCAGTGCCGCCAAAATTGCGATTTTGGCCGAATCCACGGTTGCAGCCCTTTCGGCTACTTCTCGCATCTTACCATCCACGAAACGGGCCAGTTCGCGCACGTAGGAGCTGTCGCTGTCGGCCCGGACGCTGTAGGTCTGGCCGTAAATCTCCACTTGCGTGATGTTGGCTCGCCTCTCCGGCATGGACGCGATCCTTTCGGATCGCAGTATAGAGGCTAACCTCTATTCGCGTCAATCGTTTCCAGTGACTCGATCAGGCGGGACAGGCGCTCTCGGACCTTCTCGCTGTCCTCTTCGTAGCGCTTCACCTCGGAGACGAGCTCCTCTTCGCGCTTGACGGATTTTCGCGCCGCGACGAGCTCCTGTTTGAGCTTCTCGAGCTCCGCCTCGCGTTCCGAAACGCGCGCCTTGAGCTTCGCGTTCTCCTCGGCCGCCGCCCGGTAGCGCTCGAGGACCTTCTCGACCCGTTTTTCGAGGGAATCGAACACCTTCGCGTTGTCTGCCGTCATTTCGTCACTCCGAATTTCTCGTTCAAGATGGCCATCAGCCTATCCCGTTCGCGGTTGACTTCCTCCAGGGAAAGCGTCCGGTCGCTCGCCCGAAACGCGAGCCGCAGCGTGACGTTTCTCGTGCCCGGCCGCGCCGGGTCTTCGAACAGCTTGAGCAGGATCGCTTCCTCGCAATCCGCGAGGCGCGCCGCCCGGACGGCCTCGGAAATCTCTCCCCACGCGACGCCGGGACGGCAGGCGACCGTGACGTCGACGTCGGCGGCCGGAAACCGGGAGTATTCGCGGAACGCGAGGTCCCGCCGGGTGCGCGGAAGCGCCCCCAGGTCCAGCTCCGCGACGAAGGCGTTGCCGAGCTTTCCCAGAATCCCGATCCGCCGGCCGGCGACCGAGATTTCGAGGCCGGATGCCGGCGACAGGCAGGGACGGCTCGCCGGAACGAATTCGGGGGCCTCCCCCGCGACCGCTTCGAGGATCCGCGCGACCATCGCCTTCAAGTCGAGGATGCCGCTGTCGCGCGCCGGAAATTCGTCCGGCGCCGCGCCCGCGAGAACGGCCGCGAAATGCCGGCTCTCGGTCTCCGCCGGGTCGGCGCCCGGCGCCGCCTCGCGGTCCCACACCCTCCCCAGCTCGAAAAGGGCGATCGAGCGCCGGCCGCTTCGATGGTTGAGCGAAGCCGCTTCCAGCAATCCCGGCAGAACGAGCCGGCGCAGGACCGGGCGCGACGCGTCGAGCGGGTTCGCGACCCTGAGGGCGCGGGAACGGAACGTCTCCTTCGCGAGCAGGTTTCCGCCGAGCGCGTCTTCCGAATCGATCGCGACGAACGGAAAGCTCATCGCTTCGAAGAGCCCCGCCTCGCGCGCCTGGTCGGCGGCGAGCTCTTCGATCTCCCGGGGAGCGCGCGCCTCGCCCGGATCGTCGGAGAGGTACAGGGGCGAGAGGCGTTCGGCCGGAGGCAGCTCCGAGGGGATCTTCGAGTAACCGTGGATGCGGATGACTTCTTCGACGAGGTCCTCCTCGAGGGAGACGTCGGGCCTCCAGGAAGGCACGGACGCCTCGACCTCGTTCCCGTCGATTTTCACGCCGAAACCGAGGCGCTCCAGGATCCCGGCCGAACGCTCGACCGACACATCGGAAAGGCCGGACAACGCGAGCAGACGGGACTGGCGCAGGCGAACGCTCCGCGCGGCAAAGGGGCGCGGATACTCGTCGATCATCCCGGCCGCGAGATCGCCGCCGGAGCGATCGAGAATGAGGGAAGCCGCGAGCGCGAGCCCCTCCGGGATCGCCTCGATGTCGGCGCCGCGCTCGTACCGGTGCGAGGCGTCGGTGTGCAGGCCGTGGCGCCTCGCCGTGCGCCGGATCGACACGGGGTCCCACCAGGCGGCTTCGAGCAGGACGTTTTTCGTCTTCCCGATCTGGATCGCGGAGTCGGCGCCGCCGAGCACCCCGGCGATCGAGAGAGCGCGCCGCGCGTCCGCGACGACGACGTCTTCGGGATGCAGCTCCCGCTCGACGCCGTCGAGGCACAGGAGCTTTTCCCCCTTCTTCGCGAATCGCACGATCAGGCGGGAGCCCTCGACGCGATCCGCGTCGAACGCGTGGAGCGGCTGGCCGATTCCCCAGAGGGAGATGTTCGTCGCGTCGACGAGCGCGTCGATCGGCTTCAGGCCGACCGCCGACATGCGGCGGACCCACTCCTCCCGCGAGGGGAGGGACGAGACGCCGCGGATCACGCGGAGGCCGAAGCGACGGCAGCGGTCCGGCACTTCGATCGTCACCGACGCGAGACTTTCGACCCGGGACTCTCCTTCTTCGAACTTCGGGCGCAGGCGTTCGTTCGCGAACGGCAGCTCGAGCGCGGCCGCGAGATCGCGCGCGAATCCGCGATGGTTCATCGCGTCGGGCCGGTTCGGCGTCACGTCCGCGTCGAACACCGTGTCGGCCCCGGCCTTCTCGACGAGGCCGATCTCGAGGCCGATTTCGTTCGCCGTGAAGGCGAGCCGGTCGACGAACTCGGCGTTCAGCGAGCCCGGCTCGATCCCCCAGAACTCGCACAGCCACTCGAGCGAGAATTTCACGTCGCGCTCCCGCTGTCATCGCGAGGAGCGAAGCGACGACGGGATCTGCCTCGGAGCAGATTGCTTCGGCCTCTTGGAGGCCTCGCAATGACGGGACAGGCCGGCTTCATGTCGCGCTCCGGAACTGCTCGAGGAACCGCAGGTCGTTTTCCCAGAAGAGCCGCAGGTCGGGCACGGAGTACTTCAGGAACGCGAGCCGGTCGATCCCGGTCCCGAACGCGAAGCCGGAATAGACCTCCGGGTCGACGCCGCAGACCCGGAGCACGTTCGGGTGCACCATGCCGGCGCCGAGGATCTCGATCCATCCCGACCCCTTGCACGTCCTGCAGCCGGCTCCGCGGCAGAGGAAGCACGTCATCGCGGCCTGGGCTCCCGGCTCGACGAACGGAAAGTACGAGCACGTGAACCGGACGTTCGTGCCGCTTCCGAACAGGCCCTGGAGGAACGCTTCGATCGTTCCTTTCAGGTGCGCCATCGTGATGCCGCGGTCCACGACGAGCCCCTCGATCTGGTGGAAGACGGGCGAGTGCGTCGCGTCGACTTCGTCTTTCCGGTAGACGCGGCCGGGCGCGATGACGCGGATCGGGGCGCCGTGCCGCGTCAGGGCCCGGATCTGCACCGGCGACGTGTGCGTGCGGAGCAGGTATTCCGGCGGCGCGCCCTCCCGCGCCGAGACGAGCAGCGTGTCCTGCGTGTCGCGGGCCGGATGGTCGGGAGGAAAATTCAGCGCCGCGAAATTGAAGAAATCGGTCTCCAGCTCGGGCCCGTCGGCGATCGAGAACCCGAGGCGGACGAACGCTCGCTCGATCTGTCTCCGGGCGGCCGTGATCGGGTGGAGCGCGCCGCGAGGCGACGGGCGGCCGGGCAGCGTCGCGTCGACCTGTTCGCGGACGGAGCGGCGCTGCGCCTCGGACGCGAGAACGCGCGCCTCGAGCCGCTCCAGCTCCCCTTCGATCTCGCGCTTGACCTCGTTCGCGCGCTTGCCGAAATCCGCCTTCTCGGCGCCCGAAAGCGTCTTCAGCCGCGCGAAGAAAGACGGGATCAGCCCGTGTTCGCGGTTGAGATACTTCCCCTTGAGCGCCTCGTAGCCGGCCCGGGTCGAAACCCCGGCCGCCTCGCGCCGAAACCGGTCCGCGACGTCCTCGATCCGAGTCGGATCCGTCACGTCAGATCAGGCCGGTTGCAGCGCTTTTTTCGCGACCGACACGAGATGCGTGAAGGCGCCCGGGTCCGAGACGGCGAGCTCGGAAAGCATCTTTCGGTTGATCTCGCTGCCCGATTTCTTCAGGCCGTCCATCAGCTTGCTGTACGAGATGTCGTTCTCGCGCGCGGCGGCGTTGATGCGGACAATCCACAGGCCGCGAAAGTCGCGCTTCTTCGCCTTCCGGTCGCGGTACGCGTACGCGAGCGATTTCTCGACCTGCTGCTTCGCGATGCGGTACGACTTCGATTTCGTTCCGTAATAGCCTTTCGCGAGCTTCAGGACTTTCGCGCGGCGGTTCTTTCTCTTGGGTCCTCGTTTGACGCGGGGCATCTTTTTCCTCCGTCGGTGATGTTGATGTCTAGGTCGAGTACGGCAGCATCTCCCGCACTTTCGCGGTGTCGGCTTTCGAGACGAGGGTCCCCTGATCGAGGTCTCGCTTCCGGCCGGATGCCTTCTTCGTCAGGATGTGGCTCTTGAAAGCCTTGCCTCTTTTGAACTTTCCGGAGGCGGTCTTCTTGAATCTCTTCGCCGCTCCCCGGTGCGTTTTGAGCTTCGGCATCGAACTCCTCACTGTTCCTTTGCGGCAGCCGCCTTGCCCTTCACGGGCTTGACCGCTTTTTCCACTTTGACCGGACCCAGAATCTGGTGCATCCGGTTGCCCATGATCTCCGGCGACGATTCCGCCACGGCCTTGCCCTTGAGCTCTTCGACGAGCCGGCGCAGGACCTTGAGCCCGTTTTCTCGCCGCGCCATTTCGCGCCCGCGGAACTGGATCGTCGCTTTCACCTTGTCCCCGTGCTCCAGGAAACGCAGGATGCTCGACTTCTTGAAGTCGTAATCGTGCTCGTCGATGTTCGGCCGAAACTTCACTTCCTTGACCTGCGTGACCTTCTGCTTCTTCTTCGAGTCGTGCTGTTTCTTCTTCTGCTGATAGATGAACTTTCCGAAGTTCATGATCCGGCAGACCGGCGGATTCGCGGTCGGCGCGATCTCGACCAGGTCGAGGCCGGCGGCCCGCGCCGTCTCCTGGGCCTGCGTCATCGCGACGACCCCGAGCGCCTCGCCGTCGGCGCCGATGAGACGGACCTCTTTCCATCGGATCTGTTCGTTGATTCGGATGCTCTTCTTATCGATTGAAAACCTCCTTCACTGTTTCTTCTCCACTTCCTCCGCGAGCTCGGCGAGAAATTTCTCGACGGACCGCGGTCCGAGATCTCCGGCCTTGTGCTTGCGCGGCGAAACGGCGTTTTCCGCCCGCTCCCGCTCCCCCACGATCGCCATGTAGGGAATCTTCTTGAGCTCGGCGTCGCGGATTCGCGCGCCGAGCTTCTCGTTCCGGTCGTCCACCTCCGCCCGCAGCCCGCCGTCCTTCAGGCGCGTCGCGACGTCGCGGGCATAGTCCCCGAACTTGTCGGAGACCGGAAGCACGACGACCTGGTCCGGGGCGAGCCACAGGGGAAAGTCCCCCGCCGTGTGCTCGATCAGGATCCCGATGAACCTCTCGACCGAGCCGAGGATCGCGCGATGGAGCATCACCGGGCGGTGGGGCTGGTTGTCTTCGCCGACGTAGGTGAGATCGAACCGCTCCGGGTTGCTGAAATCCACCTGGAGAGTTCCCAGCTGCCAGGGGCGGCCGATCGCGTCGGTCACCTCGAAATCGAGCTTCGGGCCGTAGAACGCTCCCTCGCCCGGCGACAGGCGGTACGGACGACCCCGCCGCTCGAACCCCTCGGCGAGCGCCTTTTCCGCGATCGACCAGTTTTCGTCCGTTCCCATCGACTTCTCCGGGCGAGTCGACAGCGCGACTTCACGTCGGTGAAGCCGAACGTCGCGTAGACCTCGTCGATGAAGTCGACGAACCCGTCGATCTCCGCCGCGAGCCGCTCGATCGGCGTGAAGACGTGGGCGTCGTCCTGGGAAAACGTGCGGACTCGCGTGAGGCCCTGGGTGACGCCGGAGCGCTCGTACCGGTGGAGCCGGCCGAAGTCGGCGAACCGCACGGGCAGGTCGCGGTAGGAGCGTCGCGTCTCCCGGTACAACAGGCAGTGCCCGGGGCAGTTCATCGGCTTGACGCCGAACTCGCGCTCGTCGATTTCCGTGAAGTACATGTTCTCGTGGTAGTTCTGGTAGTGCCCGGAAAGCTTGAACAGCTCGGCGTCGAAGATCTGGGGCGTGATGATCTCCCGGTAACCGTATTTCCGATACAGCTCACGGATGTATTCGACGAGCAAATTGTAGACCACCGCCCCGCGGGGGTGAAAAAACGGCGACGCGGGGGCCCAGGGATGAAACGAGAAAAGGTCGAGCTCGCGGCCGAGCTTCCGATGGTCGCGGGCCTTCGCCTCCTCGATGCGCTTCAGGTACGTGTCGAGCTCCGCCTGCGTGAGAAACGCCGCCCCGTAGATCCTCTGGAGCATGGGGTTGTGCTCGTCGCCCTTCCAGTAGGCGCCGGCCGAGTGCGTGAGCTTGAAGACGCCGAGCTTGCCCGTGGAGGGGACGTGGGGACCGCGGCAAAGGTCGATGAAGTCTCCCTGGCGATAGCAGGACACGCGGCCGTCGGGAATCCCGCGGATGATCTCGACCTTCAGGTTGTCCCCCTGGGCTTCGAAGATCTTGATCGCCTCGTCCTTCGACATCTCGAGGCGCTCGACGGGATTGTTCTCGGCGACGATCCGGCGCATCTCGGCCTCGATCGCCGCGAGGTCTTCGGGCGTGAACGGCCGGCCCGGATCGAAGTCGTAGTAGTAGCCATTTTCGATCGCGGGACCGATGCCGATCTTCACGTTCGGAAAGAGCCGCTTCACCGCGTTGGCCGTCAGGTGAGCGGTCGAATGGCGGTAGAGCTCGACGGCGTCGGGGGATTTCGGAGTCACGATCTCGAGGCGCGCGTCCGCTTCGATCGGCCTCGAGAGATCGACGACGCGGCCGTCGACCTTCCCCGCGAGGGCGGCCTTCGCGAGACCGGGCCCGATCGACGTCGCGACGTCGCGAACCGTCGCCCCTCTGGGGAACGACCGGATCGATCCGTCGGGAAGCGTGACCTGAACCTCCAAAATGCCCTCCAAAACAAAAACGCGGGTTGCCCCGCGTTCCAAAAAGTTCACCGATGGTAGGCGCTGGCGGGATCGAACCGCCGACCTCTTCCGTGTGAAGGAAGCGCTCTCCCAGCTGAGCTAAGCGCCTGACGATCCGGCGCGGAGCTCTTTTTCGAGGACCGCGATCGGATGTTGGTAGGCTCGAGCGGGTTCGAACCGCTGACCCCTACCGTGTCGAGGTAGTGCTCTACCAGCTGAGCTACGAGCCTATTTCGGGCTACCGGCCGGAAAGCCGCGAGGCTATTTACAATCCGGCCCTCGACCCTGAATTCTCCCAAAGAACATCCGCAATCCGCGGAAAGGGCGCTAGGTTAGCAGAGCGGACCCCGGAATTCAACAAAGGGACTCGAAAGCGGCGCGCCGCGGACCGCATGTTACGATGGTGCCAAGTCATGGCGCTTCTGTCTCGCGAAAACTTCCTTCGAATCGCGAACCGGGTCGCCGAACCGTTCCGGCACGACCGCCACCACGACGAAGCGCGGGAGTACTGGGAGACCGGCACGGCGGAGAGCGAGGAAAACCACTACTGGGGCGCGCAGCCGCTCGTGCGGCGCGCGATCAACCGGCGGATCACCGGGGACCCGAACCTGTGGCCGATGGACTGGTTCGCGCGCAAGTACGCTCCTTCGCCCTTCGACCTCGGCCTGTCGGCCGGCTGCGGGGAAGGCGCCCTCGAGCGGGACCTCGTCGCGAAGAACGTCTGCCGGATGGTCGAAGGTATCGATTTCTCGCGGGAGGCCCTGAAGCGGGCCGAGATCCTCGCCGAGGAGGCAGGTGTCTCGCCGCGAATCCGATACCGCGTCGGGAACCTCGACGCTCTGGCCCTTCCCGCCGGCGCCTACGACATCGTCTTCTTCCACGGCTCGCTCCACCACGTCCGGGAGATCGAAAACGTCCTGTCGACCGTCCACGACGCCCTGAAGCCCGGCGGGCTCGTCTTTCTCGACGAGTACCTCGGCCCCTCGCGCCTCGAATGGAGCGACTCGGTCTGGCGATTCGCGCAGGCCGCGTTCGAGGCCCTCGATCCGGATCTCAAGAACCGCCCGAACCTGATGGTTCCTCTCCCCCTCGATGACCCGTCGGAGTCGGTCCGCTCCTCCCGGATCGCGCCCGAGCTCGCTCGCCGGTTCGAGATCCTCGAAGACCGGCCGTACGGCGGCAACATTCTCTGGTTCACGTTTCCGTGCCTCGACATGAAGATGCTCCGCAAGGATCGAACGGGAGCGCTGTCCCGGCTCATCGCCCTCGAGGACCACCTCCTCGAGAACCGGTGGGTCGAGTCGTACTTCCGGATCGTGATCGCCCGCAAGACCCGCAAGAGATGAGGCGGGCGGGCGCCCTCCTGGCCCTCTGCAATCTCCTTTTCTTCTGGCCGGTGCTCTTCCACGGCCGGGTCTTCTCTTCCCACGACGTCGCGCTCTCGCTCCATCCGTGGAAGGCGTCGTCCGGAATCGATCTTCCGCGCAACCGGCTGCTGGCCGACCCCGCGACGTCCTCGGAGACTCTGCTTCGGAATTTCCGGAAGCTGCCCGAGGGCTTCTTCTGGAACCGCTCGACCGGCGGCGGAGCCCCCGGCCCCGTCAATCTCGTCCAGGGGAACCTGTCCCCGTTCTTCTGGCTCCCGGCGCTCGCGCTGCCCGAGGCGGGAATCGAGACCGGCATCCTGTTCCTGAAGCTCAACGTCTCGTTCCTGTTCGCGTACCTCTTCTTTCGCCGCCGGAGATTCTCGGAGAATGCGGCTTCGGCGGGGGCCGCGGCGTGGGCCCTTTCGAGCGTCCAGACGTACTGGTGGCTGTGGATGCAGACGTCCGTCTCGGCGTTCTTTCCTCTCCTCCTCTGGAGCGTCGACGTCGCGATCGAGTCCCCCTCGTTCGCTCCGGCGGCGGCCGCCGCCGCGTGGGTCTTCCTCGGCCTGTTCGCGGGCGGGTACCCTTTCTGGATCTTCTTCGGCGCGATCCTCGTCGCGTTTGCTTTCCTGTCTCGAATCGGCGAATTCCCCTCGCGCGCGATGCTGGCCGCGGCGGCGAGGCTCTCCTGCGCGGCCGCGATCGCGCTCGCGATCCTCCTTCCCGCCGGCCTCGTGTCGTTTCGTTTCTTGAAGGAGACGGGCGAGATCGAGCGCCGGGCGGGTCTCGGCGCGCAGAACCCCATGCCGCTGCGCCAGCTGAGGCTCTACATCGCTCCCGGTTACGCGGGAAACGCTCCGGACGAGAGCTACACGGGAGTCGGGTTCGGGCCGATGGACAATCCGTTCGAGACGGCGTCGGCGGTCGGGCCGTTCGCGCTCGGTTTCGCCGCGCTCGCGGTCGCTTCGCGCCGGAGGCGGCGCCTCGTTCTCCTCGCCGCCGCGCTCGCCCTTTTGGTCGGGGTCCCGCTCTACGCGGGGGGAAGCATCCTCCGCGCGGTCGGAAGCCTTCCCGGATTCTCGGCGGGACATTTTCATCGCGCGAAAGTCCTGATCGTCCTCGCGATCGCGATCGCGTGCGCGGCGGGGGTCGAAGTCCTGGAAGAGCTCTTCCGGGGGAGAAAAATCCTGCCGCGGATCCTCTCGGCCGTTCCGTACGCGATCGCGGTTCCGCTCGTCTTCCTCGCCGCGCGAAACTACCCCGCCGTGACGCCGGCGAAGGCCGTCTTCGCCCCGACGCCGGGGATCGAAAAGCTGCTCGAGTCGGAGAGCGCCTCGCCCGCCCGGTTCCTCGGCACCGGATGGACATTCATGCCGAATCTCTCCGAAGCGTTCGGAATCGAAGACGTCCGGAGCCACCTGATGCACGAACAGGCGTACGTCGACCTCCTCCGCGCGGCCGATCCGGATGTCTACGGCAGTTTCGGAACCTTCCTGATCTTCGGGCCGCGCAGCTTCGACCCCTCCTCGCCCGTTCTCGACCTGCTGAACGTCACGCGGATCGCGGCGCCGCCGGGCGTCGGGCAGCCCGACTCGCGCGAGGCCGCGCTCCAGGACCCCGTGTATCTCTTTTCCGCGGAGACGAGACGGGTGTCGCCGGCGGGAGAACGCTCCCGCGCTCCGCTGCCGCTCGCGTATTCCGGTCCGGACATGACGCTCTTCTCGCGGCCGGGCGCGTTTTCCCGCTTCTTCCTCGTGGGACAGGTGCGGGCCGGCGGGGTCGCGGAGGCGGCGTCGGCGTCCCGCGGCGATCTCGCCTCGACGGCGTTCGTTCCGGCAGACACGGTTGCGCCGCTCGCGAAGACCCTCTCCGACTCGCGACTCGCAAACTCGCGACTCGCAGACTTGCACCTCGCCGACTCGCGACTCTCGATTGCCGACTACCGGTCCGAGAGGTTCGCCGTTTCCGTCGAAACGAAAGCGCCCGTCTTTCTCGCGTCGTCCCAAAAGCTGTTCGACCCTTACTGGCGCGGCTACCTCGACGGGCGGCCCGCGCCGGTCGCGCGCACCGACGGCCTCTTCTTCGGGATGCTCGTGCCGGCGGGGAAACACCTCGTCGAAGGTAAGTTTCGAATCCCGGGGCGGGAGATCGCGCTGTCCGCGATCGGGATTGCAGCGCTGCTGTCCCTCACGCTCGCTGCAGGAACTCTTTCACGGTCTCGGCGGCGAACGACAGGCACTCCGCTTCGGTCCTCGGAGCCTTCGCCGGAGGCTTGAGCGAGTGATCGCCGCCCTCGACCCAGACGACGCGGATGGCGCGCGAGAGCTTGTAAGACGCGACGTCGGCCTTCGTCCCGAACGGGTCGCGCGTGCCCTGGACGATCAGGGCGGCGTGTCGAAGGGCCTTTCCAGATGCTCCGTGCGCAGTTTCTCGGGCTTTCCCGGGGGATGGAACGGATATCCGAGACAAACGAGCCCGCGAACTCCCGCTTCGTCGGCGACCATGCTCGCGATCGCGGCCCCCCATCGACTTGCCGCCGATCGCGAGCTTTTCCGGCCCGAAGTGCGCGACGACCTCCAGCCAGGATTTCCGGAGGACGGCCGGCGGATCGGGCGCGCCGCGCTTCCCGCTCTCGCGCCGCCGCTGCATGTAGGGAAACTCGAACCGCACGACGCGGATGCCGTTCCCCGCGATCTTTTCCGCCATCGTCTGGAGGAACGGGGAGTCCATCGCCGCGCCGGCGCCGTGCGCGAGAGCGAGGGTGAGCCGCGGGCGGGCGGGGCCGTTCGTCAGGAACGGGATCATCCGCGAATCGTACACTGCGCCATATACTCCGGAAACCGATGAAGCTCGTCGTTCAGATCCCCGCGTTCAACGAGGAAGGGTCGCTCGCCGCCGCGATCGCGGCGCTGCCGAAGAGCGTCGAGGGCTTCGACTCGGTCGAGGTCCTCGTGATCGACGACGGCTCGTAGCGACCGCACGTCGGAGGTCGCCCGCGCAGTCGGGCGCCGCCGAGGTCGTGCGTTTTCCGGTTCACCGGGGCCTCGCGGCCGCGTTCACCGCCGGCATCGACGCGAGCCTCCGCCGGGGCGCCGACTGCATCGTGAATTTCGACGCCGACAACCAGTACGTCGCGGCCGACCTCCCGCTCCTCGTCGCGCCGATCGTGCGCGGCGAGGCGGACCTCGTCGTCGGGGACCGCCAGACCCACCGGATTCCCCACTTCTCCCCCGCGAAGAAGTTCCTGCAGGCGGCCGGTTCGTGGGTCGTGCGGCAGGCCTCTTCGACGAACGTCCCGGACGCGACTTCCGGGATTCCGGGCGCTGTCGCGCCACGCGGCCGAATCCGTTCATGTCTTCTCGCGGCTGACGTACACGCTCGAGACGCTGATCCAGGCGGGCTCGAAGGGCCTGCGCATCGCCTCGGTGCCGGTGCGCACGAACCCTCCCGTCCGGCCGTCCCGGCTCATCCCATCGACCGCGAAATACGTCGCGCTCTCCGGCGCGAACATCCTGCGGATCACGGCTCTGTACAAGCCGCTGAAGGTTTTCTCGGCCGCCGCGGCGCTCTTCCTCGCGTCCGGACTCGCGCTCGTTCTCCGCTACGGCTGGCTCTACGCGACGGGGCAGAATCCCGCGGGACACGTCCAGTCGCTCATCGTCGCCGCGATCCTCATCGTCGTGGGGGCCCAGACGTTCCTGATCGCGCTGCTCGCGGACCTCGTGTCGATCAACCGGACGCTGCTGGAGGAGATCAAGGAACGGGCTACCGGTTCTAGTACCACTTCCCCGGCTGGCGGTTCAGAACCGTCGAATCCACGAGCACATTGAACGCCTGAGCTCCCGTTTCGGCGAGCGAATAGAGGATCCGCGCGTCCTTCTTGACGATTCCGTCCGCGATGCAGCGCTCGAACTGGGCGATGAGCGCGTCGTAGAAGCCGTGGCTGTTCACGAACACGATCGGCTTGTTGTGGATGCCCATCTGCTTCCACGTGAGCATCTCGAAGAACTCTTCCATCGTCCCGAAGCCGCCGGGAAAGGCGACGAACGCGTCCGAGGCCTTGAACATCTCCGCCTTGCGCTCGTGCATCGTCTCGACGATCTTCAGCTCGGTCAGGCCGGGATGCGCGATCTCGCGGGAGATCAGCGCCCTCGGGATCACGCCGATCACCTCGCCGCCGGACGCGAGGACCGAGTCGGCGAGGACTCCCATCACGCCGACCGAAGCCCCGCCGTACACGAGCCGCCAGCCCCGCGACGCGAGCCCCTTTCCGAACTCCCGGACCTCGTCGTTGAGCCACGCCGGAGCGTTCGTGGAAGAGGCGCAATAGACGCACACGGATCGAATCTCCAAGGGACCTCCTCTACTTCATCGCTGTCCCGCCGCCGCGTGGCGGCTTCCCGGCGATTCGACCGGGAAACCCTCCGCGCAGAGCGGGCACTGGTCGGCGGGCCACGCCGGAACCTGCAGCGACAGAAGCGATTTCGTTTCGACCGGCAGCGCGCCGGAAGGGAGCCCGCGGTCGACGATCGATCCGGCCGCGACGACCGCGCCCCCGAGCTGCTCGATCGCCTCGATCGTCTCGCGCGTGGATTTTCCCGTCGTGAAGACGTCTTCGACGACCGCGACGCGCTCCGAGGGCTCGAGCCGGAATCCCCGGCGAAGCTGCATGCGGCCGTCCTTGCGCTCGGTGAAGAGCGCGCGCAAGCCGAGAGCGCGCGCGACCTCGTGGCCGATGATCACGCCGCCGAGCGCGGGGGACACGACGGCGCGCCGCCGCGAACGGACGCAGCTCCTGCGCGAGGAGGCGTCCGATTCGCTCCGCGCGGTCGGGCCACTGGAGCAGCGTCGCGCACTGCAGATAGCGGTCGCTGTGGAGGCCGGAAGAGAGCTGGAAATGGCCCGAAAGAAGCGCGCCCGTTTCCTGAAACTCCTTCAGCAACTCCACGGGTCGAATCCTATATCAGCGGATAGAATCGCCCGCATGAGCGACTACACCGAAGAGCACGCGAAATCCGGCATCACCGCGCCGCTTCCGCCGATCGAAACGTGGCCGAACCAGTATCCCGACTACGAGATCGCGGTCGAGGTCCCCGAGTACAACGCGATCTGCCCGAAGACCGGCCTGCCCGATTTCGGGGCGCTCGCGATCCGCTACGTCCCCGACCGCCTTTGCCTGGAGCTCAAGTCGCTGAAGCTCTACATCGTGGCTTACCGGAACCTGGGCATCTTCTACGAGAACGCGGTGAACAGGATTCTGCGCGACTGCGTGGAGGCGTGCCATCCGAAGCGCATGGCGATCACCGGGACGTTCTCTTCGCGCGGAGGGATCAGCTCCACGATCGAAGCGCGCTACGCGGACGGAAGGTTCTCGGTCTAGTCCCTTGGCAAAAAGACCCCTCGAGGGAATCGTCGTCCTCGACCTCTCGCGCGTCCTCGCGGGCCCGTACTGCTCGATGATGCTCGCGGACCTCGGAGCCCGCGTTCTGAAGGTCGAACACCCCGAGGGAGGCGACACGACGCGGGGCTGGGGGCCGCCGTTCGACGGCTCGGGAGAGTCCGCCTACTACCTGTCGATCAACCGCAACAAGGAGTCGATCGTGCTGGACCTCGGGACCGAGACGGGACGGCGATCCGTCGAGATCCTCGCGAGCCGCGCGGACGTCTTGCTCGAGAATTTCGCGCCCGGGGCCCTCGATCGGCTCGGCCTCTCGCTCTCCGACCTTCGACTCGCAAATCCGAGACTCGTGACAGGTTCCGTGACCGGCTTCGGCCGCGTCGGCCCCGACCGGGATTCCGTCGGCTTCGACCTCCTCGCGCAGGCCGGCGCCGGGTTGATGTGGGTGACGGGCGATCCCGACGGATCCCCGCAGAAGGTCGGGATGGCCGTGTCGGACGTCATCGCGGGCTACAACCTCACCGTCGGCGTCCTCGCGGCGCTTGTCGAGCGCGGCGCGACGGGAAAGGGAACGGCGGTCGAAGTCGATCTCTTCTCCTCGACGGTCGCGATGCTCGCGAACTACACGCAGGCGTGCCTCGTCTCGGGCGAGGAAGCCCGCCGGTTCGGAACGGGCCACGGCCAGATCGTTCCGTACCAGATGTTCGAGACTTCCGACGGAGAGCTCATCCTCGCGGTCGGAACGGAGCGGCAGTTCAGGAACCTCTGCGAGAAAGTCCTCCACCGGAAAGAATGGAGCGACGACCCGCGCTACTCCACGAACGCGGCGAGGGTCGCGAACCGCGGCGCGCTCATCCCCGCGCTCCAGGAGATCTTCCGAACGGAAACGCGCGAGGAATGGCTCCGCCGCTGCCGCGACTCGTCTGTTCCCGCGGGCCCCGTGCGCGGCCCACTCGAGGCGCTCCGCTCCGAGCAGGCGGCAGCTCTCGGGCTCGTCCGAACCTCCGGAGATTTCCGCACCGTCGCGTCGCCGATCCGCCTCGCGGAAAGCGACGCGCCGCTCGCCCGCCCGCCGAAGCTCGGCGAGCAGACGGAAAAGATAAAGAAGGAATTCGGCCTGCCCTAGCAGCCTGCTAGGGCTCGCGCTGCAGACGATTCCGCGGCCCGGGGCCGAGCGGCGAATGTTTGCCGATGTAGTCCGCGAACACGTCCACGTCGCGGTTGCCCGGCGTCGGATTGCTCCCCTCTTTCGCGACGGCCAGCCCGTCTCCTCCCGACCACAGGAAATCGGGCATCGCAACCCGATAGCGGCCCGCCGGCTCCACGTACCGGCCGTTGATCGTGATCGACGCGCGGTCCACCCGGTGCCCCCGGGGCCGCGAAGGGCTGTACGAATATTCGAACCCGTTCGAAACCTGCAGCATCGTGTTCTGGCCAGGTCGCGGATTGTCGAATTGCTGCTCGAGCAGGCGTCGGAGGGCGTTGCCGGACAACGTCTTCACGATAACGACGTTTCCAAATGGCAGGACGTTGAAGGCGTCCGCATACGTGACCGCATCCGCCTCCCCCGAGCCGTTCGCCGGCGCCCGGGTGAGATCGGCTCGGAGGCCTCCCGGATTCATCAACGCAACGACAGCCCCTCCGTTTTCCGGGTCGCCGGCCGCTTCCCGCATGCTGTCGGCGACGACGTCTCCAAGGGCCGACTCGCCGGCCTCGTTTTCCGTTCGGCGAATGCTTGCGGCGATCGAGCCGACAGGGCGGTTTCCCACCTTCGCCGCCAGGGGGCGGTAGCGGTCGAGCAGAGCGGTCTCGCCCGCGTCTTTGGCGACGTCGCGGGTAACGACGACGTTGTGAGCGCTCTTCGACACGACCCTGCCGGTTCGGCGATCGATTCGCAGATCGATGTCGGTGATGAGCCGGCCGAACGACTCGGCGCTCGTCACGAGCTTCGTCCCGATCCTGCAGTTGTAAGCCCGGTGGGTATGACCCGACACGACCACGTCGATGTTCTCCGACATCCGCTGCACGATCGGCAGAATCGCGCCCGACAGAGAGTGGCACGCGTCGGGGTCGTCGCCCGTCTGCTTCCCGCCTTCGTGGATCAGCACGACGATCGCGCGAACTCCCTGGCGGCGAAGACCGGCGGCAACGGCATTGGCCGTTCTCGCCTCCGGGGCGAATGACAGCCCCTTCAACCCGGTCGGCGCCACGATCCGCGGCGCGCCTTCGAGCGTGAGACCGATGAACCCGATCTTCACCCCGCCGACCTCCTTCACCACCGACGCCGGAAACAACGTGGCCGGGCGGCCGTTCGCGCTCTTCCACCCGCTTCTCGCCAGCGCCCGGGCGTCCACCCGCAGAGGATCGAGGACGATGTTCGCCGACAGAAATTCGAATTTCGCGCCGTCGAACGGCGTCCCGTCCTGGCAGCCGTCGACCGGATGGCAGCCGCCCTTCTGCATGCGATAGAGCTCCCCCCATCCCTCATCGAGCTCGTGGTTGCCGACCGCGGAAACCTGCAGCCCCGCCGCGCCGAGCGCCTCGATCGTCGGCTCGTCGTGAAACATGCTCGACAGCAGCGGTGCCGCGCCGATGTTGTCGCCGGCGGAAACGACGACAGTATTCGGGTTCGCCGCCTTCAGCCTCGCCAGGTGCGTCGCGAGGTACTCGACGCCGCCCGCTGCCGTCGCTCCCATTCGGCCATTGGAACCCGACGGAGGTTCGAGGTGTCCGTGGAAATCGTTGAACGCGAGCAGTTGGACGTCAACGGTGCCGGCCTCCGGCGCGGGACTGTTGGGCCGTTGCCACCGAAAGCGCCGCGAGGATCGTGAGCCCGAGCGCCCCGAAAAACCTCCGAAAGACAGAGAAGGTCATCGGTGATGCCACCCGTCACGCCGACGCGTAAAGCGCCGTGCTCAGGTACTTCATGCCGGAATCGACCGCGACCGTCACGACCGTCTTGCCGGGCCCCAAACGCGCCGCGACGCGCAGGGCCACCGCCACGTTCCCGCCCGTGGAAGTCCCCGCGAAGACGCCTTCCTCGCGCGCGAGCCGCCGGGCGGTCGCCATCGCCTCGCCGGTCGAAACCGTTTCGATCTCGTCGGCCAGCCCGTCGATCCAGAGCGGAACGACGAACCCGGCCCCGACGCCTTCGATCTTGTGCGAACCGGTCGGCCCGCCCGAGAGCACGGCGGACTCCTCCGGTTCCACGGCGACGACGCGCACGGAAGCGTCGTGCGCCCGGAGCCGCGTCGAGATGCCCCTCAGGGAGCCCGCGGTCCCGACGCTCTGAACGAAGGCGCTCACGCTCCCCTTCGTCTGCTGCCGGATTTCCTCCGCCATCTGCTCGTAGGCCGCGAGCTGATCCCTGTTGTTCAACTGGTCGGTCCAGTAGCTTCCGGGCGCGGAGGCGAGCTTCCTCGCGGCCTCGATCATTTCCTCGATCAGGGCCTTCGTCGTCCCGCCGGTCGGGCTGTGCACGAGCGTGAGGCGGGCGCCGAGCGCCGCCATGTGGTCCCGCTTCTCGCGGCTGGAAGCGTCCGACGTCACGATCCGAAGCGGAATGCGCTTCGCGGCGCACACGAACGCAAGCGACACGCCCGTGCTGCCGCCCGTGTACTCGACGACGGAACCGCCGGGCCGGAGCCGCCCGTCCGCCTCCGCGGCCTCGACCATCGCGAGCGCCATGCGGTCCTTCATGCTGCCGGTCGGATTCTCGTATTCCAGCTTCAGGAGGATCGCGGCGCTGCCTTCCGGCACGATGTGGCGCAGCGGAAGGAGTCCTCGTCCTGCCGATCGTCTCGAGCACGTTCATGGTCGAGCCCGCATTCTCACCAACGCGAGGGTTCTGGCCCGTCTTCGGACTCTCCGCAGGCTAACCCCCGTGGTGCCGAAGGATGTCGTCGATGTCCTGAATGGAAAACGCGTTGAGCTGAACGATGGTCGCCTGCTCCCGGAACGCCGGCGGAACGATGCCGCGCGCCTCTTCCTTGCTGTCGACTTCGACCGTCATCCACGACTTGTGCACGCCGTCCTTGCATCCCCAGTCCGCGTGGGTCAGATAATGGGATCCGGACTCGAGGAAAACCCTGACGGCCCGGGCACAGGCCAGGATGGGCTCTTCATGGGGGACCTCGATGAGAAATCTCGACGCCATTTCCAATTCCCTCCCGCGTTCGCCGCGACAGTTCGTATCGTAGCATCGCCGGAAACGGCCGCAAGCCATCCCTCGAGGAGTCGCGCGCGACGCCGGAGGTCACTTTTCGGGGATCGTCGTCAGCTGAGTCTGCACGCATCTCCACTGGCCGTTTTGCCGAACGAAGACGTCGGTCGAGCGCTCGCGCGTCGTGAACGCCTGCCCCTGGTACGCGCCCGTGGTCGTCGCGCGGCCGGTGACGATCGCCGTGTCGCCGTTGACGCGCACGCGCGCCTCGTCGAAATCCATCGCGGAATGAGTCAACGCGCCGGACTTGATGACGCCGAGGAAGGCGGCTTTCGAGACCGCCTTGCCGTCCGGCCCGTAGACGACCCAGTCGTCACTGACCAATTTGTCCAGCGCGTCCGCGTTTTCCTGGATCACGGCCTCCGCGAAACGCTTCTCGAGCGCCATCAGCTCCGCGTTCGTCTCGTCCGAGGGCACCGCGCTCGACGCGCCCGACTTCAGCTCGACGATCACCAGCTCCAGGTCGTCGAGCGCCTCGTCGGAATGCGTCACGGGCGGCCGGATCATCGCGTCGCCGGCCTTGAGCTCCGATTCGCGCACGGTTCCGTCCGGCAGCGTCACCCGTACCCGGCCGCCTTTGATGACGTACAGGACGGTTTCCGGATGCGAGTGGATCGGCGATTTGTCGCCCTTCTTCGGCTCGAACTTCAGGACGCGAACCCTGTCGTCCTCCGCGAGGACCTTGAGCTGCTTCAAGTGATACTGCGCAACATCCTGAGAGAAAAGGACCGAGGGGAACAGCAGCAGCAGACCCGCGAGAACCCGATTCGTTGCCTTCATCCAGAACCTCCTTCTGCTAGCATGTCTCATTCAACGGGCGGGACAAAGGAGAACAGAATGCGAAACGCGATCCTCGCGATGACCGTGGCCCTCACCTTCTCGACGGGACAACTCCGCGCCGCGACCCACAGAGGCCCGAAACCGGACGTCGGGCCGGGTCGCATCGCGTGGTTCGACATCAGCACGACCGATCTCCCGCGGTCGAAGGAATTCTACGGCAAGCTCTTCGACTGGCAGTTCGACCCGGTGGCCGGCACGGACCTGGCGGTTGAAATCGCGTCGGGCGGCACCGAGATCGGGACTCTGCGGGTTGCCGAGGGGAAGATCAGCGGATTCAACGGAGTCGTGTATGTCCAGGTGGCCGACATTCAGGCCGCCTGCGCGAAGGTGAAAACGCTCGGAGGCACCGTCGTGCCCGGCTTTCCGTTCAATCTGCCGGACGACGGCGGAGCCGTGGGTCTGGCGCTGGATCCCTCCGGCCACCCGATCGGCCTGTACTCGAGGACCCCGTTGCCTGCCCCGCCGCCCCCGGCGAAATGAGGTAGCCGCCTCCTTCCGTCCCCTCCCGGGCTCCTACGCGTCCTCGAGCAGCGCGAGGAGCTTCGTCATCGTCGTCAGGTTCCGCGCCGTGCATTCGTGGCCGAGGCTCTTGCTCGCCGCGGTCCACAGCCGGCTCTCGACGATCCCGTCCGCGCACCAGAGGTAGGCGACTGCGGGCCCCGAGGGCCAGGGCCTCCGGCTCCCAGCGCTCCTTCGCGAGCGGTTTCAGCCGCGCCATGGCCTTCGGGTCCGGAAACGAGAGCACGAGCAGGCGGGCAGGGTCGTGCGCGACCGAAGCGAACGGATTCTTCCGGACGGCCGACGCGACTTCTCTCCCGGTCAGCACCGTCACCCGCGTCGAAACGCCGAGGCGAGCCGCGATCGCCCTCTCGATCCGCGTCGCCGCGTCACCGGAGGTTCCCTTCGGAACGGTGAACACGACATTCCCGCTGTTCAGAAGCGTGCTCACCTCCACATAGCCAAGCGCTTCGACGAGGTTTCGCAGATCGGCCATCGGGACGCGCTTCGCGCCGCCGACGTTGACCCCGCGGAGAAGCGCGACGCGCCGGTCAATCAGGAGACGGCTCACTCGGTGTTCTGCCCGATTCGCCACATCACGCCGGACGGGTCGATCAGGACGAAGTCCCGCATCCGCCAGGGCCGCAGCTCCACGTCCGTGATCTTGACGCCGTACTTCGCGGCGAGGCCCGCCTCGTCCACCCGGGCCCGCCAGGCGTCGACGTCTTCGACGAGCAGGTGCATCATGAGATTCTTCGCGAGCCCTTCCGCGTAGAAATCCTGCAGCAGGAAGCTCGAGTCGCCGTGGTGGAAGTACGCGACTCCTCCCCCGTCGGACGCCTTCGTGAAGCCGAGGTCCTCGTAGAAGCGCTTCGACAGCTCGAAGTCCTTCGCCGGGACGAATGCCTTGATTTCAATCGTTTTCAGGTTCGGCACGATGCTCCCCTCCGCTGCTACCGACATAAATACATATCCGTCCTCACCGTTTCCCGGGCGACATGATATTTCTCTCTGCCCCATGAAGCATCTCGGCATTCTCGCGCACAGCACCGAAGGAGCCGCCCTCTGTTTTCTGGCCTTCTGCCAGGAAGGATTTCGGGAGCTCGGCCCCCATCAGCACCCGGACGTCACTCTCGACTGCATCACGATGGCGAGGAGCATGGCCGCATGGGACGCGGCGGACTACGCGAGTATCCGGAGAACCCTCCGGGAAAGCGTCGAGCGTCTGGCGCGCGCGGGCGCGGACTTCTTCGTGTGCCCGGACAACACCGCCCACCTCGCGCTGGAACAGCCGGGAGACGACTTTGCCCTGCCCGGGCCTGCACATCGCCGAAGTCGTCGCCGACCGCGCCGCCCGCGACGGGCGCAAGCGAGTCGCGCGTTCTCGGAACGAAATACACGATGCAGGGCCCGATCTATCCCCGGGAGCTGGCAGGCCGGGGGATCGCGGCGGAGGTTCCCGGAGCGTACGACCGGCTGCTCATCAACAAGATCATCTTCGACGAGCTCGTGGCAGGGGTCTTCTCGGCCAGCTCGCGCGGCGAGCTCGATTCGCGTCATCGGGGAGATGGCGGCGTCGGGGCTGCGACGCGGCCGCGCTCGTCTGCACGGAAATCCCGCTGCTCGTCACGCCGGACAACATCGCCGCTCCCGACGCTCGACTCGACCCGGCTGCTCGCCCAGGCCGCGTTCGAGGTCTCGGTCGGCCGCCGGCCGATGCCGACGTGGAGGGGCGGAGAGAGGAAGTAATACGCAAGAACGAGGCCCTCTCCTTCGGCGAATTAGAGAGCCGACGTGGGACTCGCGGGCGCCTCGTTGGCCATTTCCAGGAGCTCTTTTTCCATCTCGGGCGCGCTCAAGTCGAGCCACGCGCAGGCCGTCGTCAGTGCGTTGAAAACGATGGACCTTCCCCCCTGGAGGACGTACAGCTCGTCGAATTTCACCGCTTTCGAGAACGCGTGATTGGTCACGATCGCGACTCTCAGACTCTCGATCCCCGGGTGCTGTCCGTAGAGCCTCGCGGCCTTCTCGATTACGCCTCCGTCGATCGAGTGGTCGAGGGCTGCGAACCGCAGGTCGCATAGCTGGCGGCCCTCAGGACCGGGAGGCCAATCCGGATGGGAACAGAGACCCTGAACGTGTACGAGGAACTCCTCCGCCGTGACAGAGCCGCTCCACCTGCGTGAGAGCGAGCTGAGTTTCTTGTCGATGCGATAGGCGATGCTCATGGCCCGGTACGGAGAAATTATACCGGCCTCCTCACCTCTCTCCCACGCGGCCAGGTACGTGACTCCGGCGACCGTCGCCCGTCCCGACGCCGTGCTGGGCACCAGCCGATCGCCCTGCCATGTGAAATATCGCCGCTGATCCGTACCCTACAAGCGCGGGATCGGAGGCGCCCTCGACGTGATGCGTCACTGTCGCCGCGCTCTCGTCCACGGTATAGGTCCCGAAGTAGCCGAAGTACGCGGCCGATTCGGCTTCGGATCGCCTGTCCGAGCGGGCGATGTGGACCGACATGCGGCCGCCCCGGTCGTACATCAGATATCCGCGCGGCGCCGGCCCGAACGGGGTCGTCTCGCGGCCGTCCGCGTCGCGCTCGATGAACGAGACGAGGCGCCAGGTGCCGATGAAGCGGTCGCTCACGTCCGATTCAATGCTGGAGGTTGTGCACCTCGAAGGCCTGCTCTTCCGGCGGCGTCGCAAACCCGCCCTTCACGCCTTCCTTGAGCCGGGGCATGAGAATGTCGTCGCGGAAACGTTCCCAACTCCCCTTTGAGTCGTGGATGGCGACGATCGTCCAGCCGCCGGCCGAGGGCCCGGCCGCGTGGTAGATCTGGCCCTTCGGAAGCGTGCCGCGGTTGGGATGCACCGCGTTCAGCGACGCCTCGTACTGCTCTTTGGTTCCGCCGGGAAAGAAATGGACGACTCCGTAAGGCATACCGGCTCTCCTCTCCGGGCGCGTCATGCACCCGATCATTCCGAAAAGGATACACCGGCCCCCGACGGCATCCGGAAACTCAAAATCGACTGCCCGCGAATCTCACTTTCGGGCCGTGAGGCCGGCCGGAATCGCGATCTCGCCCGGGTCGTACCAGTTGAAATACAACCGCATCGGCTTGCCGCCTTCGTAGGTGATCTCCCAGACTTCCAGAGGCGCTTCGCCGCCAAACGGCGAATTCGGAGTTTTGAACGCACAGCACGTTCCCACCCGGGTGTAGTGGATCCGCTGGCCCCTGGGCCCGGCAAGCGCGTTCAGGTAGCGATAGGTGTTGTGGCCGCCCTCGCCGAACCCGCCTCCGACCGGAATGGGCATCTTTTCCGTGTATCCGTACCCCGGGTCCTTCGCGAAGGCCTTGATGGTCATCGGCGGATACTGGCTTCCGATCATTTCGTCGCTGACACCGAGCGCGTGCGACGACGACACGATCGGCGGAGGATTCGTCGTCGAGGACGAGGACGACGAGCAGCCCGCGAGAAACGTCATCGCCACGCCCGCGAGGAGGAACCAGCCCCACGCCACGATCCGGGCGAACACCAACCCGACTGTCCGCATATCGCGGATCTTATCGCGCGGAGGTCGGCTCGACCCCGCAAACTCTCCCCTCCTTGCAATGCGGGGAGAGGGTGGGCACATGAAGCATTCCTCCGATTTCCCTCTCCCGGCGGGAGAGGGTGCCGCGCAGCGGCGGGTGAGGGAAGGAGCGCCGGGGTGGGTCGCTCGCCCCCCTCACCCTCCGCGCCTTCGGCGCTCCACCCTCCCCGCCGGGGGAGGGGGACCGCCGCAGCGGTGGGTGAGGCCGGGCCCGCCCCTCACCCGGCGGGCGCAGCCCGCCACCACCGCGCCGGGAGAGGGAAATTCGACGCATCGCTTGCGGTGGACTCTAGAACGGCAGCGTCTCCTCTTCCCCCTCCCCCGGCTCCGGAAGCGGAGGAGGGTCCTGGCCGAGCATCTTGCGGATCGCGTTGATCGTGTACGGCGCGCTGCCCTCCGCGCGGTTGTTCACGATCAGGAAGAAGTCCTTCTTCTTTTCCTCCGCGAACCGGGCGATCTTCGCCGCGTCGGCGCGCATTTCCGGGTGGGCGTCCCGGATCCTGTCGTACGGCGTGAACATCTTGACGGCGTCCGAGTATTCGCGGCCGGGCGCGACGAGGATGCGCGAGATCAGGAAGTCGGCATCGGCGAGCCCGGCGACTTCAAATTGGCGAGAGATGGCCGGCATGTACGTCCACCAGTTCAAAACGTGCCCGGCCCCGTGGGAGCGGAGCATCGCGACGTGGTCCGCGTCGAGGTACTCCGCTGTCCGGATTTCGACGGCGTAGCGGTGACCGCGCGGGAGGGCCGAGAGGAATTCGTCGAGCCGCGCGCGGAATTTCTTTGCGCCTTCCGGCGTCGGGCTCCAGTCGCGCCGGAACTCGAACACGAACGGGCCGAGATGGTCGGAAAATCCTTCTTCCGCCGGCGCCGAGGACGAACGTCTTGAACGCTTCGGCGTCCAGGTAGTGGGGGTTGTCCTTTCCGCCGCGATCTCCCTGCCTCTCGATCTTCGGGAAGCGCTCGCACGTGATCTCCTCCCAGACCTTCGAGACGACGGGGAATCCCGGCGGCAGCGACGCCGCGTAGCGCTTCCATTCGCGCGCGTTCTGCGGGCGGTAGAACGTGAAGTCCGCCTCGACCGTTTCGAAGCGGCCGGAACGCGCGTAGAGCGCGAGGCGCTCCGCGGAGGAGAGCTTCTCCGGCGAGCTCGCGGGATAGACGATGCCGCGCCAGCCGGGATAGTTCCACGTCGCGGTGCCAAACCGAACAGTCACGCCGCAGAGCCGGGGCCTTCACCGAGCAGCGCGTCGATCTTCGACGCGACGATGAAGTCGTTTTCCGAGAGCCCTCCGACGGCATGGGTCCAGAGCGTCAACTCCACCTCGTTGTAGTGGACGCAAAAGTCCGGATGATGCGCCTCGCGCTCCGCGAGTTCCGCGACCCGGTTGAGGAAGCTCATCGCCGAGACGAAGTCGGCGAATTTGAGCCGCCTCCGAAGCCGCTCGTCCCTCAGCTCCCAGTCCGGGACCTCCCGATGCAGAGCTCCTGCGCTCTCTCCGCCGAGAGGGGCGCGCTTCCCTTCGCGCACGGAACGCACTTCTGGTCTTGCAGGGACACGGCAGTTTCACTCCGGCCTGCTCATTCTAGGCCCCCTCACGGGCTCCCGATGAAAAGGCTCGCGTCAAAGGCCGAATCGTGGATAGAATAAATAACGGAACTGACCGGTCAGTATCTGGAGGGACGGTTGCCGAGAGTCAAAACCGAATCGAAACAGGAAGAGATCCTCGCCGCGGCTTCGAAGATCTTCGCCGTCCGGCAGTACCACGAGGTCCTGTGCGACGAGATCGCCGCGGAGGCCGGCGTCGGCAAGGGAACGATCTACCGCTACTTCCGAACGAAAGAGGACCTGTACTTCTCGACGATCCTCCACGGCTACGAGGCCATCAACGAATCCCTCGCGTCCGCCGTCTCCTCCGAGACGGGCCCCGAGAAGCGTCTCGAGCGCATCGCGCGGGAGCTCCTGAGATACTTCTGGGAGCGCCGCTACTTCTA